>CAJUMV010000004.1 GCA_910587715.1 uncultured Lachnospiraceae bacterium | reverse complement strand
GTTTAGACCTCTTTTAGCTTCAACCTGTGTATAATTATTTCGGGAGATTAGGATACATCTGACTGTACAGTTTCTTAATATTGGAAAGACTGGAATACCCGAGCGTGCATTCGTCCAGAGCCTTTTGCATGTGATGTTTGCGGATGGCGCAAAAACTCATTTCGTGAAGGGAGGGGACATTTTTGTAAGCGGACGCGTAGTCCATGCGGCTGCGGTCGGAGAGCTGTTTTTTGCTCTCGACGAATTTGGCGTTAAAGAAGGCGTGATAGATATCGGTGAAGGTGGCTGCGGAAATGCTGCCGGACTGCAGGCTGTTATTGAACTCTACAATAGCGTTGTAGGCGGAATACCAGTCCTCGTAGTAGCCGATGGCACGAATCGGACAAAGATATGGGGCGGCGCCGCCGATTTGTGAGGTCGGGTAGGCGGCGTAGGGTCTTTTGCGGTTACCGCTCAGTTTTTTGATGCAGCCGAAGCCGTTTGGTAGTTTTGCATGTTTTCTCATTTGTAAAGTCTCCTTTCTACTATAAATGTCGTTTTGTTGTAAAAAAATAAACAATACGCCATTTTATCCTGTCTATTTTACATGAGGAAAAATGAGATTGCCAATAGGAGGTAAGGGAGAAAAAGAACAAAAGTTCGATTTTGCTCTATACTTTTAAAAAGATTTCTGGTATAGTGATACGTGAAAGCAATAAACGCTGACAGACAGAGGAATCATTATGGATCATTTTAAATTAGTTTCGGAATACGCCCCCACTGGTGACCAGCCCGCCGCGATAGAAGCTCTGGTGGAGGGATTTAAAAAAGGGAATCAGTTTCAGACGCTTCTTGGCGTGACGGGCTCCGGCAAGACGTTTACGATGGCGAATATCATACAGGCGCTAGGCAAGCCGACGCTGGTGATTGCGCATAACAAGACACTGGCGGGGCAGCTTTATGGTGAGTTTAAAGAGTTTTTTCCGGAAAACGCGGTAGAATATTTTGTGTCCTACTACGACTATTACCAGCCGGAAGCCTATGTGCCTTCTACAGACACTTACATTGCGAAGGACTCTTCCATCAATGACGAGATTGACAAGCTGCGGCTCTCCGCGACGGCATCGCTGACGGAACGGCGGGATGTGGTGGTGATTGCCAGTGTTTCCTGCATTTACGGTCTGGGAAGCCCAGAGGAATACGCGGGCATGAGTATGTCTCTGCGTCCCGGTATGACGAAGGACCGGGATGAGGTGATTCGCGGATTGATTGAGATGCAGTATAATCGAAATGACATGGACTTGGACCGCTGCTGCTTCCGGGTGCGCGGTGACGTGCTGGAAATCTGTCCGGCGCAGGGCGGCGATTATTTGATACGGGTGGAGTTTTTCGGGGACGAAATAGACCGGATTACGGAAGCGGATCCGCTGACGGGACAGGTGCACGCGGTTTTGGAGCATGTGATGATTTTTCCAGCATCGCACTATGTTGTGCCGCAGGAGAAGATTACTGCCGCCTGCAAGGTGATTGAACAGGAATTGGATGAGCGGGTGAAATATTTTAAGAGCGAGGACATGCTTCTGGAGGCACAGCGTATTTCGGAGCGCACGAATTTTGATGTGGAAATGCTGCGCGAGACGGGCTTCTGCTCCGGAATTGAAAATTACTCCAGGCATTTGAACGGCATGGCGGAGGGAGAACCGCCATTTACGCTGCTGGATTATTTTAAAGACGATTTTTTGATAATTATAGACGAATCGCATATGACGATTCCGCAGATACGCGGGATGTTTGCGGGGGACAGGTCCCGCAAGAATACGCTGGTGGATTACGGCTTCCGCCTGCCCTCGGCGCTGGATAATAGACCGCTTTGTTTCGAAGAATTTGAGAGCCACATTGACCAGATGCTTTTCGTCTCGGCAACGCCCTCGGACTATGAAGCGGCGCACGAGCTGTTCCGTACAGAGCAGATCATACGCCCCACGGGGCTGCTTGACCCGGAGGTGGATGTGCGCCCGGTGGAAGGGCAGATTGACGATTTGATTTCAGAAATCAATCGGGTGGTGGAGGACAAAGGCAAGGTGCTGGTGACCACGCTTACCAAGCGGATGGCGGAGGATTTGACGGCATATATGAATGATGTGGGCATCCGGGTCAAGTATCTGCACTCTGACATTGACACGCTGGAACGAGCTGAGATTATCCGAGATATGCGCCTTGACGTGTTTGACGTGCTGGTGGGTATTAACCTCTTGCGGGAAGGTCTTGACATACCGGAAATTCAGCTTGTGGCAATACTGGACGCTGACAAAGAAGGCTTCCTGCGCTCCGCCACTTCTCTGATTCAGACCATCGGACGGGCGGCGAGAAACGCAAAAGGGCATGTCATCATGTATGCGGACGACATGACGGATTCCATGAATACCGCCATTACGGAGACAAACCGCCGCCGGAAAATCCAGCAGGCTTACAATGACGAGCACGGTATCACGCCGACAACCATTCAGAAGGCGGTCCGCGACCTGATCAGCATTTCCAAGACCATTGCGAAGGAAGAACAGCGTTTTGAGAAAGATCCTGAGTCCATGAGCCGGGAGGAACTGGAAAAATTGGTCAAGGAAGTGGAGAAGCAGATGAAACGGGCTGCCGCGGATTTGAATTTCGAGGCTGCCGCGGAGCTGCGTGACCGGATGGTGGAACTGAAAACAAAGTTGAGGGATTTTGATAAATAAATACCCTGCAAAAGATACATTCGCCTGTCTGAGAGATAATATACAAAATGAATGAAGAGGATAAGAAAATGTCTGAAAACATGAAAATGCGTCCCCGCGATTATATCAAAATTCGGGGTGCGAACGAGCATAATTTAAAAGGAATTGATTTAGATATTCCCCGCAATGAGTTTGTGGTGCTGACGGGGCTTTCGGGGTCAGGTAAGTCTTCGCTTGCCTTCGACACGATTTACGCGGAGGGGCAGCGGCGCTATATGGAATCGCTCTCTTCTTACGCGAGACAGTTCCTAGGGCAGATGGAGAAGCCGGATGTGGAGCGGATTGAAGGACTTTCCCCGGCGATTTCCATTGACCAGAAATCTACGAACAGGAACCCACGTTCCACAGTCGGTACGGTGACGGAGATTTACGATTATTTTCGTCTGCTTTATGCCCGCATCGGCATTCCACACTGCCCGAACTGCGGCAAGGAGATTAAAAAACAGACGGTAGACCAGATTGTAGATCAGGTGATGGCGCTGCCGGAGGGCACGAAAATTCAGCTTCTTGCGCCTGTAGTGCGGGGACGAAAGGGTGAACATGCGAAAGTCTTTGAGCGCGCCAGACGAAGTGGCTATGTGCGGGTGCGCGTGGACGGAAATCTGTATGACCTGACGGAGGAATCCGAGGATTTCAAGGTCGAGAAAAATATCAAGCATAATATTGAAATCGTGGTGGACCGTCTTGTGGTGAAAGGCGGTATCGAGCGTCGTCTGACGGATTCCGTGGAGAATGTTTTTGCGCTGGCAGAGGGTCTGATGACTTTGGACGTTATCGATGGGGAACCCATTCAGTTCAGCCAGAGCTTTGCCTGTCCGGACTGCGGCATCAGCATCAGCGAGATCGAGCCGAGGAGCTTTTCCTTCAATAATCCGTTTGGCGCGTGTCCGAGCTGCTTCGGTCTTGGCTATAAGATGGAATTTGACGTGGATTTAATGATTCCCGACAAGAGCGTGAGCCTGGAGGACGGCGCGATTACGGTTCTGGGCTGGCAGTCCAGCGGTTCGGAGGGGAGCTTTACCAACGCGATTTTGCAGGCGCTTGCGAAGGAATTTAAATTCAGTCTGAAAACGCCTTTCGGGGAGCTTCCCGAAAAAATACAGGACATTATCATATACGGCACGGACAAGCAGGTCAACGTGCATTACGAAGGACAGCGGGGAAGCGGCGTCTACCCGGTTGCCTTTGAAGGACTGATTAAAAACGTGGAGCGCCGTTACCGCGAGACCGGCTCTGAGTGGAGCAAGCAGGAGTACGAGAGCTTTATGCGCATCATTCCCTGTAAAGAATGTAAGGGGATGCGTTTGAAAAAGGAGTCTCTTGCGGTGACAGTATGTGATAAGAATATATACGAAATTACATCCATATCTATCGCGAAGCTCCATGCTTTTATCGGGGATATGCAGCTTACGAAACAGCAGGAGCTGATTGGCAAACGTATTTTAAAGGAAATTCGCGCGCGCGTCGGTTTCCTGATGGAAGTGGGACTGGAATATCTCTCCCTGTCCCGGGCGACAGGCTCTCTCTCCGGCGGCGAGTCCCAGCGGATTCGTCTTGCTACCCAGATTGGTTCGGGGCTGGTTGGCGTCTGCTATATTTTGGACGAGCCGAGCATCGGTCTGCACCAGCGGGACAATGACAAGTTAATTGCGGCATTAAAAAATCTGCGGGATATGGGAAATACGCTGCTTGTGGTGGAGCATGACGAGGATACCATGCTGGCGGCGGATCACATCGTGGATATCGGACCGGGCGCGGGCAGCCGCGGCGGTGAGGTGGTCGCACAGGGAACGGCGGAGGAAATCATGCAGGTGGAGGAATCCGTGACGGGACAGTACCTGAGCGGAAAGCTGCAGATTCCCGTGCCGAAGACGCGCCGGAAACCGCAGGGCTGGCTTACGGTCATAGGCGCGGAGGAGAATAATTTAAAGAAGATAGATGTGAAATTCCCGACAGGCATTTTGACCTGTGTTACGGGTGTGTCGGGTTCAGGGAAAAGCTCTCTTGTCAATGAGATTCTTTACAAGCATCTGGCGAGAGATTTAAACCGGGCGCGCTGCATTCCCGGAAAGCATAAAGAGATTTTGGGCATCGACCAGCTCGACAAGGTGATTGACATTGATCAGTCGCCCATCGGCAGAACGCCCCGCTCCAACCCCGCGACATACACGGGCGTTTTCGACCAGATACGCGATTTGTTTGCGGGCACGCCGGATGCGAAAGCGAGAGGCTATAAGAAGGGACGGTTCAGCTTTAATGTAAAGGGCGGACGTTGTGAGGCGTGCGGCGGCGACGGCATCATCAAAGTAGAAATGCATTTCCTGCCTGATGTCTATGTGCCCTGCGAGGTCTGCGGCGGTAAACGTTACAATCGGGAGACGCTGGAAGTAAAGTATAAGGGAAAAAGTATTTTCGACGTGCTGGATATGACGGTGGAGGAAGCGGTTCCCTTTTTTGAGAATCTGCCGTCCATCCGCCGAAAGATAGAGACGCTGAACGATGTGGGGCTCTCCTATGTGAAGCTGGGGCAGCCTTCCACCACCCTTTCCGGCGGCGAAGCGCAGCGGATTAAACTGGCGACGGAGCTGTCCAAGCGCAGCACTGGCAAGACCATTTACATTCTGGACGAGCCCACCACAGGTCTGCACTTTGCGGACGTACACAAGCTGGTGGATATCCTGCACAAGCTGGCGGAGGGCGGCAACACCGTGGTGGTCATCGAACACAACCTTGACGTAATCAAGACCGCCGACTACATCATCGACATGGGACCCGAGGGCGGCGAGGGTGGCGGCACCGTAGTCGCCACCGGCACGCCGGAGGAGGTCGCGGAAAACAAGAAGTCTTATACGGGGGTGTATATCAAGAAGATGTTGGAAAAAGCAAAATAATTTACAGCATCCGATACCTCGCCAAACACGCCAGAATTTCCTGCCGTCTCACATAGGCGGCAGGTCCGGCGCCATAATTTTTCGGCGTCAGCGCAAGGATCCCCTCCTTCTCCAGCTTGGCGAAAACTTCTTCCGTGAGCTGGGGAAGGGTTTTCTTTCCGTTGGCAAGTTTTTCCAAAACATACTGCGAAATGTACGCAAGCGCGGCGGTCTGACTCTCCCCCACAATCTGTTCCAGATAACGCAAATCAATCTCGTTTTTGTCAAGACTTATCGTGTCCCAGCCGTGCACCTTTGCCTTCTCAATCCGCTTTGTGCGGACGGTCTTTTTCAGCCAGTCGGTCTTTTTGACGGTTTCCTCCGTCAGTTCTACCGCAAGCTCCTTCGCCCGTGCGGTTACGTCCTTTGTCTCATAGCAGTCCATCTGCAGAACCGTGTCTGCCGCCGACAGATAATCGCCGGAGCTGCCCGCTACCAGAATCGTGGAAATGCCGAGGTCGTTGTACAGACTTCTTATTTTGCGGATAAAGGGTGTGATCGGCTCTTTTTCGTCGGAGACAAGCTGTGCCATCCGTCCGTCGCGCACCATAAAGTTGGTGGCGGAAGTATCCTCGTCAATCAGAAGCACGGTGCTGCCGCTGGCAAGCGCCTCCACCGTATTGGCAGCCTGCGAAGTACTGCCGCTGGCGTTCTCTGTCTGAAAACGGGTGGTGTCCGATTTCATCGGAAGATTGTTGATAAACATGGAAATATCCGTCTCGTGGATGCAGCGGTGCTCCTCGGCGCGCAGCTTAAACGCGCTCTCGTCGGTGATAACCAGTTCTCTGCCGTCCCCGGCAATGTGGTTGTAGACGCCGCGCTCCAATGCCTTTAATAAGGTAGACTTTCCGTGGAAGCCGCCGCCCGCAATAACTGTAATCCCGTGGCGGATACCCATACCGCGCACCTGTCCGCGGTGGGGAAGCTCCAGAGTAACGGCAAGCGTATCGGGACTTTTGAATACGACAGCGTCCCGCATGGGTCTTTGGGAAACGCCGCTTTCTCTCGGCAGAACGGAGCCGTCCGCTACAAAAGCGGCGAGGTCATGCTCCGGCAATGCCTTACGGATAAACTGCTGGTCATCCGCCAGCGCGGTTACTTTGTCTAAATCCTGCTTCATACGCGGATTCATTTTGAAAACCTGTCCCGCCAGATCGGGGAGCAGGCGGAATAAAATCTGCGAAAGCTCTCCCGCTGCAATGGTGCGCCCAAACGCGGGAAAGCCGACTTCGATGCGCGCCTCGATTACATCTTTACCGATATGCATGGCAGTGGTTTCCAGCACCTCCTGCCCGGTTCTGCAAGCCGTGACCAGTCCGCTTTTGCCGGAGCCCTTTGCCGCCCTGCCGTCCCCGTTTCGTAAAAAACGGTGCAGACTGCGCAGCAGATAATCTTCCACTGCAATCCGGCGGTGCCTGCTCTCGAAATAGGAAGCGGGAATATTTCCCTGATTCCGATATACGATTCGCACCCGGGAAGGCGACGCGAAGGGGTCGCCCTGCACGTGGTCAATCCACAGTCGGTATGCACCGAAATCATATTCTCCCTCTAAAACTTTGTATGCCTTGTAGCCCTTGTGGTCTATTTCTCTGAGTTTTGCCTGCAATTCTGCCTGTGTTTTCATGGTTGGTTCTACTCCTTTTTATGATGTTTTAGCTCTGGTGTAAGGAATCGAGCTTGCAATTACACTACAGGAATGCCTTTGCACAGCGGCATCCGCTACTCTGTAGTATAACACAGCTTCCAAAATCTGCTACAAAAATTTTTGAGAAGAAAGGTGGTTATGGGTAAACATTTTCGTTCTGCCGTCCGATAATAAAACAGAGAGCATGGATGCTGAAATCAGAGCGGATGGAACCGTTCTGTTTTTGGTGTTTTTTACTTTTTTTAAAAAAAATCAGAAAAACCTTTGAAAAACCACTTCAATAAGGGTATAATGTATAAGCGGTATATTCTCGGGAAGGGGTTCAAAGGTAAATGCAGTTTACGGATATCGGTATTGATCTTGGCACAGCCAGTATTTTAGTATATATCAGAGGTAAGGGTGTTGTATTGAAGGAGCCCTCCGTTGTCGCTTTTGACAGGGACACGAATAAAATTAAGGCAATCGGTGAGGACGCGCGCCTTATGCTCGGCAGAACGCCGGGTAATATCGTGGCGGTGAGACCCTTGCGGCAGGGCGTTATCTCCGACTATCAGGTTACGGAAAAAATGATGAAGTATTTTATTCAGAAAGCTCTGGGTAAAAAGACTTTCAGGAAGCCGCGCATTGCAGTCTGCGTGCCCAGCGGCGTGACCGAAGTGGAAAAGAAAGCCGTGGAGGATGCGACTTATCAGGCGGGCGCCAGAGAGGTTTCCATCATTGAGGAGCCGATTGCGGCAGCCATCGGCGCAGGCATTGACATTTCCAAGCCCTGTGGAAACATGATTGTGGATATCGGCGGCGGTACTTCCGATATCGCGGTGATTTCCCTCGGCGGCACGGTGGTCAGCGCTTCCATTAAGATAGCGGGCGATGATTTCGACGAAGCTATCGTGCGTTATATGCGTAAAAAACATAATCTGTTGATCGGTGAACGGACGGCAGAGGATTTGAAGATAAAGATAGGCTCCGCGTTCAAGCGTCCCGAGGTGGACTACATGGACGTGAGAGGACGTAATCTGGTGACCGGTCTTCCGAGAACCGTAAAGGTTTCTTCGGAGGAGACGGAGGAGGCGCTGCATGAGACCACGGTGCAGATTGTGGAGACGATACACAGCGTATTGGAGAAAACGCCCCCGGAGCTGGCAGCGGATATTGCGGACCGCGGCATTGTTTTGACAGGTGGCGGCAGTCTGCTTCGCGGACTGGAAGATTTGATTGCGGCGAAAACCGGCATTAACACCATGACCGCGGAAGACCCGATGACGGCGGTGGCGATCGGCACGGGTAAGTATGTAGAATTTTTGGCTGGATATAGGGAGGACTAAAGATGTTAAAAGGTCTCTACACCGCCTACACAGGCATGTTGAATGAGCAGCACCGGATGGACGTGTTGACGAACAATCTGGCGAATGCGACGACCAACGGATTTAAGAAAGAAGGCACCACAAGCCAGGCGTTTGATACGGTGCTTGCTTATAAGATTAAGGATTTGTCGGAGCCGGGAAATCTTCCGAGACCGCTGGCGACTAACAGGGCGGTAGATGAAGCGGAGATGAATAATCCGCTGAACGAGGATTACATGGAGCGGCGCGTCAGGAGAACGGGCGTGAATCTGGGTGTAAAAATCGGTGAAAACTATGTGGATTATTCCGAAGGTCCCATTAAGGAGACGGGAAATCCGCTGGATTTGGCTCTTTCCGACAGAGGTTTCTTCGCGGTAGAGTATACCAACAAGCGCGGAGAGACTTCCACCAAGTATACCAGAGACGGTAACTTCACCATGAACCAGCAGGGGTTTCTGCAGACGCAGGACGGCGACTATGTGCTGGACGAGGACGGACGGAGAATCCAGATGGACACTGCTCTTCCCATAAGCATTAGCCGTAACGGCTTGATCACGCAGGACGGCGCTGCGGTAGCTACTATCGGTATTACTGATTTTGAGGATTACAATTATCTGGAGCGCTTCGGTGAAAATTATTTCCAGCCTGTTGAGGGCGCGACGGAGCTTGACCGGGGTGAAACGGGCGTAAACACGCAGATTCATCAAGGCTATCTGGAAATGTCGAATATCTCCGTAGTGACGGAAATGGTCAACATGATTACCTTGCAGCGTCAGTATGAGAGCAATCAGAAGGTCATCACTACCTACGATGAGACATTGGAGCAGGCAGTAAATCAGAACGGTAAATTATAAGAGTTAGGAAATAGAGAAAGCGTGTAAAGGAGAATACTATGGTTAGAAGTTTATGGTCGGGCGCGACCGGCATGAATGCACAGCAGACAAATGTAGACACGATAGCGAATAACCTTGCCAACGTCAATTCCGTTGGATATAAGGCGCAGGTGGCACAGTTTAAGTCTCTTCTGTACCAGAATCTGCAGTCCATTACGACGACGGCGAACGGGAATCCGAAGCCGACGACTTCTCAGGTAGGTCTGGGTGTCCGCACTGCTTCGATTAATCAGATTTTTACGCAGGGAAGTCTTTTAGACTCCGCTTCCGATACTTCTTTTGCAATTGAGGGCGACGGTTTCTTCGCTCTGCGCGGGGAGGACGGAACCATTCATTATACAAGGAACGGTGATTTTACATGGGCAATCGGCGCCAACAACCGCATGACCCTGACAAATGCGGACGGACTTCCGGTATTGGATACGGAAGGGCGTGCCATTGTTACCGATGCGGGATACATAGCCAGCAACCTTTCGATTACAGAAGACGGTCAGATATGCTATCCTGATGCGCAGAACAACCCGCAGCCTATCGGTATACAGATTGGTACGTTCCAGTTTAACAATCCCGGCGGCTTAAGAAGAGTGGGTGATACACTCTTTGTGGTAACGGACGCAAGCGGTCGTGCGCTGAACGAAACTACCGAGGCTGATGTGCAGAGAAGCCGGATTATTCAGGGTTATCTGGAGGGATCCAATGTGCAGGTGGCAAACGAGATGGTAAACCTGATCGTAGCGCAGCGTGCCTACGAGATGAACTCCAAGTCCATCACAACCTCCGATTCTATGCTGGAAGTAGCCAACAACCTGAAACGCTAAGAGCCGTGCAAAATTGGGGCTGAGTAAGCCACGAAGCGGGTTATGAATGAAACGGCTCGTATACATATAGGAGAACGCACATGAACGACTTAACTAACTTATCCGCATACACCAATTACATGGCCGACGCTAACCGCGTGGCGGCGGAGACGCTGCAGAAAAATCTGCAGAATGTGCAGAATACACGGAACGCGAACGGCACCGAAAATACAAAGGAAGACGATGCTCTCTTTGATGCCTGCAAACAGTTTGAAGCTTATCTGTGGGAACAGGTTTATAAGGAAATGCAGAAAACCGTGGACATTTTCAGCGATGACGAAGACGGCTACGCTTCCCAGATGGTGGATTATTTCAAAGACTCCGTGATTCAGCAGATTTCCGAACAGACTGCGACGCAGGGCTCCAACTCTCTGGCGCAGATGCTGTACGAGCAGGCGAAAATCAACTACAACATATCATAAGATTCTATGGAAACAGTCAAAGGGTTTATTGACCACATTATTTACCGCAACAAAGACAACGGATATACGGTTTTGAATCTTCTCACGCAGGAGGACGAGCTTACCTGCGTGGGTTTTTTTAAGACCATGGATCAGGGCGAGACGATTGAGGCGCAGGGGGAGTATACCCAGCATCAAATATACGGTAAACAGTTCAAGATTGAACAGTACAAAATACTTCCACCCAGCGATGAGATTAGCATGGAACGGTATTTGTCTTCCGGTGCCGTAAAGGGCGTGGGGGAGGCGCTGGCGAAGCGGATTATCAGGGCTTTCGGCGCGGATACCTACCGCATCATCGAGGAGGAGCCGGAACGCCTGGCGGAGGTAAAAGGAATCAGCCTGCGCAAAGCGCGTGAAATCGCGGCGTCCCTTTATGAAAAGAGGGATGCGCGGGACGCCATGACTTTTTTGCAGGGCTATGGCATTTCCAATACGCTCGCACTGCGCATTTATGAAACTTACGGAATGGGACTTTACGGCGTGATGAAGGAAAACCCCTATCGTCTCGCGGAGGACATTCAGGGTATCGGTTTTCGGATTGCGGACGAGATTGCGGCGAAAATCGGCATTCACACAGACTCCGATTACCGTATCAGGAGCGGACTACTCTACATGTTGCAGCAGGCGGGCGGCGAAGGGCACTGTTATCTTCCAGCAGACAGGCTTCTTGCGCAGGCGGGGGAGCTTTTGGGAATCAAACCGTCCCTGATGGAGCCGCAGCTCCAAAATCTGGCGATGGACAAAAAACTGGTGATAAAATATGTTCCCGTTGCGGACAGCGATGCCCTTAGCGGCGCGGCTCTGAACAGGACAGTGAACGGTAATCCCGATACAAACAGCGGTATGCCCACGCGGGAATGCCGTGTTTATGCCAGCACATTTTACTACGCTGAATTAAATTGCGCGCGGATGCTCCACGAATTGAATATATCGGAAACACTTCTCCCTGCGGAGGAGGAAGCGCTTCTGCAAAAAATAGACCGGGTGGAAGCAGACCTCGGTATTGTACTGGACAGTCTGCAGAAACAATCCGTCTTGGAGAGTATTAGAAACGGCGTGTTCATTCTTTCCGGCGGTCCGGGTACAGGCAAGACAACGACCATCAACGCGATCATCCGCTATTTTCTTTCGCAGGGGATGGATATCAGCCTGGCGGCTCCTACGGGCCGGGCGGCAAAGCGCATGACGGAAGCGACGGGCTATGAATCCCGCACCATCCACAGGCTTCTGGAGCTTTCCGGAGCGGCGGCTCTGGAAGGAAAAGCGGCGCGCTTTGAACGCAACGAGGAAAACCCGCTGGAAGCAGACGTTATCATCGTAGATGAAATGTCCATGGTGGATATCTTTCTGTTCCAGTCGCTTTTGAAGGCGATTTCCGTGGGAACACGCCTGATTATGGTGGGCGACGTGAACCAGCTCCCTTCCGTGGGACCGGGGCAGGTGCTCTCCGATCTGATAAAGAGCGGCGTGTTTCAGACTGTGGTGCTGGAAAAAATTTTCCGGCAGGCGAAGGAAAGCGATATCGTTTTGAACGCCCACAGAATCCATGCGGGCGAAGAGCCGGTTTTGGATAATAAGAGCAAGGACTTTTTCTTTCTGGAAAGAAACGACACAAACGTCATATACAAGCATATGATACAGCTTATTTTGGAAAAACTGCCCCGCTACGTGGACGCGACACCCTACGACATTCAGGTGCTCACGCCTATGCGCAAGGGAAAGCTGGGCGTGGAGACGTTAAACGGTATTTTGCAGCGGTATCTGAATCCGCCGGACGAGAAAAAACGCGAGTGCCAGTCCGGAGACACCCTTTTCAGAGAGGGTGACAAGGTCATGCAGATTAAGAACAATTATCAGCTTCCTTGGGAAGTGGTGAGCCGCTACAACATACCCATCGACCGTGGAATGGGGATTTTTAACGGGGATATCGGCGTGATCCGCACGATTGACGAGTACGCCCGCGAGGTGGTGGTGGAGTTCGACGAACACAGACGGGTCACATATCCGTATTCCGGGCTGGACGAGATCGAGCTTGCCTATGCCGTCACCATACATAAATCGCAGGGCAGCGAATACCCCGCCGTGATCATGCCGCTCCTCACGGGACCGCATATGCTTTTTAACCGCAATCTCCTCTATACGGGCGTTACCCGCGCGAAGGCATGTGTCACCATTCTGGGAAGCCGCGCCACACTCTCCAAGATGGTGGAAAATAACCGGGAGAACCACCGTTACACCGGCTTTCTTGATCAGATTCAGGCGCTGCAGTTTGAATCCGGCGATATGCCAATGCCGTCAGCATAACAGGCGCATATGTCAGCCGTACAGTTTCATTCGACAGACACACATCAAAACGGGTACACATCATAACAGACACATCAGAAAGGACACATCTATGCAGACAAACCAAATACAGCACATTTCAAAAACACAGCCTGCTTCCGGCACACATCTCACCCCGCGTTTTTCAAAAAGTGCACGTCTGCGCGCAGCTGTGGATGCCGCCGTGACATTTCTTTTTCCGCGCCGCTGCCCTGTCTGCGACGAGCCGGTCAAGCCCTGGAACGCGCTTATCTGCGACGACTGCGCCGCTAAACTTAGCTATATCAAACCACCGCGCTGTCTCAAATGCGGGAAACATATCGGGGACGGCGGAAAGGAATACTGCGACGACTGTGCCGCCCATCCGCACCTTTTTGACAGCGGGCGCGCCCTCTTTTCCTACCGGAGCGTTTCCGCATCCATCGCCCGCTTTAAATACCGGGGCAGGCGGGAGTACGCCGCCTATTACGCTGCCTGTATGCATAAACAGCTTGGAAATTTTATCTGTTCATGCGGGGCGGAAGCGCTTGTACCCGTGCCGCTTCATAAAAGCAGGTACAGGAAACGCGGTTACAATCAGGCGCAGGTACTGGCGGAGGAGCTTTCCGCGCGCACGGGAATCCCGGTACGTGCCGATTTGATAGAGAGAGTGGAAAAAACCGCGCCCATGAAAGACTTATCTGCCGCGGAAAGGCAAAATAATTTGAAAAGGGCTTTCAAAATCCGCCATAATGATGTAAAATTAAATATAATTATAATCATTGACGATATCTACACGACGGGCAGTACCATGGACGCCATGAGCCGTGAGTTTAAAAAAGCGGGTGTAGAGCGGATTTATTTCATAACTCTTGCCATCGGCAGGGGGATATGAGGTACCGGTTTGTCTCAGGGAGGTAAGGTATGAACGTAAGGAATTGTAGGAAATGCGGAAATCTTTTTAACTATGTCTCCGGACCGCCGATTTGTATGGCGTGCCGTGAGAAACTTGAGGAAAAGTTTCAGGAAGTAAAGAAGTATATTCAGGACAACGGTCATGCGGGTATCCAACAGGTAGCGGAAGCATGTGACGTTTCCACGAACCAGATTCACCAGTGGCTTCGTGAAGAGCGGCTGGAGCTTTCTGCGGAGTCGGGCGTTACGCTTTCCTGTGAAAACTGCGGCGCCGCTATCCTGTCCGGACGCTTCTGCCAGAAGTGCAAAAACACCATGGCGAACGAGCTGGGCGCCAGCATCAAGAAGCCCGAGCCGCCCAAGGTTCAGAAGAAAAAGGACCCGAAGGAAAATCCGAAGATGCGTTTCCTGAATTGATGATTCTGTCGGAAATTGGAGAAATATATGTTAAATGAAGAGAGAGTCGTTCTGATGACGAAGATGGCATCTTACGAGGCGCGTGACGGTAAGAAATGTCTTGCCATCGGTAGTTATTTTCGGAGCGACTATATAGGCTGGCAGGTGCTTAAATCCATTATAAGTGCAACCATCGCATTTGTAGTGGTTTTTGCTATGTACATTTTTTATGATTTTGAAGTTTTTATGACAGAGATTTACAAGATGGATCTCCTCGGATTTGCGAAGAATGTTCTTTTCTTTTATCTGGGGACGGTGGGTGCATACGCTCTCATCTCCTATGTGGTTTACACGGTCAGGTATAGCAGGGCAAGCAAGAGTCTGCGTGCATATTACATGAATCTGCACAAGCTCTCCGCCATGTACAAGAACGAAAAAAAGGACTAATTTACATGACTACTTTACTGGTTGCGAAACAGATACTATTAACCATTTACAGCAAATATGAGGTGTATATCACACCGCTTTTAAAGTTCCTTCTGGCGCTTATCACCCTTTGCCTGATTAATTCCAGACTGGGTTATATGGAGTCGATTACCAGAATGACGGTGGTGTTGATCGTGGCTCTTATGTGCTCCTTCATGCCGATGAATTTCATTGTCCTGATGAGCGCGGTTTTTGTGCTGCTGCATCTCTACACTTTCAGTATGGAGTGCGCCGCGGTAATCGGCGCGGGTTTTCTGCTGCTCTTTTTACTGTATCTGCGGTTTTCTCCGAAAGATACCGTTGTGGTAGTGCTTATGCCGCTCTGCTTCCTTCTGCGGATCCCTTATGTACTCCCCATATCCATGGGGCTGGTCGGCGCGCCCACATCGGCGGTTTCCGTTGCCTGCGGTGTGATCGTCTACTACATGCTCCATTATGTAACGCAGAATGCGACAGTGATTGCGGCGATGGCGGATGAAGAGACGGCGGCGAAATTTAAGTTTATTATTGACGGTCTGATTAAAAATCGGGAAATGGTTGTGACGATTGCGGCGTTTGCCATCACGGTGATCATCGTTTATCTCCTGCGCCGTCTGAGCATTGATTACGCATGGACGATTGCCATGACCGCGGGCGCGGTGGTGAATATCATGGTGCTTCTTGTGGGAGACTTAATTTTTGAGATCAATCAGTCGTTATTGGGCGTGATTTTGGGGACGATAGTTTCTTTCCTGCTCGTGCTGATATTACAGTTTTTCGTATTTTATGTCGATTATAGTCGAACGGAAAAGGTTCAATTTGAAGACGATGAGTACTATTATTATGTGAAGGCGGTGCCGAAGGTCACCGTGGCGAAGCCGGAGAAAAAAGTGAAGCAGATCAGCTCGGCAAAAAGCGCGCCCGGCAGAAGCACAAGACCGGCACATCACTCGGAATACCGTTACAATGACAGAGACAGAGATTGACACAGAAGGCAGGTGATGGAGAGATGGAACAACTGAATAGCTGGATTGGCGTCTATCTCGCAAGACTTCACATGCCTACGATACATTGGAACGACGTGGCGGAAATCGCTATTCTGACCTTCGTGCTGTACCATATTCTTGTGTGGATTAAAAATACAAGAGCATGGGCGCTCTTAAAGGGCGTTATCGTGATTCTGGGTTTTATTGTGATTGCCGCTTTCTGCAAGATGAATACGATTCTCTGGATTGTTCCCAATATCATCAGTATTGCAGCCACGGCTTTCGTGGTCGTTTTACAGCCGGAACTTCGTGCCGCGTTAGAGGAGCTGGGGCGGAAAAATTTCGTTGCTTCTATTCTCGATTCCAATAAGCGGGAAACCGGTCGTTTTTCCGACCGCACGGTAAATGAAATAGTAAAGGCTTCTTTTGAAATGGGAAAGGTGAAAACGGGCGCGCTCATTGTCATCGAGCATGAGCAGTCCCTGAAAGAATATGAAAGAACGGGAATTGATGTGGACGGCATTATCTCCAGTCAGCTCCTTATCAATATTTTCGAGCACAATACCCCCCTGCATGACGGGGCGGTAATCGTCAGGGGAAACCGGGTCGTGTCCGCCACCTGCTATCTGCCGCTTTCGGATAACATGGCGCTCAGTAAGGACCTCGGAACGAGACACCGTGCAGGCGTAGGTATTTCCGAAGTTACCGATTCTCTGACGGTCATTGTGTCCGAGGAGACGGGGAAAATCAGCGTGGCATACGGCGGCGACCTGGAGCGTGGCTTGGATGCGGCGCGGCTGAAAGAAAGACTTTTAGAGATTCAGGATAAACCGATAGAGGAGAAGAAGCGCAAACTCTTTAAAGGCAAAAGCATAGGAAAGGCAGGGGTTAAGAATGAAGAATAAGCTTACCCGAAACTGGGGCTTAAAAATCGCTTCCTTTCTCAGCGCGGCAGTTCTCTGGCTGGTCGTTACGAATATCAACGACCCCATTATGACCTATCGGGTCACGGACGTGCCGGTCACCATTAAAAACGCGAACCTGATTACCGAGAGGGGGCAGGTTTACGAAGTGCTCGACGGCACAGATATGATTGACGTGGTTACGGTTTCCGCACCGCGATCTATTATCGATTCTCTGGACAGGAGCAATATCGTGGCAGTGGCGGATATCAACGACCTGACCAGCGTGGATACCGTTGCGATCAAGCTTTCCACGAATAAATACAATGATAAGCTGGACAGCATACGCGGCAATATCGACAGCGTGCGTCTGAGTATTGAAGAAAAGCTGAGCCGCTCCCTTCCCGTGAAATCTGTCACCACAGGCGAGGTGCGCGAGGGTTTCATGGTGGGAAGCGTTTCCACGGATCAGAACCTAATCCGGATTTCCGGTCCGAAGTCCATTATTGCCCGTGTGAGCAAAGCGCAGGCGGAGGTGGATATTTCCGGCTTTTCCAACAACATCAACACGGACTGCGAAGTTCGTCTCTATGACGAAGAAGGGAATGAGATCACCGCTGCGAACATTGAGAAGAGCATTTCCAAGGTGCGGGTCAGCGCGGAGATTCTGGAGCGTAAGACACTGCCCATTAGCTGTGAGGTGACCGGCACACCCGGAGACGGTTTCCAGTTTACGGGAGAGGTAACCTTCAGTAAAGGGACGGTTACGGTAGCAGGTCGTTCCAAGCTGTTAGAGAATGTGGAAGCAATAACAATTCCCGCAGGCGTTCTCGACGTGACCGATGCCGTCGAGGATGTGACAACGCTTGCAGATGTCAATCAATACCTGCCTGACGGCGTGGTGCTGGCGGAGGATAATTTTGTAGGCAGGATTGAGGTTACGGCAAAGATTGAAGCGGAGCGTGACCGCGCTGTGCGGATTCCCGTAGGGCAGATTCGTTTTGACGGTCTTCCAGAGGGTTACCGTGCCGTGATTACGGAGCCGGCAAACGAGTGCAGCATTACGTTCCGCGGACTGCTTGCGGTTCTGAATGAAGTGACGGCGGAGGAAGTGAATGCCGTGGTGGACGTGGAAGCATGGATGGCGGATGAAGATATGGAGGAGCTTGCGGAGGGCAGCTACTGGATGCCTGTAAATGCGACTGTGGAGGGACGAAATTTTGAGCAGAATGGTGTGACGGAGGTCCGCGTTCACATTATTTCAAATGAAAATTAAATGGAGTCATGGAGGTGTGTATGAGCAGATTATTTGGTACGGATGGAGTGCGTGGAGTGGCGAACGAGGAGTTGTCTCCGCTTCTGGCGATGCAGCTTGGGCAGGCGGGAGCTTATGTTCTGACAAGAGAAAATGAGCACAAGCCGACGCTTATGGTGGGCTGTGATACGAGAATATCGGGGGATATGCTGGCGAATGCGCTGATGGCAGGCATCTGTTCCGTGGGCGCGAATGCGGTGTATGTGGGCGTGGTGCCGACCCCGGCAGTGGCATACCTTACCAGAAAGTATAAAGTGGATGCGGGTGTGGTAATCTCCGCTTCCCATAATACCGTAGAGTTTAACGGCATTAAATTCTTTGACGGGAACGGCTATAAGCTTCCCGACGCGCTGGAGGATGAGATTGAAGCGCTGATCAAGAGCGACATGAAGGGCGTGAAGTTCCCTACCGGTGCAAGCGTGGGTAAGATCAAGTACCGCACGGACGCCAGAGAGGAATACATCAACCACGCGATGAAAGCAGTCAACGTAGATTTGCGCGGCATGAAGATTGTGCTGGACTGCGCGGAGGGCGCATCCTACTACACTTCTGTGGAAACCATGAAAGAGCTCGGCGCGGAGGTTGTGGCGATTCATAATAATCCTGACGGCACGAATATCAACGCGAACTGCGGTTCCACCCATATGGAAGAGCTGCAGGCGAGAGTCGTCTATGAGAAGGCGCAGCTCGGCCTTGCCTTCGACGGCGACGCAGACCGGCTGCTGGCGGTAGATGAGCTTGGAAATATCGTGGACGGCGATCAGATTATGGCGATCGTCGGCAACCACATGAAGTCGCAGGGAAAGCTGAACAAGAATACTATCGTGGCGACCGTTATGAGTAATCTCGGCTTTTTCCTGATGGGCGAAAAGAACAAGATTAAGATTGAGCAGACGAAAGTGGGCGACCGCTATGTGCTAGAACGGATGCGCGAAATCGGCGCAAGCCTTGGCGGCGAGCAGTCTGGTCATGTCATCTTTTTAGATGAAAATACGACCGGTGACGGGCTCTTAAGCGCGCTGCATCTTTTGCAGGTAGTTGTAGAGACGGGAAAACCCTTGTCTGAGCTTGCATCCATTATGGAAGTGATGCCGCAGGCATTGGTCGGCGCGAAAGTGCCCAACCACAAGAAAGAGAAGTTTATGGATTATCCCGAAATCGCGGAGGCAATCGCTGCGCTTGACAAAAAATTTGCGGGCGAAGGCCGCGTGCTGATTCGTCCTTCCGGTACGGAACCGCTCGTCAGGGTCATGATTGAGGGTAAGGATCAGAAGGTCATTACGCAGGAAGCGAAAAAGCTCGCTGAACTGATACAGAATATTATGCTGTAGGACTTGAGATAACGCATAGAGATATGGTATACTCATAGTATCATGTAAGAAAGAGGAAAAGGCAATGGTAAGTCAGAAGGTAGTCATCAAAAACCCGACAGGGCTACATCTAAGACCGGCAGGCATCCTATGTAAGGAAGCGATGCAGTTTAAATCTCTGATAACCTTTACATTTCGTGAAAATACAGCGAATGCCAAGAGTGTCCTAAGCGTGCTTGGGGCTTGTGTCAAGTGTGGCGATGAAATCGAGTTTGTGTGTGACGGTGAAGATGAGGAAGAAGCTCTTAAGGCGCTAGTCGATGCCATAGAGAGCGGTCTTGGAGAATAGTGTCACGTTTAAACGAACCCGCTGTATTTATGCAGCGGGTTCCTTAACGTTATAAAGGAGGAGCAGCTATGTTAAACTATAAGAGGTATCGCAGAAACCCGGTGGTGGATTACCCCGAAAGGGAGTGGGTCAACAAGCAGATTGAGAAGGCGCCCGTCTGGTGCAGCGTGGATTTGCGCGACGGCAATCAGGCGTTGATTGACCCCATGGTGGTGTCTGAAAAAATTGAATTTTTTAACTACTTGATTAAGCTGGGCTTTAAAGAAATTGAAATCGGTTTTCCGGCGGCAAGCCAGATTGAATTTGATTTCCTGCGTCAGCTCGTGGATCGGAAGTTAATTCCCGACGACGTGGTGGTGCAGGTGCTGACACAGTGCAGGGAGGAGCTTTTAGAGCGCACCTTTGAAGCCATCGAGGGCTGTAAGCAGGCAATCGTTCACATTTATAATTCCACTTCCACCCTGCAGCGGGATGTGGTTTTCCATATGAGCCGCGAGGAGATTACCAATATCGCCGTGGAGGGCGTGAAGATGGTAAAACGCCACGCAGCTAACTTCCCCGGCAAGATTATCCTGGAGTACTCGCCCGAGAGCTTTACCGGCACGGAGCTGGATTACGCGCTGGAGGTCTGCAACGCGGTGCAGAGGGAATGGGGTCCCACCAAGGAGAATCCCATGATCATCAATCTCCCTTCCACGGTAGAGATGACGACCCCCAATGTCTTTGCAGACAGAATCGAGTGGATGAACAAGCATCTCGAAAACAGAGAAGCGATTATCTTAAGCATACATCCCCATAACGACAGAGGAACCGGCGTGGCGACCGCGGAGCTGGCACTGCTTGCGGGCGCGGAACGCGTGGAGGGCACCCTTTTCGGAAACGGGGAGAGAACCGGAAACGTGGATATTTTGAATATTGCCTACAATATGTTCTCGCAGGGCATTGACCCAGAGCTTGCCATCGAGCACGTGAATGAGAGCATTGAAATTTATGAAAGGTGCTGTAAGATTCCCGTACATCCCAGACACCCTTACGCGGGCAAGCTGGTGTTTACCGCTTTCTCCGGCTCCCATCAGGACGCCATCAACAAGGGCGTGAAAGCGATGAAGGAGCGGAACAATGAATACTGGGAGGTGCCCTATCTGCCCATTGACCCTGCGGATATCGGCAGGGAGTACGAGCCGATCGTGCGCATCAATTCCCAGTCCGGCAAGGGCGGTGTGGCGTTTGTCATGGATACCTATTTCGGTTTCAAGCTACCGAAAGGAATGCACAGAGAGTTTGCCAATGTCATTCAGGCAATTTCCGAAAAGCAGGGCGAGGTCAGTCCGGACCAGATTATGGAGAGCTTCCGTCAGGAGTATCTGCTGAAGAAAGAGCCGCTTCATTTTAGAAAGCTGCGGGTGGATGATCTGAGCGAAGAGACGGAATCTGAGTTTGATACAAAGGTAACCGTGGTCTACACCGACAAAGGCGAGGAGAAGCGCTTCGAGGCGGTGGGCAACGGTCCCATCGACGCGGTAAAACGCGGATTACAGGAGACGCTGGATATCAATGTAAAAATACTGGATTATGAGGAGCACGCACTCCAGAGCGGATCCAACTCCCAGGCGGCGGCATACATTCATCTGCTGGATGCCGAGAGCGGCAGCGTGACCTATGGCGTGGGCGTCAGCTCCAATATCACGCGTGCGTCTGTGCGGGCGATTTTCTCGGCTGTGAATCGGCTGGGACTGGGAGCGCATAATTAATCAACATTTACGTTTCCCCTGCGTCTGTTGCAGAATGCGGGGGAAACGATACAATAAACGTAATTTCGTTTGCATATTTTATTGAAATTAGTTGACTTATCCTTTGTAGTTCAATATAATGGATATAGGTGTTACCTAAAACGGTAAGCGGTTCACCTTTCGCCAAAATGAGTACATTTTGAGAACTTCCGGTATCTTGGGAGGTGATACAATGGAAAATTTCCGAAAGGTAAAGGATATGATGATAGAAACGACAGTACAGATTGTTGGTATCGTCGTGACGATAATCAGTATCATCGTCACGACGATCAATACCATTCAATCATACAAGATACATAAACATCAGAAAAGCAACCGCCCCCACCACGGATGAGTTGCTTTCTTGATATATAACATAAACCAAGGTGAACCGTTTGCTAAAGGGTAACACCTTTAAAATTATAATATCGTAACTATTTCGTCGTGTCAACTCTTTTTTAAGAGAAATATATCAAAATATAACACCATAATTAACACAATTACAAAATTATCATCTAAGAAGGAGGTATTCTTATGGGGCAGATCGAACAACTGAGACAGTGGGTAAACGAATCGGATAACATCGTCTTTTTTGGCGGCGCGGGGGTGTCCACGGAGAGCGGCATTCCGGATTTCCGGAGCGTGGACGGCCTTTATAACCAGCAGTACGACTATCCGCCGGAAACAATACTCAGCCATACTTTTTACAGGAGAAACACGGAGGAATTTTATCGCTTTTACCGCAATAAGATGCTCTGCCTCGACGCAAAGCCCAACGCCGCCCACTTAAAGCTGGCGCAGTGGGAACGCGAGGGAAAACTCAAGGCGGTGGTAACCCAGAATATCGACGGACTCCATCAGGCGGCAGGCAGCGAAAAGGTGTACGAACTGCACGGCTCCGTCCTGCGCAATTTCTGTGAGAAATGTCATAAATTCTATGATGTGCATTACATCGCTGATTCTGAGGGTGTACCGAAATGTTCCTGCGGCGGCGATATCAAGCCGGACGTGGTGCTCTACGAGGAAGGCTTAGACCAGAATACCCTTACGGGCGCAATCCGTGCGATTAGCGAAGCGGATGTGCTGATTGTGGGCGGCACCTCTCTTGCCGTTTATCCTGCGGCAGGACTGTTGGATTATTATAACGGAAATAAGCTGGTGCTTGTCAATAAAACCCCTACCGCGAGGGACGGGATTGCGGATTTGGTGGTGCAGGGGAGCATTGGGGAGATATTTTCACAGTTGGATTAAGGAAAAGAGAGGAACGGTTTATGGCTGTGAAAGGTGGAAAAGGCTACACCATCGCGGATATCGAAGCGCTGCCGGAGGGAGAACGCGCGGAGCTGATTGACGGGGAAATGTTCCGGATGGACACGCCGACATGGACGCATCAGTCGCTTCTTATAGAACTTGCAATACAAATCAGCCAATATATTAAGAAAAATAAAGGAACATGCCGAGTGTTGCCAGCCCCTTTTGCCGTGTATATCAAAAAGGACAAACGCAACTATGTAGAACTGGATGTTTCAGTAATCTGTGATATGGAAAAGAAAAGCGAAAAGGGCTGCCAGGGTGCGCCGGACTGGGCGATTGAGATTGTGTCGCCCTCCAGCATAAAGATGGACTACGAACGGAAGGTGAAGCTGTACCGCGAGGCGGGCGTGCGGGAGTATTGGATTGTAGACGCAGAGAAGGAAACGGTGACAGTGTATGATTTTGAGCACGGCAAAGCGCTTGACCAGACAGGCGTGTTTACGCAAGGGACATGCGCTGCCGCATTGAAACAGTGGGACGAGTCCGTGCAGTACTCCTTCTCGGAACGGATTAAAGCGGGGATTTTCGAGGAGTTGTATTTGACTCTTTCGGAAATGGATTTTTAGTAGGCGTTATGGACATTTAAGTCGGTGATATCCCCTTAAATGAAAAAGAAGCCCCCTGCGGATTATCCGCAGGGGGAAATCAGTTCTCTTATTCATCCGGATACGGTACCTCGGACAACTCCCTCAGCACATCGCGCTGCATCTCCAGCTCTTTGTACTCTCGGAATCTGTGCTTTAAGTAAATAGCGTGCGCAGCGGCACAGTCCTTATAGACTAAGCGCACACGCTTTTCCAATGCGTTATTATCTTTCAGATTTTCGATTCCTTCCTTGTATATCCGGCACATGCCGCACAGTGCAGAGAGGGCATAGATACTTCCGGGTTCCACAGCCTGCTCTACAGATGGGGCAATGCGTTTACAGCGGTCAATATATTCCTCCGCGTCCTCATATCTCCCTGTTTTGAAAAAATGCTCCGCTAATTTCAGGGTACATCTCGGTGCCGGAGCGTCGAGCTTTTCTATTTTTTCCTGAAGTCTTTTTTCCGCGTCTTTCTCATTGCGAAATGTGCTGACAACATACTGTGACAGATAAGCCTTTTCATCCTGCGAATGATATTTCTGGTACCCATTCAGCAGCTCGTCGATACAAGCATTGAATTTTTGCTGCTCTGCCTTGTTTGATGTTCTGAGAAGCTTTGCTGACAGGTAGTCAATGCTGAAATCAAACGCGCGCCAATTCCACGATTTTTTGTCCATAATCATAAGCTTTTTAAAAAACACTTCCGCCTCATCCATTCTATTACACTGTGTCGCGTATGCGAGGAAGTCAGCCAGCAGATCCTGCGATTCCTCATAAAATCTCAGCCCAAGCTTCAGTACATCGCACGCGAAACCGTACTGATTTGCGCGTGCAAACGAAACCGCAAGATTGTGATAATGGTCGGAACTGCCGTTATAAGTTCGGATATCCGCCGAGCTTAAAATACTCATCAGTTCATTAAGCTGTTCCCAGCTCTGCTCCTCATCCTCCTCATAAGCTTCCAGAAGCCCGTTGACAACCTCGTTTATATGTGTAATGGTAACGGTATGGCTTGTCTTGATATTATTCATAACTGTTTCGTAATTCATTTTGTATCCTCCTTAGCCATAATGATTCCTACTTTAATTGGGAATATAGCTGCGTAACCTCACGGCGTCTTACTTCTTTTGCTATTTTTCTCAAATAGTCTTCCAATCCTTTTTGCTCATCTTGCTCTTTGGGGACATCTTTGTCCACTGGCGGTTGTTCTGTTTCTTCCTGCTCCGCAGCCTCTTGTTCCGTTTCCTCCTGCTCCGCCGCTTTTTGCTCCGATTCTTCCTTCTCCAGTTCTTTTATTTTTTCATCGATGTCCTCTATCAAACGGTCCAAATCTATTCCCGGCAGTAATCCCTCGCTTCTTCCGCTGGTTCTGGATGGCTGGCGCTCCATTTGCCTGTCGTCAAAGAGCGAATAGGGCGGTATGGAGCTTTCCGCGAAAACCCTCGCATTTTCCTTGAGCATCCATGCTGCCAACTCCTGCATATCTATGTTCGGCATTTCAATCATTACAGATTCATGTACATAATCCGGTTCAGGTTTCCACTGATTATTGTCATATGCTCCAATATTCGGTAGTTTGGTTAGATAAGGCTTAAAGCGCCCGCTTAGGATTAGTGCCTCCCCGCGCTCCTTATTAAATCTCTGTAAATCCGCTGCGGAAATCACGGGAACCCGGCAACCGTTGCTCATCTTTTCCCCGCACAGCGCAGATATCTCCTGCAGGAATTTCAGTTCCCTGCCAGTGAGGAAAATCCAGTTTGTACAGTTGGCAAGTATGGTGTCCGTATCGTCGCCGTATTTTAATGTCAGCTGGTGCTTGCTCTGTATAACGATGTGAAAGCGGATATTTCTGCTGCGCGCTGCAGTAATCATGGCAGGAAAATCCTTTACGGTTGGCAGAGAGGAAAACTCGTCCAGCACATAATTCAATCGGGTTTTCAGCCTGACATCCTGATTTTCGCTGTAGTTCTGCGCCTTGTAAATCAGGTATTCATAGCTTTGTTTGATAAACAGGGACGCAAGCCCATGGTAGGTCGTCTTTTCGTCCGGCATGACAAGGAAAAGCGCCGTCGGCTTTTCGTCCACGTCATCATACATCGGCTCATGACGCGACAGCATGTTGAGCAATCCCGGTTGTGTGGAAAATATACGCATCTTTTGGTCAAAGACGCTCAAAATTCCGGCGCGCGTATCATTTGCCGTCTCCAACGTGCCAATCAATGCTGAAGCGATATATAAATCCGCTTTCGCGTAGCTCCACAGCGGATTTTTCCGAATCCTTTGGCTGTCTCCGGAACAGAGGATATTCCGCAGCTGCAGGACACTCCCGATGTGTACCACGTTTTCCGACTGCCGGAAGTCCCTGCAGTATTTAAACAGTAGCATGGTCAGACCGGCAAACAGCGTACCGGCGCTATTGTCCCAGAACGGATCTTTCTCCGACATGCCCATCCCGGTGAGATTTATAGCGGTATCATTGATAAATTCATATGCTCTATCAATATCGCCCTGCAGGTAGAAGCGATAGGGGATGGCGAGGGGATTCCAGAAATTGCCGTGTGCCGGCTCCCTCAGATTCAAAACTCTGACAGTATAGTTCTTCTGTTTCAGAAAACCAGCCGTCCTGTGATAGATTTCTGCTTTCGGGTCGGAGATGACCATGGACTCACCCGCCGTTCCGAGCATTCGCACTGTTGGCATGATGCACAGACGGCTTTTCCCGGATGCCGTCGGTCCGATAATCAGCGTATGGCTGTCCGCGTGGTCCGTGTAGACATAGTCCTGCTCTGTATTCCATGAAAGCGGTACCCCGCCCCGCCACATATTCTCATAAGGGTTTTTTTTGTCATAGCGCATCGGTGCTTCGTATTTCTTGTTTTGCATGTCATATCGGCTGAAATAGCGCTCGAAATTGGATGCGTTCTCGATATATCTTGTATTTTGTCCTGCTGTGATTCTTTCAAATACACTGCTCACTGGCGATTCTCACCTCTCCCGTTTTCTTTTACTATTTTTTTGTCTTATCTAAGGACTCCTCCAGGGTATCAGATGCTGTCTCCCGCAAACGGATATCTTCTTTCACATCTTCCTGCATTATTTTAATTGGGCGAAACCGGCTTCTTTCAAGCAATTCCCGAATCATTTTCAGACCGACTTCCGCTGAACGTTCAGCGGCTTCCTGCTGAGCTTCTGCCATTGTTATCTCGCCAAGGCTGTATTTTGTAAGCAAATCCCGCATATCCCTGCTTATCCCGTAATAAATTTTCGGCGGATATTTTGTTTCTGTGAGTTCCCAGCCGGAAAGGTGCCCCTGCAGCTCCTGACTGTTATAGCATACCACCGTTTGCTGACAGTAATGTCTAGTCCTGTTAATCGATATAATTTCGAACTGGTTGAGATGACTATCTTTTGTGTATAATGTACCGCTGCCAAATACTACCGTTTTGTTTGCCAAAATATCCGGCGGTTCTATGCCGCCGTGGACGTGCCCATTTAATATAATGTCTGCATTTTGTCTGACCAGAGCTGCTGTTGGTTTCTCCTGGTCTTTTCCATAGGTTCGGATTTCCGCTTCATGAAGCCATGCGAGCGGATGGTGAAACAGCATAACCTTCAATTTCTCTTCCGGAATCTTTGCGTCTTTAAGCAGAAATTTTATCGGTCTGCGCCCCAGAAGGAGCTGTCCATGGTCGGAGCTGTTTTCATCATCACGCGGGAACGAATTCCATGCGCTATTCAACACAATGAAACAAATACCTTCTATTTCTTTTATTCCCATAACATATGGCACGGTGCGCTTAGATGTGTAGGTATCGAAATTTTTCAACGGTTCTATATTCAATTTCTTGCAAATATCGTTATAAAAACGAAACTGGTCCTGTCTATTCCTGATTTCATCAATCGTCAACAGTTCACTGATTTTGTTCTCGCCACATCCTTCTGGTATAAGCCCGTCTTTAACCCGTTTTTTACCCTTACAGTCTTTGTCATGATTTCCCGGACACATGACCACATGGTTCTTTATATCAACATTAAGAATGCCGCACAGTTTTTCCAGCCAGTCTTTAAAATCGCTGTAACCTGCTTCTCTGTTGCTATAGGAAATATCTCCCGTAATCGCAACGATATCAATCGGATGATTGTTTTCTGTATAATGTTTTAGAAAAGGAAACAGTTGTTCCTCTATGACGTCAAAGAATTCCCGTTTCTCCTGTTCATCATTTCCGGTTTTCATATATATTCCAAAGTGTACATCCGATAAGTGGAGAATATGTGTCCATTCATCCTCACTCTCGTCCTCTTTCTTTTCAAGCGCTTCTTCAAGTCTTTCCCCAGTCTCTTTTTCTTTCTGGATTACTTCTGACAGTACCGAAATAAGTTCCCTGAGTGTTTCCAGATATTGCTCCGCACTTTCCAAAGCTTCGTTTACCTGATTTTTTTCCTCTGTGCCCATCAGAGAATCCTCAAAAGCATCAACCAGAGCCATGGCTTCGCTGATTTTTTCTTTTGCCCTTGTGTGACAGTGCATCGTTCTTTCGTCTCCTATGAGCACAGCTTCCATTTCCTGCAATTGTTGGATACATGTTTTAAGCCTATCCCACATTTCATCTTCAATATTCTCTCTATCATTCTCACTTACCACCATAATTTTTCCCCCTATCGTACCTTTCAACCCACACAACCGCTTTCACTCTTATGTAAAAAGCAGGGGTCGCACACTAATTCATTTAGTGCGACAACCCCTGCTTTCACGTATTTCTTAGAACATTACATCTAAAATTGCCACAGCTTTTCAGCCTTCCGGCGCGGGAGCCGGTGTCGTCTGCTTCTTGATGGTAATGCTATCTACCGTAGCAGACAAGCCATCCCCTGTTCCTGTTTTGATAACAACCTTGGTGATGGAGCCATTATTTTCACCCGGAGCGGTAAATACGGTCCCGTTACTCTGCTGTCCGCTTTCTGCCGTATTAGCAGTAGGTTCTACCACGATATCAGCCGTGTTATACCCCGGATTCTTGCTCAGATCTACAACCTTTGCCTTGATTGCGGCAATTGCTGCAGCCTGATCTGCCGCATAGTCGATTTCAGTAATCGCCTTTGCTGCGTTGAGAAGCTCTGCGGGAGACTGGAACTCTTCACTAGCTTGCACGGTAGTCGCACTGACTTTCAGTTTGAAGTCCGCCGCGTTCGCTTCGGTCTCCGCTGTTTCGGTATCCTTCAGATGCAATGTGAAGGAAATGCTGCCTGCTGTTGCAGCATCTGCCGGTTTTGTCAACGAGAAAAGGTCTGTTGTACCGTCTGTGTCTTTCGCAAAACCGTCCACGGTAATTGCCGGGTTGTTGTCGATCAGCTCATTCGCCTTCGCCAAAACCTTCGTCATTACCTCAGCCTTAAGAGCAGCATCCGTTGTGTGCGTGTTCTTCCATGCATCCTTGACGATGGTTGACAATACTGTTGCTGTCAGTCCGCCAGTGACTTTATCCTTACATGCCGCCAAGTTGTCTAACTTCTTCAGAACATATTTGATTTCACTCGTTGATTGCGAACTGTTCGACGCCCCGTACAAGTCTCTGACTGTCAGCTTAAAGGTAATTTCACCGTCCTCTGTGACGCTGGGCTTCTTAGTCTCGCCGACAATGCTTGCCGTAATGGAGATATTCCTTGTAGCCGTCACGCCCAGTTTCGCTCTGACTGCCGCTGCAAATTCTGCTGCGGTGGTGTCTGCCGTCACTTTGAGAAGTACTTCGTTCTCTGCATCCTTGATGGTCGTGTCACTGCCATCAGCGCTTCCCAGATTCAAATTATTAATAGCACTTATAACACTATTAGCATTCGCACTGTCGGGAATCACAAACTTGTGGTCATACAGCGGCTCTGCACCTTGCGCCGCACCTACCGCTGTTACCTTAACATTCCACCAGGTCGCAATACTGTATGTGGGGTCTTCTCCTTCCCCTCCGGGTGTCGTACCATCGTTTGTAATATCCACGTTAACAGCCGCGCCCTGAATGGCTTTGTTAACCTCATTTCTGATATAGGACTCAACAGCCTCATTAATCCTAGAGATTACAATCTGGTTCAAATTGCCACCTTCATCCGTATAATAGCTGTTCCTGTCCACAAGCTGTTTTGTCTTGGTCTCGATATCAGACTGCAGCTTCTTCTCTGCCGTCGTCAACGCTTCGGTGACTGCCGCATCCGCTGCGCCTGCATTGCCGGGCAGCTTAATCTGGAAGGTCAGTTCATCTTCCTTCGGACCGTTCGTGCCATAGCTGAAGGTCGCCTTTACATTGAGGGTCTTGCCCCAGTTCAGCTTATTGCGTTCTGCAATGTCTGCATTTGCCGCATCCGCTGCAATTGCCGCTGCAAGTTTCGCCTTGTCGAGCTTAATTGTCATCGGATAGCTTGTCGGCAGTACGATGCATTTCTGGCTTCCGCCGCCCTCCAGTGAAATATTTTCATAAGACATATACTTCTTGTCTGCCAGATCAAAGGTGACATAGTCTACATCTTTGCTGTTTACGGTTGCCTTGATGGTAATGTCGGTGGTCTCCGCCACACTCAGTTTGCTCTTAAATCTGAAAGGGGTATACTTCGACCAGCTTGTAGGTGCATTGTAATCGGTATCCGCTACCGTCCACTTGTTGCTGCCCTTGTTTACCAGAGCAACTTTGCCCTTAGCCGTAGTCTTGTCTGCCGCCTTCACAGTAATGCTGGTCTTAATGCCGTACTTCTCGTATGCCTCGCGCTTCGCAGCCTCCCCGCTGGCAGCCGCAATCGCATCCCTGTAAGCCTTCGGCGCATTCCAAGGAACAATATACAAATCTACCTTATGACTTCCTGCCGGAAGATTTGCTGCTTCTAAGTAACAGTTACCGTATCTGTCATAGACCGGTGCAAAGTTTGCTGTAGATACAGCCATTATAGCGCTCACATCTACCGGCGTCTTGCCTTCCAGAATCGTGAGAGCCGTTACTGCCTTTGGTCCATCCAGTACAGGAGTTGCCGTTACCTTATACTTGGTCTTATCCTTCGTGTAATCCTTAAGCGTAATAGTCAGCTTTACATCAATAAACTTGACACCGTTATTGATGCTGATATAACCGATGCGGTCGTTCTTGTTCGCATCATCTGTAATCTTGTCAAGTGCGGGCGCCGTCGGATTATTATCAGGCGCAGTAAGTGGCAGATCATTCTTCAAGGTAATATACATGCGATTGTTGTAGTCATATTTCGCCTCGAAGTAATCTCTAAAGTGATTCTCCTGCCCGTTGATGATGGCATTCTTTGCGTAATTCTTAGTATTGATGCCATTTTCGTTCCAATCATCATCCCAATCGGTTCCGGTATACTCCGCCCAATCATTGCCGGACTTATACTTAATGTAAGCACCGCTCTGGTTCTTCATGGACAGCGTGTAGTTGCCTGTTGCGCTCAAAGAAGCTGCTTTTTCCTTCGCAATCTTAACCGCTACCTTTGCGTCCTTGTATTCCGGCTTAAATACGCCGTTCTCCAAAGAACCGACTGTAGCTACCAGATTGTAGTTTCCGGAACTGCACCATGTATTTACATACAGGTTAAAGCTTTCGCCCAACAGAATAGGAAGCGGCTTGTCGAGATAGCTGTTGCCCGTCTTTGCGAATACACTTGCAATATCGGTCGGATTCTTCTTGGTCTGGTCGATAGACAACATCACATACTTATCTGTAAAGTCGTCGTTTTTGCCACCCTTTACCGTGTACTCTACTAAGTTTGCCCAAGTATTCTGGGTCATCTTTGTCTTTGTGGTGATCTTAGGCGCTTTCGCGTTCTTATCCGCCACAAAGTCATTGTTATGCAGTGTGTAAACAACGGCAGCCGCATTCCTGTTTGCCTTATCCTTCAAGGTGATCACTGCGTCCGCGGCGTTTGCCACGATGATAATGCTGTCGCCGTAGTAACCTACGGTCTTCTTAACCTGCTTTGCGCCCTTATAGCTGATGCTGTAGTTTGCAAGATAGAAAGACTCATAGTCTGTTCCACCGTCTCTCGGAACCGCCTTGACAACATCCAGCTTAAAGTAATTGTTGGTGCTGTTGCCGTGGTAAGGGATCGTCGTCGCGCCGCCTTCATGCAGCATACTCGAGCTTCCTAAAGCGGAAGTATCGTATCTGGAAATTCTAAGGAGCGGCGATGCGGAGGAAACCTGACCGACATTTTTCAGTTTCAGTACGTTTGTATTTTTTGCCGGCTTGCTGCCATCCTTCGGTGTTACCGTGATGCTCACATTTTTAGCAGCTTTTAATATCGTTAATTCGCCGCTTTCCGGATCAACAGCCACACTCTTAGCGTTGCTGGATTTGAAGGTCACAAGGTCAGGATCAATAATATCCTCAGACCCTTCGTCCAGATCATAAAACTTTTTCGTGGTCTTTACGCCGGGCTTAAGTATCGCTACCTGATACTCTCCGGCTTTCTGTGTCGCTTCAATAGAGCCGTCATTGACAGCTACAAGCTTCCATGACCCGGCAAGCTCCTCAAACACGGCAATCGTTCCAAGCGCTAAACCTTCGTCCGTGATGGTGATAATGTCTGTACACTCCTTGACATCGCTGTTTGCGTAATCCATCGCAGTTACCAGAACCTTAAACTGATTCTGTTCAGCCTTGGGAGCCGGGATGTAGTTTTTATTGATGGTTACTTTACCGTTTTTCACGGTTACATTCGTTTTGATTGCCGCTGGCAGACCATCATACATCTCTTCTTCAGAGTCGGTTTCAGGGTCATACGATGCCGATACAATCTTGTAGTCCAGCTTCTTCGTCTTCGGCGCATATTTCTTGTTTTCGCTGACGCCGTTTAAATCTGTCGTAACGGTAAAGGTTGCCGCCTTTTTGTCCGCTTTATAAATCTCAAACGGTGCGGTAGGATCGATATACTCGATGCCGTTCACTACCGTCAGTTTTTGGGTCGCTACTGCGCCGTATGCAGAATCCTCCGCATATGCCGTTACCTTAACGCCCAGATTTTTGTAATAATCATTTGCATTATAGTAGTAGGAAGCACCCACAGCATTTACAACCACGGCATTGCTCAAATCGTTATATTCTGCCGTTAAACCGTAGTACTGATTCTTGGTGCCGTTTACTGTGCCTATTACCTCTCCAGTGGAAGTGTTTACAAACTCTACCTTAACGGTGCTGTAAGAGGTCAGCTTATTAAAGTTAGGAGTCGCAACCACTACGTCCTTATTCTGACCGGTAATCAGGTTGGTGGTGCCTTTCTTAAGACCAAGCTTTACCTCATAGTAAGGGTTCTTGGTCGCAAGGTTCTCAAGCGTCGCATTGCCGCCCTCGATGGTGGTTGCTGCCGCGCTGGGAAGCCCATCTGCCGTAGTGGTCTGCAGTAAGGTCGCCTTTACGGAGAAACCGCTCAACAGCGCACCCTTATCTAAACCAGCCGCAGCATTCTCAAATTTCATGACCGGAATCTCTAAGAGACCGCCCTTGCTATCAAGAGTCGCTTTTGACTGATACAGGTTCCCGTTGGCTTCGGTATTCCAGTCCGTAGCCGCTTTTGTCAGCGCCGCGGTAATCGCCGCTTTCTGGGCATCGGTTACGCCCTCCGGGAAGGTCGGGTTCTGGGGAACCGTAAGCTCTACCCTATAATAAATCTTACCTACAATCGGATCTACGACTTCCTTCGGAACGCCAAGCTGTACCTTGATCGTCTTGTCGGTCGCTGCCACCAGCTTTACGGTAGGATTCTTGCCTACGATCGTAGCGTCCTTGGTGGTTACCGTCACAACGCTGCCTTTCAGCGCATTGTCTACGGTGAGAGCTGCTTTCTGCTCTGCCGTCAGATTGCTCTCATCTACGATGATAACCTTCGCCGCATCAGCCGTACCTGTCTTGGCAGGCTTCGCCGTGATTACAAGATTGCCGTCTTCAATTTTAGCATCGACAGCAGCCTTTGCCGCTTCGATAGCTGCCGCGTCCGCTTTCTTGGCATCATCCGCAGGCACTACCTTTGCCTTGAGACCATCCATGCTTGCATTCTTGGTCTTAACCGTAAGTTTATACTTCGCCTGTGTATCTACAGGAATATCAACTTTACCGTTCTTTACCCCTGCAAGGCTCACCTCAGCCGCCGCCGCGGTGGTCTTTACCTTGAAGGACTGCTTCGTTCTCTCTTTGTCATTTAAGGTCAATTCTACAGTCAGTACCTTATTGTACTCTGTGGAATCAAACTCCAGCGTAACGACGTCGCCTGTGATGCGCGCAATCGTAGCGGCAACGGCATTGCCGTCCTTCACGTCAGCGTTGAACAAAGACTTCGCTTCTTCACCTTTAAGAAGCTGTGCCGTAACCGTGGAAGCATGACCTACATTGTAAACCTTATTCTTGTCGGGCGTTACAACTTCGTCGTTTTCTTTTACGACCAGATCATACTCGTCCGCTGTCTCGACCGTTACTACTACGTTGCCGGTCACGTCCGTACTGAATACATAGTTGCCGCCTTTGGCTGTCACTGTCTGTTCCTCGGCGTCACCTACCTTGTAGGACACCTTGGAAATCTTAGTGGTATCATTTTCTGCTGAGATGATAAATTTGTAAGAGGTGTCTGCCACACCAATGTAAGCGTCTTTTGCATCGTCACTGCTATCCGGATCAGGGGTCTCTGCCTCCTGCTTTCCGGCAGCAAACACCTCTGCACTCACATTCGCTTTATCATAGCTGACTTCGATATCAAAAGCATCACGAGTGATATCGATTGTCTGCGAATCTTCCAGCGCACTGGCGGCAATCTGATATTTGTAACCGCTTTCGGTCTTCTCAGGCTCGCCTATGATGCTTTCCGAGCCATTCTTTGCCGTAACAAGAGGCTTAGTCACTGCTTCTACCGTAAAGGTAAAGAAGTCTGCGCCGGATTTTACAGTATATACATCGTCGTCATTCTCGTCCGCAACGACCGTGTCGCCTGTGGTCACTTCATAGAAGTACGGGTTCTCGGATGTAGACGTAAACCTAACGGTCTTATCATCTGTAAACGCAGTCATCTTCGCGTATACATTAACTTTTACACTCTTTGCCGTCTATGTTTTGCCTGCGTGTCCCTGATCCGCCGCAGTGCCATCAGCATCTTGCCCTGTAAACTTCAGGGTAAGGCTGTTCAGATTACCCGTCTGTGCCACAAACTCGCCATCCTTGAGGAGCGTATCTTCCGCTACAAACAGGTTCTCCTTATAGCCGGATATCGTCTCTAAGTCAGCGCCACCCTCGCCCTGACCCTTGTATACCTTGTTATATACGGCTTCCACCTGATAAATCTCGTAGCCGGGTTTCCCTGCCGCGCTGAAAGCATAAGTAGCAGCGTCTGTCTTTTCGCTCTTTCCAGCCAGGTTTTCTGTAGCGCCGGATTTATTGATTACAATGCTGTTCTCGGAAACGGATGTGAAATCAGCCGTCTTTACAGCGTCCTTGGTGTCATCCAGCGTGGTTGTTGCCGTAATTGCAAGAGCGCCATTTCCGGTCACATCAGCGAGGTCAATGACATAATGCGCCGGAACAGCTTTTTCATTAACCGTCTGGGCATTGACCGCCGTAACGTCGATAGACTCCGCTTCCCCGCCAGTCGGTGTGAAGGTTGCTGTCACGTCATCCGCCGTAAGAGCCGCATATTTAGTGGTATCTGCTATAGCCGCCGTAAAGATTACTTTCTGCCCTTCTGCCGCAGAAGCTGCCGCACTGTCGCCGCCAGCCGTTACAAAAGCGTTTGCCCCTGTATAAAGTTCTGCCGCATTCTCAACCGCGCCAAATGTTACTGCGCTTGCAGGATCGCTCTTCGTGGCAATAGAGATAGTTGCCGCATTGCTGGCTTCTACCTTAATAACGATATCCTGATTATCATTCTGTGCCACACCATCCAGATTGGAAGGCTTGAAGGTGTAAATCGGATTTGCGCCATCTGCAGCAGCCGTTTTGCCCGTGGAAGTGAGAACCTTTTCCTCATTGTCTCCGGCCGCAACGGATACTTTTCTGATTTTGCTGGTTACGCTGTCGTTTGCCTTAACCGTAAAGGAAATATCCTCCGTCTTTTCGGCATAGGAAATTTTGTCAGCCAGACCTGCTGCGGTGATTTCCTTTGTGGTATCAGCCGTGGTTTCATTGTTTTCCGTTTTCATAAGATATAGCTTATGATCACTCGAACTGTCACCAGCAGCTTTCAGGGTATATTGCACATCCGTGGTATTTACAATGATGGTAACACTCACATCATTTACCTTTGTTTTTGTGCCGTCAGCCGCGGTCACTTCATGCATCAGATCGGACTTCTCGATTTTGTAAGTATCGCCATCCCGAGTTGCCGTCTTTGCTGCTGACTCTACCGCATTATCCCCGGTACCCTTGGTCTTAAACTGAACGTCACCCAGCTTTTTGCCCGCAATCGGATCCAGCTTAAAGGTGATGTTAGCGTCTTTACGCATCTTGCCGTCCCTAACACAGCCATTCGTATAAGTAATGACAGCGGAAGCAAGGGTTTTGGTTGCTCCTGCCGCTGCGTCTTCAGACGTATCGGGTTCTACCGCCGTAATCGTCAGGTCCGAGGGAATCAGCGCGTTAATAGTGCTGTCGTTTAAGACAGTCTTGTCGTTGGCTTCCTCGTCGTCGGGTGTCCCGGTCTTGTCGGGAACATCTGTTTCCTCCGGAATCTCTGTCTCGTCAGGATTGGTTACTTCCTCATCGGGCTGTTCCTCATCCTGATTCTCGTCAGGGTTTTCAATATCAGGTGTTTCGTTATCACCTAAATCGTCCCCCTTGTTGTCTCCATCATCTTCTGTCGGCTCGTCTGTGGTGGTGTCAGAATCGCCCGAATTTGCGGGATTTTCTGTCTCCTCCACATCTTGCCGCGCGAAATTCTTAAGATTTTCTTAATTTTAAAATCACCAGTACTCATGCGGGTTTGCAGGATTTTGCGCGCAAAAAGTAGGTGGATTTTAAAACACAAAGAGACGTAATTCAGAGCAACCCACCCGATTTGTCGCTAATTTGTCACTAATTAAATTTTTATAAAATCTTACAAGCCCTCGCGGACAGCGGGATGGGAACGGTTCCGGAAACAGGAATTTTGTCACTAATTTGTTGCTAATGTGGAAAATTCAAGTGTTATTGTTTGAATTTACGACGCTTCTAAATTTGACGGTAAATCGAAATGTAACGGGTGATATAAAACGGCAGACCGATAATGGAAGATACGCGTCAGACGGGCGGGAGAGCGGGTGTTATGAAATGATAGGATAAGTATGATGGCATGTGTCATTTCATGAAATGCAGATAGTAGGAGGGGGGATGCTGTGCGATAAATCGTAGATTTCGGAAAGTCTGCTTGACGATATCGACGCTTTCTTTTATAATCGTATCTGGTACAAAAAATGGATGTATAATTTATCGGAAGCTATCACAGAATGGAGAATGGAGGTATATAAAATGGCAGATATTACGAAGAACACAACGATAGGAGAAGCGCTCAGAATCAATCCCGATATTGCGCCTGTGCTTATGGAGATTGGGATGCATTGTCTTGGCTGCCCTTCCGCGCAGGGTGAAACGCTGGAGGAAGCGGCTATGGTGCATGGCATTGACGCGGAGGATTTGATGGCGAAGATTGCGGCGGTATAAATTTGGCTGCTGATTTACGGAAAAAATAAATCCCACTCTGCCTCCGGAAAACCGGTTGGCAGGGTGGGGTTATTTTTTAAATCCTCGCCAATGTCTCCACCGCGCTGTCTTTAATCAGCGGCTCGAAATGCTCCTCCAGATAAGCTTTCGCGGAGTTCACTGTTTTTTCGGGTCTGCCGTACTCTGAGATTAAGCTGCAGATGCGGTTAAAATCCGTGGCATCTGATTCCTCGGGAGCGACCAGCAAAAGATAATTGCCGCCGGTTTCATCCTTATATAAGGTATTGGTTCCCCGGCAGGTGCCGATTACGCGTGCCAGTCTGCTCACCTCGCGCAGGGAGCGGAAGGAAAAGAGACGGCTTGCCGTTTTCTCATGGCTGGGAAGGGCGGGCTGTGCGTGTCCTTTGGATGCGGTTTTCGGGGAAGGGGTGGACTCTTCCGTACCGTTCATCCGGCGCAGGAGATTGAGAACCTCGTCCGCACTGTCGGCAAAGGCTTCCATCAGTGCCTCGTTATCCTCGGTTTCTTCCATCTCATAATCATCATCATGGACGGAGGGGGCAAACTTGGCGAAACGGGTATCCAGCTCTTCGGGGTCTTCCACCTTGGTGACGATGAGCACGATGCATTCGGCGTTTAAAGGAATCGCTTCGATCATAAGAGGAATATCCTCTGCTTCAAAACCGCATTCGTATGCTGCCTGCTGCATCAGATCGCGGAAAAGGCTCTTTGCCTTTTCGGTGCCGTAGGCAAGTTCACTGATTTTTAATTCTCTGTTCAGTAAATCTTCTCTTGTGAGGGTGCAGCGGATTTGCTGCTCATTCACTTTTTCTATTTTCATGTCGTTAATCTCTTCCTTCTGTTTTAGAATAATAGAGCTTACTTAAGTTAAGTGTATCTTAATCCCAGAGGTCGGTTTTAGTCAATAGTGCGCGATAAGTGTTTAAAAAATTTTAATAATTTTAGAAAATGCTTGCAATTCCTGTCAGATTATGGCTATAATCTAACTACAAGATGTCTCTGATAAATCCGCAAGGAAAGGAGGCATGCGAAAATTTAATAAATAACATCTGTGTCTTTGCCGGTATCTTTTGGCGGAGGCAGTCTTATGGGCAACGTGCCTTGTCAGAGACCATATCTTATTCCCATCTAAGCGCCGGGTTAATTCTTAAGAATTTCCTTTGGTACACAAAATATAATTCACAAGGAATGAGTAGGTTATACAGATATTTTTCAAATTCATTTGCATGTCAGGGTCATCTTCAGAACTATTTCCACCTTCCTAATATCATATGCCGTTAGTATATCACGGTTGAGTTATTTTATAGTTTTTTTGTTAATCCTTTTGGGAAACGGCATAAGAAGGTCTGTTATTATTTTGATTTTGGGAGGCTTCCCGCTATGTGACACTGTCATTACCTGAAAAAAACTAATGACTGAAAGGGAATAGTTTGTTATAATCGTAGTAAATGCGGCGGGCAGGAAAGGGAAAGCTTCCCTGCCCGGTCGGCGTTTACTACAGACAGTCAAAAAGGAGCTGGACAGATGAAAAAAGCAATTCCGGTGATAGTCGCGGTCATCCTTATTATATTGATCGGCGCGGTGGGATTTGGAGCAAAGCTGCTGGAAAAGTACTCTTATTCGAAAGAGAGAGCGGATTTGACGGAGTATTTTGGGATTACGGGGGAGAATGATGTCCCCATTATTCTGCAGGATGAGCAGATAGAAGAGCACGCGAAAATATTTGACAACATATGTTATTTTGATATAGCTACGGTGCATAAATATTTTAACAACAGATTTTACGAGGACAAGTCGGAGAACAGTCTTCTTTATACGACGCCGGATATGGTATATGCGAACGTAGTAGGCACGGGGACGGTCACGGGCTATGATGCGGATTTTGTCGAGAGCGACGAGAGCTATGACTATGTTCTTTCCCGCTATGAGGGGGAAACGCTCTATATCGCGGCGGATTATGTAAAAAAATACGCGAATTTTTCCTATGAGCTTTTCACGGAGCCGAACCATATGCAGATTTACACAGAATGGGACAAGCGGCAGACGGCGCCCGTTACGAAGGATACGCAGGTGCGTTATCAGGGCGGCATCAAGAGCGAGATTCTGACGGATGTATCGGCGGGAGATATCGTTATGGTACTGGAAGAAATGGAAACCTGGACGAAGGTAAAGACGCAGGATTCCTTTATCGGTTATGTGGAAAACAAAAGGCTGGGGGAAAAGACAGAAGAAGAGCCTATTCCCGTGACGGACTATGTGGAGCCGGAATATAAAGCAAACACCCGTGACCACAAGATTAATCTGGGGTGGCATGTAATCGGCGGCGTAGGCGGCAATGACACGCTGGACGAGGCTGTCGCGCAGACGAAGGGGCTTAACGTGATTTCACCGACCTGGTTTACCCTGACGGGAAACGAGGGGGATTTCAGCAGCTTTGCCACGGCGGATTATGTGGAAAAGGCGCACGGAATGGGGCTGGAGGTCTGGGCGCTTGTAGGCAATGTGGACAGCGTGGATGTGGATTTGTACACGGTGCTTGGAAAGACGTCCAACAGGCGGCATTTGATTTTACAGCTTTTGGCGGCGGCACGGGAATATAATTTGGACGGCTTAAACATTGACTTCGAGAATGTGAGTCTGGATGCGGGGGAACCTTTTGTCCAGTTTATCAGGGAGTTGTCCATTCCCTGCAGAAAATACGGCATTGTTCTTTCGGTGGACAACTATGTGCCCATGAACCATACGGACCATTACGACCGTGCCGAGCAGGGCGCGGTGGCGGATTATGTGATTATCATGGGTTATGACGAGCACTATAACGGCAGTGACGAGGCGGGCAGCGTTGCCTCTATCGGCTTCGTGGAGAAAGGCATCGAAAATACAGTGGCGGATGTGCCGAAGGAAAAGGTGATTAACGCCCTTCCGTTTTACACCCGAATCTGGGAGACCGGGGCGGACGGCATAAGCAGTCAGGCGGTTGGCATGGAAATGGCGCAGACCTATGTGTCGGACCACCAGATTACTACCCGCTGGGATGAGGAAACGTGTCAGAATTATGGGGAATTTCAGGACGGCGACAGACTCTGCCAGGTATGGATGGAGGATGCAGAGTCCATCAAGGTGAAGCTGAACATCATGGAAAAATACGACATTGCGGGCGTGGCGGCGTGGCGGCTCGGTTTCGAGACGGCGGACGTCTGGGATGTGATAGAAGAATACATGAACTGAAATCATAAAGTTACCGTGTGGTGAAAATCCTGTACGGAAGGGTTATCTTCCGATTGCTTTCTTCATATACATGCACTAAGACACGTATCGGCAGAGCCAAATCCGCATACCGCTCATGGCGGGTAAGAGCGAGGCTTGGCTTAGGTGTAACATGGAGAAAGAAAAATCGGAGAAATATGACAAGATTGTCAAAATCGGATTGTTTTTGCTGCTGGCTGCCGCCTTTGGGTTTGCTTGGCGGGGCGGGGCGCGCATGGTGTCCTCGAACCGGGTTCTGACGGAGAAAACGGAAAAGGAAAAGCCCTGCGTAGTCATCGATGCCGGTCACGGCGGGGCTGACCCTGGCAAGGTGGGCGTTGACGGCAGTCTGGAAAAGGATATTAATCTAAAGATTGCGAAAAAACTCGCCATGTTCCTTGCGGCGGCGGATGTGGATGTGGTGCTTACAAGGGAAGACGACGTTGGACTTTACGACGAGAATGTCTCCAACAAAAAAGTGCAGGACATGAAAAACCGCGTGGCGCTCATCGAGGAGAAAAAGCCGGCGCTGACGGTGAGTATCCACCAGAACAGCTATCATGAGGAGTATGTGCACGGCGCGCAGGTCTTTTACTATGAGGGTAGTGAGGAGAGCAAGGAGGTTGCGGAGCGTATGCAGCGGGTGCTTGCCGAGCAGATCGACCCGGACAACGCCAGACAGGCGAAGGCGAACAGCAGTTATTACCTTTTGAAAAAGACGTCGTCGCCCATTGTGATTGTGGAGTGCGGGTTTTTGTCCAATTATGAGGAAGCGCAGAAGCTGTCCTCGGAGGTTTATCAGGAAAAGACGGCGTGGGCGATCCATCTGGCGATTATGAACTACTTGAACGCAAAGGAATAACAAATTAACATGCTTACGAAGATACTCCGAATAGACGAAGTACATAAAAATGAAACCGCGATTCGGGAAGCGGGTGAAATCATAAAAGCGGGCGGCCTGGTGGCGTTCCCTACGGAGACGGTTTACGGGCTGGGCGGAGACGCGCTGAACCCGGCTTCCTCCAGGAAAATTTATGAGGCGAAGGGCAGACCATCCGACAATCCGTTGATTGTGCATATCACGGACATGGAGGCGCTGCCCGCCATTGTGAAGAGCGTGCCGGAGACGGGAAAGAAGCTGGCGGATGCTTTCTGGCCGGGACCGCTTACGATGATTATGGAAAAATCGGCTCTGGTGCCGAAGGAGACGACGGGCGGGCTTGACACAGTGGCGGTGCGTATGCCGTCTGATGCCGTGGCACTTGCGTTTATCAGGGCAGCAGGCGGTTATGTGGCGGCACCCAGCGCCAACCGTTCCGGCAGACCAAGCCCTACAAGGGCGGCGTATGTGGCGCAGGATATGGACGGCAGGATAGAGATGATATTGGACGGCGGGGACGCCACGCTTGGGCTGGAATCCACGATTGTGGATTTGACGGTGGAACCCCCTGTGATTTTACGCCCCGGTTTTATCACCGGGGAGATGCTCCGGCAGAAGCTCGGGCGGGTGGAGGAGGATAGGACGCTTTTTTCTGACGACAGCGGACAAGCCCCGAAAGCGCCGGGCATGAAATACCGGCATTACGCGCCAAAGGGCGAGCTGGTTATCGTCAAAGGGGCTGCGGAGGCGGTAACGGATTATATCAACGTGCAGCTCGCGGGGGAACGGCGGAATCATAAAAAAACGGGTGTTATTGCAACGGATGAAACGATTGCCGGTTACCGGGCGGACGTGCCGCGCAGCGTGGGAAAACGGGTGGACGCGGCAGCGGCGGCAAAGGGGCTGTACCGCATTCTGCGGGAGTTCGACGACGAGGGCGTGGAGCTGATTTACTCGGAGAGCTTCGACGGGGAAGGCGTTTCACAGGCAGTCATGAACCGGCTGTTAAAGGCGGCAGGACATAAAGTTATCAACGTGTAGGGACAGGTTGGGCAATAAAAAATATTTTTTACAGGAGACGCGGTTTGTGCTCTCCGGAAAGGAAGGCAGACATGATTGCAATCGGAAGTGACCACGGCGGATATGATTTGAGACAGAAGGTAATGGCGCATTTGAAGGAGCGGGGACTGGAGTACAAGGATTTCGGCTGCCCGGACAAGAGCTCCTGCGACTATCCGGTTTTCGGCGCGGCGGTGGCGAAAGCGGTGGCTTCGGGAGAATGTGACCGGGGCATCGTAATCTGCACCACGGGCATCGGCATTTCCATGACGGCGAACAAGGTAAAGGGAATCCGCTGCGCGCTCTGCGGCGACCCGGTATCTGCGAGACTGACAAGAGAGCACAACGACGCAAACGTGCTCGCTATGGGCGCGGCGATCATCGGGGAGATGGTAGCGCTCGATATCGTGGACATCTTTTTGGACACGCCTTTTTCTCATGGGGAGAGACACCAGAGACGCGTAGATTTGATTGAAAACTGTTAAATTTGGGAGAAAAGTATGGAAAGGAAACGAAGAGCGGCTGCCTGTCTGGCGCTTATTCTGCTCTGCGGCGTGATGCCGCTCTCCGTGCAGGCTACGGAGGAGACCAGACAGCAGATTCGTGATGCAGAGCAGCAGCGGGAAGAGACGGAAGGGAAGCTGGATGAGACGGAAGACAGGCTGGAGGGCTTGAATGAACAGCACAATTCCCTGCAGGGCACGCTTTCTACGCTGAATACGGAGCTGACGCAGGTAAGCAACAACCTGAGCGAGCTGGAAGAACAGATTGCCGACAAGGAAGAGGAAATCGACGATCTGGAGAAAGAAATCGCGCAGGTGGAGGAGGAGCTGGCGGAAGCGATTGCTTTAAAGGACGAGCAGTACGCCACCATGAAAAAGCAGATTCAGTTTGCTTATGAGCGAAGCAGCAACCTCTACATGGAACTGTTTTTTTCCTCGGGGAGCCTGTCGGATTTCCTGAATAAAAACGAATATATCGAGCAGCTTTCCGCTTATCAGAAAAAGGTGTTGGACGAGTATAAAGCGGCGCAGGCGGCGATGGAACAGAAGCAGGAAGAGCTGGAGCTTGCGAAAGCGGAGCAGGAACAGAACAGGGAAGAGCTTGGCGAATACAGAGTGCAGGTCGTGGCGGAGCAGGGACGTGTTTCCGGGCTGGTGAGCCAGACGGCAAGCAATCTGAACGCTACGGCGGATCAGATTTCCGAGGCGGAAGCGGCGGCACTCGCCTACGAGCAGCAGCTGAAGGAGCAGGAGGAAGAATTGTCCGCGCTGCGCGCCAAGCTGGCGGAGGAAATCCGTATGGCGGAGCTGGCGGCACAGTCGAGCTGGCGCGATATTTCTGAGGTGAGTTTCGCGGAGGGGGACAGGTATCTTCTGGCGAATCTGATTTATTGTGAAGCGGGAGGAGAATCTTACAGCGGACAGGTCGCGGTCGGTTCGGTAGTCATTAACCGTGTGCTGAGTTCGGTGTATCCCGATACAGTAACAGGTGTAATTTATCAGTCTGGACAGTTTTCGCCGGTTGCCAGCGGACGCCTTGCGCTCGCGCTCGCGGAGGGCAGAGCCACCGGGAGCTGCTATCAGGCGGCAGACGAAGTCATGGGCGGCACCACCAACGTAAGCAACTGCGTTTATTTCCGCACGCCCGTAGACGGAATCGAACCCCGTTACAGAATCGGGGGACACATTTTCTATTAAGTATATTTCTCCAGCGGCTCCTGCAGCTTCTCAAATCCGCCGTCATAAATGACCTGCAGAAGATGATTGAGGGTCAGCAGCGCCTTGCTCAGCATGGCATCGGTCAAAAGCCCGGCTTCCTTCGCGGTGGCGAGCTCGTCGATATCTACGACTTTCACGAAGCCGTCGGGGTAGATGATGACGTCGGCGAGAAGGTCGGTAATGACATAGGTATCGGTCCCGGCGTCATGCGCATAATCTACAATATCGCAGTACCAATACAGAAGAGAGCCGTTTTCATCATAGAAACGGCTCACTTTTATGCCTTCCCGCAGGTAGTAGCAGGAACGGCCGTGATGCAGGTCCTTGCGGGGTTTCAGCGTGTTCCAGGCAGTCACAATAATTTCCTCGTCGCGATAAAGAAGCCTGTCGTCTTTTAACAGGACGCATTCCTCAGGAATCAGTCTCTTGCGGTAAAGAATCGGATCAGCCATATTTTGTCCCCCCTGCTTTGTTATTTAAAGTTACACCGCTGAGGGATAAATGTCAATGTTTCCACAAAATTTTGCCCACCGCAGAAGTTGGGCTGGACAAAAGTACCAAAAATGGGTATAATTTTCTTGTTAGACTTTAGGGGAAATTCTGTGGATTGGGAAGGCGGTACTTTGAAGTATCATAAAACCGTTTATCAGGCGTTAATGATGATTACACAGTTTGGCGTCAACATGCTTGTTCCCATCTTTCTCTGCTCCTTTGCGGGGATGTTTCTGGACAGAAAGCTGGGGACCAATGTCTGGATGGTGGCGCTTTTTTTCGTGGGCGCACTGGCGGGCTTCACCAATGTGTTCCGGTTCGCGAGAAAGATTTACGAGACGCCGGCAAGGACGCGCAGGCGCAGCACACAGAAAAAAGAAGAGATGGAAGAGAATGAAAAGAAAGATTGATCCGACGCTTTTAGAGCTATGGCTGGGCATTCTTGCATATGGCGCTGTTTTTGAGATTGTGCTTTTGTTTTTTTTCAGAAACCCGGCTTACAGTATCGGACTCTGGATAGGCATATTTCTTGCGGTGGCAGGCGCGTATCATATGTGGTGGTCTCTAGACAGAGGGCTTGACCTGCCGGAGAAAGAAGCCGTGAAGAGTATGGGCGCACAAAATATCATACGCTATGCGGTTCTGGTGATTGTGATAGGCGCACTTATGTTCGCGGATTTCGCGAATCCGATTTTTACATTTTGCGGGTATATGGGCATGAAAGTGTCTGCTTATCTGAATCCGCTGATTCACAGGCTGCGCGCGGGGAAGGAAGAGCGGGAAATATCGGACGGTACTGCCTTGTAACGGTGCAGACCGCTGTTACATGTTTCACATATTTATCATGTGTAGAAGGAGGTGAGAAGATGGGACAGGGAATTATGTTGTCCGGCGGTGCAGATATCGACTTTATGATTCACGGCGTTTTTTCCTATGAGATTTTCGGACAGACCGTGTGGATTACCACGACCCATGTGTGCCTGCTGATCGTCATGCTGGTAATCATAGGGTTCTGCATCGCAGCTAACCGTGTTATTAAGCACGCCTCGGATGTGCCGGGGACATTCCAGAACATTGTTGAGCTGGTAGTGGAGATGCTTGATAAGATGGTGGGCGGCGTTATGGGCAAATTCAGTCCGCAATTCCGTAACTACATCAGCACGATATTTATTTTTATTCTGTTGAGCAATATTTCGGGACTGTTCGGACTCAGACCACCGACGGCGGACTACGGCGTGACGTTTCCTATGGGCGTCATGACTTTCGTGCTGATCCACTTCAACAAGTTCAGGTATCAGAAGGTGAAAGGCGTGATTGCGGGATTGTGCGATCCGTGGCCAATCTGGGCGCCGATTAATGTAATCGGTGATGTGGCGGTGCCAATCTCTTTGTCGCTGCGTCTGTTTGCAAACGTTTTGTCAGGCACGGTTATGATGGCTCTGGTGTACGCGCTCTTGTCAAAGATAGCGATTATCTGGCCGGCAGCGCTCCACGTGTATTTCGACCTGTTCTCGGGCGCGATTCAGACGTATGTGTTCTGTATGCTGACCATGACGTACATCACGGATGCCTGCACGACGGAGTAAGAAAAATATTTTTTATACAATAACAAGGAGGAAATCAAAAATGGGAGAATTTAACAACAATTTTATTTTGGGATGTTCAGCTATCGGCGCGGGTCTTGCGGTTATCGCAGGTATCGGACCCGGTGTCGGTCAGGGTATTGCGGCGGGACATGCTGCTGCAGCGGTGGGAAGAAATCCGGGCGCGAAGTCTGATGTTACTTCTACGATGCTGCTGGGGCAGGCGGTTGCCGAGACCACAGGTCTGTACGGCCTGTTGATTGCAATGCTGCTACTCTTCGTTAAACCTCTTCTGCCATAATTGTGCAGACCTGTGACGCATATTTCAACGAAAGGGGGTACTAACGCTTGAGTACGACAGTTGCGAGTTTAGCGCTGGCGTCCGCGGAGATGGCGCCGAGGTTGTTTGACCTTGATTTTCAGCTGATTGCGGATTCCGTGCTGACGGTTATAGCGGTATTCTCACTCTTTCTGATCGCTTCCCATTTTCTGTTTAATCCTGTGCGGGATATGATGGAAAAGCGGCAGGCGCGTATTAAAAGTGAGCTTGATACAGCGGCATCCGACATGGAAAATGCCAGAGCGCTGAAGGAAGAGTACGAGACAAAGCTTCAAGAAGTAGACAAAGAAGCCGAAGCGATTCTGGCGGAAGCGCGCAAGAAGGCTTTGGCGAATGAAAATAAAATCGTGGCGGACGCAAAGGAGGAAGCGGCAAGGATTCTCGAGAGAGCCGGCGTAGAAGCGGAGCTTGAGAAGAAGAAGGCTGTCGATGAGGTGAAGCGCGAGATGGTCGTGCTTGCATCCATGATGGCAGCAAAGGTTGTGAACGCGGCGATTGACACCACTGTACAGGACAGTCTGGTGGAAGAGACGCTTAAGGAAATAGGTGAGAGCACATGGCTAAGCTGATTTCAAAGACATACGGTGACGCGTTGTTTGAGCTGGCGGTGGAAGAAGATAAGATAGACGTCCTGTTGGAGGAAACCGTTGCACTCCAGAAAATCCTTGCGGAGAATGCGGATTTTGGCAGACTGATGAACCATCCGAAGATTATTAAGGAGGAGAAGATCGAGGTTGCGAAAACCGTGTTTGAGGGAAGGGTATCTGAGGAGCTGCTCGGGTTTCTCACTATCATTATCTCGAAAGATCGTTACAGGGAGATTGACGACATCCTAGAATATTTTGTCGCTAAGGTTAAGGAGCATAAGGGGATAGGCATCGCTGCGGTGACGACAGCTGTTCCGCTGAAAGACGCGCAGTGTAAGGAAGTCGAGAAAAAACTGCTCGACACCACGCAGTATCGATCCATGGAGATTAGCTACAACGTGGACGCTTCCCTGATTGGCGGCATGGTGATCCGAATCGGCGACAGAGTTGTTGACAGCAGCATCAGAACGAAACTGAATGAGCTGCAGAAGGATCTGTTAAAAGTACAGATATAATAGCCGCAAGAAAAAAACAAGCGACGCGAAGCGGCATTTGTTTTTTTTCTTGCGGCATTAACGAGAAAGCGTTTGACGAAGTCAAACAGAAAGCACGTAAGTGCGGGCTTTCGAGTCTAAAATTTTAAGAAAGGTGCGTATGATCCATGAATTTAAGACCAGAAGAAATCAGTTCAGTCATTAAGGATCAGATTAAGAGATATGCTTCCGAGCTGGAAGTATCCGAAGTGGGTACGGTTATTCAGGTGGCGGACGGTATTGCTCGTGTGCACGGACTTGAGAATGCAATGCAGGGTGAGCTTCTGGAGTTCCCCGGCGAAGTTTACGGTATGATTTTAAACCTCGAGGAAGACAATGTAGGTGCGGTTCTGTTCGGTAACCAGCACAACATCAACGAGGGCGATACCGTAAAGACCACGGGGCGCGTGGTAGAGGTGCCCGCGGGCGATTGTATGCTCGGACGTGTCGTAAATGCTCTGGGCCAGCCTATCGACGGCAAGGGTCCGATCCAGACTGACAAGTATCGTAAGATTGAAAGAGTTGCATCCGGTGTTATCACGAGAAAATCTGTGGACACACCGTTACAGACAGGTATCAAGGCTATCGATTCCATGGTCCCCATCGGAAGAGGACAGCGTGAGCTGATCATCGGCGACAGGCAGACCGGTAAGACGGCGATCGCCATTGATACGATCATCAACCAGAAGGGACAGGGCGTGAAGTGTATCTACGTCGCTATCGGTCAGAAGGCTTCCACTGTCGCTTCCATTGTGAAAACTTTGACAGAGTACGGCGCGATGGCGTACACCACCGTAGTGGCGGCGACGGCAAGTGAGACGGCGCCCCTGCAGTACATTGCACCCTATTCCGGCTGTGCGATCGGTGAGGAATGGATGGAGAACGGCGAGGACGTGCTGGTGGTTTACGACGACTTGAGCAAACAGGCAGCTGCTTACCGTACACTCTCCCTGCTCTTAAAGAGACCGCCCGGGCGTGAGGCGTATCCCGGCGACGTGTTCTATCTGCATTCCAGACTGCTTGAGCGTGCGGCGAGAATGAGCGAGGAGTACGGCGGTGGTTCGCTGACGGCGCTCCCGATTATCGAGACGCAGGCGGGCGATGTGTCCGCATACATCCCGACGAACGTAATCTCCATCACGGACGGACAGATTTATCTGGAGACGGAAATGTTCAATTCCGGTTTCCGCCCGGCGGTAAACGCGGGTCTTTCCGTGTCCCGAGTGGGTGGTGCGGCGCAGATCAAGGCGATGAAGAAGATTGCGGCGCCCATCCGTACAGAGCTTGCGCAGTACAGAGAGCTGGCGGCGTTCTCCCAGTTCGGCTCCGAGCTTGACGCCGATACGAAGGAGAAGCTGGCGCAGGGCGAAAGAATCAAGGAAGTCCTGAAACAGCCGCAGTATAAGCCGATGCCGGTACAGTATCAGGTTATCATCATCTACGTGGTGACGAACAAGTACCTGCTCGATGTGGCGGTTGAGGATATCACCAGATTTGAGACAGAGTTCTTCGAGTTCCTTGACACGAAATATCCCGAGGTGCCGAGCGCGATCGCGAAGAATAAAGAGATTAACGACGAGACAGACGCGAAGCTCAAGAAGGCAATCGAGGAGTTCAAGGCGCAGTTTAAGTAGAAATGGGCAGTTAGGAGGATGACGCTATGGCCTCAATGAGAGACATTAAAAGGCGTAAAGGCAGTATTCAGAGTACACAGCAGATTACCAAAGCTATGAAACTCGTTTCTACCGTGAAACTGCAGAGAGCGAAACAGCGCGCAGAACAGTCGAAGGCATATTTTAACTGTATGTACGAGACGGTGACTTCCATGCTGGCGAAAACCGGCGGCTTAAACCATCCCTACCTGACGGCGGGGGAATCGCAGAAGAAGGCTGTGATTGTGATTACCTCGAACAGAGGTCTTGCGGGCGGCTATAATTCCAACGTTGTGAAACTGATCACAAAGGGCGATTTTAAGAAGGAAGATTTGCGCATCTACGCAATCGGCAAGAAGGGCAAGGATGCCCTGAACCGTAATGGCTATGAGATTGTGGAGGAGGATTCTGATATTATCGAAGAGCCGTCCTACGTGGATGCGATGGCGCTGTGCAATAGGCTGCTTGCTTCCTTTGCGGCGGGGGAGATCGGGGAGATTTATCTCGCCTATACGGGATTTAAGAACACGGTGGTTCATGTGCCGACGCTTCTTAAGCTTCTTCCCGTGGAGCCGGTGCAGGATGCGTCGGAGGAGACGCAGGGCACGGGCAGCAAAGCGCTGATGAACTTCGAGCCGGCGGACGATGAGGCGCTGGACATGATTATTCCGAAATATGTCACCAGCCTGATCTACGGCGGTCTGGTAGAAGCGGTTGCGAGCGAAAACGGTGCGAGAATGCAGGCGATGGATTCCGCAACGAGCAATGCTGAGGAAATGATAGACCACTTATCGCTCCAGTACAACAGAGCGCGTCAGGGATCTATTACGCAGGAATTAACAGAAATTATCGCAGGTGCGAATGCAATAAGTTAAAATTTAATACGAGTGAAAGGAAAAAGAGATGGCAGAAGGAAAGACAAGTGAAAATCTTGGAAAGATCACTCAGATCATCGGCGCCGTACTGGACATTAAATTTTCGACAGGAAACCTGCCGGAGATTAACGACGCAATCAGAATCCCGCTTAAGACGGGCGGAGAGCTGACTGTGGAAGTGGCGCAGCATCTGGGTGACGATACCGTCAGATGTATCTCCATGGGTCCCACCGACGGACTGGTGAGAGGTATGGATGCGGTTGCAACAGGCGCTCCCATCACGGTTCCTGTCGGAGAAAACACGCTGGGACGTATCTTTAACGTTCTGGGAGAACCGATTGACAATAAACCCGCGCCCACGGATGTGGGATATGAGCCGATTCACAGACAGGCTCCGGCGTTCGAGGAGCAGTCCACGGCGACTGAGCTTCTGGAGACAGGAATTAAGGTCGTAGATTTGCTCTGCCCTTATCAGAAGGGTGGTAAAATTGGTCTGTTCGGCGGTGCCGGCGTAGGAAAGACGGTGCTGATTCAGGAGCTGATCCGCAATATCGCGACAGAGCACAGCGGCTACTCCGTATTTACCGGTGTGGGCGAGCGTACCAGAGAAGGTAACGACCTCTATCACGAAATGGAAGAGTCGGGCGTTATCGATAAAACGACGATGGTGTTCGGACAGATGAACGAGCCCCCCGGGGCGAGAATGAGAGTGGGTCTGACGGGACTTACGATGGCGGAGTATTTCCGTGACAAGGGCGGCAAAGACGTGCTGCTCTTCATCGATAATATTTTCCGTTTTACACAGGCAGGTTCCGAGGTGTCCGCACTGCTCGGACGTATGCCTTCCGCCGTGGGTTATCAGCCTACGCTGCAGACAGAGATGGGCGCGCTGCAGGAGCGCATCACTTCCACAAAGAGCGGTTCCATCACTTCCGTACAGGCGGTTTACGTGCCTGCGGATGATTTGACAGACCCGGCTCCGGCGACGACGTTCGCGCATTTGGATGCAACTACAACGCTTTCCCGTTCTATCGTGGAGTTAGGTATCTATCCGGCGGTTGACCCGCTTGAGTCTTCCTCCAGAATCCTTGACCCCAGAATCGTCGGGGAGGAGCACTATCAGGTGGCAAGAGGCGTGCAGGAGATTCTGCAGAAGTATAAGGAGCTGCAGGATATCATCGCCATCCTCGGTATGGATGAGCTTTCCGAGGAAGATAAGCTGGTGGTGGCACGCGCGAGAAGAATACAGAGATATCTCTCCCAGCCTTTCCATGTGGCGGAACAGTTTACGGGAATGAGCGGCGTGTATGTGCCGATTTCCGAGACCATCCGCGGTTTTAAGGAGATTATGGAAGGTAAGCACGACGATATTCCGGAGAGCTATTTCCTGAATGCGGGCAGCATCGACGACGTGGTGGCACGCGTGAAGAAGTAAGGAGTTACTAAAATATGGCTGAGGATAGCAGAAACTTTACATTAAAGATCATCACACCGGACAGGGTCTTTTATGAGGATGAAGTGTCCATGGTGGAGTTTAATACGGTCGAGGGCGAGGTCGGCATATATCGGGATCATATCCCGATGACGATGATTATTGCGCCCGGAATCCTCACGATCACGAAGGGTCAGGAAGTGTCGGAGGCGGCGCTCCATGCAGGGTTTGCCGAGGTGCTTCAGGAACAGGTCACGGTGCTTGCGGAGATTATCGAGTGGCCGGGCGAGATTGACGTGGAACGTGCGGAGGAATCCAAGTCCCGCGCCGAGGAGCGTATCAGGGAACATGCGCCGGGAACGGACATGCGAAGGGCGGAGATGTCCCTGAAGCGGGCGGTGGCGAGGATAGAGACAGTGCACAAATGACAAGGTACTATGGGGGAACGGATTGATCCGTTCCCCTGTTTATACAACACAGACGAATAGGAAGGGAGAAGGGGCTCGGCATCTGAGGCGCCCGGGGACGGAAGAAATGCGGAAAATTCAGACGAAAATCATTGCTATAGTGGTATTGGCAACAGTATGTGTGTCGGTTGTTGCGGGGATTGTGAGTACGGCGGTAACCCGGTATTCCACTATGTCGGCGCTTGAAAAAAATGCTTTGGAAACGGCGGAGCTTGCCGCACTGGCGGCGGAAAACATGATCTCAACTTATACACTGACAATAGCGGAGATGGCATCGAATCCGGTTCTCGTGGATGAAAATACGACGCCGGAGGAAAAGCAGACGTTTATTCAGGAACGGGCAGACGCTTACTATATGCGTGTAGGCGGCATGGCTGATCTGGATGGTCATGACGCGTTTCATGATGTGGATATTTCCGGAGAGCCCTTTTTTCAGGCAGCTGTACAGGGGAACAGCTATATGTCTACCCCTTACATAGACGGCAGCGATATCTATATTATGGTTGCCGCCCCGATCAGGGAAGGCGATGTGGTGAAAGGCGTGCTCTATTTCCAGTGTGATACCTATATTCTACAGTCCATCATTGAGGGGCTGCAGATCGGAGAGGAAGGCGAGGCGTACATTCTTGACAAAGAGGGTACGACAATTGCTTACGTGGATCAGGAGACGGTGATGAACCGGGAAAACGTCATGCGCCAAGCGGCGGCGGATCCTGGAAATGAAGACCTTCAGACGGTGGCGGCGATCGAGAAGAAAATGACGCTTGGCGAGATCGGTGTGGAGCGGTTCCATTACACGGAGGATCAGTCCAATAATATCCAGAGCTACGCGCCCATTGCGGGGACGGACGGATGGTCGATTGCGGTGACGATAGATGAGGATGAGTTCATGCGGCCAGCAGAGTATGGAAATATTTTGCAGACTGCAATCTGTGTCGTGGCATGTATGGTGATTATTATTATTTCCATGAGAGTCAGTCATTCTATCGTCATACCCGTTGTCAGGTGCGCGGAGCGGATCCGGGCGCTTTCACAGGGTGATTTGGGCAGCCCGGTTCCACAGGTAAAGAGCAAGGACGAGACGCGGATTCTGGCGGATTCAACTGCGCAGCTGGTCAAGGATTTAGGTACGATTGTACATGAAATGCAGGATATTCTCGGCACGATAGCGGACGGGAATCTGACCCGGGAAGTTTCCGGACAGTCTTATCCCGGCGATTTTGCCGTTTTGTGGGAGTCCCTGCGGGGCATCAGCGAAAAGCTGAATGTTACCATGGCGGGTATTGTCGCTGCATCAGGTCAGGTTTCGACGGGATCGGAGCAGGTGGCGGCTACAGCCGCGGCGCTGTCCCAAGGCGCGGTGGAGCAGACGAGCGCAATAGGGGAACTCTCCGGGACGATTTCCAATATGAGTACGGAGGCGAAGGAAATCGCGCAGATGACGGAACACGCCAAGGACGTTGTGGACGAGGCGGGAGGAAAGCTTCAGGAGAGCGGCGGGTATATTGACAGCCTGAATCAGGCGATGAGTCAGATCACACAGTCCTCCGATGAGATCAGCCGCATTATAGATACCATTGAAAATATTGCTTTCCAGACAAATATTCTGGCGCTGAACGCGGCAGTGGAGGCGGCGCGCGCCGGGGCAAGCGGAAAAGGTTTCGCCGTGGTGGCGGAAGAAGTGAGAAATCTGGCGACCAAATCGGATCAGGCGGCGAAGGCGACCAAGGAGCTGATTGAGCGCTCCGTCACAGCGGTCGAAAGCGGAAGCCTTGTAGTGGGGAAGGTGACGGATTCGGTGACTGCCGCAGCAAAGATGGCAGGCGAGGCGGTAGAACAGATGGAGCAGGTGGCGAAATCCGTGGATGATCAGACCGATGCAATTGAGCAGATTGCCGCAGGTATCGGGCAGATATCCGGCGTGGTGCAGAATAATTCCGCAACCGCGGAGGAAAGTGCAGCCACCAGTCAGGAATTATCCGGTCAGGCAGCGATGCTCCAGCAGCTTGTGGGAAGCTTCAGGCTTTTAAAAAAATAGGGATTTTGCGGCACGTTCCGAATGTCTTGCCATATGATAAAATAAAGCGACCGGTTATCATGGTGAGTGTATGAGACAATCGAGAATTTTACCGTTTTACATGGCGTATCCGATGCCGCTCTTCTATCAGGAGCAGGATACGGTGACAAGAGATCTGGAATATCTGCAGGAGATGTATCCGGCTGAGGCAAAGAAATACCAGAAGGTGATTGCGGGGATTTTGGAACGGTTAGACTATGAAGGCAGTATGATTTATGACGAATATCCCGACAAGTGGCAGATTTACCGGCTGACACAGGTCGTTGTGGATAAATTAAAGCGGGACGGCGAAGGACAGCAGGAAGAGCAGGACTGGGATCGGATCGCGGAATTTGTGCAGGTGCTTTTATGCGGTGAGATTTACAAAAAGCGCCATATGAATCAAAACGGCATTTTGAAGTTTTGATAGAGGAATGATCGATACATGAAGAGAGCTATCATAAAAGGCGTTCTGCTCGGATGTATCTTTGCGCTTGCGCTGATGATCCTGAGCAGGGTCATGAATCAGGGAAATACGGATATGACGACCGAAATGGGGGAGGCGACTTACCCTGTGCTGTCTATGTATGTGGGCGCGTACAGGGTAGGGAGTCTGCATGGCTATGCCCAGAGTATGGAGTGCGCCTATCTGCGGGACAACCTCCAGCCCATTGGCGAGGACAGGAAAATAGATGTAAAGATGGATACTTACGGGCGGGGAATCGACAATATCGCTTTTGAAGTGAGAAGTCTTGACGGGGAGCGCCTTGTGGAGAGCACACCCGTGGAAGCGTATGAAACCAGGGAGGACGAGATTACCTTTTCCATCACGTTAAAGGATTTAATCGAGAATGATACCGAGTACATGCTGGTCTTTCTTGTTACGCCGGAAAACAGCGCGCCGATCAGGTACTATTCCCGCATCATTTTGAGCGAATCGCTTCATATCCGTGAAAAACTGGATTATATCATGGACTTCCACGAGCGCACGTTTGACAAGGATGCGGCGGCGGAGCTGACAAAGTATCTGGAATCCAATGCGGAGGGGGATAATACCACTTTTCATAAGGTAACGATTCACTCCAGTTTTAATCAGGTGACGTGGGGAGACTTACCGGTAAGGAGAGTGTCGGAACCGTGCATTATCATCAGGGAGATGGCGGAGCAGACAGGCTCCTTTCACATGGAATATCTGGTAAATATCAAAAATGGAAAACAGATAGATTATTACCGGGTAAACGAGTTTTACAGAATTCGTTACACGCCGGATCGTATGTATCTTCTTGATTTTGAGAGAACAATGGAGCAGGTTTTTGACGAGGAGTCCGACGTCTATATCAATGACAAGATTGTGCTGGGGATTACCGGGGAAGAGGTGGCGCTCAAGGAGAGTGACGGCGGCAACGTATTTGCCTTCACGGTGGCGGATAAGCTTTACAGTTATAATGTGACGGACAATAAGCTGGCAAGATTGTTCAGCTTTTACGGCAATACTGAGGAGCTGCAGGACGCAAGAAGCGCATACGACAGACACGATATCCGGGTGCTGACGGTGGACGAGACGGGGAATATCCTCTTTCTCGTTTACGGTTATATGAACAGAGGACGGCATGAGGGCTGCGTGGGGGTGGCGCTCTATGCCTATAACAGCATGACGAACACCGTGGAGGAGATGGCATATGTTCCTTACGATAAGTCCTATGAGCTTTTAAAGATGGATATTGAGGAGCTTTCCTATCTGAGCAGGACAGGCATTTACTATTTTATGCTGGATGGCAGTGTGTATGCGGTAGATGTTCGCACCCTTTCTCTGCAGACGGTGGTGACGGAACTGAAAGAGGGCGGCTACCATGTTTCGGAGTCCAATCAAATGCTTGTCTGGCAGGAGGGCAATGACCTCTATGCGGCGAGCGAGCTTGTTCTGATGAACCTGAATACGCAGAAGCAGACGAAAATCGGGGCGGGCGCCGGCGAGTATATTTCAGTCGTGGGCTTTATGGGGGAAGATTTGATTTACGGTCTGGCGAGAAAGCGGGATGTTCGGGAAAACAGTACGGGTATTACGACTTTCCCCATGTACTGCCTGAAAATCCAGAGCGACGACGGCAATGTTTTAAAGACTTATCAAAAAGAAAATGTATATGTGGTAGAGAGTGAGATTACGGAAAACCAGCTCACGCTTTCCCGAGTTGTGTATGATGCGGAAAGCGAGAGCTATGTACCCACGCAGGATGATCAAATTATGAACACGGAGGAAGTCAGAGACGGCAGCAATGTGCTGAGTTTTGCAGTCACGGAAACCTATGAGACCATCTGCCAGATTACGGTGAAGGAGGAGATAGACGCCAGGGGATTAATGCGCCTGACACCGAAGGAAATTTTGTTTGAAGGGAACCGTTCTGTGGGAGAGCTGGGAGAGGGTCCTTCGGAAGACTATTTCTATGTGTATGGCAAGAACGGCATCGAAAACCTTTATGTCAATCCCGGCAGGGCGGTGGAGCTGGCGTACCGCGTGGCGGGCGTGGTTGTGGACGACGACGGGGATTATGTGTGGCGCAGGGAGACAAGAAGCACGCGCAATCAGATTATGGCGATTACCGAGAATGCGGTGACGGAAAGCGATAGTTCGCTGGCGGTCTGTCTCGACACGATTTTAAAATACGAGGGGATTTCCAGAAACACGCAGAGACGCCTGAATCAGGGCGATACGGTGATGGATATCCTCAAAAGCGATTTGCAGGACGATACGATACTCGATTTGACCGGATGTAGTCTGGACGCGGTCCTGTACTATGTGAATAAGGATATTCCGGTGCTGGCAATGCTGGAGGACGGCAATGCGGTGCTGATCACAGGCTTTAACGAGCTGAACATCGTGGTGATGGATCCCGTGGCGGGGACGCTGGAAAAGAGAGGTATGAATGATTCTACGGAGTGGCTTGCGGAGAACGGCAATCAATTCATTTCCTACATCAGAAAAGAGTAGAGGCAGAGGAGACGTATATGCGGCAATTAGATATCGCGGTTATTTTTGACATGGACGGCACTATTTTTGACACCGAAAGGCTGGTTTTAGACTGCTGGGAGCAGGTTGGTGAACGGCATGGCATCCCCGGCATACGGGAGGTGTTCATGCGTTGTATCGGCACGAATAAGGTGCGCACAGAGGAAATTGTCCATGAGCGTTACGGGAAGGATTTCCCTTACCAAAAATTCAGTGAGGAAAGCTCCGTGCTGTTTCACGAAATGACCGACGAAGCGGGAATCCCCGTGAAGTCGGGCGCGGTGGAACTGTTAAAGTATCTGTCGGAGAATCAGGTTCCCCTTGGGCTGGCATCCTCCACCAGAGTTGCCGCTGTCACGCAGGAGCTGCAGGCGGCGGGGCTATATGATTATTTTCAGGTGGTGGTGGGCGGTGATTTGCTTAAGAACAGCAAGCCCGCACCGGACATTTATCTGATGACCTGCGAGCGCATGGGCGTTTCGCCTGAAAATACATATGCGATTGAAGATTCTTATAATGGCATCCGTTCCGCACACAGCGCGGGAATGCGCCCTATTATGGTGCCGGATTTGTCGCCTGCTACGGAGGAGATGCGAGATTTAAGCGTGGCAGTGTTTAATGACTTATTTCAAGTTAAAGATTATTTTAAGGCATATTTTAAAGGATGAGAAGGAGGAAAAGAAGGATGAGGAAGAGACGTATTCTTGCAATGCTGCTGGCTGTATGTATAATCCTGCAAAGCACCACGGTGGCGTTTGCGTCGGAGACGGATCCGCTGTCTGTGGATAAGGCGGCTATGGAGACGGAGACGCCGGCAGAAGCTCCGACACCGGGCAGCGGGGAACAGACCCCACCTGCAGTGGATGGTGCGGCGGACAGCGAAACGGGGAGTTCGGAGGAAGTGACGCCCGGAGAAGCGCTGCCGGGAGAAACGCCCGAAAAGCCGGAAGGCGGCGCAGGAGAGGGGCAGACACCCGGGGAAGGAACGGAACAGTCTCCTGCGGAAGAGACAGAACAGCCGTCTGAGGAAAATCCGGACGGGGAAACGGAGCAGGAACCGGATGCAGCGGAAAATCCGGCGGATGAGCCGGAGCCGGAGGAGCCTGTAGAAGCGCCGGTGGAAGAGACACCCGCGGAAGAAGAGACTGTCGATGCGGCGCAGATTATGTCGGAGACGGATCTGCTGGCGGATGGGGAGATTACGCAGGGCGGAACAGACATGAAGATTACAGCCCTGAAATTCAGGCAGGAATATGGTGCAATTTCGCTGGTTTGGAGTTATGGATGGAAGGAAGAAACATCATCTCAGGTGTCCGCAACCTTCAATCGCTGCAGGGTATACCGGTCCGAGTCGGAAAGCGGTTCCTACGAGTTGCTCTGGGAGACGAACGATGATGACGGTCATTATACGTATCTGGACGATACCGTGGAAAGAGTAGCCGGAGGGTCGGCTAACAAGACCTATTATTACAAAGCCAGCGTGGTGTACAGCAGACGTGAGAAAGATGAGAACGACATTTGGGGCGAGAGCAAGCTGTACGAGAGCGAGCTTTCTGCTCCGGTCAGCAATAAAGACGCGTACTATTTTGAATGGACATCGCCCCTGTATGTGGATGACGAGCCGGAGTATGTCGGCGCATACGTTACGGACGATAGCGGGAACCGGTTGGATTCGATTACCTTAAAGGAAGGAAAGGTGACATCCCTGCGCGTTAAAGTAGTTAAAGCGGACGGCACGGAAGGGGAGGAGCCGGTGACGGGGAATTGTTATTCCACATGGCTTCTCTGTAAACAATATTATACAGGGAAAGAAATTGGAGAAAAACACGATGATGAGTTTGACTGTCTGGAGGAGGATAAGGTAGCCTTTTTCCCGGAGATGGGCGAAGGGGGAATGAAAGATACCCATGTATATTTAAAGGCGTTGTCAGGCTCTGCCGGCAGCGATACCTATTATCTGATTTATAAGCTGGAAGGTTACGCCGGCGTAGAAAATTTTGTGTGGCAGATTCCGGTTCGCATCGAAAAAGGGGATGGGAGTGACGAGCCGATAGAGACCGGAATATATACCTCGAAAGAGGCGCTCTGTCAGGCTATGCGTGACACTATGGTCAGTCGTGAAGATGCCGTCCTGTATGCGACAGGCGGGTCTGAGTGGTGGAATGCATCAAGCGATCCGACTGGTTTGGATCTGGATTTTGAGGATGTCTTTGATTTCCACAGAGAGCGGGAAGGGATGAAACCATGGGAAGGAGACTATCTGAATCTTGCCATTGGGGATGTGTCCTCTGAGGTGTATTTCGGGACATGGCTGAAGATGGATCCTACCATACTTAGCTGGGGAGGACAATATCTGACCCAATATACGATAACACCCCAGTTCATCACGACTAGGGCACAGGAGGATCAGGTAGACCAGAAGATAAACGAGCTTGTTCATACGGCAGGCGGTGCCCTGTATTCTTATCAGAATGCCAGCGACTACGCGAAGGTCAAGGCGGCGTATGACTATGTCAGAGGTCACGTGAGTTATATCGGAACGCCCACGCCAATCTACCACACCTGCTATTCCGCGCTGCTCAACCGGCAAGCGACCTGTCAGGGCTATGCGTTGCTGTTTTACAGGCTGGTCAGAGAGCTGGGCGTGCCCTGCAGAGTACTGATGGGGACGGATGCCAACGCGCATACTTACAATATCGTGCAGATGGATGGCGGTGCCTGGTATTATGTGGACACCAACGCGGGCGTGTTGCTGAAAGGAACGGATGATTTTAAGCCGGCGACTCTGCAGTCGCAGTATTTGACGTCTGACTTTAAGGCAGAGTACATATCGAAGATTTCGAAGGAGTCATATGCCGGAACAGAGACAGCGGTAAGCGGACTGGAAAAGGCGGAGAGTCTTACGGCAGCGGAGATACAGGCGATTGACGTTAACCTGACAGCGGCGGCAGCCGAGCGGATGACAGCCGCCTATACGATTAACGGCGCGGCAATTAAGGCGTCGGGAACGGTAAAATATTTGGAAGGATGCAGCAAGTATCTTGGGTATGAGGAGAATAAGGACATGCCGACATCCGGCTATTTCCTGTCCTTGAAACTCATGGCGGACGCGTCCAAGTTTAAAGAGGACGGAAAACTTACAGTCAGCTATACGAATCCAAAGGAGGAACAGAAGGAAATAGTTTACAGAAAAGCTGATCTGTCGGAAGCGGTGAAAATGATCGTAAACGTCAGCGAAAACCCCGGTATGAAGATACGCGTTGACTACGACGGGGACGGAGAAGAGTCCAAGTATGACGAGACGGTATACGATCTGGATCTTTCCGGTTTGAAAAAGGAAAGCCGTTCGGAGAGCAGCGGAACCATCAAAGAAGTAAATAAGTACGGTATTGAACTTTCTGCGCCGATTGTGAAGAAGTCCGCCGACGGAAAAACAATCGACGTAACTTACGAAGCGGTGGCATACTCGGATCGTGTAAAATGGACAGAGGGAACAGCAGAGAAAAAGGGCAATTATATTGCTCTGCAGTTGAAGATGCCGGAATCCGTGAAGGCGACGGTGATGGCGAAGAACCTTACCATTACAACGGATGACGGCACGGCGAGAGCGGCGCAGGCATTGACGGAGGGCTGGAACGAAGCTGCCAGCTGTTATATGGAGGCAGCAGCGGATTATTCCGAAGTATTTCTTGCCATGCCGGTGGAGAAAAGCTTCCAAAAAAGCTTTACGATCAGATGGGGAGGCGCGGATGCGCTTGCTTTTGAACAGACGCTGACGGTTTCCGTTCCTTTGGAAAGCGCGCTGGAGACCAGGAGCGAGAGTGCGCTTCTGCCGGGAACGCTTGCCTTTAACGGACTGGCGACCACCATGTATGTAGGGCAGAGCCAGAACAGTAACATCACGTTTAAGAAGAAATATGAACAGGACGAAATTCAGGTGTTCTATACGACTGACGCGGCGGATGTGGTTACGGTAAACAGAATTACGGGCGTACTGAAGGCGCTGAAACCGGGCACAGCGAATATTACGGTGTCAGCGGTGGATAAATCCGGCAATGTCATTACAAAGACTGCAAAGATTACGGTGAAGGAGCTTCCTGCGCCCACAGGCATCAGTACTTCTTTGATCAGGGATCATGAGGTCACCGTGGGATGGAAGGCAAACACGACAGGACAGTATACGGAAGTTTACGCCATCCCTTATAGGCTGACAACCTTTGGCAACAAGGCAAAGGAGTGGAAGAATGTTGTGGAAAACGCCATGAAGGAGGCGGGGATGGACGTGACGGCATTTGCAACACTGAATGACAGTGATAAATCGGCAAAGCTGGCAGAATTAGCAAGTTTTCTGGGCACGGGAAGCTGGTCGGCGGCGGCAGCTCCTGCAAAGGATAACAGCGTGACACTGACGGGACTTCAGGCGGAGACGGAGTATGTGCTTTACTTTAGAAACGTCTCGGAGACGGCGGCGTCTACCCTTGTATTCTCCGGGGTGGCAAACAGTAAAGTGACGAAGACGACAAAACTGGTGTTCGACAAAATCCGCCTGCAGCTCAAGACGGCTGACGGTAGGGTTCTTATTTCCAGCAAGGCGGAAAGGGAAGAAGTCCCGGTATACGAGGTGACGGACACGGTGACCCCGATAATGTTCTCTTATCAGCTATTGGATAAGAATGACAGGGAAATGGAGCCGGATACGGAATTTAAGAATATAAAGTATACTAGCGGCAATGTGGGCATTGTGAAAGTGGATGCGCCGAAGAATGCTCCTGCCGCATTGAAGTACGGCAGTCAGGTGGGAGAGACGGTCATTATGATGACCGGTAAGGATGCATCCGGCATGCTTCGCCCGTCGGAGCAGCTTCGGATCAGAGTCGTAAAAGCGCCCGGTCAGCTTAAGGATAAGTCAACCACGCTGACGATTGGACAGAGCGTTCCCATCAAGGAGCTGATCGGCACGGATCTGAAAGGGACGGCGGCAGGAATGAATCTGGATACGGTTGATTTTGATTCCGCTTTGCAGGAAATTAACAAGAGGGGCTGCTTTGCGGTCACCTATCCGGCGGCGGACGATCAGGCAGCACAGAACGCGAAGGATGCGATCATCACGGCAAAAGCCCTGATTGACGGTAAGAGCGGAAATAAGATTGAAGTTCCTTTCAAGATGGGTAGTTCCTCGGCGACGGCAAAAATCCAGATCAAGGATATGCAGGCGGTTTCTGTCGGCAAGATTACAGTCAGAGATACGTCGGCGCAGATCGAATTTAAGCCGAGTCAGGCGGTGATGAAAATAGAGGCAGACAGCAGGTACTATACGCTGCACATTACGGATAAGGTTACGGGTGTGACCTTGGAGGCAGCGTCTGCGGCGGCTCCGGGGAATCCTTATACATGCGAATTTAAAGAGAGCGTGCCCGGAAAAACGTGGATATGCGAGGTAAAGGGGCTGTCAGGCAACAAGACTTATGAAGCCGTGATTACGGCGCATTATGACGTGAATGCCAATGAAAAGAATGAGAAGCCGAGCAGGGCGAAGAAATTCACGACAAAGAAGCCGCTGCTTGTTTCAGAGGGAAGCATAGACGTCAATTATGTCAGTCTCGATCAACTGCGTAAAAATCCGAATGAAGCCGGAACGAAGATTGATTATGAGGCAGAGGGCGGTATTGTGTTGGAAAATAACGGAACCTATGTATTTATGGCACAGGTCAGCAATCTGGCGAGAACGTTGGAGACGGATAAGTTGAAGTGGACCATTTCTTCCGGTGACAAGAAGGCAGGCTCCGTCAAGGCGTCCTCCTCTAGCTATGAGATGCAGCTTACGACGAAGAGAACGGGAACTTTTACGGTAACTGCCGCTTCGACGAGTACCAAGGAGCCTGTGGCGACATTCACGGTCACGGTAGTTCCGTACCAGTCCCGGTCAGGCGGTGCAGGAGCTCCTGTCCAGCCGGAACCGGCACCGGATCAGAGCGCGCTGCTTCCGGAGATGTATACTGGCGATATGTTTAAAACGAAGAGAGAAGACGCGGCATAAAACAGAAAAAGAACCCTGCGGGCAGAGCAGTCTGTCGGCAGGGTTTTTGTCGTTTTATGTACAGTGAAAGGTTAAATTCCCGGCTGTTTTGCAAAGATGCGGCTGCCGTATTTCTGCAGTGCCGTTAAGAGAATCATCCCCAAAATCCCGCAGGAGATCACTTCCCCCGCGCCCACGGTCAGACAGTAGAAACCGAGGCACTGTATCAGCGACATGCCTTCAATCAGCAGACCGTAGCCGTAGACGAGAATCAGCGGCACGATAATTGTGTTTGCGAGAATCGGGCAGACCGGCGCACACCATTTCCATTTCCGCAGGGCATAGGTGCCGAGTGCGCCCAGAAGCGTGGCAAGGCTGCCGAAGATGATGTCGGGCAGGGCGCATCCTGTCAGAATATTGCTCAGAAGGCAGCCGATAAACAGTCCCGGAATGGCAGCAGGGGTGAAGTAGGGTAAGACGGTGAGCGCTTCCGAGAAGCGTACCTGAACAGCGTAATTGGCGAGCCCAAAGGCATTCGCGATGAAGGTCAATACGATGTAGAGTGCGGCGATCATAGCCGCCTGCGCCATGAAGAGCGCATGAGTGTGGGCGGTTTTGATGGAAACCGCCTGTGTGTTTTGTGTTTTCATATGCAGTTGTCTCCTTTAGTTTTGTTTTACGTCAGGAAGGTCTCGAACTGACGTGTATATTTGGGGAAACCTGTATTTGCAAGTTCCCCGAGATTTTATTATACGGAAAATCGAGAGATTGTCAAGAGCTTACGCCAGCTCCCCCGCATGATACCTTGTCACAATCGACTGGATACGCTCCACGGGGTTTAACAAATCGCTGATGGATGCGTCGTGGTTCAGTGTATCGATGATGTAGGCGATATATTTACTCATATCGCAGTCGATATACCACTCTCTGCTGAGAAGCTCCGGCGTCTGGTATATCAGGTTCGTGGTGAGTACCCGACAGATGATGCCGTCCGCGTAAGCTCTATCAAACCGCTCCAGTCCGGCGGTGAAAAGCCCGAAGGTGGAGAAGACGAAAATCTTTCCCGCCTTGCGCTCTTTTAACGCGGAAGCCACCTCCAGCACGCTCTCGCCGGAGGAAATCATATCGTCGATGATGATCATATCCTTGCCCTCTATATTGCTGCCGAGAAACTCATGGGCAATAATCGGGTTTCTGCCGTTTACAATCTGCGTGTAGTCACGTCTCTTGTAGAACATACCCATGTCCAGCCCAAGTACGTTGGCGATATAAATCGCTCTGCTCATGCCGCCCTCGTCCGGGCTGATTACCATCATATGCTCGCTGTCAATGTGCAAATCCTTTACATGGGTCAACAACCCCTTGATAAACTGATAAGCGGGCTGTACGGTCTCAAAGCCGTGCAGGGGGATGGCGTTCTGTACGCGGGGGTCGTGGGCGTCAAAGGTAATGATATTGTCCACGCCCATGCTTACCATCTCCTGAAGCGCGAGGGCGCAGTCCAGAGACTCCCTCGCGGAACGCTTGTGCTGCCTGCTTTCATAGAGGAACGGCATGATTACGGTAATGCGTCTCGCCTTGCCGCCGACTGCCGCGATAATGCGCTTCAAATCCTGATAATGATCGTCCGGAGACATGTGGTTTTCATGCCCACAGAGGGAGTAGGTGAGGCTGTAATTTGCCACATCCACCAATATGTAGAGGTCCGTGCCGCGCACAGACTCTTTGATAACGCCTTTTCCTTCGCCAGAGCCAAACCTTGGAACGTCGGCGCTCAGAATGTAGGTATTGCGCTGATAACCGGAGAAGGCAAGAGAATCTTTGTGCTCGCTCTCGCGTTCCGTGCGCCATTTCACCAGATAATAGTCAACCTTTTCGCCGAGATTCCGGCAGCCTTTCAGGGGTATCATCCCCAGAGAGCCGACGGGTATCGTTTCCAGATTTCTTTTCTCTTCGCGTCTGTTCATGGAAACCGCCTTTCTTTTTGTTTAAGCCCTTGTCATCTTGTACATGCGGATGTCTTCTCCGGCAAGTCTGCATACCTCAAAATTACTTGTAATACGGGAAAAAATGCGGTCGGAATACCGGTCCCGTAACTGTGCCAGTGTAAAATTAGTAGAGATAAGAGTAGATTTTTTGCCGAGATGCCTTTCGTTCAGGAGCGAAAAAAGCTGAGATGCGGTGAACTGGTTTGTCAGCTCCGTTCCCAAATCGTCAATGATAAGCAGGTCGCACTGATAGAGGTCAGAATAAGTGTTTTGTCGCTCTTCCCTGCTTTTGGCATCAAAGGAAACACTCGACAACAAATCAAACAGACCTGCCGCTCCAAAATAGATGACAGAATGTCCCTTATCCATCAATTCCTTTGCTACACAGCCTGAGAGAAATGATTTTCCCGTACCCACTGTACCATAAAAAAAGAGATTGCGATAGTCCGAATTGAAATTTTTGATAAAACTCTGGCAGGTTTCCACAGCGTGCCGGAAAAGAGCCAGCGCTTCGCCAGTATAATATTCGTAGGAAAGCAGACCGAAATGGTTGCGCTTCAGCATGTCTTCAATGCCCGACTGCTCATAGAGCAGGGAGATTTCCGCCTGTCTCAGACAATGACATTTTTTGCGTTCGATATAGCCGGTGTCCCGGCAGTCGGGGCAGGCATAGACCGGTTCCAGATAATCGGCGGGAAGTCCGGCGTCCTGCAGGAGCTTCTTTTTCTGCTCTTTTAAAGCGCCAAGGCTTTTTCGCAGCTCTTCGAGGGCGGCTTCGTCACCGGACAGAAGTTTTTTCCCCTGTGCGACGGAGAGGGTGGCAGTCTCATCCTCCAGTTCCCGGTATTGGGGCAGCTGCTCATACACATAGTCGCGTCTGCGCTGCGTTTCCAGACGGTTCTGTCTCTGTTTTTCTTCATATTGCCGGAAAATCCGGTCGTACTGCGTATTTGTTAACGGCACAGGCGTCTCCTCTTTATTCCTAAACGTTCTAGTTGCTCAAAATTTCTTTTTCCAGCGCCTGCTGGATGGCGTCAAAGTCATAATCATGCTGCGTAAACTGGTTAAATTTGTTCGTGGATGCGGTGGGACGGCTTGCTCTGCCGCGCCGGTGGTTCTCATCCAGAGACTTGATATCGCCTTTGTGGTGGACCCCTGCCTTGTGCCAGCTCGCCAGAATGCTGTCCGCATATTCAAAACGATGGCTGTCCGTGGCAAGCACTGTGCGCTCACATGCCGTAAGAATCACATCATTCTCGAAACCGTAAAACTTACGCCAGCGGTCGATATATGCCACTTCCGTCTCTGTGGGAAGGTTATTTTTTCCGAGCGCGCGCATGATTTCGTAGACTGTCTTGTCGTATTTCCCGGCAAGCGCCGCCGCCTGTTTCTGGGTAGTGATGCCCTGTTCCGCCCAGCTGAGTGCCACTTTTTCTATGTAACGCATGTCCCGCTTGCCGCGGTCAACGCAGTACTGAATCAGATAATCGGTCAAATCCTCAGAAAATCCCAGCTTATCCATAATAAAAAGAATGGTGCGCATGTCGTTCGCGCTCAAAGGTCTTTTCAGGTACTGTTCCGCAACGAAAAGGAGTCTGGCGGTGTCCTCGTCCGCCTTAAAGTCGCGAAGCTCATCCGCCGTGTAATTCGGCTTTTCCACAGAGAACGGCTGAATGTGCGGCTGTGCGGCAGTCACGGAAGGATAAGTGACCGCATGAGCAGGCATTGCAGCGGATGGAGAGGGCGCTGTCAAGCTCGGATAAGTGGTCATGGCAGGGTTAAGCGGAAGCTCGGCGGAAGCATTGGAGTCCATCAGGTGAATACCGACAATATTTTTTTGACTATCATAGTCAAGAACCAGAAGGCGGTTTCTTTCCCAATATTTGAGGGCGCGGATTACGTCCTTTTCCGTGTAGTTGAATTTATCGGCGATATCGCCTATGCTGGTGTCGAGTCTGGCGTTCATCATGCGAATCAGGTAAAGATAAATCTTTAACTGCGCATCGTTTGCCGCCTGCATGTACTCGTCTATAAAACGGTTAGAAATAACCGTGGAATCCGTGTAATTGTCCTGATAAATTGTCAAAAACCCCATTTTACACCCCTAAATATTATAAAAACTTGGAGACACGCTATTTGCAAAATGGTAGCTTCGCGGCTCCATGCATTACAGAGTATACCACTTGCTTTGGGGAAAAGAAATGGGCAATCTGTAACAAACGGATATGCGTTTATGAATGACGGTGCAATTCCTTTTTTGTGGATATTGTGGACAACCTGGGAAAGCGTCAGGAAACCGTGTGGTTTCTTCCACAAAAATATCCACAGAAAAAACGGATTGTCTCCGGTTCTTTTCTGTGGATATTGTGAATAACTATTTCTGTAACAGGTTTTCACCGATTTTTACGACGTCACCCGCGCCCATAGTTATCAACAAATCATCCTTTGTGCAATTTTTCAGAAGGTAATTTTCTATCGCCTCAAAGGAAGTGAAGTATTGGCAGGAATGTCCGAGCGAGCGGATTTTTTCCTGCAGGGTTTCGGAGCTGATGCCCAGTGTGTCCTTTTCTCTCGCGGCGTAGATATCTGCCAGGACAATCTCGTCGGCAAGGGAGAGGGCGGAAGCAAATTCCTCCAAAAAGGCTTTGGTCCGTGTGTAGGTGTGGGGCTGGAACACGCACCAGAGCCGCTTGTGGGGATATTGCTGTGCGGCATTTAAGGTGGCGCGGATTTCCGTGGGGTGATGGGCGTAGTCGTCAATAATATTGACGCCGTTCACTTGCCCTTTGTACTCGAAGCGGCGGTCCGTTCCGGTGAAAGCAAGGAGTCCCGCGTGGATTACCTCATCCGAAAGCTCGAGCAAATCCGCCAGCGCAATGGCGGCAAGGGCGTTCAGAATATTGTGCTCCCCGTGCACCCGCAGGGAAAACCTGCGCTCCCGACCTTCCCGGTCTCTCAGGGAGAAAGAAGGAAACCCGGCTTCGTCGTAGGTAATTTGTGACGCGGTGTAGTCTGAATCGGAGGTGAGTCCGTAGGTAATCACGCGGCAGGAAAGACCTTCCGTAAGCTCTTCGCATCGTTCGATATCGCCGTTGATAATAAGGGCGCCGTCCTTCGGACAAAGGAGCGCAAAACGGTGGAAGGAGCTGCGGATGTCTGCAAGGTCCTTAAAGAAGTCCAGATGGTCTTCTTCTATATTAAGTATAATGCCGATTTTCGGAAAGAAGCTCAAAAAGCTGTTTGTGTACTCGCACGCTTCCGTGACAAAGAGTTCGGACGCGCCCACTCTGATATTGCCGCCGATAGGCTGGTAAATGCCGCCGATGGACAAGGTTGGGTCTGTTCCCGCGTTTAGCAGAATCTGGGAAATCATGGAAGTGGTAGTCGTTTTCCCGTGGGTGCCGCTCACGGCGATGGGCGTTTTGTAATTTTTCATCATCTGCCCTAAAAGCTCCGCCCGGGTCAGCGTGGGAATGTTTAATTTCCTGGCGGCGACCAGCTCGGGGTTATCGCTTTTGATGGCGGCGGTATAGACGACAAGATCGATATCGTCTGTCAGATTTTCTTCCTTCTGTCCGTAGAAAACCTTAACGCCGCGCTCTTCCAGCATACGGGTCAGCTCGGAGGGTGCGCGGTCGGACCCCGATACCGTAAAGTCTTCCGCCATAAGAATTTCGGCAAGTCCGCTCATACTGATGCCGCCGATTCCGATAAAGTAGATGCGGATCGGCTTGTGAAAATCAATCTGATACATGGGGTATCTCCCTTTTACAGTTTTTATTAGTATTATACTCATTTCATAGGAAAAAACCAATATAAAGTTAAGAAATGCAAAAAAACAGGTTAATATGTAAAAATTAACAAAGACATTGAAAAAAGAAATAAAATATTGTATATTATTAATATATCGAAAGGACTAAAAACAGAAAATTCTTGTAACTTGTATTCAGTTTTTAGTCAGCTTGTGGTATACTTTACCTAGGGATATGGTTTTGTGATAGAAAGAAACAACTGCGAGAATATAATATAAAGAAATAAGAGGTGATAAAGATGGTAAAGAAAGAAATGATTGCCATGCTTTTAGCTGGCGGTCAGGGAAGCAGATTGGGAGTGCTCACGTCGAAGGTGGCGAAGCCCGCAGTGTCCTTTGGAAGTAAGTACCGGATTATCGACTTCCCGCTCAGTAACTGTATTAATTCAGGCGTTGACACGGTAGGCGTGCTGACGCAGTATCAGCCCCTCAGGTTGAATACACATATCGGTATCGGCATACCTTGGGATCTCGACAGAAATATCGGCGGCGTTACGGTGCTGCCGCCCTATGAAAAGAGCGCCAACAGCGAATGGTATACCGGTACGGCGAATGCGATATATCAGAATATCGACTACATGGAGACCTTTAATCCTGACTACGTGCTGATTCTTTCGGGAGATCATATCTATAAGATGGATTACGAAGTGATGCTCGATTTCCATAAGCAGAACGGCGCTGAGGTGACCATTGCGGTTATGCCGGTTCCGATGGAGGAAGCGAAGCGTTTCGGTATTATGATTACCGATGAAAACCGCAAGATTACGGATTTCGAGGAAAAACCTGCTAACCCGCGAAGCAATCTGGCGTCCATGGGCATTTATATCTTTAACTGGAAGACGCTTAAGGAAGCGCTTCTCGCTAATTCGGAACAGCCGGGATTAGATTTCGGTAAGCATCTGATTCCTTACTGCCATCAGAAAGGCGCACCTCTTTATGCCTATGAGTTTAACGGGTACTGGAAGGATGTGGGAACGCTCCACTCTTTCTGGGAAGCGAATATGGAGCTGATTGACATTGTACCTGAGTTCAATCTCTATGAGGAATACTGGAAGATTTACACCAAGAGCGAGATTTTGCCTCCTCAGTACCTGTCCTCGGACAGTGTGGTGGAGAAGAGCATTATCGGTGAAGGCTGCGAAATCTGTGGACAGGTTTACAATTCCGTAATCGGCTGCGGTGTTACGGTCGGGGCGGGCACGGTGATTCGGGATTCCATCGTTATGAACCAGACTCAGATTGGCGAAAACTGTGAACTTTACAAAGCGGTTGTCGCGGAGAATGTAGAGATTCAGGATAATGTAAAGCTGGGCGTCGGGGAACCTGTTCCCAATGAGACGGATCCGGGCATCTACGACCACGAGCTGGTGACGGTAGGTGAGAAGAGCGTGATTCCGAAAGGGATAAGCGTAGGGAAAAATTCGGTAGTATTCGGTGTGACCACGCCGGACGATTATCCGGACGGATATCTTCCCAGCGGCAAAACTTTGATTAAGGCAGGTGATAAATCGTGAGAGCAATCGGAATTATCTTAGCAGGTGGTAATAATCATAGAATCAGGCAGCTTACCCAGAAGCGAGCGGTCTGCGCGATGCCCATAGCGGGAAGCTACAGAAGTATCGACTTTGCGCTGAGCAATATGTCCAATTCCCATATCAACAAAGTGGCTGTGCTCACGCAGTACAATGCGGGCAGCCTGAACGAGCATTTAAGCTCGTCCAAATGGTGGGATTTCGGACGAAAGCAGGGTGGTCTGTTTGTGGAAACGCCTGCGGTGACGGCGGAGAGCAATGCTTGGTACCGGGGTACGGCGGATGCGATTGCACAGAATCTGTCTTTCTTAAAGAACAGCCATGAACCTTATGTGGTAATTGTTTCCGGTGACTGCGTTTACAAAATGGATTACAATAAGCTTCTTGAGTATCATATCGAAAAGAAAGCGGATATCACCGTGGTCTGCAAGGATTTGGCTCCGGATGCCAATGTGGAGCGCTTCGGTACGATTAAGATGAACGAGGACAGCCGCATCGAGGAGTTTGAGGAGAAGCCGGTGGTGGCGAAGTCCAACACCATTTCCTGCGGTATCTATGTAGTCAGAAGAAGAATGCTGATTGAGATGATAGAGAAGTGCCGCGAGGAAGACCGCTATGATTTTGTAAAGGATATTCTGATTCGCTACAAGAACCAGAAGAGGATTTTCGGTTATAAACTGAAGGATTACTGGAGCAATATTGCTACCGTGGAGGATTACTTCAAGACGAACATGGATTTCCTCAAGCCGGAAATCAGGGATTACTTTTTCAAACAGTATCCGGATGTATATTCCAAGGTGGATGATTTGCCGCCGGCGAAATATAACGTGGGCGCTAAGATTAGAAACAGCCTGATATCCAGCGGATGTATTGTAAACGGCACGGTGGAGGATTCCGTAATCTTTAAGGAAACCTACATCGGGAGCAACTGCTACATCAAAAATTCCATCATTTTGAATGATGTGTATATTGGCGATAATACGCATATCGAGAACTGCATCGTGGAGAGCAGGGGAACGATCCGCGCAAATTCCTACCATAAGGGAGAGGAAGGGATAGAAATTGTGGTGGAACATAACGACAGATATTCGCTTTGACCAAACGGCTGATTTATGTTATGATATGCTGGATATGTGTTAACAGGGATGAGGGGTGATTGCTAAGAAAGTGTAAGTTGTCTGTAACAGGGGCATAATTTAACTAAATGTTTATTACAAGCTACGTGGCTTGATGGGTATGACTTGTGTAGAAAGCTTGTGAAACCCGGTAGTTTCCATACCGGTATCATATGATAAGGAGGCTGAGCTTCATGAGAATTACTGATGTCCGCGTGCGTAAAATGACTCAAGACAGCAAGATGAAGGCAATCGTCTCGATCACGATTGACGATGAATTCGTGGTTCATGACATTAAAGTAATTGAAGGCGAAAAGGGTCTGTTCATAGCTATGCCGAGTAAGAAGGCGTCGGATGGTGAGTACCGTGATATTGCGCATCCGATTAATTCTGAAACCCGGGACAGAATCCAGAGAATTATCCTGGAAAGCTATGAAAAAGCGCTTTTAGAACCGAATAGTGAGTAAACGTATATGCGATGATGCGATGGGAAAGGGACGCGAGGGCGTCTCTTTCTTTTTAGTCTATTTTTACTGAAATTAAGTCTTGACTTTTGTTATTTATGACAGTATACTAGGACACAGATAGAAAATATACATGTATACAAAAATACGAATATACAGGCGGGAACAAAGGCGTTTCTTTCGGGGGAGTCCGAAGGAAGCGCCTTTCTTTATTCCCAAGGGCAATGAGCCAAAGTCGTGCCTGCATGACCCTGGCGACCGCCGTGAAGCGGATGGATTCTCGAGCAATTAAATCAGAAAGAGGGAACGGTCATGATAAAATTGGAAAATGTGAACAAGTATTTCGGAGAGCTGCATGTACTTAAGGATGTAAATCTGGAGGTAAAGGAAGGGGAAAAGCTGGTGATCATCGGTCCATCTGGTTCAGGCAAGTCTACTACCGTACGGTGTATGAACTTTCTCGAGGAGCCAAGCGGCGGGCATGTGTACATAGACGGGGAGGAACTGACCCACAGGAATAAGACGCAGCTTGTTCGCAAAACGACTTCCATGGTGTTCCAGCAGTTTAACTTATATCCGCATATGTCGGTGTTAAAGAATTTGACGCTCGCTCCCATGAAATTACATCACAAGAGCAGGGCGGAGGCGGAGGAACTGGCGTACCATTATCTGGACGTGGTGGGACTGCGGGAGAAGGCGCATGTCTATCCGACTACGCTCTCCGGCGGGCAGCAGCAGAGAATCGCCATTGCGAGAGCGTTGTGTATGCAGTCCAAAATCATATTGTTTGATGAACCGACCTCTGCGCTGGATCCGGAAACCATTCAGGAGGTGCTGGATGTGATGGTCAAGCTGGCAAAAGAGAATATCACGATGGTAGTGGTAACACATGAGATGGGATTTGCCAGACAGGTAGCGGACCGGGTAGTCTTTATGGCGGATGGACAGATTCTGGAGGAAGGTACGCCGGATGAATTTTTTGAAAATCCGCAGAACGAGAGATTAAAAAACTTTTTGGGAAAAATCATCCGCAAGTGAGAGGAGGAGCGATTGAAAAATAAGTCTGATGACCTTATTTTTCAATCTGGAATTTGCTATAGGAGCGTCGCAAATTCCTATGATCGCAGGGCAGAATTTGAGATTCTGCTCGCGTTCCTCAGCAAAAGACGCTTCGGAATGGAGGAGAACATTATGAAAAAGAAAGTATTGGCAATGGCATTGGGCATAGCGATGACCATGATGGCGCTGACGGGCTGCGGTGCGGAAAAGACGGCAGTAGCAGCGGAACCCGCAGAGCCAGCGGCGGAAACGGAAGATGCGGGTGAGGAAACACCTGCCGCAGAGGAGAGCGAAGCGCCTGCAGAGGAAGCGACTGGCGACGTGTCTGCGGATGTGCAGGCAATCATTGACAGAGGCGTGCTTCGGGTAGGCGTAAAGAATGCGGTAATCGGCTTCGGATTTCAGGATGAACTGACAGGGGAGTATTCCGGCATGGAGATTTCTCTGGCGGAGAAGATTGCGGAGAGTCTGGGCGTGGATGTAGAGTTCACGACAGTGACAGCAGCGACAAGGACGGAGCTTTTGGATTCTGGCGATATCGACTGCGTGCTGGCGACCTTTACCATCACGGATGAACGGAAGCAGAGCTGGGATTTCTCCACACCTTATTATACGGATTATGTGACGGTTCTGGTACAGAAAGATTCGGGCATTGCCGGACTTGCTGATTTGAAGGACAAGAAGGTGGGCGTATCCTCGGGTTCTACTTCGGCGAGAAGTCTTGTGGCGGCAATGGTTGAAAACGGCGTGATCAGCGGCGATGGCTTTGACGCGGAGACCTTTGACCCGGCGACATGGACGGACGGAATCAGCTTTGCGCAGTACGACGACTATCCGACCATCTCCACGGCTTTGAGTGCGGGAGAGGTGGACGCTTTCTGTGTAGATAAATCTATTCTGGCGGTGTATCACACGGATGACCGCACTTACATTGACGAGAAGTTCGCCCCGCAGGAGTACGGTGTGGCAACGAAGAAGGACTCCGGGTTCAGCGCTTATGTGGATGGGCTGGTGACAGGGTGGTTATCCGACGGTACCATCGACGGACTGATTGCGGAGAATGGAATCGAATAGCAATGCGAAAAGAATTTCCAAAGACGTCCCGCCATTGGACGGAACGCCAGGAAATTCTATGTTTCGCATGAGAGAATGCCAAAAGACGGCATTCTCTGTGCCGAAAGAATATAGATAAAGTAGAGGGAGAATGTCATGGCGGGATTGTTTTCGGCAAATGCTTGGAATAAAGTTTGGGTTTACAGGGGCACCTTTTTGATGGGGCTTAAGAATACTGTGATTTCAGCGGGATTCGGTCTGCTGCTCTCCCTGTGCATTGGGGTTGTACTGGGACTGTTTGCCACCAGCGGGAAAAAACCGCTGGCGGCGATAGCCAGAGTTTATGTGGAGCTGATACAGAATACGCCGCTGCTTTTACAGATGTGCTTTCTCTACTATGCGCTGGCGTTTTCGGGGCATGGGCTGGGGATTCTGATGACGGGTGTGCTGGCTCTCGGCATCTATCACGGCGCTTATGTGGCGGAGGTCGTGCGAGCCGGGATTGAGGCGGTTCCAAAGGGGCAGTTTGAAGCAGCTTTTTCCCAGGGGTTCGGTTATCTGGGGAGAATGTATTATGTCATTTTGCCACAGAGTATTAAGGTGATTTTGCCGCCTATGGTGAATCAGGTAGTAAATATATTTAAAAATACGTCCTGTCTTTATATTGTGGGAGGTGCGGATTTGATTTCTACGACCTACAGCTTTGTGACGGGGGAGAGTACGGGCGGTGCATACGCACCGGCATATCTCATAAGCGGACTTTTGTTTTTCGTTGTCTGCTGCCCGCTTTCTTCACTGGCGAGCATGTGGGAGATTTCCCTGAAGCGGCGTGAGGACCGCAGTGGGAAAGTGAACCGGAAGCGATCAGAAAGGATGGCATAATCTATGGGGACGATCAAAGGAAGTCTGTCTATCATAACAAACGGCGCGGTTTTGCTCTATCTGTTAAAAGGTGTGGCGTTTACGGTTATCATTTCCCTGATGGCTGTGGTAATCGGCTTGGTTTTCGGCTCGGTGCTGGCGCTTTTGAGGAATTATTGTAACAGCAGGAAGACAAGAATTTTTAAATGGCTGGCGGTTGCCTACATAGAAATATTCCGCAATACGCCGCTTCTTTTGTGGATTTTCGTCTGCCTTGTATTCTGTCCCTGTCCGGAATTTCTGGGACGGAAAATGTGGGGGCTTTCTTCAGCGGAGGTAAAGCTCTTGTTCAAGACGGCGGCTGCGCTTATCTTATTTACTTCTTCGGTGATTGCCGAGATCGTCAGGGGAGGTTTAAACTCTGTGGCGGAGGGACAGTTTGAAGCGGGGCATTCTCAGGGCTTCGGAACGTTACAGATTATGGTTTATATTGTGCTGCCACAAGCTTACCGGAATATTGTGCCCACGCTTTTGAGCCAGGTGATTACGACAATCAAGGATTCGTCCTATCTGGCAAATGTGGCGACGATTGAATTGATGGCGCGGGTAAAAAAGATTTTGAGTTCGGCGCAGAAATACAACGGAATGGGGACGGTTAATGTGTCGGATGTGTTTGTGCTTTTCGGGTTTGCCTGTCTGATTTATTTTGCAATTAATTTTACGATTTCCTTTATGGTCAGAAATATGCAGAAAAAGAGAAAACGGGTGGTGGCGTGATGAAACAGTTTGTAATTACCATTTCAAGGCAGTTTGGCAGTATGGGAGGAACCATTGCCAAGCAGATGGCGGAGGAGCTGGACATTAACTTTTATGACAGGGATATTGTGGAGGAGACGGCGAAGCGGATGGGGCTTCCCGTATCCACGGTCAGCGCGACGGAGGAAAATGCCAATTCCAAATATTTTAAAAGGCAGTACCCATTAGGAATGGGCGTTTCCAATATGCAGGACGAGATTTTCAGCATTCAGAAGAATATCATAGAGGATTTAGCGAAGAAGGAATCCTGTATTATCGTGGGACGGTGTGCGGAATCCATTCTGGCGGATGCCGAGAATCGGTTGAACGTATATATTTATGCGCCTTATGAGAGGCGTCTGAAAAATTGCACGGAGATATTGAAGATGGAAGAGAAAGTGGCGAGAAAGATGATTCGGGAGGTGGACCGTTCAAGGGAGTTATATCACAGAAGGTACTGCCCGGAGTATACGGATGTTTTTTCCAACCGGGATTTGATGGTTGATTCAAGCCGCTTTGGAATAGAGAAGACAGCGCAGATTCTGGCAGGACTTGCGAGGGATATGTTTCAGGATTAAATGAGGAAGAAGGTAAGTATGGAAGAAAGAATACAACAGTTAGACCTTTTACAGCATACGGACACGGTCAATGAGCTGCTTGCGCGCTACGGCGTGAAATTTGGCATTTACAAGAATAATGTCTTTAAAGAACAGCTTTTCCCGTTTGACGCGATTCCGAGGATTATTGAGCACGAGGAGTTTTTGTTTTTGGAGCGGGGCTTAGAGCAGCGCGTCATGGCGCTCAACCTGTTTATCAAGGATATCTACAGTAAGAAGCAGATTGTGAAGGACGGGATTGTGCCGGAGGATTTTATTTTTGCTTCGAGCGGTTATATGGCGGAGTGTGAGGGTGCAATGCCGCCGAAAGGCATTTATGCCCATATTTCCGGGATTGATTTGGTAAAAGGGAAGGATGGGAACTGGTATATTCTCGAAGACAATCTGCGGGTGCCTTCCGGAGCGTCTTACCCGATGATTGCCAGAGAGCTTTGCAGGAGAAGCTCGCCGGATACGTTTCATGACAATCATCTGGAGGATAACCGAAATTATGCCGGGCTGCTGCGCCACACAATGGACTATGTGAATACAGGCGGGCATACGGTCATCCTCACGCCGGGGCGGTACAATGCGGCTTATTTCGAGCATTCCTATCTGGCGGAAAAGACGGGAGCGCATCTGGTAAACGGCTCGGAGCTTCGGGTAAAGAACGACAGGCTGTACTATGTGTCGATGGACGGCAGTCTCGAGCCGGTGGGAGCGGTATACAGGCGGATATCGGACGATTACCTTGACCCCATGAATTTCAGGGCAGATTCTCTGATTGGCATTCCTCATATTTATGATGTGTTCCGCAAGGGAAATGTGGCGCTTTTAAACGCGCCGGGCAACGGTGTGGCGGACGACAAGGGCATCTATTATTTCGTGCCGAAGATGATCCGTTATTATCTGGACGAGGAGCCGGTGTTGTCGAACGCACCCACATATCTTCCGTTCTATGAGGAGGATATGCGGTATGTGCTGGAACACTTTGACAGACTGGTATTAAAGGATGTGGCGGAAGCAGGCGGTTATGGCGTGGTGTTTGGCAATACCATGTCGAAGGAGCAGAAGGAAGATTTTATTGCGCTGCTTAAAAGGGAGCCCAGAAGGTTTATTGCGCAGGAAGTGATTGATTTTCAGGATTTGGATATTATGGACGATTTTTTTGTGGTACCGAGGAAAGCCGATCTGCGGGCGTTTGTGCTGATGGCGGAGGAGCCGCTTGTGTGGAAGAGTGGTCTGACACGGTTTTCCAGAAATCCGGATTCGTTTATTGTCAATTCATCGCAGGGAGGAGGTTTTAAGGACACATGGGTATTATCTCAGTAGAACAGGCGGACAGATTATATTGGCTGGGAAGATATACGGAGAGGGTTTACACGACGCTTCGCATCTTTTACAGGAGCTTTGACACTATGATTGACGAGATTACGGACAGCTATCGGGATTTTTGCGTAATGGTGGACATTCCGGATGTTTACGGTGATAAAAATACGTTTTTAAAAAAATATCCGTTCGACGGGGGCAATCCGGATTCCATCGTCAGCAATTTAAACAGGGCGTACGACAACGCGATTGTTCTGCGGGAGAGTATCGGCTCCGAGACGCTGTCTTACATACAGCTTGCCCTCTATGAGATGAATAAGGCGGGGGAGAGCAGGGCGCCGCTCATAGAGCTGCAGCACGCGTTAGATGACCTGATGGCGTTCTGGGGCACGGCGGATGACCAGATTGACGCAGAGCAGATTAGGAATATCATCAAGGCGGGGAAGCGCATCGAGCGCATTGATCTTTACGCAAGACTTGGCATGAAGCAGGAGGCATTGGAACGGGAGGTGCACCGCATGATTCCCCGGGTGGAGAGAAGCGGTCTGGAATATGACCCGGATAAGCTGGAGTCGTTGAAAATACTTGTGAAGGGACCGGAGCTCAACTATTACAGGATTGTAAGGGAAGTGGAGGCGATTCTGTGAAAAAATTAACATTTGACTATTACATGCAGATTGACTATTCGGAGACGGTTTCCTCCTGCCATTTTACGATTAAATGTCTGCCGAAGGATACGGTGCGGCAGCGTGCCGGGAAAGTAAGGGTGCAGCTTTCTCCGGATGTGCCTTACAGCACGGGGACAGACGCTTTTGGAAACGGACAGATTTACGGCTGGGACGACGTGGAGCACACCACCTTTTCTTTTCGGATTACGGGAGACGTGTATACGGGGCTGGATCACAGGGAAGAGGCAGCGGACGAAGATATGCTGGCAGTTTTCCGGCATCCGCATGGGCTGAATCGGGCGGGTGAAGCGCTTATCGCTTATCATGAAAAGCTGGCGGGGGATCTGCCTGGGGATGCTTATGAAAAGGCGCTTTTTCTGACGCATAGGCTGCATGAGGATTTTGTTTATGAGAAGGGCTGTACCAATGTGGACACTACGGCGGAACAGGCGTGGGTACAGGGGCGCGGTGTCTGCCAGGACTATGCGCATATTTTGATCGCCCTGCTGCACAGGGAGGGGATTCCCGCCAGGTATGTGACGGGGATGATTCCCGGCGAGGGGGCGAGCCATGCGTGGGTGGAAATTGAGAAAGAAGGCTTCTGGTACGGTATCGACCCTACCAACGATACCCCTGTGGGGGACGACCACATTAAGCTCGGCGTGGGAAGAGACGCTGCGGACTGCCTGATTAACCGTGGGATTATGCACGGCGGCGGGAGGCAGTCGCAGGTCGTCAGGGTTTCGGTGGAAGAGATTGAGGGGAGGAGAACATGATTACAACAGTCGCGTCCGTGGCGCTGCCGGTGGACGAGGAATTAAAAATACAGAAAAACCGTATTGAGCCGGAAAACGGTGCTGGCTCAAAAAAGCGTATCAGTGTGGTAACAGGAATCCATGGGGATGAGCTGGAGGGACAGTATGTGTGCTTTGAACTAATCCGGCGCATCAATGCGCAGAAGGAGAACCTGAAAGGAATTGTGGATATCTATCCGGCGATGAACCCGCTGGGGATTGACTCCATTACCCGCGGGATTCCGGCGTTTGAGATGGATATGAACCGGCTGTTTCCGGGGGATATCGAGGGAAACATGACGGAGTATCTGGCGGCGCGCATCATAGAGGATTTGCGCGGCTCTGAGGTCGTTCTGGACATTCATGCCAGCAATATTTATCTGACAGAGATTCCGCAGATACGCGTGAATGCCTTGCATGAAGAACAGCTCCTTCCGCTGGCAAAGGACGCCAACGTGGATTTTGTCTGGGTGCACGGCGCAAGTACGGTGCTGGAATCGACGCTGGCGTACAGCCTAAACAGCATCGGGACGCCCACCCTTGTGGTGGAAATGGGCGTGGGGATGCGGATTACCAAAGCGTATGGAGAGCAGATGGTGGACGGTATTTTCAACCTGATGAAGAAGCTCGGCATCTGGGAGGGGGAAGCGGCGGCGGTAAGGCAGCCCATTATTTCTCACAATCCGAAGGATGTGGCTTATTTAAACGCGGCAACCGGTGGTCTTTTTGTGCCTGCGGTCAGACATGGGGCGCAGCTAAAGGAAGGGGAACTGATTGGGCGGATTATCAATCCGCTTTCCGGCGGCGTGCGCGACGAAGTGAGGGCGCCAATGGACGGTATGCTGTTTACGATACGAGAGTATCCGATTGTGGACGAGGGGTCTTTGGTGGGACGGCTGTTGAGAACATCGTGAGTTTGTATGCCGGAGTTGGAGCAGGAGTTAAATGGAAACGCACATGTAAGGGAAATCGCAGGGGATGACGGAAAGAAAATCTTTCAACCTTGATTTGATAGTCAAATGAACGTGCAAGCATGTGCGCTTGATTCATGGAGATAAGATAGAAAATGAAAAAAGTTACCATATATGAAATACAAGGTTTATACCGCGACAAATTCCGTGTGACGGGCTACGAGTTCGGGGAAGGGGAGAAAGCGCTCTGTATTGTGGGAAGTATGCGTGGCAATGAGGTGCAGCAGCTTTACTGTTGTTCCCGGCTTGTAAAAAAATTAAAACAGCTGGAGGCGGAGGGAAAGCTGACGCCGGGTTATCAGATTTTAGTGATTCCCTGCGTCAATCCTTATTCCGTAAATATTCAGAAGCGTTTTTGGACGGTGGACAATACGGACATCAACCGGATGTTTCCCGGTTACGATTTGGGGGAGACGACCCAGCGCATTGCGGATGGCGTATTTCGGGTGATTTCCGCTTATCGGTTCGGCATTCAGTTTACGTCCTTTTATATGCCTGGCGAGTTTATGCCTCATGTGCGCATGATGGATTCGGGTCTTGAGGACACGGAGCTGGCGAAGCAGTTCGGTATGCCATACGTGGTCCTGCGGAAGGTGCGTCCCTATGACACGACCACTTTGAATTACAACTGGCAGATTTGGGAGACACAGGCGTTCAGCATGTATACGACCACCACGACAAGAATTGACAAGAAAAGTGCGAAGGAAGCCGAGCGGGGCATCCTGACTTTTATGCATAAGCAGGGAATTGCGCATTACCATGGACACGACGGGTATCTCTCGCAGATTGTGAAAGATGTGGATATGGTCTCCGTCAGGACAGAGAAGGCGGGGCTGTTTGAGCCTGCCGTTTCCGTGGGGGAAGATGTGGAGCGGGGACAGACGCTGGCGCGCATCATCGACACTTACGAGGGGGAGATCGTAGAAGAGCTGGCGGCTCCCGTGGACGGCATCGTGTTTTTCATGCACGGGGAGCCGCTGACTTATGCGAATACGGCGGTGTTTAAGCTGGTGGTGCGGGAGGAGTGAATGTAAATTGTAACTTTTAGTTATATTATGCGCGAATATTAGTCGATATTTTAGTTGACATTATAGAAAACTTTGTTATAATGGATTCATAAAAGGTGCTGCCCATATAGCAAACGGTTCACCTTGGTTATTGGCTATTTATCAAAAAGCAACCAACTACTTTGGTGAGCGGCGGTTGCTTTTTTGATGTTTATGTTTCTTGCAGGATTGTAGGGTATTGGTCAGCGTGACAAAGATACTGATGAGAGTCACTGCAATACTTACAATCTCCACGACTGTTTCTGTCATCAAATTTTGTACCTTTCACTATATTTTCCATATGTATCACCTCCGAAATACAGGAAGCTCTCAAAATGTACTCATTTTGGCAAAAGGTGAACCGCTTACCGTTTAGGGCAGCAATAAAATTATATCAAAAGAAGAACACTATGTCAACAAAATAATAAACGAAATATTGATAACAAACGGAGCAAAGAAGCTATGTATATCATTGTAGGACTGGGAAATCCGGAGAAAAAATATATTAATACGCGGCACAACATCGGTTTCGACGTAATTGACGCGATTGCGGAAAAAAACGATATCGTGCTGGGAGAAAAAAAGCATAAGGCGGTCATCGGAAAAGGCATCGTCGCGGGGCAGAAGGCAGTTCTGGTAAAGCCGCTCACTTACATGAATTTGAGTGGTGAGAGCGTGCGCAGCGTCATAGACTTTTATAAGGTGGACGAGAAAAACGAGCTGATTGTGATTTCGGACGACGTGAGCCTTGACATGGGGCAGATTCGCATACGCAAACGTGGCAGTGACGGAGGACACAACGGTCTGAAAAATATCATCATGCACCTGGGGCACGATGAGTTTATCCGGGTGCGGATGGGCGTGGGGGAGAAGCCGCCCCAAATGGATTTGGCGGACTATGTGCTGGGGCACTTCTGCGCCGAGGAGCGGGAAGTGATGAACGAGGGCGCGAGGACGGCGACGCTTGCCATAGAGACGGTGATTGCGGAAGGTCCCGACGCGGCAATGAATAAATATAATAGAAAGAGGTCTGTATGAGAGCATTACTTGCCCCGCTTTCGGAGCTGGGGGAATATGAAGAGATACGGGGGCTGCTGGCGAGAGGAGAGACTTCCGCCGCGCTGAGCGGCTGCGCGGACTCCCAAAAACTGCATATGATTTACGGACTGAGCGAAGGCTTTCGCCGTAAACTCATTATTACTTTTAATGATTTGCGTGCCAAAGAATTGTATGAAGATTATCAGTTTTATGACAGAAATGTCATGTTATATCCTGCGAAGGATCTCATTTTCTTTCAGGCGGACATTCACGGCAACCAGCTTACCAAGGAGCGGATCAAGGTATTCCGCAGGATGGCGGAGGGTGTGCCGCTTACCGTGATTACTACCTTTGACGCGCTGATGGCGCCGCAGGTGTCGCTGGCGGACTGGCGCAGGCACGTCATTTCCATAGACAGGCAGTCGTCCATAGAGGAGCATGAGCTGGCGTCCACCTTGTCGGGACTTGGCTATGAAAGATGCGATCAGGTGGAGGAGCCGGGACAGTTTAGCATCCGGGGCGGTATTGTAGACATTTTTGACCTGACGGAAGAAAACCCGTACAGGATCGAACTGTGGGGGGACGAGGTAGAGTCGATCCGCAGTTTTGATGTGTTGAGTCAGCGCTCCATTGAAAAGCTGGAGGCGGTGTCGATTTATCCTGCCACAGAGCTTATTCTGTCGAAGGATGAACTGTCGGCGGGACTGAAAAAGATACAGAAAGAGGCAAAGAAGCAGGCGGAAACGCTCAGAAAGCAGATGAAGACCGAGGAGGCGCACCGGATCGAGGTGCAGAACCGGGAGCTTACGGAGATGTTGACAGAGCTGGGCGTTTCCTATAATGCAATTAATTTGGACAGCTATGTGCGCTATTTTTACCCGGAGCTATCGTCGTTTGCGGACTGCTTTGCGGAGGAAGGCGCCTGTGTTTTTCTAGATGAGCCGCTGCGGATTAAAGAGCATGTGGACGCGGTGGAGTTAGAATTTAGGGAGAGTATGGCGCATCGTGCCGAGAAGGGATATATCCTGCCGGGGCAGATGGATGTCCTGTTCCCTGCGGCAGCAGTGGCGGCAGGGCTGGAAAATCAGCGGGTAGTGAGTCTTTCCTCCATGGAAGGGAAAAATCCGCTAATAAAGGCGGGGCATAAATTTGCGGTGCAGGCACGAAGCCTTCCTTCTTATAATAACAGTTTTGAATCGCTTGTGAAGGATTTAAAAAATTATAAGAAAAAGGGCTACCGCATACTGCTGCTCTCCGGGTCGAGAACCCGCGCCAAGAGGCTGGCGGAGGACCTGCGGGATCAGGAGTTAAACGCTTTCTACACGGAGGATCCCATGCGCGAGGTGCAGCCGGGGGAAGTGATGACTGCTTACGGAAGGGTCCGCAAGGGGTTTGAGTATCCGCTCCTGCAGTTTATGGTCATTGCGGAGAGCGATATTTTTGGCGCGCAGAAAAAGAAGAAGAGAAAGAAAAAAGTATACGAAGGGCAGAAGATTAACGACTTTAATGATTTGAAGGTCGGGGATTATGTGGTGCATGAGAGCCACGGTCTGGGGATTTATCAGGGCATTGAGAAGGTGGAAGTGGAGCATGTGGTGAAAGATTACATGAAGATTTCCTACCGGGACGGCGGCATCCTCTATGTGCTGGCGACAGGACTTGACGTTATTCAGAAGTATGCTTCAGCGGACGGCGGCACGAAACCCAAGCTCAACAAGCTTGGGACGCAGGAATGGACCAGAACCAAGTCCAAGGTGCGCACGGCGGTGGAGGAGATCGCCGGGGATCTGGTGGAGCTTTACGCCGCCAGACAGAATGGAAAGGGCTACCATTACGGTGCAGACACGGTCTGGCAGAGAGAGTTTGAGGAGATGTTTCCCTTTGAGGAGACGGAGGATCAGGTGCTTGCCATCGCTGCCACCAAGGAGGACATGGAGAGCGACAAAATTATGGACCGCCTGATCTGCGGCGACGTGGGCTACGGAAAGACGGAGATTGCCATCCGCGCGGCGTTTAAGGCGGTGCAGGAGAATAAACAGGTGGTTTATCTCGTGCCGACGACCATTCTGGCACAGCAGCATTACCATACCTTTGTGCAGAGAATGAAGGATTTCCCCGTGCGCATCGACCTGCTTTCCCGGTTCCGCACCGCCACGGAGCAGAAAAAGACGATTACGGATTTGAAAAAGGGCATGGTGGATATCGTAATCGGCACGCATCGCGTGCTGTCTGCGGATGTGGAATATAAGGATTTGGGACTTCTCATTATTGACGAAGAGCAGCGCTTCGGCGTGGCGCACAAGGAGAAGATTAAAAAGTTAAAGGAAAATGTGGATGTATTGACGCTGACGGCGACGCCCATTCCGCGAACGCTCCACATGAGTCTGGTGGGCATCCGCGACATGAGCGTGTTAGAGGAGGCGCCCGAGGACAGGCTGCCGATTCAGACCTTTGTCTGCGAGTACAATGAGGAGATGGTCAGAGAGGCGATTGTTCGGGAACTTGCCAGAGAGGGGCAGGTTTACTATGTCTATAACAGAGTGAATAATATCGCGGATGTGGCAGCGGCAGTAAGCGAGCTGGTGCCGGAGGCGAATGTGGCGTTTGCCCATGGACAGATGAAAGAGTCGGAACTGGAACGGATTATGTATGACTTTGTAAACGGGGAGATTGACGTGCTGGTGGCGACTACCATCATTGAAACAGGGTTGGACATTTCTAATGTAAATACCATGATTATCCACGATTCCGACCAGATGGGGCTGTCCCAGCTCTATCAGCTCAGAGGGCGCGTGGGACGCTCCAATCGGACGGCATACGCCTTCCTTATGTACAAGCGGGATAAGGTGCTAAAGGAAGTGGCGGAGAAGCGCCTGGAAGCCATCCGCGAATTTACGGAGCTGGGAAGCGGTTTTAAGATTGCCATGCGCGATCTGGAAATCCGTGGCGCGGGCAATCTTCTCGGGAAAAGCCAGCACGGGCATATGCAGGCGGTGGGGTATGACCTCTACTGCAAAATGTTAAATGAAGCGGTCAAGACGAAGAAGGGTATTTCCGTAATCGAGGATTTCAATACCCTTGTGGATCTGGATGTGGACGCTTACATTCCGCCGGAATATATCGTGAACGAAGTGCAGAAACTGGATATTTATAAGCGAATCGCGGGCATTGAGAATGAGAGGGAGTGCGACGATATGCGGGAGGAATTGCTTGACCGATTTGGTCAAGTTCCGAAATCTGTGGAAAATCTTCTGCGGATTGCCTTGATTCGCTCCCATGCCCACAGGCTTTACATGCCGGAAGTGAAGGGAAAGAACGAGCGGATTAGTTTTACGCTTCGCCCCGACGCGCCGATTCGGGTGGAAAATATTCCGCTGCTCATAAGCGACTACGGCGGGAGACTGCGGTTTGACCCCAAGGGCGATCCCACCTTCTATCTGCATTACAGGAAGTGCGGGGTGATCGAGAAGGATGAGGAGACATTGCTTATGCTGACGGGGGAGGCGCTGGCTAAGATGGAGGAGATGCTAATATAATGACAATGTATTGACAATAAACGAATGTTTTGGATATAATATTTTCGAATGGAGGTATTCTTTATGGCAACCACAAATTTGAATATTAGAACAGATAAGGGCATCAAAGATCAGGCGGAAGAGATTTTCGCTGAACTCGGGTTGAATATGACAACTGCTGTCAATATGTTTTTGAGAACCGCGATTCGTGAACATGGTATTCCTTTTGAATTAAAATTGGATGTGCCGAACGAAACAACGGCAGCAGCCATTGAGGAGGGCAGAAAGCTCATGGCTGATCCTGACGCGCCGAGATATGCCAGTATGGATGAACTTAAGGCGGCGCTTGACATATGAAATACGATGTACAGTTTACCAATCAGTTTAAAAAGGATTTAAAACTTGCTAAAAAGCAAAATGGGAATCTTGATAAACTGTTTGATGTAGTTGATATTCTGGCGAATGGCGGAATGCTGGATGCGAAATATAGAGATCACGAACTTACGGGTAATTATAAAGGCACCCGGGAATGCCACATTGAGCCGGACTGATTGTTGATTTATGAGATATGTGGTGATGTACTTGTTTTGATGCTTAACAGGATTGGGACGCATTCAGAATTGTTTAAGAAATAAATAAATAAGTTAGTAGGAGGAATCTATCATGGCAACGAGACCCGAGTGGTTAAACACCGCAATTTTTTATGAAATTTATCCGCAGTCCTTCAACGATACCAACGCTGACGGTATCGGGGATATGCAGGGCATCATTGAGAAACTGGACTATATCAAGGAGCTGGGCTGCAATGCGCTCTGGCTGAACCCCTGCTTCCAGTCGCCTTTTTACGACGCGGGCTATGATGTGGAGGACTACTTTACCGTTGCGCCCCGCTACGGGACCAACGAGGATCTGGTGCGGCTTTTTAAGGAGGCGCATAAACGGGACATGCACGTGCTTCTGGACTTGGTGCCGGGGCACACGTCGGTGAACCACAAATGGTTTCACGAGTCCATGAAGGCGGCACGAAACGAGTACACAGACCGCTATGTGTGGACGGACAATACATGGGAGGCGCCCGATGGCATGAACGCCCTCAAGGGCATTTCGGAGCGCGTGGGCGCGTGCGGGGTCAATTTCTTTTCTCATCAGCCTGCGCTCAATTACGGATATTATAAGCCCAATCCCGAGAAAAAATGGCAGCAGGCAATGGACGCGCCGGGACCGCTGGCGACGAGGGAGGCAATGAAAGACGTGATGCGCTTCTGGCTTTCGGCAGGCTGCGACGGATTCCGTGTGGATATGGCGCATTCTCTTGTGAAAAATGATGAGGAAAGCAAGGGCACAATCAAGCTGTGGCAGGATGTTCGGGCGTTTCTTGACAGGGAGTTTCCGGCGGCGGTGCTGGTTTCCGAGTGGGGTGAGCCGGACAAGTCTCTGGCGGGCGGTTTCCATATGGATTTCCTGCTGCATTTCGGTCCATCCCATTATAACGACCTATTCCGCTGCGACGAGCCTTGGTTTTCCAGAAGGGGAAAAGGGGATGTCAACGCGTTCTGGGAAAAATATCAGGAGAGTTACGCGAAATCCTGCGGCGGACTGATCTGCATTCCTTCGGGCAATCACGACATGGAAAGGCTGGCAAGGCGGCTTGACAAGGATGAGATGAAACTTGCTTTCGCCTTCTTACTGACCATGCCGGGCGCGCCTTTTATCTATTATGGAGACGAGATCGGAATGCGGTATGTGGAAGGACTGCATTCGGTGGAAGGCGGTTATGAGCGGACCGGTTCCCGTTCTCCTATGCAGTGGGATGATTCCCTGAACGCCGGGTTTTCGGCGGCGAAGCCGGAGCTGCTTTACATTCCGCAGGACAGCGCGCCGGACAGACCTACCGTGGCGGCGCAGATTGGGGATGCGGAGTCCCTTTACAGTGAGGTGAAGCGGCTGATAGCGTTTAGACAGTCCCACGCGGCGCTTCGAAACGACGGGGAAATCGAATTTTTGCTAAGTGACAACTATCCGCTCATGTATATCCGTAAAAACGGCGACGAAAAACTGCTGGTGGTCATCAATCCTTCGGACAGAAAGCAGCCTTTGAGCGGCACTGTAAAACCCGGCGAGGCGCTCTACACGATAGGCGGTAAAATGGAAGGCGCGGAGGGCGGTTTTTCGGTGGCGCCCTGCTCGGCGGGGATTTATCGGCTGTAAAAACCGACTATTAGAGACAGAACGTAATCATCCGTGATTATCAAAACAGGATTCGGAGGAGAGAGTTGTTGTTTACGGTGGCATTACGGTCAGGATAAGGTGGCTTTTTCGGTTGTTTCCCTTCTGATTAATATGGGTGTGATGATTTTGTGGACCGGTTCCGTAAGCAGGACCGGTCTTCTTTTTTTTCGCTCTTCCATTTGTTCTACGAGAAGGCTGACAGCTTCATAAGCCATTTTGTCGATTTGCTGTCCAACGGTACTGATGGGTATGACGGCTTCTCTTGAAATGGGAGAATCGTCGAAACCGACAAGCAGATAATCATCGGGCAGGGAGCCGTACTTTCGGATCAAAAGATTCAGGAAAACATTGGCATGGGTGTCGCCGGATATAAAAATGCCTTTTTTTAAGCCGGTATAGGATGCATCTACCTCTTCAAGGATGCCGACGAGACTTTTTTGCGTTTCCTCAAAGGGGTTGTTCAGAGCCGCGTAAATCAGGCGATGTGCCAGCTTTTTCTCCTCACATAGATTCAGAAATCCCTTGATACGTCCGTAAGCAGGGCGTTCCGGTGTGACAAATACCGAGTTTATGTGTATGAGAATATTGCAGTCGTGTTTGGCGAGCAGGCTGGTCGCCTGTACGCCGCCCATATAGTTGTCCGTATTGACGCTGCTCACATAGCGGTCCTCGCGCTCGATGGTCACGATGGGAATCTGCAGGTCTGCCAGCTCCCGGGAAGAGAGCGTAGGGCTTAACACAATGAGCCCCTCGATATTGTAGGCGAGCAGCTCACGGATATACTGTCGCTCGGCTTCCTCCTGCTCGTTGCCGACAAAAACGAGAAATTTATAACCGAAACGCTCGTAAGTCAGTAAAATCTGATTCAGCATTTCAGAGTAATAGTGATTCAGCAAATTAGGGATGATAATGCCGATAAATTCCGTTTTGCCGTTGGCAAGAATCCGCGCCACCTTGTTTTCTTTATAATCCAGACTGAGCAGCGCATTGGCTATGATTTCCTGATTCTCTAAAGTGAGTGAGTCTGGTGCATTAAAGTATCGGGAGATAGTAGTCTTGGAAAAGCCTGTATATTTTGCAATGTCGTCAAAAGTGACTTTTTTCTTCTTTTCGTAATTGCTCATTAGATTTCCTTTCTGAAAACAGGTACGGAGAAGTATTGTATCACCCCGTTTCGTCATAAATTATAACAAGGCAAAGTCGAAAAAACAAGGCGGAATCGGTTAAGTAACCGGTTTTGTATTATGTGCATAAAAATGGGGAAATAAATTTGTGGATATCACATAGAAATAGGAAAAATACAGAGCTGGCATTGACAGAGGAAGCGTGATAATATAAGATAAAAGCATAAAGTAACCGGTTACTTTACCGGTCACTCAAAGAACGGTTAAACAGAATGTGAAGGAGGATGACTTCATGAAAAGAAAAATGAAAAGAAAGGCTGTGGCAGCGGCGCTAAAATAATAGAAACAGCAAAACAGGAGAAAGACTGTCAACATGAAAAGAGATACGATGCCTGATGGCAGAGGACGGAAAGCGCAGCAAAAGGAGGATTGTTATACGATGTCGAAGGAAGATGAGATATTTCAGAGGAGACTGGAAAAGCACCATGATGAATTGAAGTGGCTCTATATGGAATTATATGATAATGATTCCATGTTTGCGGAGCTGTGTACGAACCTGTATCGTTTCCATATGGAGCGGAAAAGGCAGCTTAAGGCACGGGACAAAGAGCGGGAAAAGAATCCGCAGTGGTTCCGCAAAAACGATATGCTGGGAATGATGCTGTACATCGACCAGTTTGCCGGCAATCTAAAGGGGGTAAAGGAAAAGCTTTCTTATTTGGAAGATTGCCAGGTGAACTGCCTTCACCTAATGCCTTTTCTGGATTCTCCGAAAGCGCATTCCGATGGCGGTTATGCGGTGGCGGATTTCAGAAAAGTCAGGACGGATTTGGGCACGATGGAAGATTTGGCGGCGCTTGCGGATGTGTGTCATCAAAAGGGCATGAATCTTTGTATGGATTTTGTGATGAACCATACCTCTGAGGAGCACGAATGGGCAGTTCGCGCGAGACAGGGGGAGGGCGAGTACATGAGCCGCTATTTTTTCTATGATAATCAAGACATCCCCAACCGGTACGAGCAGACTGTGCCGCAGGTATTTCCGACTACGGCGCCGGGGAATTTCACCTTTCTGCCGGAAATCGGACATTATGTGATGACCACGTTTTATCCCTATCAATGGGATTTGAATTACGGGAATCCCCGGGTATTTAACGAGATGATGTACAACTTTCTGTTTTTTGCCAATCAGGGCATGGACATTATACGCATAGATGCGGTGCCTTATATTTGGAAGGAACTTGGTACAAGCTGCCGTAACCTGCCGCAGGTACATTCGATTGTGCGCATGATGCGCATGATTGGGGAAATTGTCTGTCCCAGCGTGCTTTTGTTGGGCGAGGTGGTGATGGAGCCGGAAAAGGTTGTACCATATTTCGGGACGGTGGAGAAACCGGAGTGCCATATGCTCTACAATGTGACTACGATGGCGAGCACATGGAACTGCGTTGCCACAAAGGATGTGCGTCTGCTGAAACGGCAGATGGATGCGGTCAGCAGTCTTCCGTCAGCCTATACTTTTTTAAATTATCTGCGCTGTCATGATGATATCGGCTGGGGGCTGGATTATGCCTTTCTTTCACAGTGGGAAATGTGGGAGGCGCCGCACAAGCGGTTTTTGAATGAGTATTTCACGGGCAGGGTGCAGGGAAGCGTCAGCCGGGGGGAATTGTATAATGATGACCCGGTCACACAGGATGCAAGATTCTGCGGGACGACGGCTTCCATGTGCGGTATCGAGAGCGCGCAGGAGGCGGGTGACGCGGACGCGCTGCAGGCTGCCATCGATTTGGATGTGATGCTGCATGCGTATATGCTGACCCAGTCCGGCATACCGATGCTGTACAGCGGGGATGAAATAGGGCAGATCAACGATTATTCTTATAAGGAAGACCCGGATAAGGCGCCGGATTCCCGCTATCTTCACCGGGGGAGATTTCGTTGGGAGCTGGCGGAAAAGAGGAATGAGGAAGAAAGTGTACAGGGCAGGGTTTTCGGGACCCTGCATGAAATGGAAGAGCTTCGCGGGCAGGAACAGGTCTTTGAGGCGTCTGCAGATGTTTATACCTATGACGTGCACAATAATGCAATTCTCTGCATTGTGAGGGAGCAGGCAGGAGAGCGGTTTTTTGGCATCTTTAATTTTGCAGACCGAACGGAGACGGCGTGGATGCAGGAGGAGGGTCAATATACGGATCTCCTGACCAGGGAGAAGAGAGCGTTAGCCGATATTGTGCTGCCCCCGCATGGGTTTTATTGGCTGAAAAAGGAGAACTGAGAGAATCATAGGAAAGCCGGTTTTGACATGATCGAGTTGGGAAAGACTTGGTGTGTCAAAGCCGTTTTTTCTTTGATTTAAGAAATCTGTGGAAGATGGATGACGGACAATCGACGTTCATTGCATGGAAAGCGCCGTTTATGACATGATAGAAAGCGCGTCATACTTCAAGCCGATATATATAAATGAAAAGGCAGAGAGTGCGCAGCGCGGCAGATGCAAAGCGGCGGATTTCTGCGTTGAAAGTAAAAAGATAAGCGCGGGTAAAGGAGAGCGTAACATGTTGTGGATTGCGGTATGCGACGACGAAGTCATGGCGTGCGTAAAAATAGCAGGAACAATCAGAGGGATTTTGGATGAAATGAAAGTGCCCTGCACGATACGGCAGTTTTACAGCGGGCAGGAATTATTGCAGTCGCCGGAAACCTTCGACATCATTTTTCTGGATATTATCATGGGCGGTATGGACGGTATGCGGACGGCACAGCTTGTCAGGGAAAAGGCATATGATAAGCTGCTTGTCTTTATTTCCGCCAGCCGGGACTATGTGTTTGACGCTTATGACGTGGAGGCGTTTCAGTACCTGTTAAAGCCGATTGAGGACAAAAAGTTGAAGAGGGTACTGCAGAAAGCCGTCCGCAAAACGAAAGAGCGCTCACAGGCATTTATTATTGTCAGCAGGGACAGGCAGCAGAAAAAATTGTTTTTGGACGATATTTATTTTTTTGAAATTCGGGGAAGAATGATTGACGCCCACGGAACGGGCGGCGTTTTCAGCTATTATGAGCAGATTGGCATTCTGGAAAAAGAGCTGCAGGGAAAGGGATTTTTCCGCTGTCACAAAAGTTATCTTGTCAATTTAAAATATGTGGACGTGTATAATCGGCAAGAACTCGTACTTGATAACGGGGAGCGGATTGCCATAGCCAAGAGGCGGTACGAAGCGTTTTGCGAAGAAATCCTTAAGTACATGCGGGAGAAAGGGGGAAGTGTGTGATGTCTGATAAAGGACAAACAGAAAAACCAATGCGGGCGGCATCTATGCTGATCACCGTGCTTGTGCTGGTGTGGCTGGCGAATATGTTTTTTGACTCTCTTTCTTCCTGTCTGCTGTTAATCTGGAAGCATACGGCGGGGCATGTGGCGGTTCCCATTTTGGAGGAGTCGGAAATATCGCTGATTGAATGGTTTAGTCTGGCAGCCGGGGTTATTGCGGTATGCGGGATGGGAAAGCGGCTTCGCGTTATCTTTCAGGGAAAGCCGGGGAGATGGTATGCGGTACTTATCATTCCGCTGCTTGTAATAGCGGTTGTGATTTGTGTGGCGGATTGGGGTGCGAGCCATGGTATTCTCTTCAGAAGTGGCGGTAATATGGGACTGTATTATGACCAGATATTCAGTTATGTGGGGTGGAGCGTTTTGTCGGCGTTATCCCTGTTTGCAGTGGGGGCGTATGTATTCGGCATGGAGCGGGTTTATGTGGAGCAGAAGAAGGCGGGACAGTATCAGGCGCAGGCGGCAGTTTATCAAATGATGGAGGAGCAGTATAGTCAGATGGAGCGGCTGCGGCATGACCTGAAAAACCATGTGCTTGCACTCAGCGGACTGTGGGAGGAGCAGGCGTGGGAAAAGATGGGGGATTACCTGAAAAAGATGGAGGACACCGCACAGCTTGGAGCGAATGAGGAAGCGACGGGAAACAGGGCGGTGGATGCGCTTTTGAGCCAGAAACGGAAGATGGCGGAAAATCGGGGGATCGATTGGGAATGCGATGTGCGGATACCGAAGCAGTGTGGTATGAACGAGTTTGATCTGTGCGTCCTGTTTGGGAATCTATTGGACAATGCGGTGGCGGCATGTGAGAGATTACAGCGGGCGAATGCCGGGCAGAATGCAAAGCCTTTTATCCGTGTGCAGGCGGGGATGGTCAAGAAATGTTTTCTGTTGGAAGTAAAAAACAGTATGAATGCGGATGAAAAGTCAGGTGGCAAAATTCCGGAAAAAGATAACAGACAGGGAATCGGTCTGTTAAATGTGAGGGATGTAGTGCGCGGATACGACGGCGTTATGCACACGGAAGCACAGAACGGTGTTTTCGATATATCGGTGCTTTTGCCGCTCGGGGAGACCGCATATGACATGGAACGGGTTGTTTGAGACAGGATGCTAAAAAGGGGGGTGTGCAGTGTCGAAACAGAGAATAGACATATTTTTTTGACAGAAAAGGAGGACGACTATGCACACAAAGACAATGGAGGGTTTAATCGGGGCAAGGACGAATATGGAGCTGATGAATACCCCGTTTCGGGTTTTTAAGGAAGCGAGACGCAAGGGTGACACGGAAATGATGAAGCGTGCCATGGGCTATATGAATGAGTGCGAGGAAGACGCATACGAGTATAAGGAAGTAGCCGACGAGGGAATGAAGAAGGATGTGGAGGAAACCCGGAGGATTGCGGAAGAACAGCGCGAGGAGATGATTAAAAACCGCAGGGAGGAGCGCGAGGAACAGCAGAAGAAGCTGGAGGAAGCGAGGCAGGAAAAGCAGGATAACAAACCTGTGGACACAGTGGAAATCAGTGAGGACGGTAAGGTTCTTCTGAAAGAGAATACCCAGACTGCCGAGACGGATGCGGAGGGGACAGATGTGGAGACGGATGCCTCCCAGAAGCCGAAAGCGGATTTGGAGCCTGTGTTTTACTCGAGCACGGGGGAAGTGAAGCAGTCGGAGGATACGGGGACGAAGGTGTCGGCGTCGGTGTAAAATAATGCGGTATAGTTAAGGCGGGAGCTGCAAAAGCGCTTCTGCCTTATTTTGCGCAAAACCCATCCTCAATTCTGTCTCCAATCAGCGTACTCCGCTCTAGCATGTGCTTATAACACGTTCCCGGAAAAACGTGGCAGCTGTTGATTTCTTCCTCTGTTGAAAAATAGATGGGGTTCCCGTTGATTTCTATGCTGTCCATCCGGCAGTCATCATAATCTTTCTGACGGATATAATAAGGGTCGGTCAGGCTGTATTTTGTAAAGACGCCGATATCTATGATGTATTGGTCGCCGTAATGACTGACGAGAACAAGGATGCAGAAGGCGAGCGTTCCCGTCACGATCCCGTAAAATTTCTTTTTTTCTCTGCTGAGATATTCCCCGAAGGCAATCATGATTACAGCGATTAGAAACGCCAGTCCGTATCGGATAAAGGGCGCCATGAAAAACCACACGGCGATATTTCCCCAGATGGCAGTGTGAAGGACGATGAGCGGCGGTTGAAGTTTTTCCCTTTTCATCATTTTATCAAGTACGATCACGAGCTGCAGAAGCAATCCCAATATCACAGCCACGAGAAACATTTTTTCGTATCCGACCTGATGATTCCACCAGACGGGCAGCCACTGTTTGACCGACAGGTTTACTTTGTCCACATCATACAGACAGCGTCCCCAGACTTTGATCTGATTCGCGTCATGTACAAGATATTCTTTCGGCACTTTCCATACGGTTTGGAAAATGTCGATGCTGTCAAACGGATAAAGGAGCCATCCGGAAATATAATAATTTCTGACGAGAAAAGGGAATAAGACCATACAGCCGCAAATTGTCCAGCGCGCGATCTCACGCCATTTTTTCCCGCGGATCAGGTAAAATGCGGGATAAACGGCAAGCAGAATAAGCAGACACGAGGAAAACTTAAGCGTGGCTGCAAACACCGCTGCAACGGACAGCAGAGAATATACGGTTACGGACGACTGCCTTTCCCAAAAATTTTCACACCATGCGGTAATGATATACAGGGCAAAATACATGGACGCATAGTCTGTCGCGGGCGACATGCTGCGGGTTATGTTGATCAGCGCATACAGTAAAATGCCGATTCTCATCATATCCGCGGTATGGTTTTTGTGCCGCTTAAAATCTGTCAGTCCACGAAACGCGTACAGGCACATACATGTTTCCAGTAATCCGGTCGTCGTGTGCAGGGAATAGCCAAGCAGCCATTTGAGACTGAATACGGCGCCAGAGCAGCCGGATTTCTTTTCTATTGATATATCCGCTCACAAGAGCTGCAAGCAGAAGCGCCATGTGGGTAAAACAGCCTATTTTCACAAAGATGCTGGCAAATTCGGCATAGACAGTGATCGCGACGATGCCTGTCATGATGCAGCTGCTCAGGGAGAAGGCTTTGTGCTCGAGCAGGCAAAGCGTTCCCAGACCGATCGGCACACATATCAGTAAAATATAGATCCAGCTCAGTATGACTGACAGCAACGCGGCGTCTCCTCTTTGGTGTTTTGCTTTAGATTCCGAAATTACTATTTATATAGTGGCTTTATACATGGGATTCGTCAAAAAGTTACTTTTCAGATAGGATATAAGCAGAGGTGTCTGCCATGAAAAACAGTTTGTTTACGATGAATCAGTATGGAAACATTACGATAGATATTAAGACATATATGGATGAGAAGTGTATCAACAGGAATATGCTGGCAAGATCGATCAATGCCCGGTTTGAGGTGATTGATAAATGGTACAATGGGCATGTGGAAAAAATAGATGCGGATGTGCTGGCGCGCATTTGTTTTGTTCTGGAGTGCACCCCGGGAGATATTATCCGATATACAGAGCCGGATTAAATAATTTTGGCAAATAGAATTTTGAGTCCCAAATATAGGACTTTATAAATGGTATCCTCTTTTCAGAACATAAGTTCGTTAATTCAATCGGCGAACCGAGACTGAAAGGAGGATATATTTATGAAGGGTTATTCGGTGGAGAGCGGTTATATGGGATATGTGAACGGGACGTACATGTTATTTGCCAGTGAGACGGATTATGCGGATTATATGGCGGAATAGTGGGCATAGTTTATGAAGATAGGATAAAATGCCACGGTTCCGCCTATTTTTCGGTTGATAGAACGGTGGGAATACAGTACAATACAAATGTATGCGTTCGGCGCGAAAACATATTTGCCGGGGAGCGAACATAGGTATAAAATAGCGCATAGACTGAATATGGATGCAGATGCGCGGGAGATTTTATGGTCAAAAAGATAGATGGAATATCTGTGAATTATATAGACGAGGGCGAAGGTGAAATCGTACTTTTGCTGCACGGCTGGGGCGCTAACATCACCCTGTACCGGAGCGTGATTGATACGCTGAAACGGGGACGGCGGGTGATTGCCCTTGATATGCCGGGCTTCGGGAAGACGCCTGAGCCGCCGAAACCTTGGTGCGTGGACGATTACGTGGATTTTGTACTGAAGTTTATTGCCTCTTTTCCGATAGAAAGACTGAGTGTGGTAGTACATTCCTTTGGCGGCAGGGTATTTTTTAAGATGAATGCGAGAGAAAATCTGCCCTTTACCGTGGAGCGCGCCGTACTGATTGACAGCGCCGGGATTCTGCCGAAAAAAAGTTTCCGGCAGAAGGTGAGTCTCAGATGCTATAAGATCGGCAGGGCTTTTATGAGCACGAAGGTGATGCACTTTCTCTACCCGGATGCTGTGGAGGAGATGCGCCGCAAACGCGGTTCCTCCGACTATAACAACGCGACGCCCCTGATGCGGACTACGCTCGTGAAGGTGGTCAACGAGGATTTGGAACCGTTGATTCATATGGTGAAGTGCCCGACGCTTCTCATCTGGGGCGACTTGGATACTGCCACGCCCATAGAGGACGCGAGACGGATGGAGGAGCTGATTGCGGACGCAGGACTGGTGGTGTGCGAGGGAGCGGGGCATTTCTCCTACGCGGAGCAGCCCGCGAAGGTGGACGGGGCGCTGCAGGTGTTTTTTGGCTGAACACAGTGTAAATGAAGATGGAGGTGCGGTTATGACAGTGTTGCGGCAAACGGCAATGAAAGAGTTGGAAAAACTGCCGGAAGAAAAAATAGGTTTTATTTTGCAGATTATGCAGGGAGTTAACGGACTATATAATGATACACAGGCAGGAAAGAAAGAGGCATTTATGAGATTGGAACAGTTACGAAAAAAGGGCACTGTTACCGATTATGATGCAGAATTAGCGTCTTATAGGGAAGAAAAATATGGTAAATAGAATTTTGATTGATACGAACATATTGTTAGATTATCTTTTGACAAGAGAACCTTTTTATGAAGTGGCAAAGGAAGTGGTGCGAACATGCACAGAAGGAGATACAAAAGGTTGTATTGCCGCCCATTCTATTACTAATATGTTTTTCATTTTAAGAAAAGATTATGATGCGGAAGAACGTCGGGAAATGCTGATTAATTTATGCACCATTTTTGATGTAGAGGGGATAGATAAAAACAAATTGCTGATGGGACTTCAAAATGATGATTTTACGGATTTTGAAGATTGCCTTCAGACGGAATGTGCAAAAGCATATGGAGCAGAATATATAGTGACGCGGAATGCAGCTGACTATAGTGCTTCGGAAATAACAGCGATTTTGCCAAAGGATTTTTTAGAGAGGAATCACAGGCAGGAATGAATATAATACTTTTTTGCATATGGCTCGTCACCTATCTGGTGGGGGCAGTCTGGTATATTTTATATCTGATGCATATGTTTCAGCAGAATTCCTACAAGTCGAGGGAATACGGGGAATGGATGCATGTGCATACCAATGTGGGCAGGCTGCTCGGCAAATGCCTGTATGCGCTGATTTCCCTTCCGCTTGTGGCGGTTGGGAACAGGGGATGTCTGATTGCAGCATGTCTCATGAATGTGATGACCGTGTTGGTCAACAAACCGCATAAAGCAAAGAAGCCTTTGGTTTATACGCCCCGCGTGAAGCGGATGCTTTTAACGACGGCGATCTTATATCTCCTTGCCGCAGCGGTGGTTGTGCTCCCCGGGTTGTGGATGACGGCGGGCGTGGGCGTGGTTTTGACCTCACAGGGCGTATTGCCGCTGCCGAAGCACCCGCTGCTTAGAAATGTAGAGCTGGTTTTGCTGCTCTTGTTTGTTCTGCAGCCATTTCTGATTTTATTGGCAAATGCGATTAACCATCCGCTCGAAAAGAAGATTGACCGGTATTATATCAATGATGCCGCGCGTATCCTGCGGGAGATGCCGGAGCTAAAAATCATCGGGGTCACGGGAAGTTACGGGAAAACCAGTGTGAAGTATTATCTGAGCGCACTGCTTTCCACACAGTATAACGTACTGCATACGCCGGGGAACTATAACACGACGCTCGGCGTGGTGCGGACGATCCGGGAAAATATGAAACCCTTTCACGAGATTTTTATCTGTGAGATGGGCGCGAGGGAAGTGGGGGATATCAAGGAGATATGCGATCTGGTGCATCCGGATTACGGTATTATTACCTCGATCGGACCACAGCACCTGCAGAGTTTTCATACCATAGAAAATATTGTTTCGACCAAATTTGAGCTGGCGGATGCCGTGCCCGCATCCGGAAAAGTATTTCTCAACTATGACAACGGGTATATCAGGAACGCAAAGACAAGCAAAAACGTAATCAGCTATGGGATTACCGCGGAGAACGCGGATTTTCGTGCTTATGATATCGCGGTTTCCCCGAGGGGCTCTTCCTTCAAAATGAAGGATGAATCCGGGAAGGAATACGAATTTCACACGAAGCTGGTGGGAAGCCATAATGTGCAGAATATTGCGGGCGCCATCGCCGTGGCGCACACGCTGGGGATTCCGATGGAGAAGCTGCTTTATCCGGTGAAACAGCTGGAGAGCGTTCCCCACAGGCTGCAGCTTGTGAAGCAGGGAGACAGAATATTGCTGGATGATGCCTATAATTCCAATAAAAACGGTTTTGAGGCGGCGCTGGATACGTTGGCAATGTTTAAGGAACTCCGCATTCTGCTGACCCCGGGCATGGTAGAGCTGGGGGAGAAGCAGTATGATGAAAATAAAGAGGTGGGCGTCTACGCCGCCGACAAATGCGACTATGCCGTGCTTGTCGGAAAGGAGCAGACGAAGCCGATTCAGGACGGGCTTTTGGAAGCCGGATTTCCGGCGAACAGGATGATTCCGGTGGATGATCTGCAGGAAGCATTTCGGATGGTAAATGCGATTCCGGGTGTGAAGCAGAAGGTGATTTTAATCGAGAACGATCTGCCTGACAACTATGGGTAAGCACAGAACCTTGCAGATATATGAAAAAGCAGTTTGAGAAAGCGCAATCTGTGTGCGGTTAAGGTGGCAGGAGCGAAGAAGCAAAAGGAAAGCGTTAAAGATATAAGGAGGCAATAAACGATTATGAAAATTCGGGTAGGAGTTTTTTTCGGCGGTAAGAGCGTGGAGCATGAGGTTTCCGTAATTTCCGGTTTACAGGCGTACAATGCGTTCAATAAAGAAAAATATGATTTGGTGCCCATCTATATCACGAAAGAAAACGAGCTTTATACGGGTGAGGCGATTGCAGATATCGCTAACTACCGAAATATTCCGGAGCTGTTGAAAAGGAGCACCCGCGTCTTTTTGATGGGCGAGAAAAATGGGGTTAAGTTGATTCAATACCCGGAAAAGAAATTCGGCAGTTCCGAGGTGGCGCAGATTGACGTGGCGTTTCCCGTAGTGCATGGCGCGAATGTGGAGGATGGCTCTCTGCAGGGATTTCTGCGGCATTACAATATTCCTTTTGCGGGATGCGATGTGATGGCGTCGGCGGTCACCATGGATAAGTATGTAATGAAAACGGTACTTAAGGATAACGATATTCCTGTTTTGGACTGCGTGACGCTGTATGGGAAGGAATATGAGAGCGATGAGCAGGCAGCTTATGAAAAGGTGGAGAAAAAAATTCCTTATCCCGTTATTGTGAAACCTGTCAATCTCGGTTCCAGCGTGGGAATCAAGGTGGCAAAGGACAGGGAACAGCTGCGGGAGGCATTAGAGTACGCCTTTACCTTTGGTCCAAAGGTGCTTGTGGAGCGGGCGATTATGAATCTGCGGGAGATTAACTGCGCGGTTCTGGGAGACTACGAGGAAGCGCAGGCTTCCGAGTGCGAGGAGCCGATTTCCAGCGATGAGATTCTGAGCTATGAAGATAAATATGTGGCAGGCGGCAAAGGCGGCTCAGAGGGCATGAGAACCGCGAAAAGGGAACTGCCGGCGAAGCTGACACCTGAGAAGAGAGAGGAAATTCGTGAATTGGCAGTGAAAACGTTTCGGACGCTTGGGTGTAACGGCGTGTCCCGGATTGACTTTATGATTGACAAGGATACGGATCAGGTGTATGTAAACGAGATCAATCCCATTCCGGGCTCCCTGGCATTCTATCTCTGGGAGGCGCTGGGAAAGCCTTACGCGGAGCTTCTGGACGATATGGTCAAGCTGGCGCTTAAGAGGGAGCGGGAGGAGCAGAATATGCTTACTTCCTTCGACAGTAATATTTTGCAGAGTGCGAATCTGTCAGGGGCGAAGGGCGTGAAGAAATAGCTCTTCACCCCACCGCATACACCGACAATCCCACGAAAACCAGAATCGTAATTAGCGTTCCCATAGAAAGCGTGTTAGAGATATAGACACCCTCCGATTCCACATCCGCGTACAGCGGGATGACAAACGGCGCGGGCAAGGCGAATAGTAGAACCAATGCCATAAAGAGCTGCTTGTCAAAAGGCATGACCTGAAAGACGATCAGCGCGGCGGCGCATAAAAGCACGCCCATCACGACGATACGGAAAACCAGTGTCTTTACCACAGGGACGATCAGGTCTCTTCGCAGGGACAGTTCATATCCAACGATAATCAGGATCATAGCGGATGTGGGCAGGGTGATCATTTCAATAACGGCGGAGAATATCGGACTGACGGGCGAGGCGATAATCAGATTGCCGAGCCCCGTAACGCCTACGATAAGCCCGAGGGTAACGCCCCGAAAAGCGGGATTTTTACACATTTCTTTTAACATTTCTTTTAGGGACGGCTTCTGTCCCGTGGCATTTTTCAAAAGCGTAAGGTATATCGTGAATACGAACAGCACCTGTCCTAAATCCACGGTCGCCATATAGGAAAGCTGGTCAGGACCGGCGAGCAGCCCGTACAGGGCGTATCCCAGCATACCGACCTCGAAGCCGGATAGCAGATAGGGCATAAGCTTGGAATTGGGGACGAAACGGTTTAACAGGCAACCGCATCCCAGAGCCAGTAGGCAGCTAATGAAAACGACGCTGAACATAAACAGGCTGCCTGCGGAGTAGGAGGTGGCATAAAAAGCATTGAATAATACAACCGGCAGGGTGATGTTTGAGATGACGCTCTTGACGCCGTTTAACCCCTCTTTGGTAAGGATGCCGGATACCCGGCAGAAATAGCCGATAAGGAGCATGACTATAACGGGTACTACCATTTCAAGAACCGATAATGTCTGTGTCATATGTTAATTCCTCCATTTTTTAATAATCCGGTCTCTTTTTGAACTTTCTACTTTTATTATTTCATTCGTCATTATGACTTCGTTTTCATGCCAACACAATCAGTATAATATATTAATAGCAGCAAATGCAAATATATAGTCCTGCAGACGTGAGGCGAAATAAGAAAAGGAAAATGTGAATGAGTTTTTGCCATGCTTTAAAAGATGAAATCGAAAATTTCCATGCATATAATTTCCTGCCTTACAAATAATAGTAAAAAAACAGAGAAAAATGAAAATAAGGCTATGACTTACAGACGGAGGTTATCAGATATGAAAGCAACAGGAATTGTCAGAAGAATAGATGATTTGGGACGTATCGTGATTCCCAAGGAAATTCGCAGGACTCTTAGAATCAGGGAAGCGGACCCGCTGGAGATATATACGGACAGGGAAGGAGAAATCATTTTAAAAAAATATTCGCCTATCGGCGAGATGGGCACGTTTGCTAAGCAGTATGCGGAGAGTATGGCGCAGGTTTCCGGGCATATTGCGCTTATCACGGATCGGGACCAGTTCATTGCCGTGTCGGGCGGCATGAAGAACCTGCTGGGCAAATCCATCAGCAGGGAGCTGGAGGAAAAGATTGACCACAGGGAAAGTGTGGTCGCAACTAAGGGAGACAGAAATTTTATTCAGGTAAGCCTTGAGGGTGACGATTTCAGCCACGAGGCGATCAGCCCCATTATCTGCGAGGGTGATGTCATCGGTTCCGTGATTTTGGTGGAGATGGATCACAAGTCCAAAATGGGCGAGGTGGAGCAGAAGCTGATTCAGTCGGCGGCGGGATTTCTGGGACGGCAGATGGAGCAATAGAAAGCGGATGTTAAAGCGGGGAGCCGGTGTGTAGACGGCTCCCTGCCTTTGTACGGAGAGCTGAGTCAAAAAAGGGAATGCCTGAATTCACGCAAAAATTAATTGTAAAAGGTTTACTTAACCTGTAAAATATTGGAAAAGGAGGGGAAATCCATGGACAGACAAAATCTGACGCTGCTCACCGACCTGTACGAGCTGACAATGATGCAGGGATACTTTCGGAATAAGGATCGGAATGAGACAGTCATTTTTGACGCCTTTTACAGAAATAATCCCTGCGACGGCGGTTTCGCCATTATGGCGGGGGTAGAACAGCTCATTCAGTACATCAGGGAGCTTCATTTTGAGAAAGAGGACATTGATTATCTGGCGGGGCTTGGCATTTTCGGAAAAGATTTTCTTGACTATCTGGCAGACTTCCGCTTTACGGGCGACGTGTACGCGATTCCGGAGGGGACGGTGGTGTTTCCCAGAGAACCGCTTGTAAAGGTGATTGCGCCGATCATGCAGGCGCAGCTTGTGGAGACGGCGATTTTAAATATCATAAACCACCAGAGCCTGATAGCTACTAAGGCGGCTAGAGTCTGCTACGCGGCGCAGGGCGACGGGGTGATGGAGTTCGGGCTTCGGCGCGCGCAGGGTCCCGATGCGGGTACATATGGCGCGAGGGCAGCAGTTATCGGCGGCTGTGTGGGCACTTCCAACGTGCTCTGCGGACAGCTTTTTGACGTGCCGGTCAAGGGCACCCACGCCCACAGCTGGATTATGAGTTTTCCGGACGAATACACAGCTTTTCGGACTTATGCGGACATGTACCCTTCCGCCTGCATTTTGCTGGTGGATACCTATGACACGTTAAAATCGGGTGTGCCGAATGCCATCCGTGTCTTTCAGGAGATGCGCGAAGCGGGCGTTCCCCTGACTTTCTACGGCATCCGTCTGGACAGCGGCGACCTTGCGTACCTCTCCAAAGAGGCGAGAAGGATGCTGGATGAAGCGGGATTTCCCGACGCAGTGCTCTCTGCCTCTAATGATTTGGATGAATTTCTGATTCAGAGTCTGAAAGACCAAGGGGCGAAAATTACTTCCTGGGGTGTGGGCACGCATCTGATTACATCAAAGGACTGCCCTTCTTTCGGCGGCGTTTATAAGCTGGCGGCAATTATGGGTGAGGATGGGAAATTTATTCCGAAAATTAAGCTCTCCGAAAACACGGAGAAAGTGACGAACCCCGGCAATAAAACGATTTACCGTGTCTATGACAGGGAGAGCGGGAAAATAAAAGCGGACTTGATTTGTCTGGCGGACGAGACATATGACGAGGGCGAGCCGCTTCTGCTGTTTGACCCGGTGGAGCCGTGGAAAAAGACAAAACTCCCGGCAGGAAGTTACAGACTGCGGGAGCTGATGACGCCCATATTCAAAAACGGTGAGTGCTGTTATACATCCCCGAAGGTGATGGATATCCGCACCTACTGTCAGGAGGAGCAAAATACCCTGTGGGACGAGACAAGGCGTCTGGTGAATCCGCACAGGGTACATGTAGACCTTTCAAGCAGGCTTTATGATGTGAAAATTGCATTACTTGACCAAATGGGTCAGTGATAAAACTGCGGCAGATACTCCTTGTTTTCCGCAAGGATATCGTCGAGTATCTGCTTTGCCACGGTGGCGGAGTTTACAAGCGGATGAATGGTCAGCGCCTGCAGGGCACAGTCGTAATCACCGGTTACGGCGGCTTCAATGGTGAGCTGTTCATAAGCCTTTACATTTTGCAAAAGACCGCGGATCTTTAAAGGGGTGCGCCCGATGTGTATGGGGTGTGCCCCGTCTTTGTCAATCACGCAGTTGCGCTCGATGGACGCGTTGTCGGGAAGGTCCGCGTTCGCGCCGCGGTTTAGGACATTCACGGTCTGTATGTCTTTTTTATTGTTGTAGATAGAGTCAATCAGGCTGCACGCCGCATCGGAGTAGCGCGCGCCGCCGCGTTTTGCGAGCTGGGGCGGTTTGATGTCCAGCTGGGGGTCCTGATAAAGAGCGAAAAGGTCCTTCTCCACCTGTTTGATGACTTCTGCACGGCAGCCTTCCTCCTTCGCGGCGCGGTCGCACTCGGCGAACATTTCCGGCTGCATATAGTAGTATTTCAGGTAGCTCACGGGTACCATACCAAGCGCCTTTAAAAAGGCAGGATCGTAGTGGATTTCCGGGATGTTTGCCATCACTTCTTTTGCGGATTCCGAGCAGAGTTTTTCAATCGCCTCTGCAGTCACATCTTCTCCGTGCACCAGCACGCGTTTCGCCCAGACAAGGTGGTTGATACCCACGAAGTCGCAGAACACATCATCCGGTGCGCAGTCAAATTTTTCCGCCATATCGCTGATCATATTGATGGGGCAGTTGCACAGCCCGATGGCTTTGACGGCGCTGTGGTTTAATGCCGCCTCCGTCAGAATGCCCGAGGGATTCGCGAAATTAATCAGGAAAGCGTCAGGACACAGCCGCTCCATGTCGTGACAGATATCGAGAATGACGGGGACGGAGCGAAGCGCCTTGGCGAAACCGCCCGCGCCTGTGGTTTCCTGACCGATTCTGCCGTAGCGCAGGGGAATCCTTTCATCCCGGATGCGGGCGTCCAAGAGTCCTACGCGAAACTGGGTGGTGACGAAATCCGCGTCCGTTAACGCCTCCTCCCGGTTTGTGGTCGCGTGAATCTGCAAGTCAACGCCGCTTTTTTTCACCATTCTTTTCGCCAGCTCGGTGACGATATGCAGCTTTTTAAGCCCTTCGTCCACGTCCACAAGCCAGATATCTTTCACGGGAAGGCTGTCATACCGTTTGATAAAGCCCTCGATCAGTTCCGGCGTGTAGCTGGAACCGCCGCCAATGGTTGCGATTTTTAAACCTCTGTCTGTCATGATTGCTCCTCCTTTTTTTACCTGCATGTCTCCCGCAAAATCAGTTCCGCTTCGAATGTCCGGGTGACGGGTTCGCTCTCCGTCCCGTTGATCCGAGCGAGCAGAAGTTCTACGCCGGCGTGTCCCATCTCGTAGAGAGGCTGCCGCATGGTGGAGAGGGCGGGGAACAGCATATCCTTGGAATCGGGAACGTCGTCGTCAAAGCCAATCAGCGAGAGGTCTCCGGGAACTGAAATTCCGGTTTCCAGAGCAGCGCGCAGAACACCGTATGCCGGCTTGTCGGCTCCCGCGAAACAGGCGTCCGGGCGTTCACCTTGTGCCAGCCGCTTTTTCATCTGCTGATAGGCGATCTCCTCAAAGTGATCGGCGTAAAGGATGGAGTCTGGACCAAGCGGCATCCGATAATCGTGCATGGCACAGACAAAGCCGTTCAGCCGCTCCAGCCCCACGTCGTAATTCATATCGCAGGTTACATGAACGATGTTTTTCCGCCCCTGCTTAATCAGGTGCTCGGTGGCGGTATAGGCGCCGCGAAAATTGTCGAGCAGGATTTTGTCGGTGTTTACACCGCTCAGATTGCTCTCAATCAGGACGCTGCTCGCCGATTTCGCCGCCACGTAACGGAATAGTTCTTCGTCGTCAAAACAGCTTCCGTAGGCGATAATGCCGTCCGTGCAGCCGCTTGTCAGATAATCCACATATTTTAGCTTCGCTGCCATGTCCTTTCGCCCGCTGCAAAAGAGGATGTTGTAATCGTGGGCTTCCGCGCCGTCCTGCAGTCCGCGGATGAGCTGAAAGAAAAAGTCGTTGCACAGATCGTCCATGACTACGCCGATGGTGCCTGTCTTTTGAAGGACAAGAGATTTGGCGAGACCGTTCGGAACGTAGTGGTTTTCTTCGATGATTTCCAGAATTTTTTTTCGATTTTCGGGGCTGACCCCGGGCTTATTGTTCAGGACTCGGGAAACCAGTGTCCGGGAAACATTTGCCTGCTTTGCGATATCTGATATGGTAGCCATATGCCGCCTTTCTTAGTCATATATCGATGTGTTTATCCACATATGTTACGTTCCAGTCTTTAGGATGTTTCATAATTTACATATAAATTGTAGCACGATGTGTCAAAATGTCAACTAAAATGTGAAGTGTGTGTGTTGACAGATGCGGAGAAACGGGAGTAGGATGAATTTAGAATATAAAACGATACACGTTATGATGTGGAAAAAAGAAAGAAGCAAGGAGCATTTAGGGAAATGCTTCGGAAGGGAGAATGTGATGGACAAAACGGGGAAGAAAAACGGGTATCTTCTGGGGATTGACCAAGGCGGTACGAAAACGGCTGCCGCTGTGATGCGGGAGGACGGCTTTATTGTAGGAAGGGCGACGGTGAAGGGGGCGTATTTCCCCGATGAAGGGGTCGAGAATGCGCTGGAGCGGATGAAGGAAGCTGTGGAAGAGGCGGTACGGAGCGCAGGAATCGGGAAAGAGGATATTGTGCATACGGTAGCCGGCGTTGGCGGGATTGACTGGCAGGGCGATGATGTGATGATAAGGGACGCGCTGCAGGAAAAGCTCGCGCTGCAGGAAGTTTTTGCCTGCAACGATGCGGTCATCGCTTTTTACAGCGGCGCTATGCGTTCCCATGGTGCGGTGATCTGCGCGGGGACGGGGATGAACGGCGCGCTGATTGACAAAGAGGGAAGGCAGTTCGTATACGGTGATTATATGGAAGAAAAAGCGCAGGGAGGAAGCGCTCTGGCGAAGCGCGCGCTGCGGAAAGTCTTTGACGCGGAGCTGGGACTGTGTCCGCCCACGAAACTGACGCCGTTATTTCTGGGACAGGCGGGGGTTTCTGATGTGGATGCGCTGCTCAAACGCTATATGAAAGAGAGTGAATTTCGGAAAGAGCTGCGTTTTCTGATGCCGCAGATTTTGATGGTCGCAAAAACAGAGGATGGAGCGGCATGTGCGCTTTTGGATGAGTTTTCTAAGGAGCTTGTCGCTTATATAGAAGCGGGATTCCGGAAGATGGGAATGAAACCGGAGGAAGAGGAGATTGTGCTGGCGGGAAGTATATTCAAAGGGGCGGACAACCCGCTGACAAGCCGTGTGGTGAGGGGGGTTCAGGAACGGATGAAGGGAGCTGAGGTGGTGCAGGCATACTATGAACCCGTAGTGGGCGCCTGCATTATGGGGCTGGTCAGGCTGGGAATGGATCTGACGGAACGGGAAAAGAGCATTCGGGAGAGCGCAGCCGTTCTGGGACTGCTGCGGAGTTAATCATTTTAAATTGTAATTGCAAAACATAAGCGTAACCATTAAAATTATGTGGGAAGGAAACAGCTATGATTTGATACGGAGGCACATAATCGTGCCGGGCAGGAGTGTGACAAATGAACAGGTGTAGATACGGGTGCGCACTTGCGCTGGCGGCACTATTCGGGTGCCTGTTTTTCGCTGAAACGGTGCAGGCGGCTCCGGCGGAGACGGGCGATATGTCCGTGCTGGACGAGTATGAGACCTACCAGGAACGTCTGATGTCCATAGAGAATCGGGACGGGATAGGGGACGGCGGTTTTCTTGTGGTGGAAGATCAGATTTTCCCGCTGGATCCGGACGACGAGGAAAGCATCTTGATGGTGCCGGCGTTTGACGAGAAATATAACCGGCTGGCGCTGTTTATTGTGGACGTGGACGGACAGATTCTCTACCGGACGGAGCAGCTGGAGACGAATTACTGTGTGAGGGGACGGATGCGTCAGCCTGTGCAGTCCATCGCGGCGGTCTCCTTTCAGGATTTGAACCGGGACGGCAGGATGGATATCGTTCTCATTACCTCCTGTCTCAATGAGAGCGGCGTTTACGCCGGGGAGACTTACAAGGTTGGGGACGTGCTTTTCCAGAACCAGACGGGGAACGGTTTTTACAGGGACTATCGGATCTCGGAGAAGATCAACCGCTTCGGGATGAACAAAAGCGCGGACTCCATCGCTGCTTTTGTGAGGGACGGGGATTCCACGGAATTTTTGTACACGGCGACCACGCTGCGGGAACTGCAGAGAAACCGTTTTCTTGTCATTCCGGAACAGTGCTATCTGCGGACTTTCGGCAAGCTTGGTAAGCTGCAGGTGACGCCGGGGACATACCGGATGGCGGATTACGACATTTTTATGATATATCTGGTGAACGAGCAGGGGGACATTGTTTCCGTTTTACAGCCGATGGGAGAGTACGACAATCTCTATGCGTTAAAGGGCGTGACCTGCCGGGACATTGACGGGGACGGGCTAAAGGATATCGTGATCCTTGCCAGATACAGTTATGAGGGCGAGAACGGGGAGCTTCTCATAGAGAGCGATTATCGGATATACTATCAGAGAACGGGCGGGTTCGAGCCGGACACGGAAATCCGGGACGCCTATCGCTGCAGCGACGAGGACACTATGGAGATACTGGTAGAGAAAGCGCGGGCTTTTTGGGGGTGGCAGTCCACAAATGATTAAGATACTGATTGTAGATGATGAAAAACCGATCTGTGATTTGATCGACTTAAATCTGACTTCTGCGGGGTATCACTGCACGGCGGTGCAGGATGGTCTGGAGGCGATTGACCTGATCGAGAAGGAAGAGTTTGAACTGGTTCTTCTCGATATCATGTTGCCGGGAGCGGACGGGTATGATGTGATGGAGTACATACGCCCTCTGGGGATTCCGGTGATTTTTATCACCGCCAAGCATGAGGTGAAGAACCGGGTGAAAGGGCTGAAGCTGGGCGCGGACGATTATATCGTGAAACCCTTCGACGTGGTGGAGCTGGTGGCGAGAGTGGAAGCGGTACTGCGGCGTTATAACAAGGCGGAGCAGCATCTTACGGCAGGGGATGTTACGGTGGATGTGGACGCGCGCAGGGTGACCAAGGCGGGACGCCCCGTGGAGCTGACGAACAAAGAGTTCGGACTGCTTCTTCTTTTTATGAAAAATAAAAACGTCGCGCTGTTTCGGGAGACTTTATATGAAAAGGTGTGGGAAGGGGAATACTTTGCGGACAGCCGCACGCTTGACCTGCATGTACAGCGTCTGAGAAAAAAACTGGGATGGGAGCATAATCTGGTGGCGGTGTACAAGGTGGGTTACCGTTTAGAGGTGCAGGAATGAAATTTTCAATCAAATTAGTGCTGTCTACCATGATCGTGCTGGCGTTGGCGCTTGGATTCAGCGGATTTTATTTTGTAAATTATGTGTTTGAGACTTCTCTGGACAGAGAGGTGGGACAGGCACTCGACGAGAGCAGTATCTTGAGCTTTGCCTTTGAGACGGCGGCGTTAAATGTGCCTCTCAAGTACAGCGTCCTGCCCGACAGCGTGGTGGAAGAGATCGCGTCCAAGCTGGAGATGGGCGGACAGGGCGGCGGGCGTCTTTTGCGGATTGCTGATGAGGAGAAAAACATATTGTATACGAGCGGCGGGTTTACCGCGGACGAGGGGGTGCTTGCGCAGACAGATGAGCATACCAAATCCTACCGCGTGATCCGCGGGCAGGACAGCTATTACGTGCACACCTGCGTGTCCATCAACGCGCTGAACCGGATTCTGTATCTGGAGACCATGAAGGATGTGACGGGGGTGTTCACGGAGCGCGCCATGGGCTTTTCACTGTATCGGAAAGTGACGGTGGTTATACTGTTGACCGGTACGGTCATCATGCTGTTTATCGCATCATTCTTAACGAAGCCGATACGCCTGCTGACCAAGGCGACGAGAAAGATGGCGGAGGGAGATTACACGTACCGCGCCAGACAGATCAGCCGGGACGAGCTGGGGCAGCTCACCGGGGATTTCAACAGGATGGCGAATGCGCTGGAGGAAAATATAAACGCGCTGGAAGAGGAGATCGAGGCGAGGGAAGAGTTCATGGGTGCCTTTGCCCACGAACTGAAAACGCCCCTGACGGCGATTATCGGCTACGCGGATATGCTGCGCTCCCACAAGATGGACGAGGAGAAGAGCATCATGTCGGCAAATTATATTTACACAGAAGGGAAGCGCTTGGAGGCGATGTCCTTCCGCCTTCTGGATATCATTGTGGCGAAGCAGGAGGAGGCGCAGCTGCAGGAGACGCCGGTGGGAGAGTTGTTTGCGTACCTGCAGGAAATGTTTGCGGAAAAAAAGGATGCGGATATCCGCTTTATCCACGAGGAAGCCGTGGTGCGGATGGAGGCGAATCTGATCAAGACGGTGCTGGTCAATCTGATCGACAATGCCTGCAAGGCGTCGGAACCGGTCAGAATGCCTGCGGCGGGTGAAGAGGATATTGCGGCAGACGAGGCAGCGGCGTCCGGCGGAAAAGCGGGCGTGGTCGAGGTGACGGGGCAGACGGTAGATGACGGCTATCGAATCGCGGTGAGGGATTACGGGATCGGCATACCGGAGGCAGAGCAGGGCAAGATTGTCAAGGCGTTTTATATGGTGGACAAGTCCCGGGCGAGAAGCAAGAACGGGGCGGGGCTCGGGCTTGCGCTCTGCGCGGAGATTTTAAAGATACATCACAGCCAATTACAGATTGAGAGCAAGGTTGGGGAAGGCTCCTGTTTTAGCTTTGTCCTTGCACCTTAGCGGTGCAAGGTTTGAGATGCACACATGCGGAGAATAAGACAAATGAAGAGTAAGATATATTATCTGGTAGTCCCGCTGTTGGCGGCGTTTGCCATGTTTATTTCCATATGGGGACCGGAGGCGCTGGCGGAGTACAAGGATCAGGCGATTCTGGACAGCCCTCACACAGAGAGCGTGGAGAGTGCCGGGGAGGGCTACCGTTACCAGATGAACAGCAATGAGAAACTTTATATCCTGTCCTGCTGTCTGAGCAGTCAGACCTTCCCGGAGAGCGAGATGAGCGCTATGACGCACGAGACGGACGCGGAGGTGGACTATCAGGAACTGGAAGGCTCCTACGCTTTCGTGGTGAACCGCAGAGGGCCTTCCGGCAGGGAGATTACGGACGAGCAGATTTATGCTACCTGCAATGATGGGCTTAAGCTGCTCAAGGAAAAGGGAATTTTGCCCGAACAGGTGAGGGAGGTGGACGCAGCCTCCTACGACGTGACCCTCTACTCGGCGATCGACGTGCTGGAGCCGCGCAACAATGTGGCGGTCTGGAAAATGAGCCTCTCCAACTCCCAGAAAAATGCGGATAAGGCGAATCGCCTGATGGACGCCTATATCGATGCGGACGACGGAAAAATATATGAGTTTTATGTGCGGACGCCTCTCTTGTGGGAGGAGATCGACGCGGACGCGCTGGTGGCTGACTGGGCGGACTATATGGGGCTTGACGAGCCGTCGCCCTACGAGTCGGACAATCCGCTCTTGGAGACGACGCCCTATTTTCGCAAATATGTCTTCAAGGGCATGGGGAGCGGGCAGACGGTGGTGACACTTGGATTCTACGAGGGAATCAACGAGCTGTTCCTGAAAGTATCGAGATGATGCAACTTTGATGCAAAAAAGATGGGTTTTTGATGCAAATATTATGGCGTTTTGATGCAACTTAGATGAAAATATGATGCTCCTATTTTGTACGCTTACTATGTAAAGCATACAAGAGAGGAGCATCAGTTATGTACGGAGAGACAACATATACTTGGGAATATGTCTGCGGTTATGAGACGAGGGAGCAGAGAAAAAGGCGTCTGGCAAGAAGGATGTACACACTGACTGCTGCGGTGTGTATTGTCAGTCTGACGGCAATGGTATCTGTGAAATTGGTGTCGGCGGGCGGCATTCGGTCTCTGACGGAAAAGCTGCAGCGCACGGAAACAGAGACGGCGGCTTTGCCGATCGGCGGGGAAGAGGCGGAGGCGGTATGGGAGAAGGAGGAAGTTGTTCCCGCCGCAGTGGTGACGGAGCAGGCGGCAGTGTCCGATACGGATGAGATCGTACAGCCTGTGGCGGCGCATATACCGACGATTTATCTGGATCCGGGACACGGCGGCACGGACGAGGGCTGCGCAAGGGACGGTGTTCGGGAAAAGGATCTGAATCTGGCAATCGCGCTGCTTGTCAGGGATCAGTTGAAGGAACAGGGGTATCAGGTAATCATGTCCCGGGAGACGGATGCCTACGTTGCGAAGGAGACGCGTGTGGCGGAGGCGAACCGATCTGGCGCGGATATCTACATCAGTATTCATCAGAACGCCACGGAGGAGGGCGCCGGGGTGAATGGGATGGAAGTTTGGTATACGCAGGACAGTGAGCGGACGGACAGCAGGAGACTGGCGCAACTGATTAGACAGCAGACATTAAAGAGCACGGAAGCCGCGGAGCGGGAGCTGCGGGACGATGCAGACTTTTATGTGACGAAAAATACCTCCATGCCCGCCTGCCTGATTGAGACGGGATTTCTCTCCAACGCGGCGGAGCGCAGGAAACTCAGTCTTGCGGAGTATCAGCAGCAGATCGCGGGCGGCATTGTGCAGGGCGTCGCCTACTATTTTCATCCGAAGACCATGTACCTGACCTTTGACGACGGCCCCTCCGAGGAGAACACCCGGAAGGTGCTCGAAATACTGCGGGAGAGAAACATCAAGGCGACGTTCTTTCTGGTGGGTGAGAATGTGAGACAGCACCCCGAGGTGGCGCGCCAGATCGTGGCGGAGGGACACACCATCGGCATCCACTGCGACAGGCATGACTACGACGCGCTGTATGCGAGCGTGGACAGCTATGTGGCGGATTTTGAAAAGGCGAGACAGACCGTGTACGAGGTGACGGGGGTGGAGACAAACCTGTTCCGTTTCCCCGGCGGCAGCGTCAACGCATTTAATAAGAAAACGGGCAAGGCTATTATCAAGGAGATGACGGACAGAGGCTACATCTATTACGACTGGAACGCGAGTCTGGAGGATGCGGTCAAAAATCCGGATCCGAAGCAGCTAATAAAAAATGGTGTGGAAACGACACTTGGACGAAAGAAGGTCGTTCTTCTCGCTCATGATGTGGTCGGCAGCACGACGCTTTGTCTGGAGGAGCTTCTGGACAGCCTGCCGGAATATGAGATGAAGTCGCTGAGCGAGGATGTGGAACCGATTTGTTTTTGAGAGGTGTGGGAAAGATAAAAGTGCAGATGAGGAGGTAATCCGGAGACTGCACTTTTATTTTTCTTTCTATTAAGTTTAGTTTCTTGCTAAATACTCATCAGGCGTAAAGGCAGCAATTGGGCTCTTCCGGAAATCCCTGACATTTCTGGTGATGATACAGTCGGCATGGATGCGCTGTGCGATAGCGCTCTGGACCGCATCTTCAAAATCGGACCATTTCATTCCGGCGGCGTCTGTCAGATCGGAAACGGTTAAATCCGTCAGGTGAAAAATGAGTTTAAAGACCGACAGTGCTTCCTCGATTTTTTCCGGGCTGAGCTCTTTTCTCATCACATAAATAAGGTTGGCAACTGTCAGAGATGTGACATAGCCTTCTATAGAACCAACTTCACACATTTTCCAGATGAGGGAGGATGTGTGAACGTGTGGTTCTTTGTTCTGCAGTACATCTAATAGAATGTTGGCGTCAATCAGTAATCTCATATTTTCCCCTTAATGATGCATCTTTTTCCTGTTTCAGATCATAATTCTTTTTCAGAATGCCCGTAAGGGAATCTGTGAGATAAGAAACAGCGGAATCTTTCGGGATAAAGCGACCGACTTCTCTTCCGTTTTTTGTGACGACCACTTCGTTTCCGTTGATTACCATGTTTAGATATTTTCCAAAATTATTTTGCATTTCTGTGGCAGTGGCGCTAATCATAAAATTGCCCTCCTTATATTAACTATTTTTATCATATCACTTATTAGCTAATTTACAACGATAACAGATAAATTTTTGATAAGTTTTAAAATTAAATGCGACAAGAGGTATTAAAGCCTCTGCCGCATTTATTTTTTTACGGTAGATAATAGTAAAAGCATAGTGCGGTAGAGCTTAAAAAACTCTATCGCACTATTTTTTTATTCAAAAATCGGAAAGGAGCGCGGGGACAATGGCAAGGAAGTACAAAAGGCTAAGCTATGAGGACAGGAAGAGAATAGAGGCTATGTGTAAGGCTGGCAACAATGCAGAGGCTATAGCTGATGCGGTAGGCGTACACAGAGGCACTTTATACCGGGAACTGCAAAGAGGCGGGGCAGAGAACGGAAAGCGGCAGCAGTACAGCGCAGAGCTGGCACAGCGGGCTATTTAGACAGAGCGGACGAAAGAGAGGTAAATATAATGGCACGCACTAAGGTAGTACCGACAGAGGGATTATTAAGCGATTTGGAGTATACCAGCGTAATAGTGAGCTACTCAAACGGGATAGACAGCACAGGGGCGCTGTACTGGGCGGTTAAGAACTTCCCTAAAGAAAAGATATATCTGCTTTATTGTGATACTGGCTGCGAGTACCCAGAAAACGTAGCGCTGTTTTACAAGGTGGCGGCGTTCATGGGAGTTAAGCCCGTTCTGTTATCGGATACCAGAGGCTTTTTAGGGCTGCTGCTGAATGAGCGGCTTAAGTTTCCAGATATGAAAAACAGATGGTGTACGGCTTATCTGAAAACGGCGGTAACTGATAAATGGATACGGCAGCATAGGCAGCAGTTAGGCGCAAAGTGCTTATTTGTATCTGGGGAGCGCAGGGACGAAAGCACGGGGCGGGCAAAGCTGCCAGAACTGGAATATCACAGCACGACGCTTAAGACAAAGCGGGTAGCAGATTTTACGTGCCATTGGTATAGACCTTGCCTGGATTATGAAAAGGGCAAAATGTTTGAGCAGGGCAGGGAGCTTAAGCTAGAGCCGCACCCGTGCTATGAATACGTCGGTAGGTGTAGCTGTATGTTTTGTATGTTTATGCCAGAGCGCCACGCCGCAGAGAATATGAAGAGATACCCGGAAATGGCGGCAGAGTATGTACGGGCAGAAATGAAGATACAGCACACATGGAAAAAGGCAAAGAGCCTGCAAAGCGTTTTCAATGAATGTATGGATATAGACGACGTGGACGGGGACATACGGCAGGAGTTTAAGCAGCTAAGCATATTTGATGAACAGAAAGGGCAAGGAAATGTTTAAGGACAAAATCAGCAAGGAATTAGTGCGGGAAAGAATGGCTTACCCGTATGAAATCAAGGTAAGAATGACGGAGCGCAGGCTAAGCGAGTTTATTACATATTACGGGGAAAGCGGCGTAGCCGTTTCTATAAGCGGCGGGCTTGACAGTACCGCAGCAATGCACTTTATCCATGCGAGATACCCAAGAGTAGAGGCGGTAAGCGTGCTGGGGATTGAGTGCAGGGACAATATAAAAATGGTTATGAAGATACGGGACGAGTGGGGTGTAAAAGTGAATACTGCAGCGCCAAAAATGACACAAGAGGCAGTGATAAAAGAATTTGGCTATCCCGTAGTAAGTAAGCGGGCGGCAAAGAGCTTAAGCTATCTGCAAAACCCTACAGAAGAGAACGCAAACAGCAGGCGCTTAGCATTGACTGGGATAACAAACGAGGGGAAATACGCCAAAACGTGGGTACTGGCTAAGAAGTGGCGCTTTTTGATAGATGCACCCTTTAAGATTTCTGCCAAGTGCTGCTATTACATGAAAGAAACGGCAGCGGATAACTGGGCGAAAGAGAACGGGAAAGCCTCTATAGTTGCCACGCTGGTAGAGGAAAGCCAAAGCAGAATGAATGGGTATTGTAAAAAGGGCGGCTGCAATAGCTTTGAGGGCAGAGGGGAAAGCACGCCGTTTTCATTCTGGACGAGGCAGGACATATTACGGTATCTGCATGAGAATAACGTAGAAATCAGCGCAGCATATGGGGAGATAGTAAAGGACGAAAACGGGATTTATAAGACAACGAAAGCACAGCGGACGGGCTGCCCTATATGTATGTTCGGAATGGAGCGGGACGGAACGCCTAACCGTTTTCAGAGAATGTATTACGAAGATAATAGCCGCTGGCAGCAGGCAATTTTTAAATGGGGTTATAAAGAGGTTTTGGACTTCTTTATAGAAAACGGCTTTACGAATTATCAGTATTACCCGCAGGAGATATTAGACCAGATGCAGCCAGATGAAAATAAGCAATTAAACCTGTTTGATAAATAGGCGGCGCTGCCGCCATTAAGCGCCCTTAATTCAGTGGAAGAATACCGCAGCCGGGCATACAGCGGGGGCGCTGGTTCGATTCCAGCAGGGCGTTTTTGTAGCAGGCATGGCGAGCCTGCGGCAGATGCAGCAGGCGAATAGCTGTTATCTGTATACCGTAGAAAAATAGCAGCGGTCATACAAGCTAGAGAGTATGTGGACGGTCAACAAGTTTTTAAGCAGCTTTTTTAAGGTGAAAAAGCGCCCATACGGTAAAAACTACGCCAGAACAGGAGAGCGGCAGCATTGAAGAGACAGAGAGCGCC
>CAJUMV010000003.1 GCA_910587715.1 uncultured Lachnospiraceae bacterium | reverse complement strand
CATAAATCTCCTTGCTGTATGATTGTTATTCGCAATTCAATTATACCATCAAGTGTAGGTTTGTGCTTTTTTATGGGTTACAGTATTGATTTTTCAAGGTTCAGCACACCAACTGGTGTGGGAAGTTTGAGTTAGTAATTCTTAGCAAAGCAGCCTCTGCTGCTGAGCTTTAGAATTACTTCTCGCTTTGTTCTCACTCAGTGTACCGTCAGATACTCCTAAAGTCAACCTCATTTGTCCCCTGCTGATTCAATGTTCTCTTTAGCGCCGCATATTCTTCGCCGTCAAGAGCCGCATCCTCGGCAAGTACTCTGTCCGCCCATTTGCTTGCGCGCTGCAGGATAGCCGCGTCCCGGTAGATATCACCAAGCGCAAACTGTAAATCCCCACTCTGCCTGATGCCGAACAGGTCGCCCGGTCCCCGCAGCGCCAGATCCTTGCCGGCGATGTAGAAACCGTCGTTGGATTCGTTCAGGATTTTCAGCCGTTCCATCGTTTCCGGGCGCTCCGATTTGCTGATAAAAATGCAGTAGGACTGTTTGTCGCTGCGCCCTACACGCCCTCTTAGCTGATGAAGCTGCGCCAGACCGAACCGCTCCGCGTTTTCCACCAGCATCACCGTGGCGTTTGGCACGTTGATGCCCACCTCGATCACCGTGGTGGACACAAGCACATCAATATGATGCGCCTCAAAGGCTTCCATAATCCGTGTTTTCTCCGCCGGGCGCATCCTGCCGTGCAGCGTCTCTATGCGGATGGAAGGCGGGAGCGCGCTCTTTAGCTTCTTCGCATAGGAAGCCACATCCTCCAATTCCTGCTCTTCTCCCTCTTCCACCATGGGACAGATCACATAGACCTGACGCCCCTGCGCCACTTCCTTTTCTATAAATTTATAGGCGGTATTCCGATAGGACGTATTCACCACGCAGTTTTTGATGGGCAGTCTGTCCGCCGGCAGCTCATCCAGCACGGAAATATGCAGATCCCCGTAAAGAATGATGGCGAGCGTCCGCGGGATGGGCGTGGCGCTCATGACAAGCACATGCACCGCCATCTCTTCTTGCGGCGAACCATCTCCCGCTCCGGAAGCTGTATCGACCATCTCGGAAACTATGCCGCCCTTCTGTGCTAATGTCTCCCGCTGTCTTACCCCGAACCGGTGCTGCTCGTCGGTGATGACGAGGGCAAGGTCTTTGTAAGCGACCTTCTCCTGAATCAAGGCGTGGGTGCCGATTATGATATCCGCTTCCCCGCTCTCGATCCGCGCATAGATTTCCCGCCTGTCTTTTGCATTGACCGAACCGGTCAAAAGAACGGGATGAAGCTGTAAACCGTGTTCTTGATTCAGCTTCTGCAGGCTCTCATAATGCTGCCTCGCCAAGACTTCCGTGGGCGCCATCATCGCACCCTGCAGACCGTTCGCCGCGCACATGATTAGGGAAAGAAACGCTAAGATCGTCTTGCCGGAGCCCACATCGCCCTGCACCAGCCTGTTCATGGCATATGCAGAGGTCAGATCCGCCTGAATCTCCGCCCACACCTTCTGCTGCGCCTTCGTCAGCCGGTAAGGCAGCGCCTCGATGAGACGCCCAGTCTGCGCCACCTCGATCATGGGACGCACACTCTTCATCCTCTCATTCGACTCCCGCATCATGCGAAGCACCAGAATAAAGCGAAAAAATTCGTCAAACACCAGCCTGTCTCTGGCGGCAAGCAGCGCCTCCCGCCCCGTCGGGAAATGCATCTGCTCCACAGCCTTCCGAAAGGACGGAAACCCTTCCGCCATACGTATCTTTTCAGGAAGCGGGTCCAGCGACAAATCCACCAGCCCGAACGCCTGCTTCACTGCCTTTGTAATCGCGTTGTTGGTCAGCCCCTTGGTGGCGGCATAGCGTGGCTGCATACAGTCCGTCAGCTTCCCGTACTCCTCCGGCTTATAAATCCGCGCCTGCTCCATCACATACCGGTCTTTTCTGCGATGCAGGGTTCCCCTGAAAATATAGGGCTGTCCGCGTTTCAGCGTATTTTTCAGATAGGGCATGTTAAAATATGTCATGTGCAGACTGCCGCCCTCACAGGACACCTCGAAAGTGGTGAGGGAAAGCCCCCGCACATGCCTCGTCGCCACATTGCCGGACAGACGTCCCTCCACCGCCGCCGTCTCCTCGACAGGCGCCTTTTCAAGCGGCACAGGAAGGGAAAACTGCTCGTAATCCCTGGGATAATAGGATACCAGCTCCTCCGCCGTATATACATGCAATTTTTCAAAGAGGGCGGCGGTTTTTTCACCGACGCCCTTTAAAGTCCTGATATCCATAAAATCTGTTTATTCCGCCGAAATGATATAGTAGTAAATCGGCTGTCCGCCGTATTGCAGTTCAATATCGCAGTCCGGGTACTTTTCCCCAATCCTGCCGCGCAGCTTTTCAGCGTCCTCCTCCGCAATCTCCTCTCCGTAGTAAATGCTGATCAGCTCTTTCTCCTCCGCCATCATGGCGTCTACCATATGGAGAGCCACCGTGGAAATCGCCGTTCCCACAGAGAGAATACCGTGGTCGCCAAGCCCCATGAAATCGCCCTGTCTGATTTCCTGCCCGTCGATGTTCGTATCCCGCACCGCATAGGTGACCTGACCCGTGGCAACTGCCTTCATCTCCGAGACCATAGTCTCCTCATTCTCCTCCGTCGATAAGCCCGGTACATAGTTAATCACCGCCGTAATGCCCTGCGGCACGGTCTTTGTCGGAATCACCACAATCTTCTTGTCCTTCACAAGAGACTGCGCCTGATTTGCCGCCAGAATGATGTTTTTGTTGTTCGGGAGAATAAAGATCGTGTCCGCGTTCACCTTGTCGATCGCGTTTAACATATCCTCCGTGCTGGGGTTCATGGTCTGTCCGCCCTCAATGATATAATCCACGCCCAGACCTTTGAAAATATCCGCAATGCCGTCACCCACGGAAACCGCGATAAAGCCCACATCCTTTTTCGGACCCGGCAGGTCATCCTCCGCCGCAGGCTTTTCCTCCTGTTTGGACATACGGAAGAGCTTCTCCTGATGCTCCAGCCGCATATTGTCAATCTTCATGTTGGAGAGCGCGCCATACTTCAATGCCTTCTGGATTGCCAGACCGGGATCATTGGTATGTACGTGCACCTTTACCACGTCCTCGTCCGCAACCACTACGATAGAATCTCCAATAGACTCCAGATACGCCTTGAAATCCATCTCTGTCTTGATATTAAACACCTTGTTTAACATAATGATAAATTCGGTGCAGTAACCGAACTTAATTTCCGCGTTTGCCTGCGCCTCATAGCCTGCCGCTCCCGCCGCTTTATCGGGAACCGCCGCCGTTTTTTTCTCCACCGTCAGGTCAATCTCTTTCCCGAGATAAGCGTCATAGGCGCCCTTCAATACCTGCATCAATCCTTGACCGCCCGAGTCAACAACGCCCGCCTGCTTCAATACCGGCAAAAGCTCCGGCGTTGTCAAAAGCACCTCGTCCGCATGGGCAATCACCTGTCCCAAGAACTCAGACATATCCGTAACGCCCGCGTCCGCAAGCTCTCTCGCTTTCACCGCGCCGCCCTTCGCCACGGTTAAAATGGTGCCCTCCTTCGGCTTCATAACCGCTTTATAAGCTGTCTCCACTGCTTTCTCGAATGCCGCCGCCAATACGGGGATCGTGATTTCCTGACTTTCCTTCACGCCCTTTGTAAAGCCCCTGAAAAGCTGGGATAAAATGACACCCGAATTTCCCCTCGCCCCTCGGAGAGACCCGGAAGAAATCGCCTTGCACAGGGAAACCATGTCGATATCCCCCATATCATAAAGGGCGGATACCTCTCTGGCTGCCGCCATAATCGTCATTGTCATGTTCGTGCCCGTATCGCCGTCCGGCACGGGGAACACGTTCAACTCATTGATCCATTCTTTTTTGCTCTCAAGATTTTTCGCTCCGGCAAGGAACATTCTCGCCATCAGACCGGCATCTATCGTATTTGAATCCACTTATTTGATCCTCCCTCTAATCGATTACTCTCACACCTTCTACAAAAATATTGATTTTTTCCACTTCTATCCCGGCAAACTCCTCAACCTTATACTTTACACTATCGATCAGATTATCCGCCACCGCCAGAATACTTACGCCGTAGGACACAATAATATGGAAATTGATGGTGAGTTTATTGTTGTTCAAAAGAACTTGTATGCCGCGCGTCATGCTGTCTTTTTTCAAAAGCTTCACCAGCCCGTCCCTGACACTCATGCTCGCCATGCCGACCACACCGAAACATTCCATCGCCGCGTTTCCCGCAAACTGCGCGATCACTTCCTGGTCGATAGAGATATTTCCCATATGGGTATCCATTGAAGAGACTTTCATAGACTACCTCCTAATCCAAAATTATAACTACTCACGAACCCAATAATAACATTATACCCCGTTCTCCCCAAAAAAGAAACCGAAAAAATTTCTGCAATTTATACTTGCATTCTCTTCCACTTTCTGCTATTATACAAATGTTGCAAAAATTGAGCTCTGCTCAATTGCGAGGATCGCTTCGCGACCTCGGTACGATATTAAAAAATAATTTTCAATTCGTTAGGAGGTGCGAAGATGGCTAAATGTGATATTTGTGGTAAGGGCGCTCACTTCGGTAATAACGTCAGCCATTCTCATAGAAGATCAAACAGAATCTGGAATTCCAATATTCAGAATGTGAAATGCAAGGTGAATGGCGCAAGCAAAAAGCTGCATGTGTGCACTCGCTGCTTAAGATCCGGCGCTGTAGAGCGCGCGTAAATTTTTGTTTGCAGAACATAGGATGGAAAAGAGTCGGCAGTGTCCGGCTCTTTTTTGTGAATAAGCAGACTCAAGATGCTCCCGCATCTTTCGTTCGCATATCTTCTGACTCTGCTTATTCGCGCAAAAGCAGGCGCGCCCTACGCCTGCTTATATTTCTCATATTCCTTTTTCAGCCGTTCATACTCCCTGTTGATACGCTGGATGATCTCCGTATCCCCGGCAAGGTTGTCCGGATGGAAAATCTTTGTCAGATCTTTATACCGCTTCTTGAGCGTCAGAATATTTTTCACGCCCCTAAAAAAGATGCTTGTCTCCGTGTAAACATCGTAAAGACCGCGCTCTTCCATAAATTCCTTCTCTGCCGCAAGCCTTGCCCACTCCTTGTCAAGTCTCCTGCGATCCATATCCAGCTTCTGAAAACCGTCCTTTATAATCTCCAGCTTCTCATCCACGAACCGGCTGTCCCTCCGAATCCGCTCCTGCTCTGCCGTCATCTTCCGGTTCAGATCCTTCATTTCCTCATTAAACTGGTCTTTTTCCTGCTCAAATCTCTCCCGCTGCTCATCCAGTTCCGAAGAAGCCATCATAATCCTGATATTCTCTTTGAAAAGCCAAGCCTTAAATTTCTGCAGAACCTCTTCCGGCTGCTCCTCTTCCAGAAGTATTTCTTCCCTGTTTTCCATTGTAATCCTCAATCCTTTGACTAACAGCAAAAAAAACTGTACCCAATCAACAAAAGCAGCACAATTAACAGAAGCCCAAGAAAACGATTTACCAGAAAAAGCATGATAAGCATTCCTGCCGCAACGCAAATCGCTACAAATCCAATCATTTTTTTCATGGGATACCCCTGTTTTATGCTCTTATGATACGATATGCAGCACCTTTTAAAAGGTGCTATTTATTTTCCTCCGGAAAAGCAATATCCACCGCCGTGTCGTCGGCAAGCATCTCTTCTTTAGGGGAGGTGAATTTCTCCACAATATCCGGAATCATGTCAAGCACTTTGGTAACCGTATCCTGATTCTTGATATTGACAAGCTTGGTAGTGCCGTTCTTAATCACTAACACCGCGCTGGGCGTCATCTTTGCCGAAAAGCCGCCGGCCCCGCTGCTCTTCTTACCGTCGGTGCCGGTGCCGGCACCCGCGCCCACGCCGAAGCTCACATCCACCAAAGGCAGGATGATGGTATCTCCGACCTGTGTGGCGTCACCCACCACCGTTTTCGTTCCGATTACAGCGTTCATGCCTTTCATTAAGGACTCGACCACGCCGCTAAAATTATTCTCAGCCATTTATACTGCCTCCTTTTTCAACAAACCGTATAATTTCCTGATATCCTTGTTAAAGTAAATTCGGACCGCCGTCCGGACAAAAGTGAAAAACCGTAGCTTCCCTTTGATAAACACGCGTCCTTCCAATCGTTTTTTCTCAAAATCCCCGACCACATTCACCTGTGGACCGAGAATCGGGTATAATATGCCACAGACTGCAAGAATCTCCCCGGTAGCCGCCGGGTCGTCCGTGCCAACCACAAGCGCCGCTTCGAATTTATCCGGCTTCAGACTTTTGGCAATCGTCAAAAGCTCTTTTTTACACAGGGCAAAGGAATGCTGAAACGCTTCCCCCTCGATGACGCCCCTGTAATACGTTATCGTACCCGATACAGACCTTATTTTATCACAGATATTTTGGATTGTGTACTGTATATTTTCAAAGATGCTCTTAATTTTTTCGAAAATGCTGCGAAGAATCTTGGGAATCGCACGCAGTTTGTCCACAAATCCAGGCTTTTTATCAGGAATTTCCTCAGACACCGCATCCGGCTCCCCATTTTCATTCACACAGTTATTCGTCGCGTCGAGGGGCGCTGTTTCTTCCTGCGCTTCTAAATGTCTTTGATTTTGTTCTTTTTCTACCGTTTTTCCGGCTTCATTTTTTTCTGTCCCGTCGCTTTCCAAAACCGTGGTTTTGCTCTTTTTGACGGTATTCTCCTGCTCCGGCTGCCTGGCTTTCTCCTGTTTCTTCCTGCCTTTTCCGCTATCTGTCTTCGCTTTGCCGCGTTTTTCTTTCTTCGGCAGCCGAAAGAGCGTAAACAAGGTCAGGCGCGCCCGCACAAATAAACTCCCGTTAAAACGAACCAGCACATTCACAAAGTGCAGGAGCCATGTAATCTTCACGGTAACCGTAACCGGCGGCTCTCCCTCTCCCTCGCCCTCTTTCCTTACCGCTTCCATCCGGTAGCGGACCGGCACAAAGAGCGCACAGGCAATTCCCAGAATCAATAATCCCAGAATGCACAGGAGCACAATCCCTATCATCTTCAAAATTAACAGCAGTATATGTAGCATTTCATCTCCAAGTGTCCTGTTTCAGACATCCGCCGTCGCAGACTCTCCCTTTTGAAAGTTCTCCGGGTCCACCCCGGAAAGATACGTCACAAGCTGCGCCTGCCCTGTCGCGGCAAGAGATTCCTTCGCAATCTGTTCGATTACATCGAAAGCCTCCTCCCTGCCGTTTGCCAGTCCGACAATACATCCAGGCGGATTTTCCTTATAGTACCACTGCAAAAGCATCAGGCTGTGATAGACCGCAAGCCGCCTTGTCTCCCCGTCATATGCAATCACATAAAGCCACGGCTGCTTTTTGTGGCGTTTCAGTTTCTTTATCGCCTTTTGAGGCTTTTTAACAGTATCCCCGATATAGAGGTTTTTATAAAATTTCATCGTAAAATCCTTTTGAAATTTGAGCTTGCGTTTAGTATATCACATTCAAATATAATAAGACAGAAAAATTTCCCGCGCACGTAACAGTTCAGCCTTCGGCTTCCCTGTTACAGAATCTGCCCATTCCAAGTCGCCTTCGGCGAGGGGCAGCTTCTCTCTTGGTCAAATCCACACGTTCTTACGGACTTTGCAGCAAGTGCAAAGTCCTGGGCTGAACGGTTACAACAGCTCCGCCTTCGGCATCACATCTGCTTTCTCACCACCGCGTACTCGTCGTCGCGCTGGTAGAACGAGCACGTAAAACTGCCGCCCCGCAGAAAACGGCTCATATCGTCCTCATCCAAATCCATCATGCACACATAATATTCATAGTCCTCGTCGTACTGATAGTTGCTGCAAGTATCGCAAATACTCATTTTTACGCCTTTCCGATATTTTTTTACCATATTATAAAATATTTATGCAATCCGTACCGTTTTTGATACATTCTGCGTCAATTTAGGAGAAACAATTGACTTCTCATGCAGAAGTTTTATACTAAATATATGTATTATAATCAAAAGTAAATTATTTTACCACTACATATAGGGACGTATTTTGCTCATGGCATACAGCCCCGCAAAAATGGAGGTTTTCTTATGAAAGATGTAGCTCGCATGGCATTGGAAAACGGCATGATAATCAGTGAAGACGTCTATAGCTACCAAAACGAGCTGGTTATCCCAAGAAACACCACGGTGGATGCCAAGGTCATCAAAAAGCTGGAGCGTTATTCCATTATCTGTGTTCCCGTCAAGGAAGAAATTGATTTTGCCACCACCCATTTTGAAAAAGTGCGTCTGAGTAAGGAATTTCAGACCTTCCAGCTCACCTACAACAACTGTATGCCCATCTACGCCAAGCTAATGAACCGTTTTGTCGAAACCGGCGTCTGGAAAAGCACCAGCCAGCTTCAGGATATCTATTTCAAAATCACGGCATGCGCGAAAACCGGAGAAGCACTCCTCGATTTCCTGTACAACATGCTGCCGAGGGAAGATACCATGACCCATGCACACTGTCTCAACTCCGCACTGCTCGCCGGCGTGTTCGGCACATGGTGGGGACTTCCACAGGAAGATGTGCTCCTGCTCATTCAGTGCGCCTTTTTCTACGATATCGGCAAACTGAAGCTGCCGCAGGAGCTTCTCTGGAAATCCGAAAAGCTGACGGAGTTAGAATACACAAAACTGAAAACGCACACAATGCTCGGTTTCAATCTGTTAAAAGACCAGCCGGAAATCAACGAGACGATTATAAAAGCCACGCTCCAGCACCATGAACGCTGCGACGGATCCGGCTATCCCTCGAAGCTGAAGGGCGATAAAATCAACAGTTTCGCCAAATATATCGCTGTCATAGACGCATATGAGGCAATGACCTCCGCCCGCACCTACAGACAGCCCCTCAACCCTTTTCAGGTCATTGAGAACTTCGAGCGGGAAGGCTATGAAAAGTACGACAAAACTATCCTGCAGCCCATACTCTACCACATAGCCGCTACCCAGCTTGGCTTTATGGTGCGCCTGAATAATGACGAGGAAGCAAAAGTCTCCAGCATCATCAACAAAAACAACCTGTCAAGACCCCTTTTAAAGCGGGAAGACGGCAGTACCATCGACCTCTCCGCCAATCCGGAGCTCTCCATCACCGCTATCTTTTAATAAAAACCGCAAACCGGGTGCTTCGGTATCCGGTTTTCTTCTGCACACACCGCATCCTTTTCTTTTATTCCGCAAAGCAGGCGTCCAGAATCCGCTTGGCGATGGGCACGGCATAATCACCGCCGCTGCCCGCTCCCTCTATGATGATCGTCACGCATACCTGCGGCTCCTCCACCGGAGCAAAGCCAGTAAACCATGCGTGGGAATCGGTCTTGACCTGATTATACTCCGCGGAACCGGTCTTTCCCGCCGCCGTGTAGGAAAGACCGGAAAGTTTTGTGCCCGTGCCGCTCTTTACCACTTCTTCCATCAGCCCCGTCATAATCTGCGCTTCTTCTTCGCTCATAAGCCGCTTGTAGGAGTTTGGGGAAAACTGTTTTACCACCGCTTTTTCGCTTGTTTCCACCCGTTCTAAAAGATACGGCTTCATCAGCATACCGCCGTTGGCAATGGCGCAGGTAATCATATTGAGTTCCAGCGGCGTCATCTGTGTCGTCCCCTGCCCGATTGCCGCCTGCATCACATCCGCGTCCGACGTGTCCGCATCTATGACAAGCTTACTCTGGTTGTAGGCAAAATCTACTTTTAGTTCCCTGTTAAACAACAGCTCGTCCAATGTGTCCCCGAATTTCTTCCTATCCAACGAAAGACCGATGTTTGCAAAGGCGGAATTGCAGGATTTCGCAAATGCCCTGGAAAAATCCTCACTGCCGTGCGCCGTGCCATGATAGCAGTTGATTTTCTCATCCCCATGGCTAAAGCTGCCGCCGCACTGATAATGGAACTGATTGTAGGAATCCCTGTTTTCCCTGATATATTCTAACGCCGTCACAATCTTAAAAGTGGAGCCGGGCGGGTATAGCCCCTGTGTTGCGCGGTTTAACAGGACGCTGCTGTCCTTGTCGGCAATCAGCCCGTCCCAGATGGCGTCGATTTCGTTCGGGTCAAAGTCCGGTTTCGACACCATGGAAAGAATCCGCCCCGTGGACGGCTCCGACACAATCACAGCTCCATTGTATACGCCGAGGGAATCATAAGCAATCTGCTGCAAATCCACGTCAAGCGTCGTGATCACGCTGTCGCCGGGATACTTTTTCCCTGCCACATCGCTTGCCACTTTCTCGGAAAGTCTGGTGTTGGAGTTGATCAGATAATAGTTTGCCTGCGCTTCTATGCCGTACCTGCCGTTAGAGGCGTAACCCACCGCATGGGAAAACATATTGGCGTATGGATATACCCTGACTTCTTCGCCCTCATCGTCCGTCGCCGTCTCCGCCAGAATCTGACCGCCCGCCGCGTAAATCGTACCCCGGCTGTTCTGGGCAACGAGAATTTCCTGCCTCGTGTTGTAGCTGTTATTCATCAGCGTCTGCCTGTGGGTAACCGCATAGTGGCATGTATAGCCCATCATCACAAAAAACAAACCCACAAAGAACCAGGTGACCGTCATAATCTGCCGGTTACGCTTCTTCCTCGTCTTCCCGCTCCTGCGGCTCGTCTCCCACTCTTCGCTCTCTCTTGTTTGCGTTCTTTCGTTTTCTGTTTTTGGCACGTCTGTCTCCTTCGTCCCGTCTGATAATATAAAGTCCTTCTATGATAAAAAACATGACCAACGTAGTCAATACGGAGCTGCCGCCGTAACTGATAAACGGCAGCGTCACACCCGTCATGGGGATAAACTTGGTTCCTCCTCCCACAGTCAGAAACACCTGAAAGATATAAGTAACGCCCAGACCGAAAGCAATCAGCCTGTAAAACCGATTCTGCAGCTTTAGGGCAATGTTCATGCACATGATAAAGCTGCTGATGCAGATGAGAAGCAGGCACATGGAAAAGAGAATGCCCAGCTCCTCCGCCACCGCCGAAAAAACGAAATCCGCTTCCACTAACGGAATCGATGTCGGATTCCCCTGGAAAAGCCCGAGCCCGAACCAGCCGCCGCTGCTGATGCCAAACAAAGACTGGGTAATCTGGAACCCCGCGTCGTCAATGCAGCTAAAAGGATCTCTCCACGCCTGCACGCGCACCTGCACATGGGAAAACATCCGGTAGGCAATCACTGCCGCACCCGCACCGCCCGCAGCTCCCAGAAACAAATATCTCCATTTCCCCGTGGCGATAAACACCATCAGCACATAGACCACAAAAAAAATCAGCGCGCTTCCCAAATCCTTGGAAGCCACCAGAATGAGCACATGGGCGCCCGCCAGCACCGCCGTCACCGCCACCCGTAGGAAATCCCATTCTTCACTGAACGCACTCGCCAGAAAAAAGACGAACACAATTTTCACAAACTCCGAGGGCTGGAAGGTGATTCCCGCCAGAGAGTAGGATATCTTCGAACCGTAAGTGACCGCCCCCAGAATCAGCACCACGCCAAGCGCCGCAATACCCACACCCGCGTAAACCCATGTCAGGCTCTTTAAAAACTTCAAGTTACGGATAAAGAAGGGAACCGCCATACCGATGATAATGGACGCCGTCACGATAAAAAACTGCTTGATCGCCCGCTCATAGGACAGCCTCGTGAGAATCACGAAGCCGATACTAAGGAGCATACACATATTGTTGATAATCAAAAGATTCCCCTTCGGATAGATCATCCGAAACAGCATGACCGTGGAAAACAGCAGAATCTGCTGCAGCACGTAAAAGAGCAGATACTCAATCTTCCCCGTCTCAAAGCAAATGACAAGAAAGCACGAAAAATGCACCAGAAACATCCAGATGTTCTGGCGGAAATACCCGGCTTTTCGCCGTTCTTCATCCTGAAACCGGAATACCAGAAAGCATTCCAGCGTATAGCAGGCGATAAACAATGTAATAAAATATTTAGAAAGCTCTGTGATATACAGCTCCATATTTATTCGACACCCCGTTTACAATGTCCTGTCGTATAGTCTGTAAAGGGAAACTCCCCTTCTAAAATCCTTACGCACTGCACACCGTCCTCCATAGTAAAATCATAGCGCAGCGCATCCGCGCCGATTTTCTCCCGCTCCTTTTTTGCGCCGTGCAGAGAGTAAGGGACGCAGTTATATAGGATATTATAACAGTGTTCACAGGTAATCTCCACAGGAAATGCTTCGCCACAGCGGTCCTTTAACAAAAGCTGCCGTTTTGCGCCCTTTTCCGCGCTGCATTGTCCTGCCGTTTTTTTCAGGCAGTTAGCCGTAATCATCATGGGAATCCGGCTGTAAACAATCAGGCTGGTACGCACGCCACACCTTCTTGCCGCACGGACTAAATGTGCCGCCTCTCCCGCATTTAATTCATAGGGAAGCGTCACCTCCGCCAAAAAATCCTTAAAAAACGCCAGCGCATCCGCATTGAAGCAGTAAAGTCCCGCATCCGGCACGATTTCATAAGCCGTTTGGCCGTCATTTTGCTCTGAACATTTCTCCCGCTCCTGACAGACTCCCCGCGCCCACGCCAGTCCTTCCAGACTGCGGACAAGAAAACCCTGTACAAAACCGCCAGCCCGCGAAAGCACCTCCGTCAGCCGCCGCAGATAAGCCCCGTCCCGCTCCCGCAGAATATAGGGAAGCGCCAGATAAAAGGCAGGCATCGTCCCATCGCCTGATTTTTCGGCGGCTTCTTCCGCGTTCTGCATCACATCCTCATAAGATTTCATATAAAGGTCGCTGTCTATATAAATCCGCCTGCATCCGCCCCACGTAAGGACGGCACGCAATTGTTCGAATGTGCTTACTGCCACATCGACAGCATTTTCTTTCGACTGACTCGGTCGGTCTGATTTGTTCCCCCCATCAGACTCTTTCTCAGCTCCTGCCTCCGTCCTCTGCCGTGCAGGTACTCCATAACTTTCAGCCACAACCGTCTCAAAGCGCTCCACCGCCGTCCGCCGCAGCTCGTTCAAGGCACGGACAGGCACAAAGCAGTCGCCTTCCATGGCTATCTTACAATCCGCCACCGTCAAAAAGCTGTCCCCTGTCTTACAGAGACGCTTTCTCACTTCTTCCCCTGACAAAGGCGCATTTTTCGCAGACTGCACTACATCCCCTGTGACCTCAACCGCCAGGCATACCGTTTCCGTCCTCTCTTCCATAACACACAGCCGCAGCGGCTCCCCGACTTTTACCGATGCCTGCATCCGCACTGGCATTTTCTCCGGTTCTCTGATATATTGTTCCCGTATTTCCGTAAGCAGTACCTCGTCACAGCTTTCGTAACCGGGCTTTTCAAGCGTAATCATCTCTTTTCCGTTATGCCGCTCATAGTAGCCCGTCTGAATCTCACTGCGGATATAGAGGCGTTTCAGCCTGTCCATGTCCTCCGGCTCTACCCGGTAACCCGCAGCCCCTTCCTGATAATACCGATCGATATATTTGCGATACACTGCCGTGACGCCCGCCGCATACTCCGGACGCTTCATCCGCCCCTCAATCTTGAACGAGTCTATTCCCGCCTCTAAAAGCGACGGCAGATACTCCAGGGTGCACATATCTTTCAGGCTCAGGGGATAACCGCTCCCGGAAAGCCGCCTTTTCCCGTCGTAAATCTCATAAGGCAGTCTGCACGGCTGGGCGCACCGCCCACGGTTTCCACTCCTGCCGCCCAAAATACTGCTGAACAGACACTGCCCCGAATAACAATAGCACATAGCGCCATGGATAAAGCATTCCGCCTCCACATCCGCCTTTTCCCTGATTTCCCGCACTTCTTTCAAAGAAAGCTCTCTCGCCGGCACGATGCGGACCGCGCCCTGTTCCTTCAAAAGTGCTGCGCTGCGCACACCCGTCACCGCCATCTGGGTGCTCACATGCAGGGGCAGCTTCGGAAAATGCTCCCTGATAAAAGAAAAAACTCCGAAATCCTGCACGATCACGCCGTCAAGCCCCGCCTCATAAAACGGCAGCAGATACTCGTAAAGCTGCGCCATCTCCCGCTCTTTTAAGAGCGTATTGACCGTCAGATAGATTCTTTTCCCATAAAAATGGGCAACAGAAAGCGCACGGACAATCTCCTCTGCCGTGAAATTATCCGCGTACGCCCGGGCGCCGAACTGCTGTCCGCCCAGATATACTGCATCCGCCCCGGCGTTTACCGCGCCCAAAAAGGCATCATAGCTCCCCGCTGGGGCAAGCAGCTCCACACGCTCTCCCATACCATCGCTCCGCATAAAGGAGCAGACCCTAGGACCTGCTCCGTACTTTGTTCCTGTTTTATTATTTCCCTTTGCGTTCTTTAAGCTCCGTCTCCATGCGGACAATCTGCTTCGCATTCTCGTTCGCTTCCTGCTGGAGACTCTTAACGCTCTTCTCGGTGTTTTCCAGTTTCATCTGCGCCGCGATCAAATCATGCTTCAGCGCGTATACCTCGTCGTTCTTACTTTTCAGATCCTCTTCCAGAATACCAATCTGCTTCTTCGCCTTAAAATAATCGTCCGCTATATTGAGCTGCAGCAGCACATTCTGGGTATCCATCGGCTGCCGCCTGAAACTGTCAATTTTGTTATACTCTGCTATTTTATTGTTTATGTAGGACGCCACCTTTTGCAGGTACTCTTCACTCTCATATCCACTCAGAGTGAAAACCTTACCGGCAATGATCACTTCCGTATCTGTTTTTGTTGACATAGGAGCGCCCCTCCGTCGCTACGCATGACATACAGTATCACCTACATTATAGCCGCCCTAAGACGGAATTTCAAGCCCAAAATGCCGATAGGCAAGTTCGGTGACCACCCTTCCCCGCGGCGTGCGGTTTAAAAAACCGTTCTGAATCAGATAAGGCTCATATACATCCTCTATCGTTCCGGCGTCCTCCCCGATGGCAGCCGCCAGCGTGTCAAGCCCGACAGGACCGCCCTTAAACTTCTCCATCATGGTCATGAGGATATTTCTGTCCACATGATCCAGACCCATCTTGTCCACATCCATCAGGTCAAGCGCCACTCTCGCGACCTCTTCCGTAATCGCGCCGTCATACTTTACCTGTGCGAAATCCCGCACCCGCTTCAATATCCGGTTTGCCAGACGCGGTGTCCCACGGCTTCTTTTCGCCAGCTCCACGGCACCCTTTTCATCAATCTTCACCCCCAGCTTCTTCGCTGACTGCCTGATGATCACCGTAAGCTCCTTCACCGTGTAAAACTCCAGCCTGTGAATCATGCCAAAGCGGTCTCTGAGCGGCGCGGTCAGAAGCCCCGCCCTGGTCGTGGCTCCCACCAGCGTAAAATGGGGCAGATCCAGACGGATAGACCGGGCGGTAGGTCCTTTGCCTATCATGATGTCAATGGCATAATCTTCCATGGCGGGATACAGCACTTCCTCCACCTGACGGTTCAGCCGGTGGATTTCATCCACAAAAAGCAGGTCGCCCTCCTGCAGATTGTTGAGAATCGCCGCCATCTCCCCGGGTTTCTCGATTGCCGGACCGCTGGTGACCTTCATATGCACGCCCATCTCATTGGCGATAATGCCCGCAAGCGTCGTCTTCCCAAGCCCGGGCGGACCGTAAAACAGCACATGGTCCAGCGCGTCCCCTCTCTGCTTCGCCGCCTCGATGTAAACCTTAAGGTTATCCTTTACCTTTTCCTGACCAATATAGTCAACAAGGCTCTGCGGACGAAGGGAACCCTCTATTTTAATGTCTTCCTCTATTAGATTTGTCTCTATCATTCTGTTTGCCATACTTTTTTCTCTCCATTCCCAATATAGCATTTTCCCACCCGCTTCGCAAGCCGCACACTTGCGCCGCATCGAACCTTCGCGCGGAGAATGTCGTTTGGGGAGATTGCTTTTCAGACTTGTCAAGCGTCCCGATTCATTATAAGATAATAACATAGGAGGTGGCTCTTTGCAGGCAAAAATCATTTTACGCGGAAAACTGATTGAAAAATTGCGCGAGGCGTTGGTGGCGGTGCTGCCGATCATTGTCATCGTGCTCTTTTTGTGCTTTTCCGTGGCTCCCATCTCTCCCAGCATTCTGCTCTGCTTCTTAATCGGCGCGGTGCTGCTGATTGTCGGCATGATGTTTTTCACACTGGGCGCGGAGCTTGCCATGTCGCCCATGGGCGAAAAGGTCGGAACCTGCATGACGAAGAGCAAAAAACTCAGCGTCATTGTCTCCCTCTCGTTTCTGCTCGGTTTTATTATCACCGTATCCGAGCCGGACCTACAGGTGCTTGCCGGACAGGTGCCTTCTATTCCGAACGCAATCCTGATTGGCGCGGTGGCAGGCGGCGTGGCGCTTTTTCTGGTCATCGCCCTGCTTCGTATGCTGTTTCGCATTCCCTTGCCGCCCCTGCTTGTCTTCTTTTATATTCTGGTCTTTGTGCTGGCGCTTTTCGTGCCGGATGATTTTTTGAGTGTGGCGTTTGATTCCGGCGGTGTGACCACCGGTCCTATGACAGTACCCTTCATCATGGCGCTTGGTGTGGGCGTTGCCGCCATTCGTAACGACCGCCATGCCGCGGACGACAGCTTCGGTCTGGTGGCGCTCTGCTCCATCGGTCCCATCGTGTCCGTCCTGATTCTCGGCATGATTTATCGCCCCGGCGAAAGCAGCTATGTGCCGCCGGTCATTCCCTCCGTGGAGACTTCCGTGGAACTGTGGTCACTGTTCCATCAGGGATTTCCTACTTACATAATAGAAATCGCAGTCTCCCTCTTCCCCATTGTGCTTTTCTTCGGACTGTTTCAGCTGGCGGTGCTGAAGCTCTCCAGACGCACCCTCTCGAAAATGCTGATAGGTCTTGCCTATACCTACATCGGTCTGGTGCTGTTTATGACAGGCGTAAATGTGGGCTTTATGCCCGCCGGAAACTATCTGGGGCAGATACTGGGCTCCTCATCGAATCCGTGGTTTTTAATCCCGATCGCGATGGTTATGGGTTTCTTTATCGTAAAGGCGGAGCCTGCCGTCTACGTGCTGAACAAACAGGTAGAAGAAATCACCGATGGCGCTATCTCTGCTGCTTCCATGGGGACCTGCCTTTCGGTGGGCGTTGCGATTTCTCTCGGCATCGCCATGCTGCGCGTGCTGACAGGCATCTCCGTCATGTGGTTTCTCATTCCCGGCTATGCCTTTGCCCTCGGCATTTCCTTCTTCGTGCCGAAAATATACACTGCCATCGCCTTTGACTCCGGCGGCGTGGCGTCCGGGCCTATGACCGCGGCATTTCTGCTCCCGCTTGCGCAGGGTGCATGCAGTGCGGTCGGCGGCAGCATCGTGACGGATGCTTTCGGCATTGTGGCTATGGTCGCCATGACGCCGCTTATCACCATACAGCTCCTCGGGCTGCTCTCCCAGCGCCAGAAAGCGACGGGAAGCAGGAAACGCCGTCTTGCCGGACAGCTTGCAGGGCTGGCTCCGACAGCCACACCGGAGACGGAAGATGTTATTATAGAGCTCTAGTACATCGTATATTAAGTTTCTAGCTATATGACGCAGAATGAATTTTCATTTGATGTACTAGCAATCAGGCAGGAGGATATCCATGAGTGAACTATATATGATGACCGCCATCATCACCAGGGACCGTACAAGGGAATTTGCGGCATTTTACGATAAATACAACGTCCCCGTCAACTTCATTACACTCGGTAACGGCACCGCCACCAATGAGCTGATGGACTATTTCGGTTTGGACGGCACGGAAAAAGCCGTTATCTTCTCCGTCGTCACCCGGGGGACCTGGAAAAAGCTAAAAACCGGTCTGGAGCGGGAAATGCGCATCGACATTCCCGGCACGGGTGTCGCGTTCATCATACCGCTGGCAAGTATCGGTGGTCTCAGGGCATTGCGTTTCCTGACAGGAGAAGAAAACTTTGAAAATGGGGAGGAAACCGTTTTGAAGGATACCAAATACGAGCTTTTAGTCATCATTGCCAATCAGGGCTATACCGAAATGATTATGGATGCCGCCAGAAAAATGCAGGCAGGCGGCGGCACGGTCATCCATGCCAAAGGCACCGGCATGGAGAGCGCGGACAAATTCTTAGGCGTTACCCTCGCTTCTGAGAAAGAAATTATCTTCATCGTGGTAAAAAAAGAACAGAAAAACGCTATCATGCGCGCTGTTATGGAGGAAGCCGGACTCACCACAAAGGCAAAGTCTGTGGTTTTCTCGCTCCCCGTAACGGAGACTGCCGGTATGCGTCTGCTGGAACAATATGCTGCAGAGGATACTGATACCGACGGGGAGACGGCAGGTTCTGCGCCGGAACACAGTTAACATAGCTTCTCCTTTTGACAGGAACAGCCGCCTGTCAGTTAACTCCGCCTCTCTCCCGCGCCATTTCCTCCCTCTGATATTGTAAGTGATAGAGTCGGTAATACTTTCCGCGCTTTCCAAGCAGTTCCTGATGGGTTCCCTGCTCTACGATTTTTCCATGGGACAGTACAACAATTTGATCCGCGTTCTGAATCGTGGACAGCCTGTGCGCCACCATCAGCATCGTTCCGATATTCTGCATCTTTTCCAGTGAATTTTGAATCAGAAGCTCCGTTTCGGTATCAATATTCGCCGTCGCCTCATCCAGAATCATCACCGCCGGTTTATGCACAATGGTCCTTGCAAAAGACAAAAGCTGCCGCTGTCCCGCCGAAAAATTGTTTCCCCTCTCCCGCACTTCCTCATCCAGCCCTTTTTCCAGTTTATCAATAAAATGATCCGCGTTCACATAGCGGCACGCTTCCCTGATCTCCTCATCGGAAATATGTTCCGCCCGCAGCGCGATATTGCTTCGGATCGTCCCCGAAAACAGAAATACATCCTGCAGCATCTGTCCGAAATGCCTGCGCAGGGAAGAAATTTTGATCTTTCGTATGTCAATCCCGTCTATGAGGATTTCCCCTTTCTGAAACTCATAATTCCGGCAAAGGAGCGACAGGATTGTCGTCTTGCCGGAACCTGTGGAACCGACGAAGGCAACCGTCTCCTTCGGCATCACATGGAAGGAAACGCCCTTTAACACCCACTCTCCCTCCACATAGGAAAACCACACGTCCCGAAACTCGATCTCACCCCTCACCGTCTCCAGCTCCACCGCGTCCGGCGCATCCTGAATATGCGGCTCCAGATCCATGATCGTAAAGACCTTTTCCGCCGAGGCAAGCGCCGACTGCAGCCAGTTAAACTGCTCCGCCAGATTCTGGATCGGGTTAAAAAACTTTGAAATATACATGTAGAAAGACACCAGCATGCCGCTCGTGATCACCTGTCCCATAAACACCTGATTTTCCAGATACCCTCTGCCGCCCAGATACAAAAGGCAGAGAATGGAGCTGACATAGAGCATATACACCAGCGGGCGGAAAATGCCAAACACCAGTATCTGCTCCTGCTTTGCCCGCCCCAGCGCGTTGCTCTTTTCCCGGAAATCCTGCATTTTCGCCTCTTCCCTGTTAAAAATCTGAGTTATCTTAATGCCCGACAAATTTTCCGAAAGATAGGTGTTGATATCCGTGGTGCAGTCCTTCACCTTCCGGTAGGCGCGTCTCGAAAACTTGCGGAAAATCACCGTAAACAGTACGATAAAAGGCACAAAGCAGAGAATCATCAGCGTCAGCTCATAGCTTAACACAAGCATTGCCGCAAACACTCCCACAATCACGAATATATTTTTCACGAAGTTGACAAGCAGATTCGTAAACATCATGGAGATTGCGTTGGTGTCGTTGGTCACACGTGTCACAAGCTTTCCGACGGGTATCTCGTTTAGCTGCTCGTGGGAAAGGCTTTCTATCTTCACAAACAGGTCTTCCCTCATGACGGAAATAATCCGTTGTCCCGTCTTTTGCAGCACCACCGCCTGTATATATGCGCACACCATAGAGACGATCAGAATGCTCACATAGACCGCCATCGCCCGGTAAATCTGCGGCATCTTAAAATCTCCAGCGACGATCTCCTCAATCCGTCCGATGATGAAGGGGGAAACCACATCGTAGGCGATGGTAAGCAGCATGACGACGCCCACCAGAAGAAACCGCGGCAGATACGGTCTTGCGTAATGCAGAAGCCGCCCCATAATCTCTCTGTCGCCGATCTGCCTCTCAAACCCCATCGTCTGCTTTTTATCTTTTACCGTCAGGTAAGCGATCATAACGACAAGAGAGAACAGCCCGACTATCGCACCCACTACGATCAGCGGATAATACTCATACATCTGCCTCACCCCCTTCTTCCTCCTCCATGCGCTGCAGATCGACCATACGCCGATAATCCGCACAACTCTCATAGAGATTTTCATGGCTGCCCACCGCGCGGACACGCCCCTCATCTATAAAGATAATTTTATCCATATGCTCCACTGTGGAGATTCTGTGGGCAATCAATATCGTTGTTCTGCCCCTTCTGTTTTCCAGAAGGTTTTTCAGAATGATTTTTTCGGTTTTCATATCTACCGCCGAAACAGAATCGTCCAAAATCAATATCGCCGACTCCTTGATCAGCGCACGGGCAATGGAAATCCGCTGTTTCTGCCCACCGGAGACCGTCACGCCCCGCTCGCCCAGCACCGTCCGGTACCCGGCTGTAAAATCCACGATGTCGTCATGCACGTCAGACAGCTTCGCCGCCCGCTCCACCAGCGCATCGTCCACTTCATCCACCGCGAAGGAAATATTGTTTTCAATGGTATCGGAAAAGAGGAAATTATCCTGCGGCACATAGGAACACCCCTCCCGCACAGAGCGGATGGAAACCGTGTTCACGTCGTGCCCGTCGATAAAGAGCGTGCCGTCCGGCACATTGTAGGCGCGCAGGATCAGATCCACGAGAATCGTCTTCCCGGAGCCGGTCCTTCCCACCACGCCCACGCTCTCTCCCGCGTGAATGGTAAAGGAGACGTCCTTTAGCGCATCCGTCTCCCCGTCGGGATAGCGGAAGGTAAGGTGCCTGAACTCGATCTCCCCCTTCATATCGCGCAGCTGTGTCACATCCTCCCTGTCTTTCACTGTAATCTCGGCGTCCAGAAGCTCGCTGATGCGGTTTAAGGACGCCTTTCCCCTGGACGTCTTCTCAATCAGCATGGACACCGCCATGACCGGCCAGATGATGGAATTAAAGTAGACGATATATTCCACAAGCTGCCCCGCGTCAAACCTGCCGCAGTAAACCAGATAGCCGCCGTACCCGAGGATCACGCAGATCACCGACTCCACAAGCAGGATCGTCAGAATATCAAGCAGCATGGAAATCCGGGTGTAAGCCACGTTGATATCCTCGTTTTCCCGGTTCAGTTTCTCAAACTCTTTCAGTTCCAGATATTCTTTCACAAAAGCTTTGATCACCGCGATACCCGAAAAGTTTTCCTGTGAAAAATCGGACAGTCTGGAAAACGCCTCCTGCCTGACCTCCCACTTCGCCTTCATCGCCTTGAACAAAACCGTGCCAATCAGAAACAACAGTATCATCGGAATCATGGAAAGCCCCGTCAGCCGCCTGTCCATGTTCCACATTTTAAAGAAGGCGAGCAGCCCCAGAAACAGGGCGTCGGCAAACATCAGAATACCGTCTCCGAAACACTCCTGTATGGTGTCCAGATCGTTCGTAAACAGGCTCATCAAATTGCCGACCTTGTTCACCTGAAAATATTCCTGCGAGAGATTCTTGCAATGGTCAAACATGTGGTTGCGCAGGTCGGTTTCCACCTTGATCGCTGCCCCGTAAAAACTGACGCGCCAGAGAAAGCGCCCCACCGCCATGACCAGAATGACCACGATGGCGCGCCGGCACACTTCGTTTAACAGCACATCCATGGTAAAGGGCACAAGCTCCCCGCCCACTTCCACAAGACTGCCGTTCATGCCGTTTACCACGATACGGTAAAGTTCCGGCAGAACCAGCTGAAAATAGTCCACAAAAATGAGCGCAAAGATACCCACAAGCAGAATCGGTGCGTGTTTGAAATAATATTTATTAATGTGTTTTCCGAAAATCACCCCTGTTACCTCCCATATCTGCGCCGAGGCTGCGAAGCAGTCCTCGTGATCGAGCTTGCTCGATCGGTTCAGCCCACGCGCCATTCGCAAAACCGTGCCTTCGACGCTCTCCGCTGCTAAAACATATGTTTCAGCGCCAGCTTTAAAATCGTCTCCGATGTGGCGTTTTCCGTAATCTCTATCTTCTTCACCGCCGCCGTGGCATCGGAAGCGGAATATCCGAGCGCAACAAGCGCCTCTATCGCCTCCCGCTTCATCAGATTGTCACCGCCCTGTGCCCCTGCCGCGGCGGATCCCGAAGCGTCTGCCGGCTCGCCAAGCCCCTTCAGGGTATCTTCAAGGGAAATTTTATCCCGCAGCTCCAGAATCACCCGCTCCGCCGTCTTCGCACCGATCCCCGGCGCCTTGGCGATCGCCTTGGCATCCCCCGCCATCACGGCGAACCGCAGGTCATCCGCGCTCATCACCGACAAAATCGCCAGGCCGCCCTTCGGTCCGATGCCGTTTACTGCAATCAGCTTCTTGAAAATCTCCAGATCGTCCCTTGTGAGAAAACCGAAAAGCGAAAACGCGTCCTCCCTCACAAGCGTATAAGTATATATTTTCACTTCATTTCCCGCGCCGGGCAGAAGCCCCGCCGTGGCAGTGGAAATCTTAATGTTATAGCCGATTCCTCCGGCTTCCACAACGACTGCGTCCTCCGTAAGTTCCTCAATCGTTCCTTTTATGTATGCGTACATAGCATCCTTTCCCTTCGTTATTCCTATTCATTTTTTCTCTGCTTCCCTGTTAAGCCTGCGCAGATAAGGCAAAAGCTGCATTCCCACGAAACCGAGCAGCGCCCCCGTCACCGTGCCCGCCACGATTAAAAAGGGCGTATAGTAAGCAACGGTAAACGTCTCGACCACCGCCATCGCCATGAGAAGCTGTCCCACATTGTGAAACACACCGCCGAGCACACTTACTCCCATCATGGACAAACGTTTCGTCCGCCTGCCGATGAGCATAGCAGGAAAGCTCAGCGCCGCCCCCGCAAGGGCATATAAAATAGTATAGAGATTACTGAACAAAAAGCCGGACAGAACAATGCGCAGACCGTTTACCAAAAGCGCCTCCCGCGCTTTCCCCCCCTCATACAGCAGCAACAGCACGATCAGATTGGGCAGCCCCAGTTTAATCCCGGGAATCCCAAAGGAAAGGGGAATCAGGGATTCCACATAGGACAGAAGCATCGCAAGCGCAAGCATCAGTCCAAGCTCAGCCGTCCGTCTCATAGCTGCCTCCATTCCGAAACCTGTCATTGTTCCATCCCGTTTCTCCCTTTATTCCCTGCGCTTTTGTCGTCACATCCCGCGTTTCCTTACCCGTCCCGCCCACAATCTCCACCACAAGCCTATGCGGCAGACAGATAATGCTCTCCCCACCGCTCACAATGGGAATGTGGTGTACACAAATCTGGTCACGGCAGTCGGCGGCATCCATGGAAACACCGTCCGCGGAAACAGCCAGAAGGTTGAAACTGTTTCCTTCCGGAACCGCTGCCGCAAGATCCGGTCTTTCCCCATACCACCCGCAGGAGGCGCGCCCGTTTCCATAAAGAAGCAGACAATAGCGCACGGTTTCCGACGCGCTCCCACGCACCGCCCCCGTCTGGTCATATCGTTTCATCTGTGTCAAATCCACTTTCTCAATGACCTCTCCGCCGCAGGATATCCGCAAAACCTGCCCGTCCTTTCGGCTCACGACAGCCCATACCAGACATCCCAGCGCAAGGAACAGGAAAAATGCCAGCAGGCATATGTCTCCCCGGCGAATCCGTCCGCTTTCTTTTCTGTTAGTTACCCTTGTGTTTTCAAACATACTGATATCTTACCACAGCCGAACATATGTTTCAAGCCCTTCCTGTATAGGAGCCGTCTCCGAAAAAACTTCCCATTTGAAAATAGCATTCCTTTTCACAGGCACAAATTCACCGCCCCCACATAAGATAAACCATAACTAACAATTGGAGGACACTAAAAATGAGTGATCTTACAGCAACTCACTGCGGATGCAACAATACCAGCACAGTAAACAACGGATGCGGTTCCTGGATTTGGATTCTCATCCTGTTATCCTGCTGTGGCGGTAACAGCGGCGACGGCTGCGGTTGTGGCGGCGGCTTCTTCGGCGGCAACAGCCTGTTTGGCGGCGACAACAACTGCTGTTCCTGGATCTGGATTCTTATCCTGTTATCCTGCTGCTGCAACAACTAATCTTTAAACCATCACATCTATCACACACATCTGAAACAGAGTTCCGCCGCAGGGTTCTCTTCCTGCGGCGGGCCGCTCTGACAGGAGGCTATTTTTCTTTTGTGTGTCATATACTGTAGAGAAAACAGGCATCAGAAAGGCATAGCTTATGGCAGAAAAAAGTGAAAATGCTTCAAACGTTATGGCATTCGATGCCTTATACACTACCAACCAAATCCAGAAGCTTAAGGTTCTTCTCCCCTACATAGAACCTTCCATGCAGAAGCATCTGGCTGTCTACATCAAATATATGGAACTGCAATACACCATAAACCTCACAAAAAGACAGTCTGCAGCGCTCAGCGGATGCGGGCTCTCCCAGCCGGAAAAGCCCGACTTAAAAAAACTCTGCCGGGAACTTTGTCTCTACTCCACCCCAGAGGAAATCAGGCAGTTAGAGCAGATACAGAATATGCTGCAGACGTTGGAAACCGTGCAGGAAATGTCCCAGACCATGAGCGCCATGCAGGAAATCTTCCCCGACATGAACATGGATTCCCTGTTTGAGAATCCGCTGTCCGGGACGGGACAGACCGGGGATGCCAAAGACGACTTAGAAAAAACGGCATCCCCTGGCTCCCCCATAATGGATATGCTGATGCATATGCTCACTCCCGAGCAGCGGGAAATGTACGAAATGTTTCAGAACAATCCACCGATTTCATCATAAAGAAAAGGAGTAACCCATGACAAATGAATGGATGAACGACCCTGCTCTTGCCGGAATTGACAAGGCAAAGCTGGAGTTTTTACAGGCGCTCGTTTTTGAAAGCCGAACGCTAAAAAAAGAGCAGATGCTGCCCTTTCTGATGGCTGTCGCCAAACGGGGGCAGGCAGAACATATCACTTTTACCAATGAGGAAATCGAGACAATCGTCGCCGTCATCAAAAGGGAATCCTCGCCGGAGGAGGCCGCAACCATAGATAAAATGATGCGGATGCACAAAAAGAAAGGGTGATGCGTCAGGCACCACCCTTCGTTTCTTTTCCGTTATTTCTGCACAATATTTACCAGTCTGCCGGGCACATAAATCTCCTTCACAATCGTACCCGTCAGCTTATCCGCGATTGCCTCTTTCGCCTTCGCGATCACCTCATCCTTCGGGTCGTCCTTGCCGATATTCAAAGTCGCCCGGTTCTTGCCGTTAATCTGCACCACAATCTCTACTGTAGACTCCACAGTCTTAGCCTCGTCATATTCCGGCCATTTTGTCTGATAAACTCTGCCCTCAAAGCCTACCGCCTGCCACAGCTCCTCCGTGATATGCGGCGCCACCGGGTTCAGCAGGGCAAGCAGCGTCCTAAACTCACCCTTCGTAACCTCGTTCTTTTTATAGAACTCGTTCACAAGGGTCATCATCGCCGCGATCGCCGTGTTGTATTTCAGATTCTCAAAGTCACTGCTGACCTTCTTGATGGTCTGGTGCATCTTAATTTCCAAATCTTTAGAATAGTCCGTGCCGTCCGTCAGGATATCCTGTAATTTCCAAACTCTCTCCAAAAACCGGCGGCAGCCCTTCACGCCGTCCTCGCTCCAGCCCGCGCTCAGCTCGAATGCGCCGATAAACATCTCGTATGTCCGCAGAGTGTCCGCGCCGTAGTCTGTCACGATATCGTCGGGATTCACCACATTGCCGAGAGACTTGGACATCTTCACCACCGGGTGCTCCGCCATCTCGCCGTACTTTTCTTTCAGCGCCTGTCTCGCCGCCTTCTCGCTGCCGTGCTCCTTAAGGAGCGTCTCCTGCTCCGCCGCCGGAAGATTCGAGAAACAGTGGGGATTCAAGCCCAGAATCATGCCGTGGGACGTCCGCTTCGCGTAAGGCTCCGGGCAGGGTACTACCTTCTGGTCATAGAGGAACTTGTGCCAGAACCGGGAATACAGCAGATGTAAAGTCGTGTGCTCCATACCGCCGTTGTACCAGTCCACGGGCATCCAGTAATCTAATGCCTCCTTGCTCGCCAGCGCGTTCTCATTCTTCGGGTCTGTATAGCGCAGGAAATACCACGACGATCCCGCCCACTGGGGCATCGTGTCCGTCTCCCGCTTCGCCGGCCCGCCGCAGCAGGGGCAGGTGGTATTGACCCAGTCAGTCATAGCCGCCAGAGGCGACTCGCCCGTATCTGTCGGCATATAGCTCTCCACCTCGGGAAGCTCCAAAGGTAAGTCGCTTTCATCAAGCGGCACAAAACCGCACTTTTCACACTCTACAATCGGAATCGGCTCGCCCCAGTAACGCTGTCTGGAGAATACCCAGTCGCGCAGCTTGAAGTTTGTCTTGGCACAACCGACTCCCTTCTCCTCCAGAAAAGCGATCATCTTCTCCTTGGCGTCCGCCACGCGTAAACCGTTCAGGAAGTCGGAGTTTACAAGTGTGCCTTCCGCCACGTCCGTGTAAACTTCCTCCTGCACGTCCTTTCCTCCAGCAACCACCTCGATAATGGGCAGACCGAATTTCTTCGCGAACTCCCAGTCTCTCTCATCGTGCGCCGGCACCGCCATGATCGCGCCCGTGCCGTAGCTCATTAATACATAGTCGGATATATAAATCGGAATCTCCTTGCCGTTCACCGGGTTCACCGCGGACATGCCGTCGATGCGCACGCCGGTCTTCTCCTTCGCAAGCTCCGCCCGCTCGAAGTCGGACTTCCTCGCCGCCTGCTCCCTATAAGCGCAGATATCGTCCCAGTTTTTCAGCTCGTCCTTATATTTGTCAATAATCGGATGCTCCGGCGACACCACCATGTAGGTCGCGCCGAACAGCGTATCACAGCGGGTCGTGTAGACGCGCAGCTTATCCTCTTTATCCTTGATGGAAAAGTCCACTTCCGCACCCATGGACTTACCGATCCAGTTCTTCTGGGAAACTTTGACGCGCTCCACATAGTCCACCGTATCAAGCCCTTCAATCAGCTTATCAGCGTACTCCGTAATCTTCAACATCCACTGGCTCTTTACCTTGCGGACCACCTCCGCGCCGCAGCGCTCGCAGACGCCGTTCACCACTTCCTCGTTGGCAAGCCCCACTTTGCAGGAAGTACACCAGTTGATCGGCATCTCGGACTTGTAGGCAAGCCCCGCCTTAAACAGTTTCAGGAAAATCCACTGTGTCCACTTATAATAGTTAGGATCTGTGGTGTTGACCTCTCTCTCCCAGTCAAAGGAATAGCCAAGGGAATGCAGCTGGCTCTTGAAACGCGCCACATTGTTCTGCGTCACGATCTTCGGGTGAATATGATTTTTGATCGCATAGTTTTCCGTGGGAAGACCAAACGCGTCCCACCCCATGGGATAGAGCACGTTGTAGCCCTGCATCCTTCTCTTTCTCGCCACAATGTCAAGCGCCGTGTAGGGACGCGGATGTCCCACATGCAGTCCCTGCCCCGAGGGGTAAGGGAACTCCACCAGCGCATAGTATTTCGGTTTGGAGTAGTCCTCCGAGGTCTGGAAAGCCTTCTCGTCATCCCAGATTTTCTGCCATTTTGTCTCCACTTCTCTGTGATTGTACACTTCTGCCATGTTACTGCCCGATCCTTTCCCGCCGCGTACGGCTTTTACTTTACTTATTTTATTATACTTGCAGGATTTGTCAACTGTTTTCTTGCCGTTTGCAGCTTGACTGCGGCGTATCCATTACCGATTATGCGTAATTTTATTTTTTACAAATACATTGATTTTCTTTTTTTGCAAGCGTATACTATTTTTGTAATATATAAAAAATAAGACAATGCATATCAAAATAAATGTAGCGAAAGAAGGGCGATTCTGTGAAAACAAAAGTGAGACGACTAAGCATCCGGTGGAAAATATTGATTCCTGCCACCATTCTGATTATTGCCATGTGCGCGGTCATAGGTATTAATTCCTACACCCGCATCAAAACCGGCATGATTCAGCTCGGTGTGGAGGAGGCACAGATGGCGGCTTCCATCGCCGGATTTATGGTGGACGGGGATTCCCTTGCCAGCATCGGGACCGGTTATGAAAATACGGAAGAATACCGAAATAATCTGACCGCTCTTAGACAGATTCAGGAACTCTGCGGCATTGCCTTTCTATATACGCTGCACACGAATGACAACGCCCGGCTCTATTACGGTATCGATACAGACGACAGCGCGGGACAGAACAGTCCCGGAGATCCGTTTGACGGGGAATACGCGGAATTTGCCGATGTATTTAACGGACAGGAATATGTGCAGGATTACATAGACGAGACAGCGGACGGCACCCTGATTTCCGCTTATCTTCCTATCAGGGACAGCGCCGGCAAAGTAGTCGCCGTGCTCGGCTGCGATTACGATGCATCCTATGTGGCGGAACGGATTGAGGGCGCTCGAAACAGCATCTTCCAGATCTCCATTATATGCCTGGTACTTGCGCTGGTGATATTAAATCTGATCGTCAACCGCATTATGCGCAGTTTAAATAAAGTAGACCGTAAAATCTACGATCTAGTAAACAACGAAGGGGATCTGACACAGAAGCTGGATATCGCTTCCGGCGACGAGCTGGAGCTAATTGCAGGAAATATCAATACCCTGCTCGAATATATCCGCGGAATCATGTTGCATATCTCCGACAACTCCACGCAGCTCGGGACATCCACCGGAGCCATCGCGGAAAGCCTGATTAGCGCCAAAGACAACATTTCAGATATCTCCGCCACCATGGAGGAAATGAGCGCCGCCATGGAGGAAACCAGCGCTTCCCTGCATCAGGTCGATGAGTCCGTCTCGCATATCATGAACAGCATCGGAAGCATTTCCCAGAAGGCATCCTCTGAGCGGGATTTGGCAGCTAAGATTACGGAAAAAGTCCAGGCTATTTATGAATCGGCCGAGAGAGACAGAACCGATGCAGCAAAACAGGCTGCAGAAATGTCGAAAAACATGAGCGAACGAATCGAACGTTCCAAGGCAGTGGAACATATTGACGCGCTGACAAACGAAATTATCAATATTACCGACCAGACAAGCCTGCTTTCCCTCAACGCAAGTATTGAGGCGGCAAGAGCCGGAGAAGCCGGAAAAGGCTTTGCCGTCGTGGCAAGCGAAATCGGCTCTCTTGCAGACAACTCCGCCCGTGCCGCCGAGGGCATCCAGCGGGTGAGCCAGGAGGTGATTCACGCGGTAAACGAACTGGCAAACGAATCGGAACAGATGATTCGCTTTATGAATGAAACCACCATGGCAGGATACGAGAGGTTACTTGACAACAGCATAAACTATAAAAATGACGTCAGCCACCTCAGTGAAACGATGAACGGGTTTGCAGACGAAAGCATACGACTGAACAGCGATATAGACAGCATCAAGGAAGCCGTGGATGCCGTCAATATAGCCGTCTCCGAAAGTGCAAATGGCATAGTTGGCGTCACGGAAATGGCTTCCGACATGACTGTGAGCATGGAAAGCATCAAAGACGAAGCCGAAAGCAACAGGGACATTGCCGGACAGCTTGAATCGGAAGTCGGAAAATTTAAATTGTAATTAAGACTCTCACCAGCCGGAGGTTGTAGAAACCGGCTGGTGAAACTTTTTTTATGACTTTCTCTCCCTCATATCCTGATAACATCGAAACAGGCAGAGCCACTGGATGTAAAGCGTAACCCCGTCCTCGTATGCCTGATACATCCCCGCCTGCCTTAAAGCTGCCGACGCCTGTCTTTTGGTCAGCATTCCGCCTTTCCCCGTGACACCGTACTTCATCCCCCGCTCGACAAACTTCTGAAACTCCCGGTACTCTTTCCTGTTCAAATCCGGAACCGCTTTCTTGGAGAAATGGATGAATACCGTGTCTACCGACGGTTTCGGATGAAAGTCTTCTCTGCGGAAATAGTACACGTTCTTCATTTCCCATCCCACCTTAAGCGCCAGAGACTTCTTATTTTCCCTTGGCAGTCCCATAAACCGTTTTGCCGCCCCTTTCTCCATCACAAGCCACATGTCTGACGGCGGATTCGCCCCCTGCGTCAGTTTCTCTACAATCTGTGTCGTCAGAAAAAACGGTATGTTGGCAACCACCTTGTAAGCTCCTTTTTGTGGCAGACGGTATTTCATAAAATCACCCAAAACCAGCTCCACATTGTCGTATTTCAACAATCGCTTTTTCGCACGCTCCATCAGCATTCCGTCGATTTCCACCGAACATACCTTTCCCGCCCTTTTACAAAGCGCTTCCGTCAAATGCCCTTTTCCGGCTCCAATCTCTAATATCGTATCGTCCTTTCTGATATCCGCCAGACGAATCATCCTTTGAATCAGTTTAAAATCTGTGAGAAAATTCTGGGAATCCGACAGCTGTTTCCCATGTGTATCCTCTGCCTGTCTCCTGTTTTTCTGCATAGCGCGCCTCCTTTTTATCCTGTACCCTGCGGTTCTTCCAAAGACAAATCCGCTTCCCCGATAAAAGGCAGGAAAAAAGCAGGATAGACTCTGTATCCAGAATCTTCCTGCTAAACAAACACAATAAGGCAGACCACGCAGACATGACTTTCGTCACATCCATCCGGCAAGCTGTCTGGCAACTTTTATTCGCACGCAAAAAAATCCCATCTACATGAGACTACATCTTCTGCTTTTTACTGCCCCGATTATCGGGTGCATGCACAACGAATAAAAATTCCCACGCGCAAGCCACCTTTCCAAACAAGATATGATGTTCCTTTAAGACATATCCAATATATCACACATAAGAAAAATCTGTCAAGAACCGCCATTTTCCACGATTTTCCACGATTTACTGCTGATTTAAACTTGCCTTCTCCCACTAAATTTTGCTATAATGAAATGAATTTTTACGAATCATACATACAGACTAAGGAGGCACACGGATTATGTGGAACAAAAAAAAATGGCTGGCAGCCATACTTATCATAGCGCTTTCGTTTGAAAACTGTGGCGGCATAACGGCACTTGCAGCGGAAAACGCAGCCAATACAGAAACTTCCCTTTCAGAAAATACGGTCATTTCCGATGAAGAGTCGGAAATCGGATCCGAGGACAGCAAAAACGACATTTTGTCTGACTCTTCTACCGAAAATGACACTTCAGAAGAAGCAAGCGCGCTGCCGGATACAGAGTCCGTTCCGGAAACGGAAGGCACCGAAGAAATGGACACAAAAACAAAATTACCTGCTTTACATATCGGACAGATTCCCGAAGGCGAAACGCTTCCCTCTGCAGATGACGCTTCCTTTTTTTACGACCTTCCCCTCTCTTTTGAAACAGCGAAAAACCTTATTCTGTTTACCAATTATGAGATAGAGATGACATCCGGATATAAGGAGACAGGGACGCTTACCTGGAGCATTCTCCGCGGCGAAAAAGGACTGGAAGCCGGAAGTGCATCCCTTCTCGATGAAGAGGACGACTGGAACGGCTTTGAGGAAGTGTTCGCTTCCCCTTTCTTTACCATGGAAGAAATCACGGATAAAAAGAGCGATTATTATGAAATGATGGCGCTTGTTCCCGAAGTAGTTTTCTCTTCTACCGCCGGCAGAGAAAACCGTGATGCCAAAGAATCATATGAAAATTATGTCTACTACATAAGGGCGGCATATTACATGGAGACGGGAAGCGGAAAAGCCGATAACTTTTATGCGGCGGCGACTGTCCCTTTTCTGCCTCTGGATAACACAGGCGCAGACCAGAACTCTGAGGGACCCGACAGTGCAGACGTTGAGGAACTGCCGACAGACGCTGCGCAGGATACTTCCTCCGTTTCGGAAAATTCTTCTGCCTCTGAAAACAATGCCGACACACTTTCAGGGAATGATCTCGTGGAAACCGATACCCTGCCTGCGCACGAAGACCGCGCTGATGAAATGTCAGACAATGCCGATTCCGAAACGGACGGTATAGAACAGACAGCCGAAACACTTTCCGAAAACAGCATCATGGCGGATGCTTCCACGCCCGCAGAAGCCAGTGAACAGCCGCCGCTGGAAAATTCTTGGGACGGCAGCTTATCCCTGTATAAAGGCACCGAGACGACTGCTATTAACGAAAAAAAAGATAAAATCGCCATGATCCCGGGCGACACACAACTTATCACGGCAAAAGCAAATTCAGAGACAACACTGACGGACATAGTCTGGGAAAGCAGCGATGAGACCGTCGCAACGGTAACCAAGGGTGAAAATGGAACCGCCACAATCACAGCAGTCCCGAAAGGATATGGGTATGCCAAAATTACAGCCTCTTACCATGGCGTGACCGCTTCCGCTACCGTTGATGTTGTGCGGGATAAAGACCAGCCGGACAGCGAAAAGCTCCTCGACCTCTCCGGCGATATCCGGGTGGCAGGTTTTGAAAAGGAAAGCGACGAGCTTGTCTATAACGGACAGAAAATTACGCAGAGCTTCCGTGTGTACCACAAAAATACCCTCCTGAAGGAAAAGACGGATTACACCCTGAGCTACAAAAATAATGTCAACGCCGCCAAATGGAATGCCGCCAAGGCGCCCAGCGTGACCATTAAGCTGAAAGGTCAGTATCAGGGCAGCGTGACCTTATACTATACGATCAAACCGTTAGATATCAATGACATTGATATCTACAATACGCCAAAAGTTTCACCGGCTTATGAGCAGACCGTCAATTACAGCAAAAAACTGAACATTCCTGCGCCCGTTCTGAACTTCGGCAAGAAAAAGCTGGCAGTCAAAAAGGATTTTATATGCGACTATACAACGCCGGGTAAGGACATGACGGCTATGCCGGCAGACTATAAAAACGGGGACCTCTACAAAGAGGGAACAATCTACTCTTACACCGTGAACGGAACCGGTAATTTTACCGGCTCGTTTCCCATGACGTTCGTTGTTCTGAAAGATAAAAAGCTGAATTTCAGCTCCGCATCCGTGAAGCTTGACCAAAAACAGTATGAATACCATGGCAAGTCACTGACCGAGGATGATGTTCATATTACAGAAGTCAAGCTGGGCGGTCAGGTTTTAGAGAAAGCGCTTTATCAATATAAAGTTTATGCGTCAGGTATCGAAGGCGCCTACCTCATGCTGTCCCCTACTCCCGACGGAAACACAGCCGGATACCACGGCTGCAAGAAGGTAACGCTAAAACTGGTGGGCGACAGACAGCTTAGGGCCGCTGCTCGCGGCGCGGACTGGAAAGAAAGCATTCCCTTCTCCCAGAAAATCGTGGATAAAAATGGCGGCATGTTCCAGACTGGTTCCGCTCTGCTGTCCTATGGCGAAGGAACCGAAAAGACAACGCTTGTGGAAGGCACCGACTATACCGTAAAATACGGCAATGCCAAGAAAGCGGGAAAAGTAAGCGCTACCTTTACGGGCAAAGGCAGGTATAAAGGTACGCTTCGTCTGAGCTATACCATTACGCCAAACATCGAGATTAAGATTTATTCAGGGAAGAATGTGGTAAATAAGAACGGGACTTATGAGGTCGCCTATCAGAAGGACGGCGCTGTGCCCGATCTTATTTTAAAGGATGCGGACTATACCGTCCTCAAAAACAAGACCGACTATACCATAAAGTACAAAGACAACAAGACGCCGGGTACCCCTATGACTTGCGAGATTAAGGGAAAAGGCAATTATAGAGGGTATGAAAAGACAGTGACGCTCACGGTGACGAAAGCCGATATTGGCAATTGCACTATTACCATCCCCGATAAGCCGTACAACGACAAGCCGAACAAATGGAAGTCAACCGTTACAATCAAAGATGTGAACGGCAAAAAACTGACAGCGGGAAAAGATTATGACAAAAACTTCACCTACAGTCATACACAGGAGTCGTCACCACAAAGAGACACTGTCGTTACCGTTACTGTAACAGGCATGGGCTGCTATGAAGGTTCTTCCATCACCGGGACATATCGGATTTTTGCCAAAAACATCAGTACACTAAAGGTTGTCATTGATCCGCAGGAATATACCGGCGAGGAAATTACTCTGACCCCGGTAGAGGACATTCATCTATATGCCAACAACACCGACGCGAAGAAAAAGCAAAATGAAATCAAAAATGAATGCTATAAAATTATAGAATACAAAAACAATATTAAGGCGGGCACCGCAAAAGTCACCCTGCAGGGTACCGGCGAATACGGCGCCACAAAGACCTATTCCTTTAAGATTCAGAAGAAGCAATACCTGATTAACCATGTGAAGGGAATTACGCTGGACAAAACCAGCCTGAAATGTTCCCTTGTGACGCAGGACACAGACAGAATGCTTACCGCAACAATTACGCCTGAAGACTCATCCAAGGTCGTGGCAAACCCGACTGTAATCTGGTCTAGTTCCAACAGTAAGATTGCCACTGTGGAGCCTGCTCAGACTAACACAGGAAGCAATCCTCAAAATCCGCTCACATCTTCCGCCATTATCTTTGCAAAAAAGGCGGGAACAGTAACCATAACAGCTACCACACAGGATAAGAATAAAAAAGTGACCTGTAAAGTAACCATAAGCATACCGACTCTCACACAGGCAAATCAGACAATTACCGGGAAGGTTGGCGACACGTATCAATTGACATTGGATGGGAACGAAAATGAAGAAATACGCTCCGACAGCATTACGTTTAAAAGCGACAATCCGAATGTAGTTTCTGTCAGTGAAAGCGGGCTGCTGTCCATGCAAAAAATGGGTGCCGCTACCATTACCGTTACTATAGGTGACAGCAATGTCCAACATTGTTATGTCATCGTGGAAGGAAGCATAGCTGACCCTGAAAACGACTCCAGAGTCCTCGTATACCACCAGGCGGCTGGGTGTACTGACGACACCCCGTATATCAACAAAATGCTGCGCGATTGGGAGTGGGGCTCTTCCACCAAATATGATTGTCTGTATCTGCCCGAAGGTGTTTATCATATCGACGCCACTGCCGATGGCGATGATGTGCTCGGGAACTATAAGTTTGGCGGCATTGTCCTGACGGATAATCAGACTTTAATCATGTCGCCTGACGCAGAGCTTGTTGCAATCGGAAACAACAAAGCAAATTCCCAGATAATATTTGCTTTTGGGCGCAAAAACGTTGTTATTTCTGGCGGTAAGCTCATTGGAGAACGCAATTCCCACTCCGGCACAAGCGGTGAATGGGGGCACGGAATCAACATTGCAGGCTGTACAAACGTTTATATCAGGGATGTGAACATTTCTGAGTGCTGGGGTGACGGCATTTACCTCGGTAAATATGATAATACCGCACTTGGCAACCCAAGCAGCAACGGTGTGACCATTACCAACTGTAACCTCCATCACAACCGCCGAAACAATCTCTCTATCACGGATGTGAACAATGTTACGGTCAACAACTGCGAATTTAACTATGCGAGCGGCACAGACCCGCAGTACGGCATCGACATTGAGCCGAACAGAGGCAGAACCTGCAGCAATGTAACCATATCCAATTCCAGCTTTAAGGGAAATGCCAAAGGAACCATTCAGATTCTCGGACAGTTGAACGCCCATGTGAAAGATGTTACGATAGAAAACTGCACCGGAGATAAAGCGCCCGTCAAATGGTCAGGATTTGGCGGCAGCGTGAGCGGCGTGAAAGAAAAGGGAAACAAGTGGGGATAACCAAAATGGGGGGGTAGCCGGAGCGATTCTCTACCCCCAGCCCTCCACCCACCAGTCCGCCACGCGACACACGCCGTCCGCATCCCATGCAAGGATAAACACCGCCTCGCCGACACCGTGCGCGTTGCCGCCTTCGCCGCTCAGATACTCCCGACATTTAAGGGCGTTCTTACCCTGATACGTGACACGCTCGAAATCAAAAAAACCCCTGACGTTTGCGCCGCCCGCGCGTCCATACTCGTTTTCTCCTATTTCCCGAACATTCCATCCGTCAAATGTTATGCGCTCGTTCAGATAGGGGCAGTATGCCTCATAGCGGTTCACGCCGATACATACTACATCTACATGCAGCTCAATCTCATCTCCCATCAATTGCCCGCCGTCATTGGGAAGCTCCTCCAGACATTCCGTCCACTCGTGCCCTACACGCCGGTACAGACAGTTGTACCTGCCGCCCGGTCCGCCGTTGCCGCCATTGCCCGCCGCAAACAGCAGCTCCAGCCTGCCATCGTTGTCCAAATCCGCCATAAGAGGCTCTTCCCAAAAAGTCGATCCAAAACAGAAATGCTCCTCATAAAAATCGCTTTCATCCTTCAGGACATAAGCCGGTTCCCCATTGAAGTAGAGCCAGATTTCACCGGGAACAAACACACGCCCCTCCCCCGCCATCACCACCATGTCCGTCTGTCCGTTTCCGTCCAGGTCGGCAATCACCCAGTCGTTAATCTGCCTGTGGGAATCCTTCGACGCGCTTTCCCACCTCCATACCACGCCGTTCCACAGGTCATCCGCAAGCAGCCTGCGGAAAAAGCCTTTTAGCTCCGCCCTCGCTATGCCCCGCTTTTTCCCTTCCTCCAGAAATGCTTTCTCCTGCTCCCAGGTATACCCTTTCGCCGCATAGTCCGCCTGCGACGCGTTCACCGTCATTTCCAAATCTGTCCTTGCCGTGAGCAGACTCGCGTCTTTGCCGACGTCCTCTCGATTCTCCTCGTAAATCTGCGTCCAGAACTGCCCGTCCCCGTATATCCTATCCGCAATCTTCCACAGACTGTCACCCTCCTGCACCGTGACAGTGGGCGCATAACCGAACCGGCTCTCCTTCTCCCAGCAAAGATTGGGGTATGCGTGGTCCGCCGCACAGAACCACACGTTCTGCCCTGCTTCTTCCATAAATTCCTGAAAGTCCATTATATCCGCCCTACCTGTCAGGCAGTTTTGGATTTCCACACCGCCAGACGCGCCTTCCGGCAGGAATACCCCATCCAGCGGAAATTCCTGGGAACGACCGAGCAGTTCTCCCCTGTAGCTGTCCCCAGCTACATCCGCTCTCGCATAACACCCCGTCATACAGGGTCCCCTGCCTGTAATGCCTCCGATATTATCTGTTCCTGTCACGGCGCCGGTCATATAGCTGTCCCGCACGCAGACGGCAACCCCGCCGATACCGCCAGCATCGCCGCCTGATTGGTCAAAACCGCCTTCTACCATAGCATGTACGGCGCATCCACGGATGTAATAGGCGATTCCTGCGATACCGCCCACTGCGCTGTACGCTTCCACCGTACCCGTAAAGCTGCAGTTTTCCACGGCAGAAGCCGCGCCTGTGATACCGCCAGTCGAGTCAAAGCCGACAATCTTCCCTGTCACATGGCAGTTTTCCATAAACAACTCTCCCCCGCTGCCCAGACCGCTCGTGAAGGTCATGCCGCCCATGACGCCACCGACATTTCGCCCGCCCGTAATATCACAGTCCTTGATATAGAGATTTTTAATCACGGTGCGCCCACTGTCCTGATACTCCGCACTGTCCCGCCCCCTTCAGGCAGATAAGACCTTGTTCCGAACAATCCCTGATCTTCCCCGCCTGGTAAGTTGATATAGAGTCCCGTCACCACATGGTTTCCGCCGTCAAAGGTGCCGTTAAATTCTCTTGTTTCATCCTCTCCCGCATCACGCCCGCATCCGATGGGCTCCCAGCCCGTCTCTCCCCTGCAGTAAGCAGACAAATCGATATCGCGGATCAGCCGGTAGGACGCGCTGTGCGCCGGCACTCCCGGCTCCACCTCCTTGCTGCCGTTCACCAGAAGCGCCAGCGTGCGCATGTCCTGCGCGGACTGAATCAGATATACTCCCTCATCCATATCAAAAATCGCTTCCCCTGCATGGACACAAAAACCCTGTCCGAGACACAGAAAAAAGAAAAGACCGACTGCCGCTCTTCTCAAAAATTTACCTTTCATTCGCATCACAAAACTCCTGTGCATAAAAAACGGATATCCTTTTACGAAACCGAAAGGATATCCGCCATCATACCTAAACTATCTGTTATGCGTCAACGTTCGCCTCCGCAACAGCCTTCGCTCTCGCTGCCACTTCCTTCTCCTGCACGTCGCTTGGCGCCTGCTCGTATCTTGCAAACTCATATTTATAGGTGCCGCGTCCGCCGGTCATGGAACGGAGGTCAGTGCAGTAACCGCTCAAACATGCCACCGGGATATCCGCCTCAACCACGGTCTTGCCGTCCCCAGCGGGATTCATGCCGAGCACCCTGCCCCTTCTCTTGTTCAAATCACCCATCACATCACCCGTATAGGAATCGGGTACCGTGACCTGCAGATTCGCAATCGGCTCAAGGAGCACCGGTCCCGCCTCCATAAAGCCCTTTTTGAATGCCTGGATCGTCGCCATCTTAAACGCCATCTCGGAAGAGTCCACCGGGTGATAAGATCCATCGTAGAGAACTGCCTTCACACCCACCACAGGGTACGCTGCCAAAGGTCCTGCCTGCACGGAATCCTGCAAGCCCTTCTCCACCGCCGGGAAGTAATTCTTCGGCACCGCGCCGCCGACTACTTCCTGCTCAAACACGAACGGCGTCTCCAAATCGCCGGATGACTCGAAGCGCATCTTTACATGCCCGTACTGCCCGTGACCGCCGGACTGCTTTTTATACTTATGCTCCACATCTGATTTCTTGCGGATGGTTTCCTTATACGCAATCTTCGGCTCGGTAAGCTCAATCTCCACCTTGTATTCGTTGAGAAGGCGGCTGACAACCACCTCCAGATGCAAATCGCCCATGCCGTAGAGCAGGGACTGCCTGTTCTCCGCATCATTGACCACCTGAAGCGTCTGATCCTCATGACGCATCTTCTGCAGCGCCTGTGAAACCTTATCCACATCCCCTTTATTTTTCGCCCGATACCTTTTGTATGTATAAGGCGTGGAAATCTCTGTCTTGCCGTAGCGGATAATACGTGCTTTCGTAGAGAGCGTATTGCCTGTCCTCGCCGCCGTCAGCTTCGCAATCGCGCCGATGTCGCCCGCATGAAGTTCCTTGACCTCAACAGGCTTGCTGCCCTGCAGGACATAGAGTTTGCTAATCTTCTCTTCCACTTCCTTCTCATCATTGTAAATCACATCATCACTCTTAAACACACCGGAACACACCTTAATCAGCGAATACTTACCGATAAAGGGATCCACAATGGTCTTAAAGATGTATGCGGACTTCGCCTTGGAAAAGTCGTAATTCGCCTGAAAGATTTCGTTGGTCTTTAAGTCAACGCCCGCTATCTCCCGATTCTCCGGGCTCGGCATATACTTCACGATATCATCAAGCAGCGTAAACACACCCTGACAGAGTACATTGGAACCCATGGACATGGGAACAATGCTGCCGTCCATCACGTTGGTACGAAGCGCCGCACGAATCTCCGCCTCCGAGAAGGTGTCGCCGTTAAAGTACCTCTCCATCATGTCCTCGCTTGTCTCCGCCACCGCTTCCATCAGTGTATCGCGGCAAAGCTGCAGATTCGCCTTGCTGTACTCGGGCATCTCGCACTCCACTACTTCCTTGCCTTCCCAGCGGTAAGCCTGCTCGGTAATCACATTGATATAGCCCACAAACTTCTCATTTTCACGAATGGGCAGATGGAACGGCGCGATCTTCTTCCCGTACTTTTCGGTCATATCCTCCACAACCTGTCTGAAAGAAGCGTTGTCGATATCCATATCCGTCACGAATACAAAACGGGGCAGTTTGTATTTTTCACAGATTTCCCATGCTTTCTCCGTGCCCACTTCCACGCCTGCCTTGCCGGACACTACGATAATCGCCGCATCCGCCGCGCTGACTGCTTCTTCCACTTCCCCTACGAAATCAAAAAAGCCGGGGGAATCCAGCACGTTGATCTTCGTGCCTTCCCACTCGATCGGAACAACAGACGTAGCGATGGAAATATGGCGTTTCTGCTCCTCCTTACCAAAATCGCTCACCGTGTTTCCGTCATCGATCTTGCCCATTCTGGATGTGATACCGGAAAGGTAAGCCATCGCCTCTACCAGACTGGTCTTGCCGCATCCCCCATGCCCAAGCAAAACCACATTACGAATCTTATCCGTCGTGTAAACATTCATGCCCTGTAACCCTCCAATTCTGTTGTTCTTTTTTTACAAATCAGGACCATATAAAATCATGGCAATACAGCCGTTCTGTGGAAGACTGTCCGTCTGCATTGTCATGTCCCATGCATGGCACCAAGTTGTAAATACATTTTACTAAATTTTCAGAACAATTTCAACAACTAATTATACATTCTGCACAGACTGTCTGCTTTTGGCAATCCTATTTTTGAAATTTTTCTAAGAACAAGTCATTTACAGGCGTAGCTATGCTGTGCTTTTTCCCTAATTCGCATACGGTTCCTGCAAAAAGCGCCACCTCTGTCTTTCTGCCCGCCTTGCTGTCCTGCCGCATGGAAGGCTCCCCGTCCGGGTTCAGTCCGTCTATGACCAAAACCCATTCCGCCAGGTCTTTCTCAGACAGATCCACACCCTCCGCGTTCGCCACAAGGATCGTCTCCCGCATTGCCGCTTTCATCATTTCCCGCGCTTCGCCCTCCTGTTGAACGTTCCGATATGTCCCCGCAAAGAGAGATACCGTCTGGTTCACGCCCACATTGCACAGAAGCTTTCCCCACATCGCATGACGCATATCCGCCGGACAGGAATAGGCAAATCCCGTCCTGTCAAAAAAATTCCTGACCGCCGCCAGATTTTCTTCCTTTCCCTCTCCGAGAACTCCGACTGCCAATTCTCCTGTGTTCGTGCAGAGCGTGGCATTTCCCTCCTTCATAGCTGCCATTTTCTGTGCGATGCAATGCACCACTTTCTCCCCGCCGAATCTTCGCCCCAAATCCTCCTCACTGCGAATACCGTTCAGCACAGACAATAAAACGGTATCGTCACCGACCAGATGCGCATTTTCCTGCATAGCCGTTTCCAATGCGCCGTATTTGACCGCAAAAAGCATCAGCTCGGACGGTCTGTCCTCCTTTGCGGCGTCACAGTACTGAAAATCGCATACCTCACCGTTAAAGGTAATCCGTTCTTTCTGATACCGCTCAATTCTGTCCTTGTCCGCCAGCACGCGCACCTTATCCTTTCCCAGTTTTTTCGTAAAAAAGTCCGCGTACATCACGCCAAGCGCACCAAGCCCGACGATATCAATGGTTCTGATGGTTTTTGACATTTCTCTCCTCCATATATTCACTGAAATTAACAACATTTTTGTCGTTTACTTTTCTATCATATGCCATATTCCCCCAAAAAAGCAAGCCGCATGATTTTCGCATGATTTTCCCCACACTCTGTTTTCTTGCTTTCCCCACCATTTTGTGGTATCTTAGAATCGAATTTAAGCGACAAATCCTGAACGATTTGAATGGAAAGGAAACGAATCCATGAACACACTCACCTGCGGTTTTATCGGACTCGGTCTAATCGGCGGCTCCATTGCCAAAGCGCTCAGACTTCGTATGCCCGATACCAAACTGCTTGCATACGACATCAATGCCGCCTCTCTGGAATTGGCCAGAGAGGAAAAGGTAATAGACAAAATCTGTCCCGTCATCGACGAATCTTTCGGAGATTGCGATTATATCTTTCTGTGCGCGCCGGTCTCCCATAATGCCGGGAACCTGAACGCACTGAAACCGTACCTTGCCCCCGATAAGATACTCACGGACGTTGGCAGCGTCAAGACCGGCATTCACCGGCAGATTGAGAAATTGCAGTTACAAAAACAGTTTATCGGCGGGCACCCTATGGCGGGCTCCGAGCGTTTCGGCTACCAGAATGCCAAGGCGTCCCTTTTGGAGAACGCCTACTATATTCTGACACCCTCTGAGGAAGTTTCTTCCGAAAAAGTAGAAGCATATCGGACTCTGGTGGAGACAATCGGCGCGATTCCGCTCACGTTATCTTACGAAGAACACGATTACGTGACTGCAGCTATCTCCCATCTCCCACATGTGATCGCCGCCTCCCTCGTCAATCTGGTAAAGAGCAGCGACTCCAAAGAAGGCGTGATGAAAATGATCGCCGCAGGCGGATTTAAGGATATCACGAGAATCGCTTCCTCTTCCCCGGAAATGTGGCAGCAAATCTGCCTGACCAACGCGGATAATATTGCAAAGCTGCTCCGTACCTACATGCAGTATCTGGGGGGCATTGCGGACGATATAGACGCTCATAAAGAAGACAGTCTCTACCGCTTCTTTGACACGGCGAGAAATTACAGGGAATCCTTTATCAGCGCGCCCAGCGGTCCCATCAAGGCGGAGTATGTGTTTACCGTAGACATTGCGGACAAACCCGGCGCCATTGCCGCCATCGCCTCTCTTCTCGCCATGCACGACGTGAGCATCAAAAATATCGGCATCAACCACAACAGGGAGCTTGCGGAGGGCGCGCTGCGCATTGAGTTTTACAGTGAGGACAACTTTTCAAGAGCGGTTAAAATTATGACGGAACACGGCTATAAAATACACACTCATTAAATTGGAGGAAACCATGAAATTTCAGAAAGCACATACATTAAAAGGGGAAGTGACCATCCCCGGCGACAAATCCATCTCCCACCGGGCGGTGATGTTCGGCTCTCTCGCCGAGGGAACGACGGAAGTCACCAATTTTTTGCAGGGCGCGGACTGTCTCTCCACCATAGACGCCTTTCGGAAGATGGGCATTGCGATTGAAAATACCCCGGAGAAGATTCTGATTCACGGCAGGGGGCTGCACGGTCTGCAGGCGCCCTCCTCCGTTCTGGATATGGGAAACAGCGGCACCACCACAAGGCTGATCAGCGGCATTCTTGCGGGACAGTCTTTTGAGAGCACGCTCACCGGCGACGCTTCCATCCAGAAACGCCCTATGCGGCGCATTATGGAACCGCTCTCCCTGATGGGCGGGAAAATCGAAAGCATAAACGGCAACGACTGCGCGCCGCTCCACATCACAGGCGCACCCCTGCACGGCATCCACTATCACTCCAAGGTAGCTTCCGCACAGGTGAAGTCCGCCGTTCTGCTGGCGGGACTCTATGCTGACGGCAAAACCCTTGTGACGGAGCCGACCTTAAGCCGCAACCACACGGAAATCATGCTGCGCTATTTTGGCGCGGACTTACAGTCGGAAGGAAAAACGGCGCGCATCCTCCCCGAGCCCCATCTGGTGGGCAGGAAAATCGATGTGCCCGGCGACATTTCCTCCGCCGCTTACTTTATCGCCGCGGGGCTGCTCGTTCCCGGCTCTGAAATCCTCATTAAAAACGTAGGCATCAATCCCACCCGCGACGGCATTTTGAGAGTCGCCAAAGAAATGGGCGGAAACATCACGTTATTAAACGAAAATCATGACGGGGAACCGACTGCCGACCTGCTGGTAAAATACAGCCCCCTTCACGGCATTACCATCGAGGACGATATCATCCCCACGCTGATTGACGAACTGCCCGTCATAAACATTATGGCGGCATGTGCCGAGGGCGAAACCGTCATCCGTGACGCCGCCGAACTAAAGGTCAAGGAATCCAACCGCATCGACGTGATGGTGCAGTATTTAAGCGCTATGGGCTGCGACATTACGGGAACCGACGACGGCATGATTATCCGCGGCGGTCGTCCCCTGCACGGGACGGCGGTGGATTCCCATCTCGATCACCGCATTGCCATGAGCTTCGCCGTTGCCTCGCTTGTAGCGGAGGGCGAGACAACAATTAAGGGCAGCGATGTGGTCACCATCAGCTACCCCGATTTTTATAAAGATCTTGCGCACTTATGCCAATAAAAAACGAATACACGCTCACTCGATTTATGTCTCGGAAAGTTTTACCAGAAGTCTGTTCAAAAAATAAGAAGCGATCATACAAAAAATGCCCATCACGCTTCCGTACCAGTTGAGCGCCGCGTCGGACTGCTGGAAATGCCTGCCCTCCACAAACTGCTTGTAATATTCCGTGTAGTAGGCGAGCACATAACAGACCGCGCCCGCTCCAATCACACCGAGTATTCTGTAATATCCTCTAAAGACCACCATACTCACAAAGGTGGTCACAAAGCCAACCACAAAGAACAGCCCCAGATGCGCCCCGTAACGTATCACCCGCGCAATGGTAGCTATCTGATCCTGTGTGGGATTCTCAAAAATCTGCCCGGCGACCCGCTCCCCCATCCGCCTTGTCAGATCCAAAGAAACCTCCCCGCTCTGAAAGGACACAACCATCACGAAATATAAAAGCAGCAAGAGCGCCACAAAGGATATGGCAATCACGCCAAACTCCAGAAGAATATGGTTCTTCCTGTTCTTGTCCATACCGTCTTTTCCTTCTAGCCTTCCATCGTTTCAATGGTGCTGTAGGTCTCGATTCTGCTGGCTTCAATCTCCGACATACCGATAAAAATCGAGCCGTAAGTAAATCGACTGTCTTCCGTCTTCTCAATACGCACGATTTCGAGAAATGAGTGAAGCACTTCCTTCGTCCAGATTGTCAGAAGCGCCTCATAAACCGCGCCGATTTCCAACGCCTCACTGCAAAGAAAGCCCACACCTGTCTTAGAAACGTCCACCACCTCTATGTCTACCTCTTTTGTATCTCCTTCTGTATCCAGTCTTTTAATCAAGAGCTTGGATGACAGCTCTATCCGTTTGCTTCTCCTGCGTTCGTCCATGTTTTTCCGCCCTTCCTCTCATGGTATCTTCTACGATTATAATATGCCTTGCCCTAAATTACAATCGCTTTGTTTTCGCGCCGCGAGGAAAGGATTTTTTCACTCCGGTTAGCTTTGCGGAATCGGAACCGTAAACGGCGGGCTCAAATACTCCTCCTCCGGATACGGCGACACGGGCGGACTGGATTTATACTCATTCGGCCGCGAAGTGTGTACCTGTAAGGCGAAGCGATAGGTTTCCCCCGGCTCCCCCACAAACTCCTGCCTGATGCGGACGCCCGGCCATTCACTGTCCAAAAGAAATCCTTTGGAAACCATGGTGTTCATAATATATTCTCCCGCCTCATTATAAACGTAGACGTCAACGACATCCTTATCTTCATAATCGTCCCAATTGGTAAAAGCCCCGAAATACCATCTGGATTCGTCCGTCTCCTTCGCCGCCCAATAAAGCCCTTCCGGCGCCGGCAGTCTCGGCGCGTCTTCTCCGGTAAATGCAAAGGCGTCCGACAGCACAAAGGGACTGTCCGCATAGGTTACGCCGTCCCCGGAAGCGCGTACCGCGAAATAATAAAAGCCATTTCCCAAAAATTCATCCGAAAAGCTCGTACAGAAATAGGCTTCCTCTTCCGTGCCGCTCGTCGTGCCGTCGCGCGTCCACGACACATTTCCCCGCATCATGCCCTCGCTTTCCCACGCATCCTTTTCCAAATCCGGCGGCGTCTTGGTATCTCTCCTGTATAACCTCCAGTCATATCTCTGTTCACCGCCAACCCCTGACTCAAACACACATCCCCAATATCCGAAGCCAGTCTCCCCGTCCCAGTGGGCATCCGCCGGCGCAGGCAGCACGATCAAATCTGACTCATTCCCATCAGCGCCGGACATATTCTTCGGCTGCATACCGTTTGGAAGCACGTTCCACAAAACAACCGCGATAAAGAACGCCGCTGCCGCAATGAAAATGCCTGCCCGCCGAACGGTAACGCCTAAAAACGCTTTCTTTACCTGTCGGACGGACCTGTATCTTTTATCCGGATCCAAATTGGTACATTTGGAAAGGCAGCCGCTGTAACGTCGTTTTCCTGCCCTGCTTCCTAAAAGCTGTTTCAGGGTAACACCCAGCGCATAGATATCCGCCCGCTCATCCGTCTGGGAAAAGCCGTACTGCTCCGGCGGCGCATATCCCCTTGTCCCGAGCAGCATCGTGTCCTGCTCCGCCTCTTCCTTCGGCATACGCGCCGCGTCAAAATCAATCAGGCGGATGTGCCCGTCTTTCGCAAGTAAAATATTAGAAGGCTTGATATCCCGGTGGATAATCCCGTTTTCGTGCAGAAAAATCAACACATCACAAATTTCCCGCCCTATCATCCGGCACTGTTTTTCCGACAGCTCTGCGCTGCCTGTTGTCTGCCCCTCGATATATTCCTCCACAACGGTAGTGCTGTTATCCGCAAAAGAAACCTCATATATATTCGGCAGATACGGATGAGACAGATCCTGTAATGTCCGGTACACCATATGCCGTCCCTGCAGCGTTTTCCGGATAAAGAGCTGTTCGCTGCCTTGCCCTTTCACGAGCTGCACCGTACTTTTTTCACTCTGTTTCAGCGCCTTTATCTCTTCGTATACCCTATCCATGCTTTCGCTTTCCTCTCACAAAATTCCTTATGCATTATACCACTTTTTATAAAATATTTCCAAAACAGGGACAGCTTCTCCAGATTCGGTTTAGACTCAGCGTTTGCCCGTTGAAAATTGATACAGTCCCGGCATCACCCTTTTCCATGCCATGCCCGCCAGAATACAGCCTGCCATGACCACAATCGGAAGCAGCAGATATTCCAGAAACCAAAACAGCAGGGTCGCCGGAAACAGGCGGAAACATATCTTTCGCAGCGAAGACAGCGTCATCTCGTGAAGCACATATACGATAAAAACCCACTCCGACAACCGCCGGAAAATCTGCCGCAGCTTCTTTCGCTCATAGATTTCTTTTGACAGCCGCAGCCAAAACACAATTCCCGGTAACAGGAAAATATTTCTGAGCGTCGTATTGTCCAAACACAATGCCGCAGCCACGCATCCGAAATACAGGACTGCGATTTTTCCCATAGCATACCTGTCAAAAAACAGAATAGTCATTTCCTTTTTCACGACAGCCGCTCCGACCAAAAACCAGCCAAGTGCTGTTTCCCCGAAAAAAGAAAAAGGAAGAATTACCAGCCCGGTCCCTATACACAGCGCAATTTCCGGACTTTTGTCCGCTATTTTCCCAATCAATGGAAAGATCAGAATCACCGCCATCAAATCCCGCATAAACCATAGCGGATAGCACTGCGGATATTCCTGTCCGATACCATATAGTCCAAGCCATTCCCGCACAGAACATTGTAAAATCGGCGTATGATTTCCCGAAAAATAAGCGACTGTAAACGGCAGGCTCTGCAACATGAGAAATACGGCAATCCAAAACGTATTCCAGAATAAGTACGGCACAAGCAGCGTCCTTACCTTTTTCGCAATCACTTTTTTATAGGTATGCTCCGCGCGAAACAATAAAACGGCGGAGAGCAGGAAAAAAATCGGCACGCCGCACCTTGCAAGAATCTGCGACACACCGGTTTCCAACAGCATCAGCCAATCCGGAAGCGCCGCCGTCTGACTGCCGTCTGCAAAACCGACTTCCGTCGTATATGCATGTAAAAACACCACCAAAACAATCGCGATACATTTGACGATTCTGATTCTGTCGCTCTCCTCTTTTGTCATCTGCATTTTCATTTTCTCCCCGTTTCAACCTAAAAAGGCTTCCGCTTATGATTATAAGCAGAACCCTTCTTCTTTTGGTCTACCACGGGTAGATATTCCGGCTTTTGAGAAATTTTTGTCATCCTCTGCGCGCATCTGCGAAAAGCAGTTCGGTACCAAACGTAAGAGATCCTATAAAACAGCCCCAACAATTTTTCCGGATGACAATACCGGTATGCTGACAGTTGTCATATATTTGACAAACAGAAAAACCGTTATGGCGAGCAGATAATCAAACAGAGAGAGAAACGTTTCGTCCGCCGCGCCATCCAGATATACACAAAAACAGGACAGACTGATTCCTGCAGCCGCTGCCGCGCAAAGTCCCACCCATTTTCTTTTGGGAACCGCCCTGAGCACTATTTTATGGTCTATATAATAGCCTGTAAGCGGATAAAAAAATGCCGCTGTCGTGGCAAGCGGGACAGAAAATTCCCCCGTCAGGGAAAAACATTCACGCCCCGCCAGACGCAGACAAAGATTGCAAATAGGAATCACTGACCAAAGTGCAAAATGCAATACAAGCAGCGTATAAAAGTCGCTGCGGCTCATCTGTTTCGCCATTTTCTGCATAAAAGGAAGCAGGCAGAGAAATCCAAGATAGGCATAAAGATACCAGTATGCTCCCGTCTCATCCAAATTTCTTGCAAACACCCCATAGAGAAAGCGTTCCCATGTAAACTCGTAGTCCCTTCCCTGCGCAAGCGCATAAACACGGCACTCCGCGTAAATGCCAAATGAAAAAAGCAGGATCACCATACCAATCCTACTAATTCTTTTTTTCAAAACCGTAAAAATATCCTCTTGCTTTTCTAAGAGCAAAGCACCGGAAACCATGAAAAACAGTGGTACATTGATTTTGGTAATAACTGACAGGCTCATGTAAAACATTTGTTTCACACCAGAAGCGTTCATAAACAGCCTATAGCCTTTCAGGTGATTAAATATAACAAAAAAGCAGGCAATCAGACGTATCCACTCATAATATACCCTCTTCGCCTTTCCTGACTCCGATAAGGCTATTTTTGTTCTTTCCATATTTTCCCTCTCCCATGAGAGTATTATAGGGAAAATTTTGTCGATTTTGGTCTACCACTGGTAGACATTTCGCTTTCGAACTTTGCACTTGCTTCTGGGTTTAACAAAGAACATCCGCAGTTGCCACGACTGCCATAAACAGGTATAATAATTTCAACCGTGATGAGCAGGGAAAATACAGAAAGGACTATAAGGCAGAATGCACGAAAGATCAACAGATGAATTACGACATGAAATTCAGAATGCAACAGATATAGAAGATTATCTGGACAGCAACAGAGAACATCTGCTGAAAGAAAGTCTGTCTGAACATCTGCACATGCTGTTATCCCAAAAGAACCTCAAGCGCGCGGACGTGATACGCGGCTCGCTCTTAGGCCGTGCTTATGTGTATCGGATTTTCGCCGGAGATAAAATTCCCTCCCGGGATAAGCTGATCGCCCTTGCCTTCGGGCTGTGTCTATCCGAGGAGGAAACACAAAAAATGCTGAAGCTGTCCGGCTGCCGGGAATTGTATGCCAGAGACGCTCGCGACGCGCTGCTTCTCTTTGCCATGCAGAGAAATATGACGATTATGGATGCCAATCAAATGCTGCTCGAGCACGGGCTTGCGGTGCTGGATACGGCGAAGGATTAATTGTATCTTACCTCTCCATAGAATCCGGATCCAGTAAAAAATCATATATATTCATGAACAATATGCCCGCTTCACTGTAAAAAGGTTTTGGCGTATCTGATGTAACAACTATTTTTTTAAAGGAATCATTTATTTTTAAGAACGGTCTGATTTCCTGCGTCATCTTCTCCCCTGTGCCCATCATATATGCTGACTGAATATAATACTTTTTGGAACCTTTATTGCAAATAAAATCAACTTCCAACTGTTTCTTTACCGTTTTGCTGTCTTTCCCCGGTTCCACAATGAAAAGATTCCCTACATCGACACGAAAACCTCTCATTCTCAGCTCATTATAAATGACGTTTTCCATAGAATGTGTCACTTCCATCTGCCTGAAATTAATCCGCGAATTTCTAAGCCCCATATCCATAAAATAATATTTCATCGGCGTACCGATATAAGATTTCCCTTTGATGTCATAACGGTTTACCGCCTCAATCAAAAACGAATCCTCCAGATACTCGATATACTTTGTAATAGTTGTCGCCGTGATCTTTGACCGATTCACGCTCTTAAATGTATTTTTCAATTTATTGGGATTGGTCAGGGAACCAATTGCCGACGACAGCACATCTAACAGCATCTCCATTTCGCCAACGTTCCTAATCTTATTCCGCAGCACAATATCACGAATATAAGTTTCCTTCAATAGCTGCTCCAGCATATCCATCTTCTGTTCTTCCGTTTCTGCTAAAACCACCATAGGAATACCGCCATAGGTAATATACTCATTCCAGCCATCATATCGATTCCCCTCATACACGGTCATAAATTCAGAAAAACTCAAAGGATACATATGTACCTCGTCGCCCCTGCCCCCAAATTCCGTTGCAATATCCTTTGAGAGAAATTTTGCATTGCTTCCCGTTACATATACATCACAATTCTTTTTATCCGTAAGACCATTAAGGATGCTCACAAATTCATCCAACAGCTGCACTTCATCCAAAAGAAAATAATAGATTTCGTCGTCCTTCATCTGCTCTTTCGCCCATGCATAGAATGTCTTGGGCTCTCTATAATCTATAAAATCAAACAAATCAAAAGCCATTTCAATAATATGGCTTTCATCCACACCGTTCTCAAGCAAATGTTTTTTGAACAGAGTGCGAAGCAAAAATGATTTCCCGCATCTTCTGATTCCGGTAACGATTTTAATCAGACCGTTATTCTTTCGATTAATTAACTGTTTCAGATAATAGTCTCTTCTAATCTCTAGTTCCATATAGACACTCCCGTAAGATATTTTAGTTAATTTTCCCCTAAATTTCTTTTAGTATACGTCAAAAAAAAGAAAAGAGCAAGTTTCTAAAAGATATTTCGGTTCATTTTAGCCAAAATATCTTCTATTCCCCCACTCATGTCTCAATGCTTCCATCGGGATTAAGTTTGCTGCCTTTCTTGCGGGATAGATACCGAAGAAGATACCTACGCCCGAAGAGAATACTACGGCAATGTTCACCGTTGGCACGTCGATTTTGACCGCATAGCCAAGCCCTTTGCATACCGCAATGCCTCCCATGAAGCGTTTTGTCAAGTGCTTTTTTGAGTTATTTGAGGTATTTTATGTATATGCGGAGTGAAATAGAAAGAGTTATCAAAGAAAATCACATAGAGCGCTCAAGATGTTTCGAGTGTTCAAAAATTACTTATAGTTCAATCATTAAAAAAATTGAACAGACATTTGTATTAAATGGCGGTAATATACATTGGTCTAATATGGGGCATGGATTTAATCGCAAATTGTTATGCAAAACCATAGATATATCAGAAGATAGAATGTGGGTCGCTAGATTACCTCAAATATTGCCCGCAAGTGAAAAATTTGTATATGTCCTATTTGAAGATACAAAAAATTATCAGCCAAAGTATTGGGTTTATGAAATGTGCATTCCAGAACTGATTTGTATCATTGGAGAAGTATATGGGTTAGATGATTTTTACATTGTTTCCAAAAAGTATGAGTGGCTTATCAGTGAATGTCATGAAGATACAACACCAATCAGATAACTTCCAGTTTATCGGTCTAATAAATGTCCAGTAAAGGGCGGCGGTGGCAAGCGGGGACTATCCCGCCGCCCTGTCTGTTATCGCTTCATATCATGTTTTCTGTGGGGTATCTGTTCCATGGTCACCCTATCTTTCCTATTCGTAATTCGAGATTTGCAGCGTCCCATTCTCCAGCTCAATGACCACTTCCATATATGGGCTTTCATCATGCAAAGCCCTTCCCCAGCTCATGGAACTGGTATTTTTCATAAAGCTATTATGATATCGCACATTATATAAAATAATCCTCTCGCCACATACTTCATTGCGGTCATTCAAAATATCCTCCGTTTTTCCTTCAAAATAAAGCGATTTCCCAGCTTCGGTTTCTAAGATAATATAGCTATATTCGCTATCTGTTTTTGTTGACAGCGAAATATTGTCATCTGCCTGCCCGACTGCAGGCGTTCCAGTTCTGCGGCACAATCGGCGCAATCCTCAAGGTGTTCCTCTACAAATACCTTTGTTGCTTCGCTCACCATATTTTCAAGGTACAGCGGCAGCACATCCTGAACAACACTACATTCCTTTTTCATTATTCCCTCCATTCCGAAGCGTTCTTTGCTGAGGAACGCTTTCGGATCCGTTATGTTCTGCCATTCTGTCTCATCAATACTTGCCGTTCTACGGTTTTTCTTCAAATAGGAGTAGTACGTGTTCTTTGCGATCTGGCAGATCCATACACGCATATCACAATCGCCGCGAAAATTCCCGATGGATTTCATGACCCTTAAAAATGTTTCACTTGTCATTTCCTCTGCTATATGTTCGTCTCCTGAAAACTTCCAGATATAACGGTATACCGATTTAAAATAGGCGTTATATATCTGTTCAAACTCCATTACACTACCACCTCCTTTCAACAGTAAGACCTCGCGCACGAAGAAATCTTACAATTATTTTATATTTTTTCAAAAAGAAAAACGGCGACTTGGCGATTGCTGCACCTGTTCACCGTTTTGCAAGTTCTTGTTATTATTGATTTCGCTTCTCCAATTCTATTTTTCAGCCAGCTCCAAAGGAACAATCAAAATGTTTTATTTCAAACCTCTTTTCTTGAACACAAGGATGTCCGGCAAAGCCTGACCCCCGTTGTTCTGTTCTTAAATATGCATTATTAGTTTTTATTGAATCAGCATCGCATCCCCAAAACTAAAAAACCGATACCTCTCCTCCACCGCCTCCCGGTACGCCGCCAGCACATTCTCCCTTCCCGCAAGCGCGGAGACAAGCATCACCAGCGTGGATTCCGGCAGATGGAAATTTGTGATCAGGCAGTCCAGCACCTTAAAACGATATCCCGGGTAAATAAAGATTTCCGTGTCGCCGCATCCCGGCTGCACCCGACCGTTTTCATCCGCCGCGCTCTCCACTGTGCGGCAGCTTGTCGTCCCCACGCAGATCATACGCCCGCCGCTTTCCTTCGTGCGGTTGATCAAATCCGCCGTCTCCGGCGTCACCTCATAATACTCGGAATGCATGTGGTGTTCCAAAATGTTGTCCGCTTTCACGGGACGGAAGGTGCCCAGCCCTACATGAAGGGTCACATAGGCAATGTTTACACCCATTTCCTCTATCTGCGCAAGCAGTTCTTCCGTAAAATGCAGTCCTGCCGTAGGCGCCGCCGCAGAGCCGTCATACTTCGCGTATACGGTCTGGTAACGGTTCTTGTCCTGCAATTTGTGAGTGATGTAAGGAGGCAGTGGCATCTCCCCTAGCCGGTCAAGCACCTCCTCAAAAATCCCCTCATAGTCGAAGCGGATCAGGCGGTTTCCCTCCTCCACCACATCCAGCACTTCCGCCCTGAGACACCCGTCCCCAAAGATAAGCTTCGCGCCGGGTCTTGCCTTTTTCCCCGGCTTTACAAGGGTTTCCCAGACGTCATTCTCCCGCCGTTTTAAGAGCAGAACCTCGATTGCAGCCCCTGTGTCCTCCTTCACGCCCATCAGTCTTGCCGGGATGACCTTGGTGTTATTTAAGACCAGACAATCGCCTGGCCTTAAATAGTTGGTAATCTCTTTAAAATGGTGATGCTCCACCGCGCCCGTCTGCCGGTTCAGCACAAGGAGTCTGGACGCGGAGCGGTCCTCCAAAGGGTCCTGCGCAATCAACTCCTGCGGCAGTTCAAAATAAAAATCGGATTTCTTTAATGTTGTCATAAACTTGCATTCTCCAAGAAAGCCACATACCCGCGCTTCGTCTCATACACATCCGCCTTGCTTGTCGCCTCCCATGGCGCGTGCATGTTGAGTACCGCCACGCCGCTGTCTATCACGTTCATGCCATAAAGCGCAAGGATATAGGCGATCGTGCCGCCGCCGCCGAGATCCACCTTGCCAAGCTCCGCTGTCTGGAAATTCACCTTCTCCTTGTCAAAGATGGCACGGATGTGACCGAGATACTCCGCGTTTGCGTCGTTGGAGCCGGACTTGCCGCCCCTGCCCGTAAACTTGTTAAACACCATGCCGCCGCCAAGGTAAGCCACATTCTTCTTGTCAAAGCTGGACGCATATGCCGGATCATATGCGCTGCTCACGTCGGAGGAAAGCATACAGGAGCGTGCAAGGCATCTGCGCAGCCCAAGCTCACTGTACTCACCGAGAAGGTTCATCACCTCCACCACCGCGTTCTCAAAGAATCTGGACTGCATACCGGTCGCGCCTACGCTACCGATCTCCTCTTTATCCACAAGAATACAGCATGCCGTTCTTTCGGTCTGCCCGATCTCCAGCATCGCTTTCAGGGAAGAGAACGCGCACACGCGGTCATCCTGTCCGTAGGAAAGAATCATGCTGCGGTCAAAACCTGCCTCCCTCGCCTTCCCGGCGGGCACCACTTCAAGCTCGGCGGAGATAAAGTCCTCCTCCTCAAAATCGTAATCTCTCTTTAAAATTTCAAGGATTCCCTTCTTCACAGCGTCCTTCGGCGCGCTGTCCTCCTCGTCATCCTTCTTTTTCTTCTTATCGATCACAAGAGGCTTATTGCCAATGATGATATCCAACGCCTCGCCCTCAATCACCTTGTTTGCCTTTTTCTCAAGCTGCTCGCTCGCAAGATGGATCAAAAGGTCGGACACGAAGAAAACGGGATCGTCCTCGTTCTCGCCCACGTTGACCTCCACGGTGCTGCCGTCCTTCTTCACAACCACGCCGTGAATGGAAAGGGGAATCGTCACCCATTGGTACTTTTTCACGCCGCCGTAATAATGGGTGTCCAGATAGGCGAAACCGCCGTCCTCATAGAGAGGATTCTGCTTCACGTCCAGACGGGGAGAGTCGATGTGCGCCCCGAGAATATTGATGCCGTCCTCCATCTTCTCCTTGCCGATCTGAAACATCACAATGGATTTATTCATCCATACGGAGTACACCTTATCCCCTGTTTTCAGCTTGCCGCCCTCTTTCACCAGCGTTTCCAGCTCCTGATAGCCCGCCGCCTCCAGCGTGTTTACAATCTGGTCAATGCACTCCCTCTCGGTCTTGCCGTTGTCGAGAAAGTCCATGTACTCTCTGGCAAAAGCGTCCACTTCCTTGAGCTGTTTCTCACTATAGGTTTCCCATGTGTTTTTCTGCTCCAAATTTACCACTCCTCTCTTTTGACAGTACACACCAAAAATGTGCCTATCTGTGCCGTATCATTATTTTATTTATTATGACCTAATTTATGATTTTTTTCAATAACCGACGAACATCCAACATTTAAAATCTTCCTTTACCGCTGCTCCATTCTGTCTTTTTCCGTAATCTCCCTGACCACCCTGCACGGATTGCCTACGGCAAGACTGTGTGGCGGAATGCTTTTTGTCACAACACTGCCTGCTCCGATCACGCTTCCCTCACCGATTGTCACACCGCCGCAGACAATTACGCCGGCAGCGAGCCAACAATCATTTTCAATGGTAACAGGTTTTGCGTATTCGAGATTATAAATGCTGCCATCCTCACGCAGCCGGCAGTTCCGCTCCTCCGGAAGCATTGGATGCATAGGCGTTGCAATGATAACATTGGGACCAATCATTACATTATCCCCAATATGAACAGGGCATACATCCAGACAGGTAAAATGAAAGTTTGCCCCGCTGCATTTTCCAAAATACGTATTACAGCCATAGTCAAAATAGACAGGTGCCTGCAAGTCAGGCATTTCCAAGGTATTGGGGAGCAGCTCTCTAAGGATTTTATATCGTTTTTCCCTTTCGTCCTCGTCAGTCATATTATACCGTCTTGCCAGTTTACGTGCTTTCAGTCGTAATTGATCCAATTCGGAATCAGACGGGTCATAAAGTTGTCCCGCCAGCATTTTTTCTTTTTCAGTCATTGTATCTGCCGTCCTCCAAATTTTGCATGTTTGTCTTCATGAGTCAGACAAATATGCCCGCATGTTCATTTGACTCTTAAATCAAAATTGAAAGACTATCTTTCCACCTTAACTTCTAAGCTCAATTCCCATGCCTTCCAAGCCATTCAAAATCTTCTTCATGGCGCTGGCCACATCCGCCTCCTCAAGGGTCCTGTCCTTGGCGCGGAAGGTGATGGAATAAGCCATGGACTTAAATCCTTCCTTGATCTGGCTGCCCTCATAAATATCAAAGAGCTGGTAATCTTCCAGAATCTTTCCGCCGCGCTGGGCAATGACAGCCTCGATCTGACCCGCCATCACGGTCTTCGGCACCACCATGCTGATATCGCGCAGAACTGCCGGGTACTTCGCGATCCCCTCATACTTGCGGTCAAAGGTAGCATAAGGCAGAATCGACGGAATGTCAAGCACCGCCACATAAGCCCTTGTCTTCAAATCATAGTTGTCGCAAACCTCCGGGTGCACCTCGCCGAGATACCCCACAAGCGTCCCCTCGTATTCGATATTCGCCTGTCTGCCCGGATGCAGATAGTTTCTGCCCGCCTGCGGGTCATAGACCGCCTTTTTATGCATGCCGACACTCTCAAAGAACTCTTCCACCACGCCCTTCATGTCGAAGAAATCACAATCCCCATACATGCCGAGGGTAAACTGCATCCGCTCCTCGGGCAGTTCCGTGAGCGGCAGAGCCTTGGGCAGATAAATATTGCCGAGCTCGTATAGCCGCACATCTTTGTTTCGCCTGTTATAGTTGGTTGCAAGGCTGGTCAGCATCCCGTGCAAAGGAACCGTCCGCATAATCGAAAAATCTTCTCCCAGAGGATTTGCAATCGTGATCGCCTGCCTTGCCGGATCGTCCGCGGACAGCAATAATTTATCAAATACCTTCGGGCTTTCAAAGGAATAGCACATTCCCTGTGAAAAGCCACAGTATTCCGCAATATCTCTAGCCTTCTGCTCAATGCGCAGTTTGAAAGGGAGTTTTCCCGTAGTCGCCTCACCGTTTGGCAGCGTGGTCGGAATCTTATCGTAGCCGTAAAACCTTGCCACTTCCTCCGCGATATCGCACTGGCGAAGGATATCCTGGCGGAAAGTCGGCACCGTAAGCGTCCGCTTCTCGGCATCATATTCCACTTCAATCATCTTGAAAATATTAAGCATTTCCTGTTCGGAGACGTCTGTACCGAGAAGGCTGTTATAACGCTCCGGCTCAAAGGGAAGAACCACCTTCTCCTTCATCTCGCCGTACACATCCACCATGCCGCCGACCACCTCGCCGCAGCCAAGCTCCTCAATGAGCTGGCAGGCACGGTTGATCGCCGCCTCCGCATTGTAAGGATCAAGCCCCTTTTCAAACTTGCCCGACGCGTCCGTGCGCAGTCCGACGCGCTTTGCAGACTTGCGGATGTTCGCTCCGTTGAAAGTCGCCGCCTCAAAGAGCACGGTCGTCACGCTGTCCGTAATCATGGAATTTTCGCCGCCCATAATGCCGGCAATACCTACCTCTTTCTCCGCGTCGCAGATCATCAGCACGTCCGAATCCAGATTTCTGTCCTGCCCGTCCAGCGTACGGAAAACGTCGCCGTCCTTCGCCCTGCGGACAATAATCTTATGCCCTGCAATGGTGTCGAGGTCAAAGGCGTGCATGGGCTGCCCGTACTCCTCCATCACATAGTTTGTTATGTCAACCAAATTGTTGATGGGGCGGATGCCGCTTGCCGCAAGGCGTCTCTGCATCCACTTCGGCGAGGGCGCAATCTTAATGTTTTTGCACACTCTCGCGCAGTATCTCGGGCAGAGTTCCTTGTCCTGCACCTCCACGAATACATAGTCCTCCACCTTCTCGTCGTTTCCCTTTACCGTCACTTCCGGCAATACAAAAGGCTTCCGGAACGTAGCCGCCGCTTCTCTGGCAATACCGATCACACTGTAACAGTCTACACGGTTTGAGGTCACTTCATACTCAAACACCGTATCCCGAAGTCCCAGTTCCTCCACCGCGTCCGCGCCAACCTGCACGTCATCCCCGAAAATGTAGATGCCCATCTCCGGCGCCTCCGGGTAAAAATTCCTGTCGGAACCAAGCTCCTCGATGGAGCACATCATGCCGTTTGAGGGCACGCCGCGCAGCTTTCCCGCCTTAATCGAGATACCGTCATCCGGCAGAGGACCACCGTCGTGACCGCCCGCCACCTTGCCGCCGTCCAACACCACGGGAACCTTGTCCCCCTCCTTCACGTTGGGCGCGCCGGTGACGATCTGGATCACCTCATTACCGATATCCACCTGACAGACGATCAGCTTATCCGCGTCGGGATGCTTCTCAATCTTCTTGATCTGTCCCACCACGATCTTCTCCAGATTTTTGTCCAGTCTGGCGTAGCCCTCCACCTTTGTCCCGGAGAGGGTCATTGCGTCCATATACTCCTGATCCGTGCACGTAAGTTCCGGCACATATGCTTTAATCCATGACAATGCTGTATTCATGCTGATTCCTTTTCCTTTCTTTTCTAAATTTCTGTAAAAATAAACGCTCGGAATAATATTTAATCGTATGTGTATCCCGGTTTTTTATATAGCAAATCCTGATCGGCAGCCATATCTTTATCCCAGACTTTCTCTTTCCAGTCCTCCTGCGCAACATCTTCAATCGCCACAGAGACACTTTCCATATCGCATCCAAGTATTTCAGAGATGTCTTCCGCAATCTTTTCCGCACATTTTCTTTTCTGCTCCTCCGTCCTGCCGGAAAAACATTTTATTTTTACATGTGGCATATATATTTCCTTTCACAATTACTTCCGTGTCAAAACAATTTAACAGCCTTTATCCATTAAAACTGTTTGAGGAAGCGGATATCATTTTCATACAGAAGCCTCATATCATCAATTTCATATTTCAGCAGCGCGATACGCTCCAATCCTACGCCGAAAGCAAATCCCGTGTATTCCTCCGGATCGATGCCGCTCATCTCCAGCACATGAGGATGCACCATGCCGCAGCCCAAAATTTCAATCCAGCCCTCGCCTTTGCAGAACCGGCATCCCTTGCCGCCGCACTTAAAGCAGGATACATCCATCTCCGCGCTGGGCTCTGTGAACGGGAAGTGGTGGGGTCTGAACTTCACCTTTGTGTTCTCCCCGAACAGCTCCCTCGCAAATTCGGCAAGCGTCCCCTTCAAGTCCGCAAAGGTGATATGCTTATCGATCACCAGCCCTTCGATCTGATGGAAGGACGGGGAATGGGTCGCGTCCACCTCGTCCGCACGGAATACCCTTCCCGGCGCGATCATGCGGATGGGAAGCTTTCCTTTCTCCATCTCATGCACCTGCGTGGAGGACGTCTGCGTCCGCAGCAGGATATCCCCGGTAATATAAAAGGTGTCCTGCTCATCCTTTGCCGGATGATCCGCAGGAATATTGAGCGCCTCAAAGTTATAATAATCTTTTTCCACATCGGGGCCTTCCACTACCTCATAGCCCATACCGATGAAGATTCTCTCCACCTCTTCCAATGCGATGGTATTGGGATGGCGGTGCCCCATCTTATTCTTTTTGGAGGGCAGGGTCACGTCGATGACCTCCGTCTTTAACTTCGCCTCCCTGACGGCTCTCTCCATCTTTTTGACTGAAAGCTCAAGCACCTTCTCAATCTCCGCTCTCGTCTCGTTGACAAGCTGACCCACCTTCGGGCGATCCTCGGGCGCAACATCCTTCATGCTCTTTAACACCGCCGTCAGCTCACCCTTTTTTCCAAGGTAATTGACCTTCACTTCGTTCAGTTTTTCCAAGGCGTCGCTTGCCTCGATCTGACGCAGTGCCTCGGCTTTGATCTGTTCCAGTTTTTCTTTCATAGTCTCCTCCATCCTTTCTTCTGTCTCTGCTTTCCGTGCGCATAAGCAGACTCGAAATGCTCCACATTTCTCGTTCGCGTTGCTCGCCGTAAACCGTCATAGACAGTCTTGTATGCAATCATACATCCTGTCTCTGCCGCTTTCCGGCTCTGCTTATGCGCGCAAAAAAAGTCCCACGTGCAACACACATGGGACGAATAAAATCCGCGGTACCACCCAGTTTCCCGCTTCCGCTCTTATACAGATCGGCAAACGGACACTTCCTTCGGCGTAACGTGCCTGTACGTTCCAAACTACTTCGATTGCCCCGCACAACAGGCAATCGGTTCATATGGAAAGCTCCGGTGGGAAAATTCGGATAATCTCTGAACCGAAAGGAACTTACAGCCGATGATTCCCTCTCTCTGGCGGAAAAAATTTCCTACTTACACCTTCTTCGCTTTTATGAATCTTTACTTTTAACAAATCTATCTGCTATTTTAGTGGCTTTCTTTCGACTTGTCAAGCCACCCGAAAAGAAATTTATAAACCGGGCCGAAATACCTGTTGACATGTGCCCCAATCATCAAGATATACATCAGCATGTAAAACCAGAGCATCAAAATGACCACTGTGGTCAAGCTCCCGTAAGTGCCAAAATCATTGTAGTGATCCACATAGACGGAAAAGGCAAAGGACGCGATACTCCACAACACCGCCGCGAACGCCGCCCCCGGAATCTGCGCCTTAAACCGCAGCTTGCAGCTCGGCACAAGGGCGTAGATCATGGCAAAAATCAAAGTCAGAATCACCCATGACGCAAGAAAACGAAACCGCATGATCACATGCACCACAAGATGCAGCGGCGGGATATCCCTGAGCAGCAGATCCACGATCACGTTGCCGAACACCATCACAAAGAGAGCCACCAGCGTTGCCGCCAGAATGATCACCGTATAAAAACAGGCAATTGCACGCAGCACAATATAGTTTCGCTTCTCCTCCACATCATTGACCGCATTTAACCCGTAAATCAGCGCAAGCATTGCCTTTGCCGCCGACCAGATCGTGACAATTGCAAAGACCGTGATCGTCCCCGCCGATCTGGCATACACGTCCGACACGATTCGTATGACCATGCCGTCCACCGCATCCGGCGTAAACTGTGTGATCGCGTTGATTAGGTTTGCCTCCGTCAGCCTTGTGTACGGCAGAATCGCGCACAGCGCCATCAGAAGCGGAATCATGGACAGAAAGAGGAAGAACGCCGTGCTTGCCGCAAAGGCGCTGATATTTTTCTTCGTCATCTGCCAGTTGAAATCCCGCAGGATATAATAAAGTCTGAAAATCGTCCTCATCTTACTCCCGGTTGTTTCCTGTTATCTATTCTTTTACAAAAACCTATTTACTGTTTCTATTAGCCAACTTATCCATAAAGTGTACCAATCACTTTTCACACCCACGCCGCAAACCTGTCACCATTGTCTGAATATCAATCGAGTTGCAAAAAATTTGCTTTTCTGTCAGGCATTTTTATATTCATCTTAAAATGGAATTATTACTCCCGAGATTATACGGACAGGCATCCCTGCACTTATGGCATGAAATTCTCCACGTGCGTATCTCCTCGTCGTCCCCGAAGGCAAAATCCCAACATGTCTGCTGCTTTAACTCCAAGTCATCCAACGCGTGCACCGGACATGCCTCCACACACAAATTGCAATTGCTGCAGAGGGATTCCTTTCTCTCATCCGGCTCTAATTCCTGCTCGCACAAAACAGTACCAAGCCAAATCATACTGCCAAATTCCGGCGTGATCAACAGCGAATGCCTGCCTATCGTGCCAAGTCCCGCCGCCTGTGCCGCGTGCTTTGCGGAGACAACCGACCGCCATCTCTCCGTCTTTTTATCCCACTGGCTTTCGTTCGTCGGAATCGGCACGCACACGATTCCGTGCTTTTCCATCTCGATACAAAAATCAAGCGCGATCGCGTCCAACTTCGGCGTGATTGAATTTCTTACTCTCGTGTAGGGAATATCCGATTTACACGCAAGCGTCCCCACAGGGAATCTGCATCCGAAGGAAATGACGGACTTACAGGTCGGCAAAACGTCCAGAGGATGATACCCTTCCGGCGCGTCGTCAAATCTGTTCACGCCCGCTATGCCGCACAAATCAGCCCCCAAAGAGAACATCAATTCTTTTATTTCTTTTTTATCCATAATTTGTAATCTCTCATCCCATTACCATTCGTATCCTGACAGAAAACTTACTCATTCTATCCGCATTCGGACACCCTGCGCTCAAACTTACGTGATATAAAATCTGCCCCGATCACTGCTCTCTCAGTTCTTCGACGTCCGTCACCTCACAGCCGGGATAAAACATCGAGAGAATCTGCCCGTAGTCAGCCCCCTGCGCTTCCATCGCCTTCGCCCCGTTCTGGGACATACCGACGCCGTGTCCGTAACCGCCGCCAGTCAACGTATATCCTACCACATTTTCCCCGTCTTTTCCAGTCCCGCTGACGACATCCAGCACAAAAAAGCCGCTGGGAAGAAGCGTTTTCGGCACGGTTTCGCTCCCGTCCTGTTTCCTGACAGTGCTATTTGCATCGCAAAGGACATAGCGGATATTGTATTCGGAAAGCACTTTATACGTCCCTTTTTCCGTCTCAATGTTCAACTCCTGCGCAATTCCGCCAGCGCCCCTTTTCGCGATTTCTATCTTCTTTATCTTTCCCGGTTTTCCAATCGGCTCCGGCACATAATAATCCCCCTCCGCCTTCGTCAGTACAAAAGCTGGCGCGCTTGCATACCGCTCCTTCAAACGGGCAAGCAGACCTTTTTCATCCAGCTCTTCCACATGGTAACTCCATCGGTACCAAGGCTCATCCTTCTCAAAATCCGTTTCGTGTACCGTCGTAATAAACTGTCGGAAAACCGTCTCGTCACGTAAATCTTCCGCGTCAAAGTTCTCAACCACGCCAGATGCCGCTGTCTGTTCAGCCTCTTCCGCCCCAGACTCCGCTCCCGCCGCGCGGCTCACGCGCACGCCCCGCAGATAAGGCACTTCCTCTCCATTCCCTCCCTGCCAGCTCACTACGTCCGTCCCCATCCCGCAAGAAGTAGAATAATAATAATTACCCGCAGCCTCCCCCTCATAGGTGAGCAACGCCCCGTCCGTCTCCTTCACCGCTGTGGTGGAAGCCGCATTTTCCTCAATATTGTGGTAGACCTGATAGGCTGTCGTGTCGTCCACATGGGCGCCGAGCTCCGGGATGCCCGCCCGCAGAATATAGCGGTACGCATAGGTTCTGGCGCACACCGCCTGCGCCTTCAACGCCTCCTGCGGATAGGACGCCGGCATCTCGCTTGGCACCACGGCATAGAGATATTCCTCCAACGGCAGTTCATTGATCAGCACGATGCCCTGCTCCATCCGGACACACTCTATGGCGCCGCGATAAGAGTGGTCCGCTCTGCCACTCCCCTCCATTTCCACCGCAATCTTGTCCGTAAGATTTGTACTCCGATAAGTTCTGCGCTCCCCGACAGTCATCTGGTCTGCCCGAATTCCGACCTCCTCCCCGTCAACCGTGATCCCTACGCGTTCGTGATAGTTGCTTCCCGCCGCCGTATTTTTTAAAAGCACCCGGATCTGATCCGCCCCTGCCTCCTCCGACACGAGACAGGCATACACCTTCCCCCTGTCAACAACAAAATCCGTATCCGCGCACCCGACACGCAGTTCGGCCTGCTCCAGCGTTTTCAGACTCCCATACAACTTATAAATCTCCATCTCATCCGCGATCTGATAAACGCCGTAACCCTCGATCTCCAATTCCTGTGCAGAGGCACGAAGCAGCCTTCCGTGGACTTTTTCCCTGCGCTCCTTTGCCTCCACAATCCGCCCGTCCCGGAAAGTCAGATCCGCCACCTGTTCCCGCTCCGGCGGGCTGTCAAGGGCATCTCCGGTAAGAGCCGCCCGGAATGCGGTCTGATGATAAAAACAATCCAGTGTACCGTCTTTGCTTTCCATCACCCACACGCTCCCCAGATAATGATCCTCCGGCAGCGTCTCCACAATGGTCAGCAGCGTATTCCCTTTCACATAAACCTTCAACTCCTGCAGTTCACTTCCAGCAAAGGCGGTCGAGACATAGGGAAACGCCCCCTGCATCGCCCCGCTTTCCGTGTAGGCTTCCGCCTTCTCCGTATCCGTTTTCAGCACAAAGACCGTGGTCTCCCAGATTGAGGATTCCTTATCCAAATACGCCAGAAAAATGCGAAAAGCGCGGTACCAGTCCTCCTTCAAAAGCGCCTGCTCCGACTCATAACGCTCCCCGTAATCGGGAACGCCCCACTGCGCCGCCAGACTTTCACACAACGCCCGGTACTGTCCGTATGTAAAATATTTCTCTTCTTCCCCCGCTGTCTCCGCACCGGTCTGCGGCTGTCCTTCCGACTCGGACGACGGTATCGAAAAATCCACGCCAAGCGCGTCTAAAAGAATCGCCACATCCTCAACCGTAATCCGCTCACCCTCCGGCTGTGCATGTTTCTCCTGCGCCTGTCTTCTCCCCAGGAAAAGACAGACGATAAAAAGAAGCCCGAAAAAAATAAGAGCCAGCTTCGCAAGCTGTTTCCCGTCAAACTTCATGTCTGCGCCCTTCCCATGTCCTCCTCTATTCCTATGCACACAGAGCTGGAAATAGTATCTTATGTAAAAGAAAAAGCTTCACGGTCAAACTCTTTCCACTTGCCCGTGAAGCCCCCTGTATCAACTTTTCCCAATTTCTTACAGCATGGATGCCCGCAGTTTCTCCCCGCTCTTCGCACTCAAATATGCCGGCGGAATGTCAAACACCGTCTTCGCCCCCGTCTGCCCTTCCTGATTGAGGCGATATGCCGCTCTCGCATAGGCGATGATCACGCTCGACGTAAACTCCGGATTGGAGTCCAGTTTCAGACTGTACTCGATCAGATGGCTGTTCTCCTCCTCCCAGCCCGTCTTTCCGCTGCGAAGCACGAATCCCCCGTGGGGAATGCCGCTGTGATCCCTGAGAAGCTCTTCCTCACTGATAAAATGTACGGTAGTATCGTAGTCCGCAAAGTAGTTCGGCATGGTCTTGATCTCCTGCTCGACTTTCGCAGCGTCCGCCCCCTCCTCGAGAACGACAAAACACTCTCTCGTATGTTTTTCCCTTGTGGAAAGCTCGGGATTTTTTCCCTCCCTCACCGCCTCAAGCGCCGCCTCCACAGGAATCGTGTACTGCTTGGCATTTTTCACGCCCGCAATCCTGCGGATCGCGTCGGAATGCCCTTGGCTTACACCTTTTCCCCAGAACGTATAATCTTTTCCGTTTGGCAGAATGGCGGAGGCATACATCCTGTTTAAAGAAAACATACCCGGGTCCCAGCCCACGGAGATAATGCCCACTTTCCCCGCCTCCTTCGCGGCGGCGTCCACATTCTCAAAATGCTTCGGTATGTTGGCATGGGTGTCAAAACTGTCCACCACATTGAACAGCTTCGCGAATGCCGGCGTCTGCTCCGGCAAATCCGTCGCGCTGCCGCCGCAGAGGATAAGCACATCAATTTTATCCTTCCATGCCGCCGCCTCCGACACATGGCAGACCGCCGCACTCTTCGTAAGGATGGACACCTGTCCCGGCTCCCTTCTCGTAAATACTGCCATAAGTTCCATGTCGGGATTCTGTTTCACGGCGCACTCAACCCCGCGCCCCAGATTTCCATACCCTAAGATTCCGATTTTTATACTCATTTTGCTCATACCTCCATACCTGCAAAAGCAGCCGCACGTGACGACTGCTTTTCCATCTTTTGTATAATCCCCAAAATGCCGGATCTTGTATTTTGACTCCTAGCAACGCTAGGTGGGTAACCGCAACCATACTTCTGTCTTCCACTGCGTAATGCCCAAAGGCTGGAGGCCTGACATCTATATGACAATGTAGGAATCCCGTTCAAAGTATCTGTAGGTTCAAAATAACAAGACTTATCGTGCATTTCAGGTTACATCTATTATATCCGAATTGACCGCGAAATACAACAGAATTTTTTGACAGTTCAACTGTAATTTTTTAATCCAATAAATAACCTGCTTTATAAGAGCATTCTAAATATCCAGGATTCTGATAATAAATATCTGTGCGGAAATTCGATATCTTATCACTGATAAATGACGAAAAAATTTTTATTAGTTCTTCCACCTCATTTCCGCACTCTGCGCAATCTTCAATCATTATACTATATAATCTGCCAATATCCGTAAAGCTTGGAATCGCATATTTGCATTCTGTTATTGTATCAAAATCACCCTCTGGTATCTGATACCTCTCTATGAGTTCATCTCCCACCTGTTCAAAAGAAAGACAATGATTGACTTGTGCGTCATGCATCTGCTTTTCCACACCGTCTTTCCCCAGTGCTGACGCGATTACACCACGCTTATTTTTTGTCTTTCGCGCAACATACTCAATCAGGGAGCACACATAAAACAAATCATTTTGTTTCTTTTCCGTCATAAATAACCTCACTCCTGTCAAATCTTAAGCACTCTAATGCTGCCAACGTATGAAAACTAATCTGCTGTGTTGGATATTTAAATTCTGCCAATACCCAAAACTGCTTTCGGCTTATTCTTCCTGCAAAGAAATCATTGACGTAGTTCCACACAGTATCATCCGCCATAGACCCTTCCACAATATCATGCTGATGTATTTCCCCTCTTCTACAGTTTGCAATAAAATCAAGCCATTCATCCGTCATAGACTCGAACTTCAAAATAGATAATTCCCTATTTTCTACATAAGTATAGCAATTGACAATCGGCTCACCCTCTCCACGGTTAGCCCACCGTATTGCCTGCTCCAAATTACTCGTACAATAAAATCCCCATGAAAAATCTTTAGTATATCTCGTCTTTCGTATTTCCGGAAATTCAACGATTTCCTTACTTGCATGATAAAGAATCATATATGATTATCTCCAATCCTACAAACTAATACGAGTATCATAAACTTTATTATTTTCTGCACTTACAAGTCTCTCAAACATTCAGACCTTGCAAGTGGATTAAATATGCGTTTTGCATCTCTCTGAACTTACAAGTCTCTCAAACGGAGTTCCCGCAAGTACATCCCACTTACCAGTTTTGCATCTCTCTGAACTTACAAGTCTCTCAAACGTACAAGCTGATCTGTCTGGCACAGTTGGAGTTTTGCATCTCTCTGAACTTACAAGTCTCTCAAACTTTAAGAGTGTCCCTTCCAGCTTTTAAACCGTTTTGCATCTCTCTGAACTTACAAGTCTCTCAAACTTACCGAGTCTGCTTATTGCGATCTGGTAAGTTTTGCATCTCTCTGAACTTACAAGTCTCTCAAACCTCAAATTCGTAATTTAAGGTTCTCACCGAGCTTATGTATCGACATACACTGTAAGTTACTCTACATTGATTATACACATATCCTTATCCAAAATACAAACACTTTCTCCCTGCAGTTTCCCTTTATCTGAGTTTTCCAATAATATCAAACTTATTTTTTCATAAAACACATATTTATACACCTCCATCAACTCAGCCTGCGTTAAATATAATTTTAGATTTACCATAAATATAATCTTAATTGCACAGAACTGTCTTAACACCTTTATATAATTTATTATGTTTTCAACCAACGTATCTTTTCGATTATCAAACGCAACATGACAGATCTTTAATAATCCGGGCATACTCCCCTCTACATCAAAATCCAGCGGATATGGAACTTTTTGCAATAACTCTTCCAAATAAGATATAATTCTCCCCTGTAAGTATACCGTTTGTTCAACCAATTCCTCATTCATAATATTAGACAATTCCTGAAACAGTTTTTGCTGGATTCTTTTTTCATTGCAATCTACCCTAAATGGATTTACAATCATATCTGCCTCTTTACTGATTGTTTTAATCGCATCCTGCTCTGATAGTATAAAGGTTCCCGGCTCACCCTCTATTTGGCACATCAGTTCTTCAATCACACGGGAAAAAACATTTGGCGCTTCTATCACTAAAACATTCACCATATTTTCCCTTATTTCCATATCAATACCATATTCCCCGGATACCAATCTCATAAAATAACCAGCCTTTCATCGCTGTCCAAAATTTCTGAATGGGACTCTCCCACTATAAACTCCATCTTAGCATACTGTTTCTCTGTCACCTTCAACATCTGTACCAACCCATCTCCCGGTTTGTTCTTTTTGACATTATCAATAATACTCTCCGCTGCCGTCGAGTTTTGCGCCAGTTTACAGTACACGGATTCCTGCATCATCATAAAACCGCTTTTCATCAAAAATTTACGAAACTGTCTGTAATCCCGCCGTTCCTTTGCCGTAAGCACCGGCAGATCAAAAAACACAAGTATTCTCATATATCTATAACTCACTTTTGTAAAATTTAATCAACGACACATCATTATCCATCAGCGCATCAAATACACTCCTGCAATAAATTTTGATTGCATTGTTGACATACTCCTTTCTCTCTGCAATGATAACTTCTTGCTGCAGGATTTTAAGAACCTCCATTTTTTCTGTATGTTCAAACTGCTGCGGTTTCATCATTTTTACCTTGTGATCCACAATCGGACGGAAAGGCTCCATCAGATCCGATCCAAGATTAAATGGATTAAACATATTATCGTGAAATAACCCTATCTGCGTAATATAACCATTCGCTGTGATCTCCCTGTTAAATGCAGACAGAATAATACCGTATCCATAATTCAACGCTGCATTAATACTGTTATCTTCCGTTCTTGTAAAATCCATCCCAAACATAGCGTTAAAATATACTTTTGCAGCATGTCCTTCCCTGTTTGTTGTATCTCCATACTCAATTTCCTCAATATATTGATACAGCATCTCACTTTCTTTTTTACTCCACGCTGACAATAACTCCGCCTGTTTTCGGATTTTATCCGTCACTATTTCTGTCCAGACCGCCGCTTTTATTTCATTTCCCCATCCCATCTGATTCCGCACTTTAACGCTTGTATCATGGCTTCCATAATAGGAAACCAATTCGGAGGACGGATTCCTTTTCTCATCACAGAAGATTACCTTAATCTTCTTCTTTGTCAGTTCGCATAGTAATGCCGCCGTTAAAGAGACAGCCGTCGATTCAATGATAAGCATATAAATCTCGCTGATATGCACTTTTACTGTCTCCTCCCTGCGTACTACCAGATATCCCATCTGATAATCCAGCTTGGCGCTGTTTGACACTACTACGGTTCTCCAACTCATACAGTCAGCAAATCAATACGGTTTTCATACACTCCCGTAACCGATTGATTCACCAGAATAAACTCTTTCGCATCCGTAATTTTCTTACTAACCAACATAACACCACTTTTAGCAGCCCCGCCAATCAATGTCAGATCAGCCGATGTCATCCCAATCCTTGTCAAATTCAGAATCTCCAGAAGAACCTTCCCTTGTTCCAGACATGACAGTTGTTCAAACCTCTGTTTCCCTTTCCCTAATTTTTCTCCCATCGGATTCGGCTTTCTACTAAAAATCCCCTCCATATGCTTGCTACACAAAATGTCATACAATTCTTCATTTTGTTTTTTCGCTATTTTTTCGGCTTTCTCTCCTTTTTCCAACTCTTTAATGTAGTCCAACCACCTCTGTTCCAGACAGACAGCAACAGCATTTCTCACTTGGAATCGATTCCCTGTCTTTCCTGAGATATGCATATAATATCCATCCTGTTTAATCAGCGACTGCATTTTTATTTTTTTCATGCGAATAGAAGGATTGATTAATCCCAATTCTTTCTCACAGTATTCCTGCAGAAAATGTGGCTCTTTTTCGACTCTGTCTTTCCATAGTACAGGAATGGTCTCCAATGTCCTTATCCGTTTTGCTTCTTTTCCGTGCTCTACCAAAATATAGTATGCTGTAGTAACACTGCTAAAACCGCCATACTTCGTCACGTTATGCATCCGTTCATCTTTCTCTTTCAAAGGAATATAGCCCACACCAGCAGCTTTCTTTGCACTGTACAGCGTTTGTTCCGCAATACCTCCATGTCCTTCAAAACTTAACCTCGTGAACATCGGCGTATTCTTTTCCATCATTTTGCGGACTGTCACAATGGTTCCATTCTCCTGTTTGCCGTGACCGGCAATCCACGCTGTCTCACTTCCCCTTACGACATCCCAATCAAACATTCTGCTCAAATTATAATTGTATTTCTTGTCATCCCTCGCATACTCTCTCTGTATAAAATGCAACGGATTCTGTGTAAATTTCACATAATATACGTTTCCTACCACAATATTGAGATACGCATCCTGTGCATGGTGAAAATCATTTACCGCCCTTGTCTTTAAAAATCCCCTGCTTTTCCTAAATTCTGAGACATTAGATGCTTTTGCATAAACAATCTTCGTATCCGGCAGAGCATTTTGTAATATGGTTGTCACTCCTTTCGCCCCCTGACTCGTCTCTACCAGCTGCCTTGCAATGAAACCGGCTTTCTGTTCATCAGTAAAAGGATTTCTTCCCGTTAAACGCTTCAGTTTTTCATCCGATATCAAATGAAGCCGATGAAGTTCTTTCCACATGGCAAGCTGTGAGGTATAAATCTCATGCTCCAAAGGATAATTATCACTCTTGTGGGCATTTAACTCCTTTTCCACTAACACCAGATTATTAGACAGATTATCATCTTTCACAAAATGCCTCGGATAAATATGATCAATGTCATAGAGATTATCATTAAAAAGATCGTCTAAATCTATCGGTTTCCCCGTATACATAGACCGTCCTTTTTGTGTCAGATACAAAAACATTTTTTTGCTTCTTAACGTACCTTTTTCATCCGCCTCCACGATAATATTTTTCCAATCATGTTCTTCATCCTTGATATTCTTATACAAATCCAAAAATTGCTGTTTTCTTGAAGCTTTCCTGCTTTTCTCCTTTTCCCCTTCTCTTGTCATCTCAACAAACAGACGTTTTGGCACGCCACCCATTATCTTTTCTACCTCTTTGATAATCGAAAGTGTCTGCCATACCATCCTTTTTACGGGTGCGGAAAAATACATCTCGTCTAAATCCTCTACACAGATCTCCGCCAATGTTTTGTAAGCACTTTCCTGATATTTTTCCAGTTTCTCAACGTAAGTATAGGCGTCTTTAGCCATCAATTCCATCAAGTTATCATTGGTTTCCCACATCATACGAATGAGCGGAAGAATCTCTCCCGTATGTTTGCTGCACCCCTGCATTTCCAAAAATGCTTTCGATAATCTCCCCCAATCTTTAAATTTTAATCCCATAATCCTCTTAATCTGGTCTTCGTTAAGCCTTGTACCATACTTTTCCTCAATCTGTTCACGCAAAAACTTTTTGGCGTCGCCATAGACAGTGCACCAGAATACAATGTCCTCCACCATATTACGACCGGCATCCGTATCCAGTTCTTCACCCAATATATTTATAAATTTACCATACGTTGCCAGATAACTGTTAATCGTACTATCAATCCCCGTAAGCTGCTCTATTTCACCTTCCCCAATCATTCCTCTTCCCAGAAGATACTGATATATCTGCTTGTGTGTCACCTTCTTTCCCCGCTTAAAAAGATCGTTATAAATATCCTGCTTAACCTTTACGGGAATCTTCTCCCCATACACCCGGATATTATTAATCTCATTTAAGACACAGAACTTTTCATACAGCAAAGAACCCTTTGGCAGCACATATTCTCCATTCATATAAGTGCAGCGTCTCACCATTTGTGTAATAAACTTTTCCGCTGTTTTTTTGATGTCTACTTTTTCTTCCAAATTCCACGGCATGATCTGACCCGGCTCTCTGCGCACCACCCATCCATTGCCACCGTCAGCCTCACTGTGCCCGCTTAACGGTCCGAGATAGTATGGTATCTGAAAGGAAAACAATCTGATAATCCTCTCGGAAACTGCCAGCCCCGACTCATCCACATCCTTTAAAAAAGATAAATACCCCTCTGCATTTTGCAAAATCTTCTTTAATTCCGCCAAATGTACCTGATTTGGAATCACACCGTTTGATGCTGTCAGCTGCTTCGGAAGAAAATTCTCTTTCTCTATCTCCTCTTTCACATACTGCACCCTTTTATCATCAGCTGGCATTTGGTTCACCAATTTGCCAACTGCTTTATACAAGTTTTCCTGCGTTCTTCCCTTCATATCCCGGCGTTTACTCGTTTTCACATTTGTGGAATTAACGTAGGCGCTATATGTTCCATCCTCCGCTGATCTGAAAAAATAATCATATACCTCTTTACCGCTGTATTCCTTTATCAACCCTTTCAAAATTTTTAAATCCCGACCATGTTTTTCATATTGTGCCACTCTCGCTTCTGACAGATAGGCAAACCCTTTCATAATACCCGCCAGAGAACCAATATCATACATTTCTTTCATGATCTGAATTAACTCAAACTGCTCGTTCCCCAAAATCTCTAAAATTTCCTGCGCTTTTTCCTCATATCCTACATTTGCAAAGCAGATTGCCACCTTTTTATCTGCCTCAAATTCTACCTTTTCCCCATAAATTGCCTTCAAGTCTGCATTTAGTCCGCAAATACAATTGATTAGAGCTTTTTTCTGTTTTTCTTTGGCAGTTACCTGCAGAATGTCAGCTAATTTCTCTGCCTTTCCTTTTCTGGAGCAATCCCGCTCGCTCAAAATATCTTCAATTACACTACAATCGTCCAATAGCGGGAAGCTAATATCTAATAAACTGGATGTGAGAGCAGAAAATTCCCCATATATTTCAGACATTTTTCTTTCCCCTGACACATTTCCAATGGAATCATTCAAAAAATGTCCCCTGTGTTTAAACATATTTAATACCGCAAGATATACCAGCCTTACATCATGTTCTCGGTTGGATTCTAATAGTTCTTTTCTCAAGTGAAAAATCGTCGGATATTGAGAAAAATATTCTTTATCTGTATAATCAGAATCATGGAATATACCATTTTTGTCTCGTACCGCTGTTTCCTTATCCTCATAATGATATTTACTGTTATCCAAACGCTGATAAAAACAGGGATCTACCTGCATAATCGCATCATGAAAATACTCTTTTAACATACCTATTCTTACTATTTCACGTTGTCTTCTGCGTCTGGCAATTCTGTGTGTCCTCCTGTCGACAGCCGTCTGCGCCTCATCAAACTCCCGAATCCCCCACAAATCCTTACCTTTTGCCCTGAGCAGTTGATAGTTTTCATCAGTTACTGCCCATCCAACCGATGAAGTTCCCATATCCAGTCCAAGAAAATACCCTCTATTTTCCATATTCATCAATCTCCCTTCCAATTATTTCTTGACTTTCCCAAAACACAATGATATCTTTAAATAGAACTTACAAGACGAGTGCAAATAAGGTTTATCCGAAATCGTCGAATGACTCTACATGGTGTAGAAAAAAAGAGCTTGCATGCAAGCTCTTTTTCACTGCACAACACTATTATACTACATTTCGTCTGCTCCATCAATTTAAAACACCTTCCTGCACCGTTTCTCACTCTTTACCTGTTACTCTCCTTCTCCTGATACATCATTTCGTCGGCTCTGTGGAATAAATCATGGAAAGTTTCCCTTCCCGTCTGGGAATAAGCGGCGCCCACACTGGCGGAAATATTTTGGAAATTTTCATGTTTCACATATTCCCCGTCAAGCTGTTCCTTAATCATTTTCCGCGTCCGCTCCACCTCTTCCTCCGTGCGTGCCCCGACGATCACCACCAGAAACTCATCGCCTCCCATGCGGGCAATCAGACCATCCGATATACTGACCTGAAGCGTTTTTGCCGTGAGAACAAGCGCCTTGTCGCCCTCATGATGCCCATAAATATCATTGACGCTCTTAAAATGATCCAGATCGATGCAGAACACCGACAGGTGGCCGTCCTTCTGTTGATCGATATACTCATACACGTAGCGTCTGTTATACAGTCCCGTGAGGAAATCCGTGTTCGCGTTTTTAATCATCATCTGCTCGTACAGCCGCTCCTGCGTCACATCTATGGCAACGCCCACAGTCCCCATAACGCTCCCATCCAGATCAAAGAGCGGAGATTTATACGTTTTCAACTGGCGCATACTATCCCCGATTTTGACATTCTCATCAAAGACACAGGTCTCTCTTTTGTCCATCACCTCGTATTCCGATTCCATGCAGATAAATTCGCCTTTGGCATACTCATCCGGATCGATATCCCAGATATAGTAATGACCGTGCCCCTCGATCTGCTCCATTGTCTTATTGACCGCTTTGCAGAACGCCTCGTTGACCTTCATGTGGGCGCCCTTTTTATTCTTATACCAGATTAAATGGGGAACGCTGTTGATCGTCGTATCGAGGTAGCTTTGCGCCTGCCACAGATCTCTGCTCATCTTGTATGTTTTCTGCCAGCGAATCAGGCGAAAGCGGAATTCGGATACCGTTAACGGCGTAATCCAGATATCCGTGATATTTTCGCCATCCTGTAAGGTCAGAGTCTCCGCCTGCTCCTTATCCGCAAGAAAAATCAGCTCCGCCCCCTGCTTCCTGCCAGAAAGCAGAGTTGCAACAGTCTTCTCCATCTGCGTCTGCCTGATATCCGCAAAAATCACATCCGCCCGACCGATCATCGTCTCATCCAGCCTGGCGCTTCCCAGATATTTATGCGTAAAATGCGGCAGTGGCAAAAGTTCTTTCAGGGCTGCAAACAATTCGTCCTGTTCTGTCATCATATAAAAGCAAATTTCACAACGATACATAGCTATCCCCCATATTCTTTTATCCGACGTTCAAAACCTTCTCAATCTCCGAAAGCAGCTTCTCCTTTACAGGCGGTTTTAACAGATATCCCGCCGGTTTTAGTTTCAGCACTGCTTCAATGTTTTCCCGATCATTGATGGCTGTCAGAAATACCACCGGGATGCTGGTCAGTTCTTCGTCGGCTCTTATCATTTCCAAAGTCATCCGCCCGTCGCAGACAGGCATCTCATAGTCTAGCAGAATCAGATCCGGTCGCTTTTTGCCTATGGACGTCATTGCCTGCGCTCCGGAAATCGCAAGGGCAATCTCATAAGTATCTTCCAGCATTGCCTTGATCGTCCGAAGCGCCGTCCCGTTGTCATCTACCACCAAAATCCGCTTTTTTTCGTCATGGCTTTTACTCTCCGCTTTCGCTTCACGCTCGACCATATCCTCCTCAAGCCCGAGCCTTCTGCACACTGCCTCCATGATATCCGTGTTTTCCACCGGGCGAATCAGATTTTCAAACTGCTCCTCCTGATAATACTTGAAAAACCGTTCGCTCTCTTCCTTCGTCCCGATAGTCAGAACCGGGATATGCGCATATTTATCGCTTAGTAGGAAGAAGATTGACGTATCTACGTCATAGGCACCAATCAGGCTGATGAAAACCAGATCCGGGTTTACGATTTTTAACATTCCCTCCAGAACCTCTGCGTTTTCCGAGCAAAGCTGCACATGAAAATACTGGGACAAAAAGCGGTTCGTCTCGTTCACCACCGTGTTAAGTTTCCCGATTAACAGTATCTTTTTCATTTTGTCCTCCAATCACCTGCTTCCTTGTTATTCTATCTTCTATCGTCCCGCCAACTGTTCTGACAGCGAAACGGCAATCCTGTCCGTTTCCTCCGGATCGAGATTGGTCACCGCCTCCGCAAGTTTCTTTATGTTCTGTCCGATTTTCTCCAGGTAGGTATACTCCCGCAGCTGCTTCATCAATTCATCGGCACGGTCAACATCCATCTCCTGCATACTGATGCGCACCATCTCTATGAGCGCCCGCAACACCGAATAATCGGTAATTTCTCGTTTTTCTTCCGCTCCGATGCCAAAGACACCCTGCAGTTTCAGCCGGAAGCTGCGCCACTCCTCTAAAAACACATCTGTCATAGCTGTAATCATATCTATTTTACCATCTTTTGCCGCAGATTCCAAGACTCTTGCCATACCTGACAGCGTAACGATTCCGACAGTAGCCGCAAGACTCTTCATCGCATGCACCTGAATGCGGTACCGCTCCAGAGAATCCTTCTCCGAAAGCCGCTCATAAGCCTGCTCCAGCGCATCCGCCGCCTGGTCAATCTGGTCATAAAACTCCTGCAAAGTAAAGGCAAGCAGCTCCCTATCCGGCAGATGCAGCCACGCGTAATTCCAGTCTACCCCCTCCACCACCGGCAAATCCTCCGGACAGGACTCCGCAGAGTTTTTCTCCCTCTTTGTTTCCGTCGGTTTTCCTGCCTGCAGCAGCTCCTTCGGCAGCATTTTCCAAATCATCTCCTCCAGCTTATCCGGTACGATTGGTTTCGACAGGAAATCGTCAAAGCCTTCTTGCAGATACGCCTCCTTTGCCCCCGCAACCGCATTGGCTGTCAATACCACGACCGGCGTGTCTTTGCTCGGGAAATCAGCCAGCGATTTCATGCGGTGAAGCGTCTCCACGCCGTCCATCTCGGGCATCATATGGTCCAGAAAAATCAAATCATAACGGTTTTCCTGAACCAGACGCAGACACTCTGCGCCTCCACCTGCCTCTGACACCTGAATCTGTGTTTCCTTCAAGAGATTTCGCAGCACCCTGCGGTTGACCGCATTGTCATCCACCACCAGAAGTTTCGCATCCGGCGCATAAAAACTGGATGTATAGCTGAAATTTTCCGCCATCTGCCGCACTTTAGACTCGAAATCGCCTATCGGCGTGCCGTCTATAACCTTCTGCTCCAGCACAAATGAAAATTTAGAACCCTTTCCGTATGTACTCTCCACCTGCAGCTTACTGTCCATCATCGCAAGGAGCTGCACCGTGATGCTCATGCCAAGCCCCGTGCCCTCAATATTGCGGTTCCTGTCTTCCTCAATTCGCTCAAACTCTGCAGTCAGCTTCGGCAAATCCTCCTCCTTAATGCCGATGCCCGTATCTTCCACCTCAAAATACAGCTCTGCCGTCTCGCCTGCGACACGGCTCCGCACTCGAAGCCAGATGGTTCCCTCTTCCGTATATTTGACTGCATTAGTCAAAATATTGGTCAGCACCTGACGGAGCCGCACATCATCCCCAAACAGGCAGGACGGAATCTCATGGGCAATCTCCACCTCAAGGTGAAGCTCCTTTTCCCTCGCCCGCTGCAGCGTCATATTCACCAGATCATGGATCAGGCTGCTGATTTCATACTTGACCGGCACAATCTCCATCTTTCCCGAGTCAATTTTGGAAAAATCCAGGATATCGTTAATCAGCGCTAAAAGCGACTGACCTGCCATGCGAATATCCATCGCGTATTCCCTGATATTTTCCTCTTTGGATTCCCGCAGAATCATTTCATCCATGCCAAGCACCACATTAATCGGCGTGCGGATTTCGTGGGACATCTGCGCCAGAAACTTTCCCTTCGCCTCATTCGCCGCAAGCGCCTCGTGTCTTGCCGAATCCGCTTCCAGCTTCGCCAGTGTGAGCTGGCTGTTCTGCTTTTCCGCCGCCTTTACCCTCTCCTCCGCATCCTGACGGTACTCCTTTGAAATACGCAGCACATGCAGAATCGCCAGCAGCAGCCCGAAGACCGCCATGCCGTACAGGGTCACCACCTCCGCATAAGCATACATAGAAAAATGATTCAGAATCACCTTCGCCACTTCACAGGCAAGCAGAACAGACACGGATATAATGGGAATCAGAATCTGGAAACGGCGGCTTTTACACACGATCTGTATCAGGCTCACAATCGTCACCACGCAGACCAGACCAAGCACAATGGTGGACACATCCGCCATGACCGTGAAATTCCGTATACCAATCAAATCCATCACAGTCTGGATCGCCGCGTTGCCACATACTACAAACAGCAGCCATGCAAAGCGGCGTGGAAACATACTCCCCAAATTCCGCTCAAAATAGAGCGTCAAAAACAGCGGCAGCATCAGCATCAGATATTGCTGGATTAACGTAGTTCCCTGCATACCCAGAAAATGATTTATGGCATCCGTGCCCGCCAGACAATAGACGCCGGCTATCAGACCGAACAGTCCCAAAAATATGCCGCCCCGGCTCTGTTGTCTGGTGCACCATCGGATCAGTGCCAGCACAAACAGGATGATTGCCGAAATCACAATCAGAAGAAAGCAGGCAATGCCTGCCAAATTGCCACCGGACATTCCGATTTCTATTGCATTGTCCTCCCCGGCATCCACATTCTCAAGCACCACCTCTCGGTTCTGTTCCGCCTGATACCGAAACATCGAAGTTATCATAAAAACAACAACAAAAAGAAAGATAATTCCTGCAAATTTTCGCAAATATTTCATCATCTCACATACTTTCCCAGAATATTTGTCGCATTTTCCTTCAACGGTCTACACTGTCGCACTTTCCTATCAAATAAGAAAAGTGTACCCGAAAATCAGCTGATTCCCGGATACACTCTTTCTTACTTTATAAAATTGCCTGTATCAATTACAGAGCGTTCACCAGCTTCTCAAGAGCTGCCAGCGCCTCATCGGGAAGTTTGTCATAACCTTCCTTCTTCTCAGCAAAGCCCTTCACTGCGTTTACACGGGTCTGCATCGCGTTCTTGAGCTGCGCCTTGTAATCAGCGTCGTTTAAGTCAGGTGTGAAGTCGCCTGTCTTGCCGTTCCAGTCGTTCATGATCTCGATATCCTCGAACGGACCCCACTGCTCGAATTTCGCCTTGCCCTCAACGATGGTCTCGAGGATGCCCAGCGTATCTTCCTTCTGGCACTTGTGACCCATGAAGTCGCCTGTGTTAACGATGTAGCAGTCCACGTTCTTCTCTTCAACCAGCTTCTTGAACTTCTCGTAGTCATTTACCAGAGGATAGGTTCTGAACGGGTTAGCGTAAGGCACGATACGGATTGCATTCAGGTCTGTGCCCGCAGCCACACGCTCTGCGGAAGAAGTCTTGGTAGCCAGCGTAGCGCCCATAACGGATGCCAGTGCGGAGCCCTTTAACTTGATGATCGGCGGGATCGTAGGATCCTTCATAATCCAGAAGATTGCGTTAACAGGTGCGTCGATCTTATCTACACGGTTAGGAGACCATAATTTGGACTTAATCGCACGACCGTTACCGTTTCTGATATCCTCGGTTACGAGCTGAATCTTGCCCTCGCTGTCCATGGTACAGGAGCAGTTCTGTGCGGATAACAGATACTCGTTGTCCGGGCAGCCGGTCGGGTAATCTGCCGTCTTATCAAAATAGGTAGGCTCCAGAGCGATGGATGCACAGGTGTCGCTGTTGATGATGAACGCGTCATCATGAAGCACCTTGATGCCGCCAAACGCATCGTACTTGCCGTCATGCTTCGCATGGGTCAGGGTTGACTTACCGGAACCCGACAGACCGTAAACGGAAGCAACGAACTTCTTGCCGCCCTCTAAGGAGTACTCTTTCTGTCCGCCGTGGCAGGATGCATAACCGTTTCTGTTCGCAAGAGCCCATGCCATGGTCAGCGTACCCTTCTTATGCTCACCGAAATACTTCATGCCGAGGATTGCAGCGCAGTTCTCGTTTGTATCGAAGTAGCACAGTGTCAGCGGATCGCTTAAGCAGCTGTAGTCCACATCGGGAGCCTCGTGGGGCGCCCACTGAGGATCGGAGAAGATGTAGATATCAGGCTCCTTGCCGTCGCCGACAGGCTTGGAGTTCTTATACATCTTTACATACTCGTCAGACATATACTGGAAATTGATCATCCAGTTGTAAAGCAGATTCTCCTCCCCTTCCGGAATCAGAAGATGTGCCTTAGCCATAAATTCAGGATCAAGGCCAACGAAGCACTCTGCATGGTACATGGTCTTCCAGCGGGTCTCGTAGATCGCATCCATAACTACTTTATCAAGCTTTGTTTCGTCCACACCGGGCTCGCCCTTAATACGACGTGCCGCTGCATAACGGCCGGTCACCGCGCCGTCATTAAATAACAGAACCTTTGCGTCAGCGGGAAGGCCGAAGGTCTCGCCATCCTTAATCGGCATATCCGTCACCACGGTACCGGGTGAGTTCTTTGCCAGCTCATACGCCTCTCTCAAAGTGCTAACCTTAACTACGTTGTTTCCGTAGAATGCCGCCTCGATGATGGAACGGGTTTTGGAAAACCCAACCTTGCCGGCGCCAATCTCGGAAATGGGATAATACGCTTTTGTTGCCATTTTACGTTCTCCTCCTTAAAAATTGTATTGGTTCACGGAATATCCGGAAAATGGCTTTCCGGAATCCCGAATGTCCCTCAATATCACAGCCTGTACTATTATCGCAGACAGTCTTTAAAAAGTCAATAGACCAAAAGTGCCGTAAACCTTCCCTGCAGCGTCAGAACAACGCTGTCGCAGACTTTCTCTTTTCATCCATCTGCCGCCGTAACATCGCCATCCGGTACTGCCCAAACACTTCATCCTGTTTCTTTTTCGCGATCGCTTTCGGGAAATCCAAATCCTCCAGACGGCTTCTGGAAGAAAGCTGGTTAATCGCCGCAGAGTTATTGAAATTACGCGTATACTGCAAAGCGTTTGTGGACGCGCCCAGACTGCTTCTGCGCTGAGAAACCATATCTAACGCATTATCTATGGCATCGAGACTGAAATCCTTCGAGGTAACGTCCAAATCAGCGATACCCAGAGCCTCCAGCGTGGAATTTTCCATCTGGATATGCATACTGCCGCCGTTCGGTGAAGTCGCAATCGCCATATCTGCCATACTGCCGTCCAAAAGCTTCTGCTCGTTAAAGCTGGTATCCCTTGCAAGCCCTTCGATTCCCTGTTTGAGCTGGTCAATCTCTTTCTGATAAATCTGTTTATCCGCATCAGAATTAATGCCGTTCATAGATTTTACGGCAAGCTCCCGGATTCTCTGTAAATAATCCGACATGCCGCCTAAGGCGCCCTCTGCCACATTAGACGCGCCAATCGCCATTCCCGCGTTGTCCGCGCCGACCTTATAACCGGTTTCCTGCGTTTTCATCCGGTTCGCAATGGCAAGCCCTGCCGCGTCGTCTTTCGCCGTGTTAATCCGTTTCCCGCTGGAAAGATGGGAATAGGACCAAAAAAGACCTCTTTGAGATGATACCGCACCCACGTTCATACGCATACTCCTTCCTTTATTTTCTAAGACTCGCAAACCCGCGCTTACGCGCTCTATGTCCGATTGCATCGGACGTTTGCTCGTTAGCGACGCAAGAAAAACAAATGTCTGCTCCGGTCGCAGACATTTTGTCTGCGACGGTGCTATGTTTTTCTTTTGCGTCTACTATATTATACCGCCTTCCGCTTGAAAAAACAAACAGAAAATAGGAAAAATTTCCTAAAAAAGTATAAACTTAACCGCGGAGCAGTCCGACCGCCCTCGAGGTACCAATCCGGTCGCACCCTGCATCCACGAATGCCTCCAAATCTTCCAGTGTGGAGATGCCGCCCGCCGCCTTGATTTTCACTTCCGGACCGATATGCTCTCTAAAAAGCCGCACATCCTGAAGCGTCGCCCCGCCCGTGCCGAAGCCTGTGGAAGTCTTAATGTAATCCGCGCCCGCCTCCGTCACCGCGCGGCACATAGCAATCTTCTCCTCCTGCGTCAGATAACAGGTCTCGATGATCACCTTTAAAATTTTATCGCCGCACGCTTTTTTCAGTGCACGGATTTCCTCCTCTACCTTCTGGTAAAGCCCATTTTTCACATCGCTGATGTTGATGACCATGTCAATTTCATTCGCGCCGTCCGCAATGGCTTTCTGTGTCTCGGCAAGCTTCGCCTCCGTTACACTGTAGCCCAGCGGAAACCCCACCACAGTGCAGATATTAATTTTTTCCCCGTACTTCTCATGGATTCTTCCGATATATGCAGGCGGCACGCAGACCGACGCCGTCCCGAACGCAATCGCTTCCTCGCACAAAGCCACGATATCCTCCCATGTGGCATATGCCTTTAACAGTGTGTGATCCACCCGCTTTAAAATTTCATTCTTATCCATATCCGCTTCCTCTCCCATCCGCTTTCTGATTGCCTTGTATTTTACCTCTACCATTGTAATCCTTGCCGCTCGAAATTTCCACTCCCAAAATGAACTATACGCATTCTTGTCTGGTACTATTTTACTATTTCGTGCGCGAATTTTGTTAACATAATATTAAATATTTGTTAAATTACTGATTTTTCTTGTTTCCGCCCCATTTTTCATGGTATGATAATGAAGTCGGTGCAAGGGTGAACCGTCCCCCTGCACCGTTTTTGTCACAAATGGAACACCCTGTTTTGAGAGGAGGTACAATATTTATGGAACAGAATAGTTTTTCTGAAATTACTCCCGAAATTGTAAAACTTGCAAATATGAGCGAACAAGCCGGCATTATCGATACGGAACTTTTTACCAAATATGACGTAAAGCGCGGCTTAAGAGACTTAAACGGTAAAGGTGTACTGGCGGGCCTGACCAACATTTCCGATGTGCGCGCCAACAAAATCGTGGACGGCGTGCAGGTTCCCACCCACGGCAAACTTTTCTACCGGGGATATAATGTCAAGGATCTGGTGGACGGTTTTTCAGCGGACGGTCGTTTCGGCTTTGAGGAGGTCACTTATCTTCTTCTCTTTGACAAGCTGCCGAACGCGGAAGAGCTTGCAAGTTTCACCAAGCTTTTGAACAGCTACCGCTCCCTGCCTACCAGCTTCGTGCGGGATATTATCATGAAGGCGCCCAGCAACGATATGATGAATACGCTGGCGAGATGCGTGCTGACGCTCTACTCCTATGACGACAGGGCGGACGATACCTCCCTACCGAATGTGCTCAGACAATGCCTGCAGCTGATTGCGCTCTTCCCGATGCTCTCCATTTACGGTTATCAGGCTTACAATCACTACCACAACGGGGAAAGCCTTTACATCCATCAGCCGCAGCCGGATTTGTCAAACGCGGAAAATATATTACATATTCTGCGGCCCGACAATAAATACACGCCTTTGGAAGCGAAGGTTCTGGATATCGCGCTGATTCTCCACATGGAGCACGGCGGCGGTAACAACTCTTCCTTCACCACCCATGTCGTTACCTCCTCGCTGACGGATACTTATTCCGTAATCGCGGCGGCGATTGGCTCCTTAAAAGGTCCCCGCCACGGTGGCGCCAACATCAAAGTAGTGAAGATGTTTGAAGAGATGAAGCGCGAAGTCTCCGACTGGACCAATGAAGGACAGGTGGCGGATTATCTGAAAAAATTGCTCCACAAGGAAGCCTTTGACCATGCGGGGCTGATTTACGGCGTAGGACATGCGGTATACTCCAAATCCGATCCCCGTGCCATCATCTTTAAGTCCTTCGTGGAACGGCTTTCCAACGAGAAGGGGCTGCAGGAAGAATTTGCCCTCTATAATCTGGTGGAGCGGCTGTCACCCGAACTCATTGCGGAAGAACGTCCCATATACAAAGGCGTCAACATTAACGTAGACTTCTATTCCGGTTTCGTTTACAGTATGCTGAATCTGCCGATGGAACTGTACACGCCGATTTTCGCCATCGCCAGAATCGTTGGCTGGAGCGCACACCGCATGGAGGAGCTGGCTAACAACGGCAAGATTATCCGTCCTGCCTACAAGACCATCTGTGTAGACAGGGACTATCAAAAACTGGAATCACGAAATGCCTGATATTCCTGCCATCTATGATACAAAAAAGAGAGGTGCCGCCGCCTGCTGTGACATCTCTCTTTTTCTCTCTATGTTTCTATGTTCTAATTCCCTGTTTTACTCAAGTCCGAGAAACTGCTTCACCGCCGCTTTCATCTCCGTCTTGTCGCACACATGATCGTGCAGCACCGGCGCGGTACGAATCTCCTCAATCGCCTTCGGCACAGCCACATTACCGATTTTAGACAGCTCGTCCACCAGCTCAAAATCGCCCATAGCATCGTACTTCGGGTCGATGGCGTTCATCACGCTTCTCGTAAACTTGAAGGGGCTCGCCGTGGAGGCAATCACCGTCTTCGTCTCATCCTTTGTGTCAGACACGTATTTCTGGTACACCGCGCTCGCCACCGCCGTGTGGGTGTCAAGCACATAACCCGTGTTTTCATACATTGCCCTAATTCTGTCCGCCGTCTCCTGCTCATCCGCAAAGTTTCCGTAAAAATCGGCAAGCTGCTTTCTCATTTCCGCTGTAATCTGATAACTGCCCTGCTCGGACAGGCTCTTCATCATAGCGGCATTTTTCTCCGGGTCGCTGCCTGCGATGCGGTAAATCAGACGCTCTAAGTTACTGGAAATCAAAATGTCCATGGAAGGAGAGCTGGTCAGCTTAAACTCCCGGTTCCTGTCGTAATCCCCCGTCTGGAAGAAGTCATAGAGCACCTTATTTTCATTGGAAGCGCAAATCAGCTTGTGAATCGGCACACCCATATTCTTCGCATAAAATGCCGCCAGAATATTGCCGAAGTTTCCCGTGGGAACAACCACATTCATCTGTTCCCCGTCCTGAATCTTTCCTTCCTTTAGAAGCTGCGAGTAAGCGTACACATAATAAACTACCTGCGGCACCAGCCTGCCGATATTGATGGAATTGGCGGACGAAAACTGTAAGCCATGCGCCGCCATCTGTGCGGCAAGCTCCTTATCGTTAAATAGCTTCTTCACGCCTGTCTGCGCATCGTCAAAATTACCGCGGATACCGACCACAAAGGTATTGTCCCCCTTCTGGGTCACCATCTGCTTCTCCTGAATGGGGCTGACACCGTTCTTTGGGTAAAACACGATAATCTTCGTACCGGCAACGCCTGCAAAGCCTGCCAGAGCCGCCTTGCCCGTATCCCCGGAGGTCGCCGTCAGAATCACGATTTCGTTCTCCACATGATTCTTCTTCGCGGAAGTAATCATCAGATGGGGCAGAATCGACAGCGCCATATCCTTAAAGGCAATCGTCGCACCGTGGAACAGTTCCAGATAGTAAGCGCCCTCCGCCTCCACAAGGGGCGCGATCACTTCCGTGTCAAATTTAGAATCATATGCCCTTGCAATACAGGTTTTCAGCTCCTCTTCCGTAAAATCCGTGAGAAACAGCTTCATCACCTCATAGGCAGTCTCCTGATAGCTTTTGTCCGCAAGCTCTCTCATGGAACAGGAAAGCGCCGGGATGCGGTCCGGCACAAAAAGACCCCCGTCCTCCGACAGCCCTTTTAAAATGGCGCGGGATGCCGTAATCTTTTCCCTGCCGTCTCTGGTGCTGCTGTATAATACGTCCATTCTTTTTCCCATACCTTTCTTCTTATGAATTGCAATACGACACACCACAGTGCAGGCTCGAAAAACATTCAGTTTCCCTCACTCACGGGCTGTCTGCACTCGGCTCATTGCCAACTTGAATAGTAACATACTTTTCGAGCGCACGCAACAATCCTCACAAAAAGAATTCATGATGTCCGTAAGAAAAAAGTCTGGTCAGTTTTCTGTCGAACCATTTCAGCTTGTCGGAATCCGCCTTTTCGCGGGCACAGAAATACAACGCTCCCCGGGAAATATCTTCTCCGTAAAGGGCGCGCTCCACCGCCGCCACCGTATCATCGCTTACGCGGACGTTTGTGTATCTGCCATCCACCGTAGGCGAAAACTGGGCGATACCCTGCTCCTTCTGCATGACCACCTCAAGCACCGTATTCGGGAACAGCTCGCTATTCACCCTGTTTAAGACCACATTGGCAACCAGAAGTTTGCCGTCCTGATCTTCGCCGCCTGCTTCCGCTTCCACAATCCGAAGAAGCGCATCATAGTCCTTGTCCGACAATTGATACTTCTTCGTCTGTTCCAACACCTCATAATCTACCACTCTCTGTCCGGAAGATACGCTCTCTAAGATCTCTACAAAGCTCTGCTTATCCTCCTCCATCGACGTGTCCAGGTATTCCATGCGAAAAGCAGGCTTGACCGATATTCGGTCAATCTTCAGCTCCCTGACGCAAAGCCATGATGACAGTATCGTCATCCCCGCCAGAAAGAAGCCTGTAATATATTTCCTGTACATCTCTTCCTCCATAGTCAAAGCAGTTGGGAACTGTCAAGAAATTACTTGTGACAAGTTTCTGAACAGCTCCTTACTATTAGAAACACTGTGACTCATTCGGCTGCTATCATATTCTATGCAGAAAACAGGAAAAATATTTCTGAATTTGTTTTTTTTCTCAAAAATGGTACAATTACTGAAAAGGAGGAGCGCGTCATGAACCAGCCATTAACAGGCGTATATCCGGCAAAACGCAAGGATGGAACCGTCTACTACCGCGCGTCATTAACTTATCGCGCAAAACATATCAGCCTCGGCAGCCATAGTGACATGCAAAAAGCGCATGAGATGTATCTTGCCGCCTCTGCGCTTTTAAACGACCCTTCTATCCGGTTGGAAGACTATACCGAAGACTCTCCGCTCGCCTTCGCCAAATGGGTCAGCCTGATTAATTTCCGGGACAACGGGCTTTATTTTTCTTCGCCCATTTACATCCGTCCCCGTTTTTTTTACTATTATTTTTCCCCGACTGAATTTTTTATCTTTGATAAGGATGACTTATTCTACTATTCTTCCCGCAGGATTTCCCGACGCGGCGGACATTATTTTGTCGCCGACTATGGGATGCAGGTGAATATCATGAACCGCTACGGCATCAAAAATTATGCCGTGGAGGGACGGGATTACCGTTTCATCAACGGCAACCCAAACGACCTGCGCTATGAAAATATCGAAATCTTTAACCGCTTTCACGGCGTAAACGTCGTACAGGAAAAAGGCGGCACCCGATTTCTTGTAAAAATTCATGTAAAGGGCTATGTAAAGGTGGGCACCTACGACACGGAGGTGGAAGCTGCCATCGCCTACAATAAAGCAATCGACCTGTTAAAAAAAGCCGGCGTAGACAAGGCATATACCCCCAATTACATGGAAGGTATCTCTCCCGATGTCTATGCCGACTTATACAATTCTATTCCCGTTTCTTCCCGTCTTTTACATTTCCACAGACGATGCGCCGATTGAATCCGGCGTCACCTGCGGCTGCGAAGCGGACATTTCCCGGTTATCGCTCCGAATAACTGACAAAGCAGATATTTAAATCCGCGCCGCCGTCAATGCCGTTTAACACGCCGTCCGTATTATACTGCCACATGGCATAACGGTAAGGATAATCCGGAATCTCTTCCTCCTGTGAAAGCCACACATCATAATCCTGCAGCTTCGTCAGATCCACTTCCTTCAACAGCCACTCTTTATCCCCATAAACCATAGGCACATAACCGGATGCCCCGACAGCGTCCAGAAAACTTATCGACACTGCCGTCTTATCCTCACGGCTAAGTCCCTCAATTCTCGACTTATCGTTTGACACAAACCCCATATTAAAGGCGACCGGATACTTGATGTGCGCCCTGTACGGCTCCAGATTCTGCGCCACAAAATTTGCTTCCTGAACAGCCTCGTCCTGTGAAATAGCCTGAGAATAAAAGTAAATTCCCACATCAAGCTGCGCTTCAATCGCGCCCTCGATGTTCTCCTTGAAATTCTCATCCAGCGTAATCTGCCCCGTGCTGTAGCCCCGGCTGCCGAGACGAATCATCACGTAATCCACGCCCGCCGCCTTCAGGCTGGAAAAATTGACCTTGCCCGTATGTTTGGAGATGTCCACACCCACATAGGAAGTTTTTCTGCCGTTTTCCATATAACGCTTCATCCCTGCCTTGTCCTCCATCTTCGTGAAGTCAAAGGTATTCTTCGTCAGATAAGGACTGATTAATACCCACTCCTCCGAGCCATCCCGATTTGTAACAAGCGTGTGCTTTCCGTCCGTTGCCGGGTCGTTTAACTGCTCCTCTTCCTTCTGCCTGTCGGCTTCTTTCTCCCGCTCCGCTTTTTCCGTGTATGGATTTCCTGTCGTCGCTGCCGCTTTGTCCGCCTCTTCCTGCGCCGCTTCTTCTTCCGTCTCCTCCGGATACATATCCCAGAAATCCAAATCCTCCGCGCGCAGCTTGGGTTTTGCTTCTGCCTCTTCCGCCGCCGCAAGCTCCTCCTGTTTTACCTCTTCTTCCTTCTGCTCCTGCACCTGCTGCAGATATTCGCTGCCGCCGCGCTTATTGTCATTGCCCTTGAATACCGCAAATAAAACAATCAGCACAAATGCAGATACGCCGATTACCATATAAATCAAAGACGGACCTACACCGCCGCCCCCTGCTTCCTCTTCTCCTGGTAGCTTCATATATTGGTCATCCCTTTCTGTCAAAGCATCTTCTATGCGTAGAATGCCATTTTTCAGACATTCTCCCCTGTGAGATTTCGTACTGTCTTTTCATTCGAAGATATGATACCATGATATTTGGGAAATGGCAACTTGACTGTATAAAATTGGTATGCGCTATGCTGCTATTATTCGGAGGTCAATTTTTAACATAGGAAAGGTTTTGCTTATGAAAGATTCCACTCGTGAAAGTCTAAGCTACTTCGGGTTGTATGCAAAGATGCTCCGGGTCAAAAAAGAAATAACACCGCAGGCTGTTTCTTTTGGCAGTGACAAACAGCAGTATTTTTTATATTACGAACCGAAACACAGCAAAAGCGATAAGGTGATCATCTGGGTACACGGCGGCGGCTGGAATGCGGGGACGCCAAAATTATTTGACTTTGTAGGTCAATGTATTGCAAAATACGGATACCGTTTTGTCTCTCTCGGATACAGGCTGTCTCCCAAAAACAAATATCCCTGTCAGATGGAAGATGTCTGTCACGGCTATCAGGCGGCAATCACTTTTTTGCAGCAAAACGGAATTGACACTTCAAAGATTGTGATTTCCGGTCCCTCAGCGGGCGCGCATTTGTCCGCCCTTCTCTGTTACAGCGAAAAAGTGCAGGAAACATATGACGTTGATCTGTCCCCTGTAATCGGTTTTATTGGCGTCGGCGGTCCCTACTGTTTTTCTGAAAAAGACTCCCTCTCCGTAAGGCTTCTGCTGAACCAACTATTTGCAAAAGATTACGACAGGACACAGGGCGAACCGTGCGCGCTGCTAACAAAAAGTAAGATTCCCATGCTGTTAATCCAGAGTAAGCATGACGGTCTGATTTCCTACTCCTGTGCGGAGCGGTTTTATGAAAAAGCACAGGCACTCGGCATTCCTTGCGAGCTTTATTCTGTGGTGGATAAGCGAGATACACACTCATGGTATACGGCGGGGATGTTTTTGGAGACAAGGGAGACGAACCGGGGACTGGATCAGTTTTTCACATGGATTGCGCATTTATAATCCATGTGAAACAGGTAATTCAAAATCCCTTTCATGATTATTGAAACTGCACAAAATATGACAGGAAATAAAACATATGAAACTATATGACAAAGAAAAAACAAAAGCGTCTATTTTATGGCGCAAAGTTTTTCTTACAACATTCCTTGCGGTAATCCTCACCGCACTGTTCAGCTGTGCCAGAAACACCGAGCCCATCTCCCGGACAGACTTCTACTTTGACACGGTGATTCAGATTACCCTGTATGACACGGAGGATGAGGCGGTTCTGGACGGATGCTTTGCACTGGCGGAAAAATATGAAAACCTGTTCAGCGCCACGAAAGAAGGCTCTGATGTGTGGAACATCAACCATGCAGACGGGGAAACCGTGACGGTATCGGAAGAAACCGTTAAGCTGCTGATTTGGGCGGCAGATTATGCCAACACGACAGAAGGACGGATAGACCCTACCATCCGCCCGGTGAGTGAATTATGGGATTTCGGCTCCGAAGGAAATGCGCATGTGCCGGAGGATACTGACATCAGGGAAGCACTCTCCCACGTTTCCTACGACAACATCCGCTTTGGCACCGCCCCCTCGGACGAGACAGGCGAATCCGTTTACCGTACCGTCACCCTGACTGATAAGAAAGCCGCCGTGGACTTAGGCTTTATCGCCAAAGGTTATATCGCGGACAAGATGAAGGAATATCTGCTCTCGCAGGGCGTAAATAGCGCCTGCTTAAGCCTTGGCGGCAACGTGCTCGCCATCGGGGAAAAGCCCGACGGCTCCCCTTTTCGCATCGGCATTCAGGAACCTTTTGCCGAAACAGGGAAGACGATCGACACCGTCGAAATCCGCGACACTTCCGTGGTGACCTCCGGCATTTACGAACGCTGTTTTTATGAGGACGGCGTGCTCTATCACCATGTCCTCGACACTGCCACCGGCTATCCTGTGGACAATGAACTCGCCGGCGTGACCATCATCTGCGAGTCCTCCGCAAAAGCCGATGCCCTCTCCACGTCCTGTCTCTGTCTGGGGCTGGAGAAAGGACGTAAGTTTCTTGACGCACAGGGGGATGTGGCTTATCTGCTTGTTACGAGGGATGGGGCGCAGTATGCTTCCGAAAATTTTCCCTAACTCCGCATCCGTCTCGCCCATCCCTTAACGGCAGGCAAAAGACACAGAACACCAATCATAAACGGCACCCAAATCAGCAGATACGGCGACCAAATATAATGTCCAAAAAGGCAAAAAGTGTTGGTGCGGAAAATGTCCGCCCCGCTCCCCACTAAGGGCAGCAAATCAAACACCTTCTCCAACACCATAGGCACTCTGTTTCTGAGCACCAACGGTCCATACGCCACCGCCAGACTCATAAGGAGCGCCAACACATGATTTTTACAGAAAGCCGAAAACAGCATGACAATACCTGCATATCCCAGCGCGCCAAGCAATGTAAAGGCAAACTCATAGATTTCCGCCTGCAGCATATTCATGGGCGCAATCGCAATCATTTTTACCATCTGAATGGGCATATCCCATCCTTCCGTTCCCAGATAAATCAGCTGCAATGTGACCGTCCCCACCGCCACCATGAGAAAGAGCTCCAGCGTAAACACGGTTCCCGTAAGGATTTTGGCGGTGGCAAGCTTTCGCCAGCCGTTTTTCGTCGTCAGAAGCAGCGGGCTCGTATTGTCATGCCACTCCCCGGCAAAGAGAGCAGAAAGGACAACGGCGAGAAACAGCGCCAGAACCATTGCCAGGCTGGATACCGTATTACCGAGAATGTTTGACCATCCTTCCGTCCATTTCCATGAAAAAGGCTCCTGTACTTTTTCATTGATCCGTAAAAGATAGTCCCGCTCGGCGCCTGTCTGTCCGCTGATTTCGAGAAAGGTATCAATGGCTTTTTCCCTTCTCTCATAAATCCCGGTCAGCTTTTCCGGCTCCACATAACCGCTCATAGTTCTAACTCCAAGCATATCCACCCTCTCAAGCTCCGGATAGAGCGTGCGCAGCCACCCGTTCACCGTATACAAGTCTGAATTTTGTACCTTGTGAACCGTTTCCAGATTCTCTGAACCCTGCGTTTTTCTTTCTTCATCCAATTGTGCAGAAAGACGCTGATAATCCCTGACCCATTCCTGCAGACCCTCATCCGTCAGCACCCCGTATTTTCGGGAATATTCCTGACAATTTCTAATGTTCTCGTAACCGTCAAAGTTGTGACCGCTATGATTTTCTTTTGTACTTCCGTAAGTGATACACTGATAAACCAGAAAACTTCCGAATCCTACACAGTAAATTAAACACAACAGGACGCAGATTCTGGTACTATTCTTTCTCCACAACTTTTTATGCTCCAGCCTGAATAATTCCATTGTAAACTTCCTCCTGACTCTTACTCAACTCTTACTCGCGGAAACTCTGCAGATATAAATCCTCCAAGGTCGCCTCACAGGACACCGCCCCCTCCGCTGGTTTCTCTTCCGCCAAAATGCGCAGCACCACCTGTTCCCCTTCATGCCGCAGATTAGCGACCGCCGCCTTATCCTGCCAGCTTTTCGTCTCTGTCTGGGGAACCGTCAGCTCCCAAACCTTTCCTTCCGCCCCTTTTGTCAATGCAGAAACCGTGCCCTGCGATACCAGCTTTCCTTTTTTCATCAGCAGTACCTCATCGGCGATAGCCTCGATATCCGACACGATGTGGGTGGACAGAATGACAATCCTGCCCGCCGCATAGTCGGAAATCATATTGCGGAAACGCACCCGCTCCTTCGGGTCAAGCCCGGCGGTCGGCTCGTCCAGAATCAGAAGCTTCGGCTCGTTCAAAAGTGCCTGCGCGATTCCCACCCGCTGTTTCATGCCGCCCGAAAAGGTCTTTATCTTTTTCGACGCCGACTCGCTTAAGCCTACGACCTCCAAAAGCTCCTTTGTCCGGCTCCCTGCCACATCTCTGGGTATGCCCTTGAGCGCCGCCATATACAGCAGGAACTCCTTCGCCGTATAGTTTGGGTAATAACCGAAATCCTGCGGCAGGTACCCCAATAAATCCCGATAATCCCCTCCCATGGAGGTCACTTCCCTGCCGTCCAGAAACACCTCCCCGGAAGTGGGTTCCAGAATGGCGCACAGCATACGCATCAACGTCGTTTTCCCTGCGCCGTTTTCCCCTAACAGTCCGTATACGCCCGATCGTAAAACCGTGCTGACGCAGTCCACCGCAATTTTCCTGCCATACTGTTTCGTCAGACGGTCAATTGATAATTCCATAAAGTTTTCCCTCCCTCTTTCTCTCCAAAATAAAACCGATTTCCCTGCCAAAAAATCCGGCAAAGACAGCAAACAAAATCAGCCACACCCCCGTCGCGGACGTCTCATACATCTGCGGCAGCGCCTTTGCCGATATGCCCCAAATTACACAGGAACCCGCCGTCGCCACAGCGCAGAAAGGAATCTTTTCCTTTCTTTGCAGTCTGATGAACCTCAGTAACGCTGACATGCAAACCAGATACGGCACCAGCCCGTATAAAATCATCTGCCCTATTCCGTCGCCTGACTGCCGCACATGGATCACCATACATAAAACCACTGTCATACAGAGCAGATTCGCCGCTCCCGCAAGAATCAGCTTGGCAAGCGTGATTTCCGCTCCCGACGCCCTCGTCACCGCCTCCATCTCGCCCATTTTGTAATACTGGCTGCGAAACAGCGGCGGCATGACAGCCAGCGCAAACAGTGGCGTAAAGGCGGGAATATAATGCGATACGTCGTTTATAATCCCAATCTGTATGCAGACTAAAAATAGCGCCCCCGCCTGCAGCCCGAAAATCGACAGTCCCTCGAACCGGAATACATCCGACAGAAACTGCCAGAAGCCCGTTCTCTCCCCCGCTGGACTTACCGCCTGCTCCCGCATGATTTCCCTGCACCGCGCCACAGTCTCTTCCTTTTTTTCGGAACGCACCGCCGCTCCCTTTTGCAAGGAACCTTCCAGATATGTTTTCCACTCTCTATCTTTCATCCCCACACTCCCTTCTCGCTTATTATAAAATTGCGACAGTATAAATCATTTCAGGAGAATGCGAAGCATTCTCTTAATCGTCGCTGCCGAGCGACGATTTTTTCATCAGCCGCAGCGCATTCCTGACCCGGCTCTGCGCCGTCCGCATACTGCAGCCCATCACCTTTGCAATCTCCGCAAACCCAAGCTCCTGCCCGAAACGGAGAATCACCGCCTCCCTCTGTACCTCCGATAAAACACCAAGCAGACGCCGAAGCTCCTCCCTGTTCTCTGCCTGTGCAATCTCATTATGCCCGCCCGCGATTTCTGCCGCATCTTCCAGCGAATAAAAAGGCATTTTCCTGCTCTCGTCAATACAAAGACGGTTGGCGATTGTGTACAGATAGGCTTTGAATTTATTTTTGCCCTTGTATCGCGGCAGGCTCCGGAACAGCTTCAAAAAAGTTTCCTGCGTCAAATCCTCCGCCCTCTCCGGGTCGGAACAGTGCCAGCCGCAATAGCGCAGGATGGCAGCGTAATAACGGTCAATCAGTTCTTCCGCCGCCGCTTCGTCCCCGCCCTTGATTCTGTCAATCAGTTCGTCGTCGCTCACATGGTTCCGCCCCCTTCCGCTAAGACACCATTCCGCAAAAATCCAGCACAAAAACACTCTAATCAGCGTTTCCTAATTATAATAACGGGACAAACCATAAAAAGGATTAAAAAAACAGCAAATCTTTTCAGACCTGCTGTTTATATGCCAATCGTAACGTTAATGATATTGCCAGTCGATCCATTCCGGTTCTTCTCCCTCTTGCGCCGCAAGATCAGCATCGTCTTCTTCCGTAAAACGTCTGGCTCTCACCTGCTGTCCGTCCGCTGTATAAGAATAGAGCGTCATTTCAAAGCCGTCATCATTTCGAATCTCCCAAACCAGACCATAATCGTACACGCTAAACGAAATATTTCTCGTATGCGACTCAAATACGTCAAAACAAGTCAGTTCGTTATCGCAAATTCCCAAAATATACATCAATTCACTTGTATCGGAACTTATTTTGAAAATAAGCTCCGGATTGTCATCCGCATTTACATCCACGTAAGCGTACTTCTTCCGTGCGTCCTCAAATTCGGATTCATACTTTTCATCATCCATAACGGTCAGCTCCATACCTTCCACGTATGGATTTGCTGCGCTGGTTTCATTTTTCAGAAACGCTTCATACAGGGGATTTCCGGTTCCTGCCGATTCTTTTGTCTGCGCTTCATCAGATGCCTCCTTCCCTTTCTCTTCGGGAATCTCTGCCGAGTTTGTGCTATCCTTCTTTTCCGGCACATCACCTTCTGTAGTTGCTGACGGTTCCTCCTCTTCGGTGCCATCTGAAGAATCTGGAGTGACTGAATCAGGCGCCTGCGTTTTTTGAACCTCGTCCTCATCAACAATTTTTTCAATGATAAGACTCCCCGCATCCTCCTGCGTCCCTTCTGCGCTCTCTGTCTGCCCGCACGCAGAAAGCACAAGCATGACTGCGCCTACCACCATCACTATTTTCCTTTTCTTCATAAGTCTCTTCCTCCCTACCGCTTCCTCGCCTTAAAACACATCGAAATCGGGCACATTCTCCCCTTTTTCGCCTTGGTACTCCTATCATCCAAATTCTCCATTGTCTCTCGGTCGTTCTGCTCCACCATCCGCTCGATGACAAACCCGGCATCCGCCAGCGCATTGATATATGTCGATATTTTCCGGTTGTATAAAATGATTTCGCTGTCATGGACAGGCATTTTAAAATAGGATTCGTCAAAATAACTTCTTGTGAGATTCAATTTTCCATCTTCAATGATATCCCGTTCCTCGCAGGACCATGACACACAATAATTTAATGTATGATGCCAGCTAAAAATAAAAATTCCGCCCTTTTTCAAATAGGATGCTATCTTTTGGAACGTTCCCAGCAAGTCGGTCGTCCACCCAATTCCATAAATGGAATACAAATAGTCAAAATAATCGGTGGGAATATCTGCATTTTCTTCCATGGAAGCACACAACAGTTTCGCCTGATAACCGTTTTGTTTTAAATATGCTTCGGCATGTGCAAGTAGCGTTTGCGATATGTCCAATCCCCAAAGCTCCGCCGCCTTCCTGTCTCCCAGATACTTTAAAGAATGACCGCTTCCACAGCATATCTCCAGTACCTTTTGTTGTTACCAATGATTTTTTCACTGTCCATATATTTCCTCATTTCAATGCGGCACAAGCTTATCTTTCTACTTTTTACGGTTTCCTCGCAAGCTCTAAATCAATCGTATCATATAGGGTAATCTGTCCCCCGAATTGGTTGATTACCTGCTCAATCTCCGCAAAAAATTTTTTCCTCGTCTCCTCTTCTATCACCATATGGTCCGAATAGGTTCCCAGAAGGGCGGTATACTCTTTCGCCGTAAAGCTGCGCGTCCTGTGGTAAAGTTTGTAACCGATATCCGTAAACCCGTACTTTCGCGCAGTCTCTGCCCTCTCCTTTGCCTCCTTTTCGCCGTACTCGCTGCCCTCCATGGCGTTTGGCATATACGCATCATATACTTTCTGAATTGCCTGAGACATTTCCTCCCTGCCCTTATCTTTGTACGGGTGGTTTGCAAAGCGCGCAAATACGCCGCCGCTTTTCAATAGCTCAAATACTTTCGGATATCCGATTTCCTCCGGCACCCAATGAAAGGCGGACGCTGAATAAATCAGGTCATAGGAACCGCTCTCTCCGGCGAAGTCCTCGAATTTGGACGTCACCACCGAAAAGCCGGGAAATTCCCAAAACTTCTGGCGGCATAACTGCGAAAAATTCTCTCCGTATTCCACGGCGGTCACTTTACATCCCGTCTTTACAATCGGGAGCGTCGCCTGCCCGCCGCCGATTCCCACCTCCAAAGCACAACTTGTCTGGTCAATCTGTTTGTGTCGAAAAATATCTTCATATAACTCCGGCACATATTCCGGTCTCAGTTTTTCATACTGCGCCGCCACCGTGTCGAATGTCCATTCCAGTCCCTTAATAATCGGCATAATGCTTCCGTCTCCCTTCTATTTCAGCCACAAAATTATCTTATCATAAAAATCCCTGTATGACTATTCTGTCCCTCAATTCCTCTCTTTTGTCCTTCAAATAATGATACCGCTTTCTTTCCATTCCGACAATTCCCAGAAAAAGAAAAAGGGCGTATGAATTGCCATACGCCCCTCAAAATTCAGGATATACTGCCCGCCCCGCCCATCAGCCTTGTCATCTCCTCTATCCGTTCAATCGGAAACGGAGATGAGGTGAGCGGTTTCATCGCAATGGACATCAGTTTCATGGGATTGTCGTCCGCCGCAATGCGGTTGGAACTCATCTGCCCGCACTGTCGGCAGCGGTGTATAATCGCCCACTCGCCGTTTTTTCTGACCCAGACCGCCACGGGTTCCATATAACCACCACAGTCCGAAGCACGGTCCCCCGGCTCGATATCCACATGCAGACTGGTCAGACAATTCGGGCAGTGGTTTCTATGCTTACTGCCCGCGCCATCCGGCACGACCTGCCGCCCGCAAACCTTGCATACAAACATTTCGTTGCAGGCATGACTTTTATAATATCCTTTTTCAAATGTTTTTCTTTTATTTTCTCTATTCAATTTTATTCCCTCCTAATCAAATGAACGTTGTTCTATAGGAGGTTTCTTCATTTCCCTGAGAATCCGCTGTATGCTCTTTTCCGTCAGATAGTATTGTAACGCCAGTTCCTTTGTGGACGTGCCATTTCGGTGCTGTTCCAGAATCTGTTCGTTTCTGACCCGGAGCGTCTCGTTCACGCCCGTGGACGAACCCCATCTTCTTCTGCACTCCTTTTTCTTAGGCACGTAAATCGCCTCACCGCTCACATACGTCTGCAGAATCTCAAGAATATTTTCCGGCAGAATTTCATCTGCCCGTCTATAGCTCATAGCCGCCTCCTAATCTGTTCTCTTTAGGAAACGCAATGGCTATCACAATTATTTTTCATATGTCATAGCCATTGCTATGATACCGTGGTCTTCTTCACCAAACACTTCACTCCTTTTCTTTCTTGTACTCCCCCTTTTCATATGTTTCTATTTTACATATTGGCATAAGAAATTACAACCTCAAAAAAAGTTGAAAAAATTTTTAATCCTTTCATCCATCCTAAATTTTCTATTGACATCCGTCGCACCATATATGTATAATCATTTCAAAAGAGATGGGTTTTCACCGTACAGTATATACTCAAGCGGGCTGCTCGTTTCTTTTTTTATTGCTAAGATATCATAAAGATATTTTTTGCCATCCGCACTATGCCGCACAAGCATTCTTGCAAAATACACATTATAGCGACAAATCTCACCACTTTTATCATCAATTGTTGGAAGTGCAAATCGCACATCATACCGATACCATCCATATTTTGCATTTTTATCATGTTTACTTTTGTAGTTCTCAGAATATTGCCTATTCGTTGCAATTTGAATTAACTCCGGTATTCCCTGTGAGGCATTTGCTTTCGCCTTTGCGACAGCGCCTTTTAAGGCAAGCCTGTTTTCAGAACAAGTATCTTCTTTTCTTTTTCCTTTAAACGAAACATCATTAATCAAAACAATTTTCTCCCCATTTACTCCGACAATAACCGTAACCTTTCTGTCCATATTCTTCCTTTCACAAATTTATTTTTAGTGTCTCTCGGAAATCTAAGCGAAACGCTCCTTATGATGCCCACAGGGCAAAAGATAAAAAAGATGTTCCAAGTGATATCAGGATAGCATATGCGGGGAAATGTTGCAATCCCCCAAAATAATCACCAACTTTTTAAAACTCCTTGCCATTATTATAATTTTATACTATTATAAATTTATACTATAATGTGAAAGGAATTTATCATTATGTCTCTGACATTCGGCATTTTAGGATTTCTGAATTACGGACCCATGAGCGGGTATGATTTGGTCAAATCATTTGAATCCTCCCTGCAGTTTTTCTGGCACGCTCAGAGCAGCCACATTTATTTGGAACTGAAAAAATTGGAAAAGAATGGCTATATCAGCGGCGAAACGGTCATTCAGTCAGACCGCCCGAACAAAAAGATTTTTTCTATCACGGAAACAGGAAAAAAAGCATTTCTGGACTGGCTTGCCGAAGGAGCAGGCGAAGACGCCACACAGTTTAAAAGTGCCTTTCTGATGAAAATTTTCTTCGGCGGCAATATGCCCCCTGCCCAAAGCGCCGATATCCTAAGGCGTTTTAAAACAGACTGCGAAGAATATCTTGAAAAAATGGGCGCTGCCCCCAAAGCCATAGAACACTACGGCGCCAATAAGGAAATGTACCAGATTATGTACTGGCAGTTTACCGTAGATTTTGGTTACCGCTTTATCAAAAACTGCATCGAGTGGGCGGAGCACTGTATTCAGCAATTGGAAGCTGTAAATGCACAAAACATAAAGGAGGAATGACCATGTTACAGAACGTTCGGGAAAAAGGATTAAACGCGAATCAATTGAAGGTAATCGCTATTACGGCAATGACGCTGGACCATCTGACATGGACATTGTTTCCCGGCTACAATACAGAATGGTTTGTCATTTTGTTTCACATTATCGGCAGACTGACCGCACCTATTATGTGGTTTTTTATTGCGGAGGGCTATCATTACACACACGATATCAAAAAATATGCCACACGGTTGTTTCTGCTGGCGGCAGTCTCCCACTTTGCCTACAATTTCTGCTTTGGGATCCCTTTTATTCCTTTCCGGACAACCGCATTTAACCAGACAGGCGTCGTCTGGTCGCTGGCGTGGGGACTGGTTCTTTTGTACATACATGACCAGAAACCGTGGAAACCCTGGCTAAAAATATGCATTACCATCCTTGTCTGCCTGATTACTTTTCCGTCCGACTGGAGCTGTATCGCGACGATGGCGATCGTATATATTGGGCTGTACAGGGGAAATTTCAAAAAACAGATGGCATATATGATGTTATGGACAGCAGTATATGCCCATGTATACTTTTTCTTTATTGATAAAGTGTATGCCGTTATCCAGTTATTCACATGCCTGACTATCCCTCTTTTAAGGCTTTATAACGGGAAACGCGGTTCCATGAAAGGAATCGGGAAACTATTTTACATTTATTATCCACTGCATCTTGCTGCGTGCGGCATCATCCGTGTCGTATTGTGGGGCGTCAGCTTCTCCACGGGAACGGCAAATTTTTAGATTGATTCACGCATTATAGGTAAAGTCGAAGAATAAAAGCTAATATTTACAGGAGGACATTTCCATGAAATTTCACACACTTGTGTTGGAAGGCGATAAGAAAACCGAAAAAGAAAAGATGGAAGCGCAATTGCCTGTATATACCAAAAGCGCCTATTTACACCGCAAACGGCTGCAAACCCAACTGCCCCTGTACAACAGAAGTTTTTATCTGTGCCGCATGATTGAAGAAGAACTCAAGGGAACCGTCATTGATGGCAGCGGAAAAATAACCGTTTGCGCCCATCAGGTCCACCCTGTTCCGGGAAACGAAAAATATATTTATGATAAGAATTTTCACATCTCAGTCTATTATCTGGAACAGGAGGGTATAGCCGCGCTTGAAACAGCCGACGACGATACCGAACCCATGGTGATTTGGGAAATTTTGAGGAACACCTTGCTGGATATCGCACAGCGCAGTCACTGTCACGAAGATGTCTGCAAGAAAATAGAAACGGCATTTGCGCATATTGCCGACTGTCATTTTGTGCGGGAAGAACGCATCGACAAACTCACAAGGCATTCCAAAACCAATGGACTGACAGCACATGTATACCGGATTCTTTCCGCCGAAACAGGGGAAGGGTGGCATATTAAAATTGCAGACCGAAAGGGCAATGTCTACTGCCAAGAAATACTGGACAACGGCACAAAATACGTAGACAGGCTGGGCAGCCAGTTATACGCAAAAGCGGAATGGCGCGGAAATACCTTTGTGATACTTGACCGTTTTGGCAAAGAAGTTTTCCACATAAGTGTACCCACTTAACTACTCCTCCCAGTACACTCAAAACCACTCCCGATACCCGCCGTAAACCGTGTACTGTACCCCATCCTCCAGATCAATCACCCGGTAATAACAATATTCGTCATCCGTGATCTCTCCCCTGTAATCAATCTCATAGACGAGCAGATATCTGCCGTCCGGCGAGAACGCAAGTTTCTCCACGTCATAGATCACATCAAAGGTTTTCTGAATCTCGCCCCGGGCATTTCCGACAAAGACTGCATCCTCTTTCCAGTCATACCATGCGACAAGTTCCCCAGAGTCCATAACGTCATAAACACCCGCATCCAGCCAGAAAAACGCCGATTTTTCCGGCTCCGGCACATCCTCCCGCTTTTCTATGGGACGCAGACCGAAAGAATATCTTATGTAAACCTTTCCGCCCCATCTATCCCAAAACCGCAGCTGCCCTATTTCATCCACCTGCCGGTAATCCTGCGAAAAATCCAGGTGGAACACATACTTCATGCCACAGAAAGCCAGACTGTCCACGACCAGCACGAAAAACAAGACACCCAGCACAAGAACTGTTGCGCTGAGTATCTTTCCAGTCTGTCGTCTCCTATACACTGACCTTCCCCGCCAGCACATTCTTGTAATCCTCCAGATTCTTCGCAAGAAGCGAAGGGGTGTCCAGACTGTAAGGACACTTGCCCTTACACTGGTTGCAGTGCAGGCATTCCTCAATCTTACCCATCTTCTCCTGCCATAGATCTCCCAAAAAGTCAGCGGAAGGCGCTCTGCGAAGGAGCAATGACATTCTCGCACACATGCTGATCTCAATCCCCGCCGGACAGGGCATACAGTACCCGCAGCCCCGGCAGAACTCACCCAGAAGCTCCGCCCTGTCCTTTTCAATCAGCGCCTTAATTTCCTCCGTCATAGCGGGCGGGTTATCTATGTAAGAGAGAAACTCGTCAAGCTCCGCCTCCCGCTGTACGCCCCAGATGGGCAGTACATTGTCATACTGCGCCAGATACGCATAAGCCGCCGCGGAGTTCGTAATAAGACCGCCGGAAAGCGCTTTCATGGCGATAAATCCCATGTCCGCCGCCTTACATTTCTCCACCAGCTCCACATCCTTATCCGTCGCCAGATAACAGAAAGGAAACTGCAGTGTCTCGTAAAGTCCGCTGTCAATAGCCTCATGCGCCACTGTGAGACGATGGTTCGTAATGCCGATATGCTTTATCTTCCCCTGCTCCTTCGCCTGTAAAGCCGCGTCGTACAGCCCGCTCTCATCCCCCGGCTTCGGGCAGAAAGCCGGATTGTGGAACTGGTAAATATCAATATAATCTGTTTTCAGATTGGACAGGCTGGTCTCCAAGTCCTTCCAGAACCCTTCCGCATTCTGCGCTCCCGTCTTGGTGGCGATAATCACTTTCTCTCGCATTCCTTCAAATGCCAGCCCTACCTTATGCTCGCTGTCCGAGTAAGCCCGCGCCGTATCAAAAAAGGTCATACCGTTATCATACGCCTTCCTCAAAAGCTTTACCGCATCCCCGTCCGAAATACGCTGGATCGGCAGCGCGCCGAACGCGTTCTTATTCGTCTCAATCCCTGTCTTGCCAAGTTTCACTGTCTGCATTCCGTTCTAAGCTCCTTTCTTCACCGCTATTCCAAAATCACCGAACATCAAATTCTGCTCCATCTGTATTCTGTCGGAATATTATATATCCCCGCCGGACCCAAATCCCGCCCCGTCATAGCTGCCAAGCGTCCCCGTCAGCCCGCACCAGTTACAGGTAAAATGGGTGTCATTCCCGTTATGGCAGTTCAGTTTCCCACAGTTGCAGACCACGAAATCCTTCGTCCTGCAATAAGGGCAGCCAGGATACTCATTGTCCGGAAAAATCTGTCCGACAATTTTTGTCTCGTCATAGTGTTCCCGCTTCGCCGCCGCTTCCTTTACGGGAAACGCCCATGTATATTTCCATCCGTCCCCCGTTTTCTCGAAGCGGACGCCGTATATGTTTCCGCCTTCTTTGCACTTACAGAGGGCAATGCGCGCTTCCATCATTTTCTCCGCATGATTTTTCACTCTTATCGCCTCCGCTCCTTTCCATCTCCTATACAAATTGATGTTTGCTCGTTATCCGCGCCGCGTTTCGCAATCACATATCATATGCAAACAGCGCCGTGATATCGTCACCGCACCCCATTTCGCTCGTCTCCTGCAGCCATGTTTTCAGCAGCCCGGACACCGCTTTTACCCCGTGTTCTTTCAGCAGAACATAATAATCTGTGCAGGTCTTTTTAAACGCTTCGTCATCTTTATAGCTGTTGGAAAGTCCGTCCGAGGAAAGCATAAACATAACGGGTTCTTTTTCGTTCTCTTCCCGCTTCCGAATCAATGTGATAGCTTTCTTCCACGATTCCGCCTTGCTGAGCGAGTGCGTTTCCGTACCGAGAATCTTATCCGGCTCAATCACATGGTATACCCCGTTCTCCGACACTTTCATGATATCCCCGTCACCGAGCTGAAAAGCAAAGAGAAACACTTCCGTAATAACGAGCCCCAGAAGTGTGCTCCCGTAAAGTTTATAAATCGCTTCCCTGTCTTTTCCGCCGTCCGCGCCCACAGGAATTTCCCGTTTACATTTGCTATGAAGCCGCAGGATTCTCCGTTTCCACTCGGCGTCGATTTCCTGCGCAATCTTGGTATCACCCTCCCGCTTCAAAAACGTAAAGAGCGTTTCTGACTGTCCGGCATAAGTCTCCAGATAATCACCCATGATTTTGCAAAAGACATTGACGGCTGTAAAGGAGCCTGTCTTGCTGTAAGGGCAGGCATCGCTCCCGTGACCGTCCGCCACCGCCAGAATTACCGCGCCGGAATCCGTGATTCCTTTTTTCAGACTGTCCTGACACTCCCTTCCGCTCCGCACATGGGACGCTCCCTGCACCGACGCGCCAAATACTTGTATCATAGGTTACCAGACGTCCCCTTCCTGAATATCATCCAAATCGGGAATCCTGCCGCCCATATCGACAATGACAGGCGCATCGCCGTCCTGCGCCGCCGCATCCGCCGCGATACTTGCCGGCGCGGAGACGAGAGACGCCGCCGTGGACGCCCACTTGATCATCTTGGTGAGAGCCGCCGCGTTGTTCGCCTGCAGCACCAGTTCCTTATTCCCCGTAAACTCCTCTAAAACGGCGTCGTCCGCATCCTGCCCGATAGAAATGGCAATCTTGACCGCCTTCTTGCCCCAAGGCAGCTTCTTTAGATCCGCCAATGACTTTTTGTAGTCGTCCGTCGGCTGTCCGTCTGACAAAAGCACGAGCACAGGCGGAAGCGCTCTGTCCGACATGGGCGGAATCGTAAGCTGCGCCGCCAGAAGCTCAAACGCCTTACCGAGATCGGTCACACCCACGGCTTCCAAATCGTCCCAAGCGAAATCTTCCACATTGACCGGATTGGTCGTCACCCAGGACGCCCCTGTGGAAAATTTCAACGTCCGTATCATCAGCTGCGCGTTCGGATTATTCTCCGCCGCAGACACCATCTCCGGTATGGTGGACTGGATAGCATGATTCACCGTGCCGATCTTCTCTCCGTACATGGATCCGGAACAGTCCACGATCCAAAAAAAGTGAAGCGGTCTGCTCGCCAGCTCTCCCCCCGGTCTTTTCATTTCTCCCATAATCTATTACCCCTCCTTCTCTCACTCTGCCCTAACACATTTTATCTGCTGTGCCCTCGCATACTGCATGGCATAAGAACCAAGATTACAACGAATGGTAAAGTTCTCATGCCGCTCGTCGGCTTCCCCGAACGTTTTTAAAAAGCCCGTCCCTTTTCCGCCGCCGATTTCCACCACGGAATCCGGTATATAAATATGTTCCAGACTTTTACAGCCCGCAAAGGCGCCTTCCTCAATGGCTGTCACGCCTTCCGGAATGTCCACCGTCTGCAGAGTATCACAGCCTTCAAAGGCGGATATCCGGACCACATACAGTTCCCGCGGAAACACCACTTCCCGCAGGCTTTTGCACCAGCGGAATGTATTTTCCCGGATTTCCTTCAGCTTATCCGGCAACACGACCCGCACTAGCTGCCCGCAGCCGGCAAAGCTGTTCTCACCGACATATTTCACGCTGTCCGGCACCGTAACGGACTTAAGCCCGCTGTACTCAAAAGCGCCCTCATATTTAATCTCGCTTCCTAAGATCTTTGGACAGCCTGCCGCGTCCGTACCGCCGATACCCCGCAAAGATGTCGGCAGCGATACCTCTTTAAGTCCCTTACAATTTAAAAACGCGCCGTTTCCCAGAATCTCTATGCCCTCGGAGACAATGACCTTCTCAATGCCCACGCAGCCCTTGAAAGCGTAATTGCCGACCGCAATCACTTTTTTCCCCTCAATGATATTGGGAATCACCACCACCGGCTCATCAAAATCCACATACTTGATAATACGCAGTCCTCTTGACGTTTCTTCGTATTCATACAGACTCTCGCTCTCACAGGGCGCCCACTCCTTTTTGGGAGAGGGAGACGGTTCCTGCGCGCGTGCAGGAGCGCTCGTCCCATCTTCCTGGTCGTCGTTCCCGCCCATGGAAAGCCCCATTGCCCTTGCCCATAACATAACCGCAGACTCTGCGCTTTTCGTCCGAATATCATATCCCTGCTCAATAGACCTGACAAAACGATGCCGCGTCATATGATCCATCTGCTTCAGGCTTTGCATCTCACCAACAATGCCGTCGTCAAACACAATCAGTAAAAGATTCCTTTTCCGCCTGTCCTGCGGAAACAAATCCAAAAGAAGAGCCTGCAGTCTCTTTCTGTCCGAAAGCGCATCGGGATAATCCTGTATCAAGCCAGCTAAAACCTTATCATCGTCCATGCCTGCCCTCATGCTCCTCCATGAAATTCTCCCGTCATCTGCCCGAAATCAATCTTCGCATCCCTGACAATCGCCGCAGAACGTCCCTGCGGCACGGGAACCTGCGTGCCATCCGCCTTACTGTATGTCCAATTATCACCGGACAGGTTCCTGATTCCCCACTGCTTCGGGTTGTTGGGATTTTGTACCACTTCGCCGACAACCTTGTCCATATCATAATTTCCCTCAATATGGTGTTGATACAGCTTTGTATTCGACAATAACAGCACGACGTTCTTTCCGATTACGAGCTTAGGCGGCACGGGAACCGCATTCTGACATCCCCAGCAGATGTGCGCCACGCCGTCCGCTTCCTTTCGCGCGTCATAAAACACCTCGCTGCCGCAGTTTGGACAGGGCATAATGCCGGACATCAAATTCGCAAAAGTTTCCATCCACTTACCTTCCGTAATCCGGCGGTTTGGCTGCGTAAGTCCCACGGTAAAAGAGGTGGTAAACAGATCACGCAGCTGCTGCGGATACAGCTCCCAGAAGATGAGCGCATTGTCCTGATAGCCCGCAAGGGGTCTGTTGTCCTTGTTGTCCGGGTCAAAGATAAACAGCGGGTCGGTCCCGTACAGCATATTCATGGCATGAATATCCATACATTTAATCCTCGCTTCTCTCCTGCCCTCCAAGGGATGATTTAACATAAACATATAAAAGAGCAGCACCGCAAGGGAAAAGAGATCCGTATTTCGAGACGGTTTCGCTTTTCCTATTACAATTTCGGGTGCCATAAAGCGGGGCGTGCCGTACACCCCCGTCTTCGCGCCGTTATAGGAAACATTATCGTTATCGCAGATCAGAACGTCGCCCGTATCAGGGTCAAAAAAGACATTGCCGAAAGAAATATCCCGGTAGCTGTAACCCTTCCCGTGCAGCGCGTTATATCCTCTGGTCAGATGATAAGCGGCTCTGCACAGGCAGTAAAAAGAAGGCTCCGCCTTTCGCTTCATCATATCCACAATGCTCCGGTAATTCTTCGGGCGAAGCGGCATGATATAACCGAAGGATTCCCCGAAAGCACGGAAAATCATATCCTGCGGCCACAGGAAAGAGTCGTCCGGCGCGCCGCTCTGGATCAGATTATCCAGAATTTCCTTCTGGTTTTTGGTGGCGGTATTCTTATAATACCATTTCAAGGCATACAGCTTATTTTCGGACTCCACCGAATACACTTCCCCCTGCCCGCCGGCGCCAAGCAGCTGTTTCACCGTATATTTGTTACCACTCTCAGAAGTGAGTATCGTCCCGCCCTTCAACTGTCCATCCATGTTGCCGTTCCCCCATTTTCTATACGATGACCTTCTTCGGGCACTTCTCCTTACATGTCCCGCACCCGGTACATTTCTCCTGATCGATAATCGCGTGGAAATCCTCAATCACAATCGCGTCCGCCGGACAGTTCTTCTTGCACAGCTGACAGGCGATACAGCCCACGTCGCATGCCTTCATGGTCACAGGACCTTTCTCCTTCGAACTGCATGCCACCACATGTTTCGCGTCGTAGGGAATCAGCTCGATCAGATGCTTCGGGCACGCCGCCACACACTTGCCGCACGCCTTGCACGCTTCCTTATCCACCACAGCAACGCCGTTTACCACATGAATCGCGTCGAAAGGACAAGCCTTCACACAGCTTCCAAAACCGAGACACCCATCGTTACACGCTTTCGGCCCGCCGTTTGGCACAAAGGCCACCATGGCGCAGTCCTCTACGCCCGTATAATCATAATCCGTGCGGGTGCGCTCTTTATCGCCGCGACATTTCACAAAGGCCACCATGCGCACGCTCTCGCCGGCTTCCACGCCCATGATCTGCGCCACCTGCGCGCCCACTTTCTCGCCACCCACGGGGCAGGCGTTTGTGGGTGCCTCTCCCTTTACAATCGCAGCCGCCAGCCCGGAACAGCCCGCGTAGCCGCAGCCGCCGCAGTTATTTCCCGGAAGGACGCCTAAGATAGCCTCCTCCCTCTCATCCACATCTACCTTAAACTTGATACCGGCCACGCCGAGGAACAAACCGACGAATAAGCCGACCGCTCCCACAATCCCCGTAGCCATTAAAATTCCCGCTATATCCATACCTTCGTCCCCCTTAGAGTAATCCCGAAAATCCGCAGAACGCAATCGCCATCAGCCCCGCCGTCACCAGCACGATCGGCATCCCCTGAAAGGATTCCGGTATATCATTATACTTAAGCTTCTCCCTGATTCCCGCCAGAATAATGATGGAAATGGTGAAACCGGCTGCCGTCGCAAAACCGTTGACTATTCCGGTCAGTATCCCATAATTCTTCTGTACGTTGGTCAGCGCCACACCAAGCACCGCGCAGTTGGTGGTAATCAGGGGCAGATACACACCCAGCGACTGATACAGCCCCGGAATGAACTTCTTTAAAAACATTTCCACAAACTGCACAAGCGCCGCGATGACCAGAATAAACACAATGGTCTGCAAATATTCGATATGAAAAGGCTGCAGGATGAACTGGTAGATCGCTCCTGCCACCGCCGAGGCAAGCGTGATAACAAAAATAACCGCCACGCCCATGCCTGTGGCCGTCTCCGTCTTCTTGGACACACCAAGGAACGGACACAGCCCCAGAAACTGGCTTAACACCACATTATTGACAAGGGAGGACGCAATCAAAATCACCAAAAGTTCTTTAAGCATTGTTCTTCTCCTCCTCTCCCCTCGTTTCGTCAATCAGACGTTTCGCACAGCCTGTGTCTGCGCAGTTCAGACAGTCGTTTCCACAGCCGGACTGGATCTTTGACATATCCTTTCCTTTCCGCTCCCCGGCAATCTTTACCTTATTCTGGATCGCCGTCAGAAGCGCAAGCACGAAGAATGCGCCCGGCGCCATGATAAAGATGCTCACCGGCACGAAGCTTTCCGGCATCACGTGAATGCCGAAGATCTCCCCTGCACCCAGAAGTTCTCTCACCGCACCGATACAGGTCAGCGCCACGGAAAAGCCGAGTCCCATGCCGATGCCGTCAAACAGCGACGGAATCACGGGATTTTTGTAGGCATATGCCTCCGCGCGCCCGAGGATAATACAGTTTACCACGATCAGCGGAATGTAAATGCCGAGCGCGTCATAGAGGAAGGGGATAAAGCCCTGCAAAAGCAGTTCCACCATCGTCACGAACGAAGCGATAATCACGATGAAAGCCGGGATTCTCACCTTATCCGGGATGATATTCCGAAGCAGGGAAATAAATACGTTACTGAGTGCCAGCACCACCATGGTGGTCAGCCCCATACCCAGCCCGTTGATGGCGGAAGTAGTCACCGCTAACGTCGGACACATACCAAGCATCAGGACAAAGGTCGGGTTCTCCTTTACAATACCGTTTAATAACCGCTCGGTCACCGGATTTTCCCGTTTTACATTCTTTTCATCCATCTGACTCATTGTCCGTCACCTCCTCCCAACACTGTCCGGAAATAGTATAATCCAGCATTGACCCCATTGGTCACCGCATTTGTGGTAATGGTCGCGCCGGAAATGGCATCAATCTCATTGTCCGCCGCCGCGCCGCTCTTCGTATACGCGAATTTTTCCACATTTTTTCCTGCAAACTGCGGTTTCAGGACTTCTTCGGCTCTCATACCGAGTCCCGCCGTCTCGGAGATGGCAAGTAAGGAAATGCCGTTCACGGTGCCATCGCTGCGAATCCCCATCGTAAACTGAATGTCGCCGCCGTAGCCTTCCTTAGTGGTAACCGTAATCACGTAGCCGAGCGTGCTTCCCGCACTGTCCATTGCCGCCATCACTTCATCCACGCTCTCCTGTCCGTAACCCTCGCCGCTCCATGTACTCTCATCCACCGCCTGAAGCTCTACCGACTCGAAGGACGCCGCATCCGCAAACACTTCCTGACACGCCTCCTGTTTCGCCTTCGCCTCCTGCTCCGCAATCGGGGCTTTTGTCACTTGGTAAACCAGACCGAGAAGGAGACCCGCAATCAGCGTGATCGCCAGCAGAATCCCCGTATTTTTCATCATTTCTTTCATGCCTTCTCTCCTCCTTTCCCAAATGCTTTCGGAAGAGTGACCTTCTCAATCAGCGGCACTAAGAGGTTGCCGATGATGATCGCGTAAGACACGCCCTCCGCGGAGGGACCGAAGATACGGAAAATCCCCGTCAGGACGCCCAGCAAAAAGCCAAACACATACTGTCCTTTTTTCGTGATCGGTCTCGTCACATAGTCCGTCGCCATAAAGAACGCGCCCAGCATCAGACCGCCGCCGGAAAGATGGGCGGATATGTAAGGCCAGTTGAAACCCCGACCGCCGAACAGCGTCACAAATACCGCCAGCGTCACAATATAGGTACCCGGAATGCGCAGATCAATGATACCGAACAAAATCAGAATGCAGGCACCAATCACGATGGCAATCATGGACGTCTCACCGATGGTTCCCGCCGTGCGGCCGATCACCATATCCAGAATGTTAACGGACTCCCCGCTCTTTAACGCGGCGAGGGGCGTCGCCCCCGTGTACGCGTCACAGTCGAAATTCGTCATAATGGACGTAAAGGAAATCAGCAGGAAACACCGAGCGCCGAGCGCCGGGTTCATAAAGTTCTGTCCGATGCCGCCAAACAGCATCTTCACCACCAAAATGGCGAACACGCCGCCCACCACGCCTATCCACCACGGTGCGGACACCGGCAGATTAAGCGCCAGAAGCAGTCCCGTCACCACCGCGGAATAATCTCCTATGGTTATCTTTTTCTTACAAATCTTCTCAAACACAAACTCCGTCGCCACCGTGGAAGCTACTGTCACCAAAATCAACAGCAGCGCCTTGGGTCCGAAGTTATAAATGCCAAATCCAGCCGCCGGAAGAAGGGCGATCACCACGGTCAGCATAATGCTCGCGGTGGTGGACTTCGATCTGACATGAGGGTTGGAAGACACTTTCATTAAATCACTCATCTCTACAATCTATGCTCCTTTCGTCGTAACTTGCTCAAACACCTTCACGGTTTTGAACCGTTACTTCGTCTTTTATTTCTTCTTCTTGGCAAGCAGGAGCTTGCGCATGGATTTGATATTCTGTGTCAGATGCCGTTTCGCCGGGCAGACGAAGCTGCAGCAGCCGCATTCGCAGCATTCCATGCCGTCATGGGCAAGAAATGTCTCCTCGTCCCCGTTGGCCGCAGCCACCGCCAGAAGTTTGGGCACCACCCGCCCCGGGCAGACCTCCACGCAGCGCCCACAGTTGATGCAGGCGGAAGGCTCCATGCGGGACACTTCATCCTCCGTGAGACACAGGAGCGCCGAAGCCGTCTTGGTAGTCGGCACATCCAGCCCGAAAAGGGCAAAGCCCATCATCGGCCCGCCGGACACAATTTTAACCGGATCCTGCTTAAAGCCGCCCGCTTCCTCCACCAGTTCATAATAGTTCGTGCCAATCCGCACGATAAAATTCTGCGGGTTGGCAATCGCGTCCCCGGTCACCGTAACAATACGGTTCATCAGCGGTTTCCCCTCGATTACCGCATGGTAGATTGCCACCACGGTATCTACATTATTCACCACGCACCCCGCATCCGCCGGGAGCATGGAAGAATTAATCGCCCTTCCCGTGGTCGCATATATAATCTGCCGCTCAGCACCCTGCGGGTACTTGGTTTTTAGCTCCTTCACGCTGATACGCGGCTCGTCCTTTACCAGCTCTCTTAATTTTTCAATGCAATCCGGCTTATTATCCTCCACCGCCAGAATGCCCCTCGCGTTCTCAAAGAGCTTTAAGGAAACCTTGAGTCCTCCGATAAGTTTCTCCGGCTCCTCTAACATCCTGCGGTAATCGGATGTCAGATAAGGCTCGCACTCCGCACAGTTCGCGATCACGTAGTCGATCTTTTCCGGTTCCTTGGGCGAAAGTTTAATGAAGGTCGGGAAACCCGCGCCTCCCATGCCTACAATGCCCGCTTCCTTCACACACTCGATAATTTCTTCTCTCGTCATCTCCTCGAGAGGTTTCCGCGCCGGATACTCTACTTCCTCGTAAAGACCGTCGTTTTCAATAATAATGCTCATCACGCTGTCGCCCGTGACCACGCGTCTCGGCTCAATCGCCTTCACCGTGCCCGATACCGTCGCGTAAATGGGCGCAGACACAAAACCGCCCGCTTCCGCAATCTTCTGCCCTGTCAAAACCCGGTCGCCCTTCTCTACGATGGGTTTGGCGGGTGCACCGATATGCTGGGACAGCGGGTACACTAAATCTCCCTTGGGCAGCACCGCCTTGATGGGCTTATCCTTTGACAAATCCTTCCCGTCGTAGGGATGTATGCCGCCGTTAAATGTTAATTTTGCCATACTTGTAACCCTGCTCCTTTCGCATTCAGCTCACACCTTAAGTCGGATGGAACCGCTATTATAAATATACTATTTTTCGACGAAAAAAACTACTGCTAATTCGGAAAATATGTTAAGATGATGAAAAGAACGGAGGAAATATATGCAAATCATAAATCATAACCTGGAATCTTTCACGATCAACTATCCTTTAGAGCGCCTCGCTCCCTTGGAACAGTTTTTATTTCTGGATATAGAAACCACGGGTTTCACCGCCAAAAGCTCCTCGCTCTATCTGATCGGAACGGCTTTTTACGCGGATGGAAGCTGGCACATCAGACAATGGTTTTGTGAAAATCCCACAGAGGAGCCTGCCGTGCTGAACGCTTTCTTCAAGTTTGCCGGCTCTTTCACCCGTCTGATTCACTTTAACGGCAATAACTTTGACTTGCCCTATCTGCTGCAGAAATGTGAACAGCATAAACTGCCGCACAACTTTGACAGTTACGAGGGAATCGACCTCTATAAACGCGTTTCGCCCTACAAAGCGTTTCTGCACGTGCCGAATTGCAAGCAGAAAACGCTGGAGACACTTCTCGGTATCCACCGGGAAGACCGCTTCCACGGCGGCGAGCTGATTGAAGTCTACCGACATTATGTGGAAAATCCTTCCCCAGACGCGCGCACACTCCTGCTTTTACATAACAGCGACGATATCCAGGGCATGTTGCAGCTTTTGCCTCTTCTTGCATTCTATGACCTTTTTAACGGAAATATCCGTGCGAAGAAAGTACAGGCAAACAGCTATGTTGACTATCATGGTCAAGAAAAACAGGAGCTTCTCATGAAGCTGACGCTGCCTGCCCCGCTTCCCTTCTCCCTCTCCAATCTGGCAAACGGTTGCTATTTCAGTGGAGAAAAAAGCGAAGGCATTCTGAAAGCGCCCCTTTATGAAGAAGAAATGAAATATTTCTACGCAAGCTATAAAGACTACTATTATCTGCCGGAGGAAGATATCGCCCTCCACAAATCGGTGTCCTCCTTTGTAGATGCGTCGCACCGCACACAGGCGACAGCCGCCACCTGCTACACACGCAAATACGGGCTCTTCCTTCCCCAATGGGACATTTTGATTGAGCCTTTCTTCAAACGGGACTATAAGAGCCACGAACTTTTCTTCGAGCTCACCGACGAGCGCAAAACCGACCGGGAGCTTTTCTCCCGCTACGCGCAGTACTTATTAGGAAAAATGGCGAAAACATACTGATAAGATCACCAAAAGGGCGGCGACGAATCGCTGCCCTTTCACTTCTCACTCTGTTTACATTGGTTTCTGGTAGAAGAACGAATTTTTCCGTTCAAAGCCCACATCCTTATGGTTGATAATCTGCTCGGTGCTGCCGATAAACAGATAGCCGCCGGGCTTCAAACTCTTCTGGAACTTGCGGAACACCTCATCCTTCGCTTCCTCCGTAAAGTAAATCAGCACATTACGGCAGACAATCAAATGAAAATCCGTCGGGTATGTATCTTTCAACAGATTATGTTCTTTAAATTCTACCCGGTTCTTAATCTCATCAGAAATCTGATAGGAAGGACCGACCTTCGTAAAGAACTTCTTTTTCAAGTCCGCAGGCACACCTGCCAGACTCTTCTCCGCGTACAGCCCCACTTTCGCCTTCGCAATCACTTGCTTATCCAAATCCGTCGCATAAATCTTGATTTGGTTAATCGGCACATGTCTGGACAGCGCCATCACAAGAGAATACGGCTCGTCGCCCGTTGAGCACGCCGCGCTCCATATCTTTAAGTTCTTGCCGTAACGCTGAATCAGCTCCGGAAAAATATCCTTATCCAAAAGCTGCCACTGGTCTACATTTCTGTAAAACTCAGAAACGTTAATCGTCAGATAATTGACAAACTCCTCAAATCTGGCAGTATCCGTCTTAAGTACATTCACGTAATTATCATATCCGACAACCTTATTCTTGGAAATCAGCGTATCAATCCGACGCTTCATCTGCTTTTCCTTGTAAGCGTTCAAATCGATTTTCGTAAGGTCATAAACCGCTTTCTTAAAGTATTCATAGTCATATGCCATGGATCCCCACCGCCTTTATTTTGTCTTACTCTGCCGCGTCCTCCTCCGCGATCACCGCGTCAATATCTACGGAAACGACATCCTCGTCCGCAGCCTTCTCAGCCTTAGGCTCCGGTGCAAACATTGCCTTGATACTCAGGCTGATTTTCTTGTCCGCCTCGTTGAAGTCAACAACCTTCGCCGTCACTTTCTCGCCGCTCTTAAGTACATCGGAGGGCTTGTCAATATGTTCCTTAGAAATCTGGGACACATGCAGCAGCGCGTCAATACCGGGCTCTAACTCGATAAATGCGCCGAAATCCGTCATGCGCGCCACCTTACCGGTCACCTCAGTGCCTACCGCGTATTTGCTCGCCGCATCCTTCCAGGGATTCTGGTCTTCAAACTTAAGGCTTAAAGCAATCTTGGTGCCGGAAATGTCCTTAATCAGCACCTTTACCACATCACCAACCTTAAATACCTTCTTCGGATTCTCCACTCTGCCCCAGGACATTTCGGAGATATGAAGCAGACCGTCACAGCCGCCCAAATCGATGAATGCGCCGAAATCCGTTACATTCTTAACCGTACCTTCCACGGTATCGCCGATTTTAATCGTCTCAAACAGTTTCTTCTGCAGCTCCGCCTTCTCCTCAAGGATAAGCTGTTTTCTGTCGCCGATGTATCTTCTTCTCTTCGGATTGTACTCACTGATGACAAACTGAATCTCCTGCCCCGCGTACTTGTTCAGATCTTTCTCATAAGTATCGGATACAAGACTTGCCGGGATGAAGATTCTCACCTCTTCCACAACGACACTTAAGCCGCCGTCCAGCACCTGTGCCACCTTCGCAGTAAGTACTTCTCTGTTCTCGTATGCTTCCTCGATGCGCTTGTTCCCTCTGTCCGCCGCGAGACGCTTGTAGGTAAGGAGAACCTGTCCCTCACCGTCATTCACCTTGAGCACCTTTACTTCCATAGTGTCACCCGGCTTCGCGATGGTTGTCAAATCTACATTGGGTTCGTTTGTATATTCATTTCTCGTTAAAACGCCATCTGACTTATATCCGATGTTGAGAATGATCTCTTCCGGCTTTACATCGATAACGGTACCTTCAACAACCTCTCCTGTGTGTATTGTCTTTAATGACTCCTCTAACATTTGTTCAAAAGTTAATTCTGACATAATTTTGAACCTCCTCGATAATATTGTTTGGGGTTGAAGCCCCTGCTGTAATACCCACCAGTCGGACAGATTCAGGTAACCTTAAATGCAAGTCGTCGAGTGTCTGTATATAGTAGGTCATTTCGCACTCCTGCCTGCAAATCTCATAGAGCTTTCTTGTGTTAGAGCTATGATTCCCACCTATAACAATCATTACATCAACCCGTGCCGCAAGTTCTCTGGCCTCGGCCTGTCGCACTTCCGTAGCGTTACATACAGTATTCACAACACTACCATTGTAACCTCTTTCCTTGAAAATTTCAACCACATCTTGAAATTTCTTGTAGTTAAATGTCGTTTGCGAAACAATACACAGTTCTTCTTCTGGTCTGTACACAAGATTTTCCGCCTCTTCCACAGACTCCACAATATATGTTTCGGACGTTGACCAGCCCTTGATACCCTCCACCTCTGGGTGCCCTGCGTTGCCGACAATCACGACACTTTTACCTGCCGCGCTCTCCTTCTCCACAATAGTATGAATCCGTTTCACAAAGGGACAGGTGGCATCCACTAACTCAAAACCCAGCGCTTCCAGATTTTCACAGACGCTTTTTTCCACTCCATGAGAACGGATGATCACCGTGCCACGCTCCGCCTTTGGAACCCGTGCCGCGTCCGCAAGGGAATCAAGCACACGCACGCCACGCCTTTGCAGGTCATTTACCACCTCTTCGTTATGTATGATAGGGCCAAAGGTATAAATCGGCATCCCACCTTCCTCCCTGCGCTCGATCTGCTCATATACGGTATCCACCGCCCGCTGCACGCCGAAGCAGAACCCCGCGTGCTCCGCCAGAATCACTTCCATCACATCAACCTCCACATAGGGAGATGATAGCATCCGCCACCTCTTCCACCGTCATATGGGAAGAGTCGATAAGCACCGCGTCTTCCGCCTGCTTTAACGGAGAAATCTCTCTCGTCATGTCCTGCCTGTCGCGCTCAATGATATCCTTCTCAATCGTGTCAAGCTCGCAGTCTTCCCCTTTCGCCGTAAGCTCCTTATAACGGCGCAGCGCCCTCTCATGGCTGTCCGCCGTCAGATACACCTTCACCTGGGCATCCGGCAGCACGCAGGTGCCGATATCACGCCCATCCATTACCACATCCGCATCCGCCGCCAGCTTCTGCTGTAACTGCGTCAGTTTTTTACGTACATTGGGGTTCGGGCTGCTGACGGAAGCCATTCTGCCCACCTCCTCCGTGCGAATATAAGCGTTTACGTTTTCTCCGTTTAAATAAACCACCTGCTCGCCGTTTTCATAACCGATGGTGATATCCGCCCCCTGGCATTTCTCGTCAATCTGCTCCGGCAGCACGTTCTCCCGCAGCAGATACAGCGCCATGGCACGATACATGGCTCCCGTGTCCACATAAATATATCCCTTCTTCGCCGCTATCATCTTAGCAATCGTACTCTTTCCTGCACCTGCAGGCCCATCAATCGCAATATTAAATCCCATGTGTTATTTTTCTCCTTCCATTTCCGTACAGCTCTTCCCTGCCAGATACCCCGTAGACCATGCAATCTGTAAGTTAAACCCTCCCGTCAACGCATCTAAATCCAGTACCTCCCCCGCAAAATAAAGTCCACGCACGAGCTTAGACTCCATGGTGGAAGGATTGACCTCCTTCACTGACACGCCGCCCTGCGTAATGACCGCTTCGTCAAAGCCTCTTCTTTCACGCACATGCATGGTAAAAACCTTTGTCAGCTCCGCCAGACGCCGCCTTTCCTGCTTCGTCACCTCATGCACCTTTTTCTCAGGGTCAATGCCCGACCTCTCTATCATAACAGAAATCATCTTCGACGGATAGAGTCCTCCCAGCGCATTTTTAAACTGCCGGTTCCGATTCTCCTCGAAGTCCCTCAAAATCCTTTTATCAAGCTGTTCCTCCGAGAGTGCAGGCTTCAAATCGATTGTCAAAACCACCGGCTCTGTCCCCTTCCTTTTCCCGTAAAAGCTGCTTGCCGACAAAACGAGCGGTCCGCTCACCCCATAATGGGTAAACAGCATCTCCCCGAAGCCCTCATACAGCTTCTTTTTCCCGCAGCTCATGATCAAGGACACGTTTTTTAAAGATAACCCCTGTAATTTTTTGCACCATTCTTCCTCCATTTCCAGAGAAACAAGCGCCGGCATACAATCCGTCACTTTATGCCCCAAAGCCTGCGCCATACGGTATCCGTCCCCGGTAGAGCCCGTACCCGGATAAGACAGACCCCCCGTCGCCACAATCACGCGCCCTGCAGGAATCACGCTTCCGTCCTCCAAAATTACGCCCGTTATTTTTTCGCCGTCCGTCTCCAGTTCCCGAACCTTGCTGTGAAGCCGCACCTGTACCCCGTTTTTCTTTAAAAATCGTTCAAAAGCGGCCGTCACGTCAGACGCATGGTCCGAAACCGGAAATACTCTCTCCCCGCGCTCCTCTTTTAAGTGACAACCGTTATCCTTCAAAAACATTTCCAACCGTTTGTTATCAAATGCAGAAAACGCGCTGTACAGAAACTTCGGATTACTGACAATATTTTCAAAAAACTTGTCCCGCCCACAGGCATTGGTCACATTACAACGCCCCTTGCCAGTGATATACAGCTTTTTGCCGAGTTTTTCATTTTTCTCTAATAAAATAACAGAGCGTCCGTTTTCCGCCGCAGCCGCTGCAGCCATCATTCCCGCCGCGCCGCCGCCAATCACGACCGCCTGATTCTTGTCCATATTCATATTATTCCGACCTTTTTCTCAAGGGGTAATTTAACATCGGCTCCTCATCAATAAAGTTAATCTCATCATTCAGGTAAACCTGATAATTATTCCAAGCCTCTTCCAGATTCTTAAGGTTCTCCTTCACTTCCTCCGGCTGCTTCAAGCACATCGCCACCACCAGCGCGTTTATCATGCTAAGAGGCGCCACCAGTGAATCTACGATGGAGACCATATCGCTTCTGGCAAAGAGATTACAGGAGGAGTAAAGATTCATCGGTGAATGCACCGAATCCGTCACCGCGATCACCTTGGCATTTCTGTCGTTGGCAAACTCCATCGCCTTCAAAGTTCTCATGGAATATCTCGGAAAGCTGATTCCCACGAAAGCATCGCGCTCATCAATGCGTATCATCTGCTCAAAGGTTTCCGAAACACTTGTTGTTTTTAAAAGCACCACATTGCCCCGTATCATATTCAGATAAAACTGCAAAAAGTCCGCCAGCGGCTCGCAGCTTCTGACGCCCATGATATAGACCGACTTCGCTTCCAGAATGATATCCACCGCCGTCTCAAAAGCCGTCGGATCCAAATTGTGGATGGTATCCTGTATCTTCTCGATATCCGCCTGCAGAACGGAATTTAAAATTTCCGACTGGCTGCTCTTTCCGTATTTCGCACCAATCTTCTGTACGGAATTGATTTTATTCTGCACCCAGTATTCCAAATCCCGCTGAAACTCCGGATAGCCGTTGTAACCGATGAACATGGCATAGCGCACCACGGTGGACTCGCTGACTCCCACCGTATCCCCCAGCTTCGCCGCAGTCATAAACACCGCCTGATCGTAGTGGTCGTAGATAAAAGCAGAAATCGCCTTCTGTCCCTTGCTCATCCTGCCATAATATTCGTTGATTCTCGTTATGATATCATACCGATTCTCTATTGCCATCGTCAAACCCTTTTCGCTTTGTTAAATTGCCTGAAATGCGTTGTAGGATTCCTCCAGCAGCTTGATGGTGTCCTCCTCCTGCAGATCATAATCTCCTGTCAGAGTCATGCAAGCCGCGCCGTGGATAAAGATCCACATCTTCATAAACATCCCGCTGGGGTCTTTACAGCCGAAAATCTTTGCACTGTTGATCTCACGCACCACCGCGCCGTTTTTGCCGTTCAGCATATCATAGAGACTCTTTCCGTGTCGATTCTCCGATAAAAATAACAGACGAAATAAATTCTGCTCCTCCTGTGAAAAGCGGATATAAGCAAGTCCCAGATTAACAAAAGGCGTATTGTTCAGCTTCGGAAACGCCTCATAATAAGCGCTGAAAAATTCCATCGCCTTCACAAACAGATCGTCTCCCAGCTCCTCCATATTTTTATAAACACGGAAAATCGGCTGTGTGGAGCATCCCGCCTTCGCCGCCAGCGTTCTCGCGCTCACCTGCGTGGAACCTTCCGTCCGCGCCATCTCAAAAGCAGCGTTCAATATGTCGTTTTTTGTAATCGTCTCTTTTCTTGCCATAAGAATGTACCTCTCCTGCTCTCTTGTAGCTTTTTACAGCTTCTTTTAGTAACGTATGTTATTATAATATATTATGTAACCTTCGTCAACCCCTTTTTACAGAAAATGTCAAAACCTTTTCATTCTTGTAATATTCTATGTAAACACCACAGACTTCCGTCAGGCAGGACAACAGAAAAACAGCCTCAGAAAAGATTTCATGAGACTGTCTTTCTATTGTTATTTTTTGTTCTGTTTTGCTCCGCGTATAAACTGCATCTACCGCCGCACAATCACCTTAATGCTTGTCTTTACATCCTTTGCAAGACCGTCCCTGCCCTCCAGTGTGATTGTGACGGGAATCGTGTAGGTTTTTCCCTTCATGCCGCCCACCGTCAGCGCGCCGTCCCTGTCCACAAGTTTCAGTTCCGCCGAAACGTAATGGTCTGTAGAAGCCGTCTTCATCCATGAAAGCGCGATATCCTGCTTCCCGTCCTTATTACAGTCTATGCCGCCGGAAATGCTCTTCACCCGATAGCCCGTTCCCTCCGGCAGCTCGAAGCCGCAGGTTCTCACCAGGGCGTCATTCCCCGCATACAGCGTCTGTGAATTGCCATGCACAATGACCTTCGGCACGGACTGTTTAGGGCGGATGGTAAAGGTCGGAGACTGTACCTGAACCGTGTCACCGTTTTCCAGCTTCAGCGTAAAGCGGATTGCCAGCCGGTAACGCTGTCCCGCCTTCATTTTGCTCTCCTGATTCTCTTTAATTCTTATTTGGTACCTTCCCGGTATACTACTATAATACCATATTTGAAAATAATTGCTGTATTCCCCTGTCAGCGAAAGCCCGTACTTGTTGTCATACGCATAATCATCCCCTACGTTCTGCGGGGTAATCCTGACTTCCACATAATTTTTGACGGTGTCTGTTCCCTCCGGTTTATCCGGCTTTTTCGCAAGATCCAGACTCCCGGACAGCTTCACCTTCGCGGTGACCGCCTTGTTTGTCGCCTGGATCTTTAAGGTCAGCGTCTTTCCCTTGATCCGGTTTCCGGAAGCATCCTTAAAGCAGGGAGTCACCTTAAAGTCATAAGTACCGTTTTTGAAGTCCTTTTTCATGGTCTGCGCCCTGTTTGCCCGCACCACAATGCGGTTGCTGCCCTTGCTCGCCTGCTCCATCTCCAGAATGTCTTCATCCAATAACGCCTGTGATTTCGCATTTTTCCCTTCAATCACGATATCGTCACAGGAGAGCGCCGCCGTGTAGGCGCTTTTCAGCTCAATATCCGTGTACGCCGTGCTCACATACCTCGTATTGATAACCAGCTTCGTCTTCGTCAGATAAGGCGTGGGATTAGCAAACTTTATGGTATGCACGGCAGACAAAGGCTCCCTCCAGTAGTCGGAATCGATGGTCATAGTAAGCTTCTCGCTGCCCTTCGTCTTGCTTCCCACATAGGTGTAATCCCTGTAGCCGGATTTGCGCACATCCTTGTTCTGGAAAGTCAACTCACTATAACAGATTCGAGGGTCATACCCTTCTACGTTACTTCTGTTTAACAGCTTCTTATTTTCCTCATTATACAGGTCAAAACTGCCTTTTATATGACCGTCCAGAGACGGGATCAATGTGGCTTGCTTCTCTTTGACCACAATCGTCGGCTTTTTGTAATTCCACTTGAGAGAAACCGGCTTTTCGACTGTCTCTTTGTAGCCCGCATACCTGATTTCTATTTTACCCGATACGATTCCCGGCTCCGCCGGTTTTTTCTTGTCCGTAAGCCGGATGTCTTCCTGCGCAAAATACAGGCGTTCCACATTGCCAGCCTTCTTCGTCGTGTCAAACGGATACTCTGACGGCTCGGAAGCAAAGCCGTTTCCTTCTCCCTCCGCACTGTCGATCCATTTCACAGCTTCGATCACAACGCCCTTTTCGGCGGTACTGATATCCACGGACGCGGAATCGGTACGGTAAAAGAGATTTGCCGCCCGCACTGACTTTACCGTCGCCTGCGGCTGTTTCGTCTTCACCGTCACTTTGAGCGCATGGAAAAAGGGTTCGGCAAGCAGACCCGGACTCTCCACGCCCAGATAACAGTCATAGGTCTTTTCTTCCACAGATTCTGTCGGACAGATCAGATAGCTGTATTTGCCGCCATCCTCATATTCAACCAACTCCAGGTCGGTCTCCAGCGTCTTTTTATCGCTCATCCAAAGTCTGACCGTATTATGTTTCTCCACGCCGTAAACAGGCACGACCTCCACCGCCCCGCCGTTCTCAAAGGCAAGCCGTCTTCCTTCCGCGCTGTCAAAGTCATATCCCGGATTGACTGTCACCTTAGAAACACTGACTCTCGGCGCACGGTTTCTGATCTCGATCTGTGCCGTCGCGGTATGACCCGCCTTATCTTTCGCCTTCGCCGTCAGGATCACATGCCCCTCCCCGACGAATTTTACCTCCGCCGAGTGCGTATCCTTGGACGCTTGCACCGTGGCGACCTTTTTATCAGATACGCTCCATGCAAGTTTCAGCTTATCAAAAACCGTCTCCGTCCCCATTCTGTCAAGGAGCTTTGTCCCGATGCGCAGGCTTTTGACATCCCCGTCAACATACGCCACGATCCTTCCGCCTTCTTCCACCTGAACACCTACGGTCTCCTCAGGCACTAGCGTAACATACGCCTGCTTTTCCTCCACAGCCTTAATCTTAAAACTGGTCTTTGCCAGCACCTTCTCCCGCTTCGTCTTGGGATCCGTCACTTTAATAACAGGTGTCAGGGTATAGTTACCTTTTTTCACCGCCGTCACGGTAAAGGTCTTCTGCAGCCGTCCATCAGCCGCCAGTCTGAACTCCCCTTCTTTCAGGACAAGCCCTGTCGGTTGATTCACTTCCACCTTCCACGTATAGTTCAGGCTCTCCCTGCGATTGATGTCCCCTCGGAAAAGGGAATCTACGCACAGCGTCAGGGAGTCGGAGCCTTCGGTCGGATTTCCCTCACCGTCCGCAGTTCCCACCTCCAGCACGTTGTTGTGATTTCCGTCCTCCTTCTCATAGGCTGTAATTCCCGTCACCCTGCCGATCTGCACACTGACGAGCCTTTCATGCGGATAATAAGTATCTCCTGTATAAACTGCCGGAAACGAATAAGACTGTCTGTTCTCCCCGTTGATTACAAGGGGTGTGTCGGGGGATTGCCATTTCCACCCTGCCCAATCCTCGGGGAATTTTACATCGCCCAGCTTTTTATGGGTATTTTCCAGCGCATAGAATAAGCTGCTTTTCCCCTGTGGCGGCAATTCCTTGATATGCAGCGCGATCTCGCAGACCTGCGTCTTGTAGAGCGCATCTTCATCCGCGTTTTTCGGCACCACGCGAAGCACGGCATCGCCTGCTTTCAGGGGTTTCACCTTCCCACTCCCGTCCACTGTCGCCACATCGGACTGATCAATGCTCCAATTGAAGTCTCCGCTGTCAAACCCGGGACGGGAAGGCATAATCTCCCCCAATGCGGTGTAAGAAATATTCTTTCCCGATGAATATGCCATCGTATACTGCTCACGCCCCCCGGCGTCCTTCTCCTCCGCCCTCAACGCCTGATAAGAGCGCCCGGAATCATAATTCGATCGAAATCCTGTGATTGCAAAACCCTTGCCGGTGGAAGGCTGCACAGAAACCGTCAGGAAAGCCTGCACCCGGTCTGCCTCCGACGTGAACACCAGTTTGGTTTCGCCCGCACGCTTTGTCTCGATCACACCATCCGCCCACTGTGCAATCGATTCATTACGCGAAATGATCTCTGAAGCCAAAACCTCCGTGAGATTTCCATTCGCTGCTTTGCAGAGGACATAACCCTCGCAGGAGACGCCCCTTGCCGCAGTCAGCCTCGCATCCTCCACGGGAGAGATGCTGCCGTCCGCGCCTTTCCTGCCGATCAGATAATCGCCAACCGTCACCTCACAGGAAACAGACACATCCCTGTCATAAATGGATGTGGCAGTAATCGTAGCTTTGCCTGCCGCCGCGGCGGACACTTTACCATCCTCTGTCACTGTGACAACCGCCTCATCGCTGCTTTTCCAGACCAGATCGGCATCCGCCTCAAGCGGCTCCCACTTCACATTCAAATAATCAAAGCCAACGCCTTTTTCATTTTTATATAACGCATTCGCGTTCAAATATAGCTGTTCCTGCGATATGATCAGTTTGACAGGCTTCACCGCCTCCGCCGTAATAAAGCTGCCAAAAGCCTTATAAGCGTCTCTTGTCACATCTTCCGGTTTCTCACACGTCCCATCATTGGTCATGACCGCCGCAAACTCATACTCCGTCTCTTTTAACAGCGACATAGCACTGAACGTCACCGCAACGGTTTCCTCCTCTACGCCGCTCACGTTTACGATACGACCGGTCTTTTCATATGCTGTCTGTCCTTTCTCACGATAGAAAAAATGGACATAAGAAGCGTGTTTCTCCAGATTCCCGGCAAACTTTACCTGCAGAGTGACATTTGCATCCGTAACTTCCGCCTTCGCCTCTGACAGGCTGCGGCTGTCAGGATTGGTCGTAAACGGAAATGTTTTTGCACGCTTTAAACTGTCTGCGGCGGCATTTTCTTCCGTACCAAAACCCGCAGTCAACTCGTAAGCCGTCTCCTCCTCCAGTTCCTCAAGCTTAAAGGTATCTTCCGCCGCATCTTCTCCCGTCTTTGCCGTATACACCATTTTTCCTGCGCCGTTTTCTGCATCGGAAGCCTTTTTCAGATAGCATACGAACCAGCCGTCATCCGCCCCTTTCATTTCGCTTAACGTATAACGTATCTTCGCGGAATAGGCTTTCACCTCTGGAACGATTTCCACCGTCCGCCGATCCTCCACCGTCTGAAATGTTCCCTCCGCGACGTGCATCAAATCATCCGTCGGTACAGACCAGGGTTTCGTGAACCCGACCCGATACTCATAGACCGTATTTTCCTTCAGTCCGCTCAGCGAAAGAGTCTTCCTCTCCTCGTTCGTAAAATACTGCTCCTCCGCCTCCTTTTTCCATTGCTCCTGTCCCTTCTCGCGCCAGAAGAATGTTACGATATTGTTGCCGGTCACATCCATGTTAAACATTTGATAAGTGATCTCGGCAGACGTCATACGGGTCTTTGCGCTGACCTCGATGCGCCGCGTGTCAATTCTTGTCGTAACCGTACCTCTCACCGTATGTGTCAGATAAGGAACATCTTCACTTTGTTTCCCAATACCGATCAAATACTCATATGCCGTGTTTTCTTTCAAACCCGACAGTGTAAAATAGTCGTCTTTCTTTGCAGGCCATGCGTTGTTCGACTTCCATGCTCCGGAAACGCCCGCCCGTCTGTAATAGCACACCACATAATCCTGTGTATACTTGTCAAACCCGCTCAGGGTATAGTAAAGCTTCACCCGATCCACATAAACTTCCGTCTTTGAGATCGTCACAGCCCGGGTATCTTTCACCGTCCGGAACACATCCGTCGCATAAGCCGTCTCCCCGCTATGATCCCGCAGGGAAAACTCATATTCCGTATCCGCCTTCAGCCCGGAAAACGTCACTATTGTACTATAATCTTCATTGCCGTCTTCTTTCGGTTGCAATTGTTGATTCTTAACAATTTGCGTGTAAGTCTGCCTGCCCGCTTCCCGAAGATAACAATATATGGGAACACGCAGCCCATGCGCTCCCAAAGCCTTTGCATCCGCTTCCGCAAGGCTCACCTGATAACTCTGGGACGTATAGGCATAATTGCTCAGTTTCTCCAATATAAAATGCGGTTTTCCGGTGTGAAGGTTGTCATAAGCCACAGCCAGCAGATTCACGTCGTAGCTGATGTTTTCTGTCCTGCTCAACACGATACGCAGGCTGTAATCGATATCCTGCTGCGGCACCCAGCCGGCATCCAGCGTGGAAACCGTCGCCTGATAGCCGTTCGCCTGAGTTAACTCCACCGCTTTCCCTATGTTCTCATAAGGCAGTACACTGCTGCCGGGTGTGAGTGGAAGCGCCTGTAACTGTAGATAATAAGTGCCTGTCAGGTCCTCCTTCCCGTCGATCTCATAGGTACGCACAAAATGAAACGCCCCTGTTTCATCCGTCGCTTTCTCCACCCGCTTCAGACCCACGCCAAGTTCATTTTCGATAGGGAGAGTCACCTTTTTCGTACTGCCGCCCACAGACAGGATAAACTCATACTCCATGCCCAATGCCGTCGTCCACAGGGTAACTGTATCTTTCGCTTCTCCCGCCTCCAACAACAGAGTTCTTCCCGAATATTCTTCCCCTTCTGCCTGCACGGACCGGAAAAAATAACACGCTTTAGAAGCTTCCGCAAGTCCCTGCACTTTCACGGTTAAATCGACCTGCGGTTTGCCGGCATCATCCCGTTCTGCCTGCCTGACCTCAAAAGTGATATCCGACTCTTTTACAGAAGCCTGCTCCGGCACCTTGACCGTAACCACCTTTGTCGTCGTGAACACCGTTTTCTGTTCCGACGTAAATTGCATACTGACCTGTATGGAATATTCCGCCCCCGCCGTCAGACAGATCTTGTCTATGGCAGCATCGATTTCCTTCGTAAAATATCCCTGCGCATCCTTCTCGCTAAGATCGATCGTCCCGTAGTCGTCCTCGTGCACCCGTCCAAGGGAATCCGTCAGTTTCCAGCGAATCTTCCCCTCGCCTTCCGTTCCCTGCCAGGAGGTCTTTACTTTGATCGTCAGTTTGGAAAAATCATCCGAAATCTCCGCTGTGGCATCCTCGATCTGTACACTCGCCGCCTTCGTGCTGTAAGTCAGCGATTTCAGTATCCTGTCTTCGTCCGCGTCACGAATATCAAACCGGTATTCTGTCCCGGCTTCCAGTTCCTCAAATCTGTAAGTCCTCCACGGATTGACCGTAATCTCATTTCCTATCTTTTCGCCGCTGTCCGCAGCATGGCACCAGACTTCCATGTCATTGCTGTCCCGCACCAGAGACTCCATATCCAGCGCAATCGCGCTCTCCTCGCACACGACATCATGCACATACATGATGTCCTCACTGTTCGCCCCTTCTATGACAAACGGGTCCATGCCGGTGAGAAGCGCCGCAAACCGATTCTCAGATGTACCGCGGGTAACCATAAATGCCACATCATAGCTTCCCCCGGGAAGCGCACTTGTGCACGCCGTTGATCCCTGCATGCTCGTATCCGCCTTATTACCACTATATTGATCGCCCTCCGAATGATCCGCCGGACAGTAGTAAGGAATCAGATTACACTGCGGCCTAGTTGTCGTCACCATCTCTACCTGAAAACGGCTTTTTCCCGTTCTCGTCTTCAAAGTAATCGAATCCCCGTCCGGCAGCGCCGCCGTATAAGTTCCGTCGTTGTTTTTCGTAAACGGGGTCTGTTCTGCCGCCCGCAGGGTAAAAACGGGGTCCTCGTCTGTTTCCACCGTATAAGCCCCTATGTACAGGGTTTCTCCTTGATTCATATAGTTCGTCGTGGTACAGAGCGAATGACTTTTCTGCGGTGTCCCATTTCGTATGCGCGTATCCTTGTCCGGCTCCGCACACAGATAGAAATAAGCGACATAGGGAAAAGCCTCCTCGGTATAAAAGGCATATCTTCCATCCTTAGGCGCGGTAAAGGAGTACCACACATAATGATCTATGCCGTCGGTTTTTGCCGGCAGCGTGACCTGCACGCCGTCGCCGGAAAGCGCATCAAAAGAAAGCGCCGTCACGGTTTCCTCGGAAGCGCGCACGGAAAAAACCGTCGCAGACAGCGCATTATCCGACACGCTGTTCTCAGAGACGGTGACTTCTGTCTCCTCGGGTTGCTCAGGTTCCTCTGCCTCCACAGGGGGAATGTCTTCTTCCTGTTCATTATCCACAGGCTCATCGGAAATTTCATCTTCTATGTCGGGATTCTCAAAATCATCCGAAGGTTCATCCCCTGTGTCGGGATTCTCAGAATCATCCGAAGACTCATCCCCTGTATCGGGATTCTCAGAATCATCCGAAGGCTCATCCCCTGTGTCGGGATTCTTAGAATCTTCTTCTCCTGTATCAGGTATCTCACCCCCCTCAGGCTGCTCCGGTTCTTCCGGATCTTTCTCAGATTCATCAGCTTTTTCGGACGTTTTTTCCTCTGACGGATTTTCGGTTTTTCCCCCTGTTATTTCGTCATTTTCAGCAATATCTTCCACAGATTTTTCTATTCCTTCGACGCTCTCCTCCATCTGCACAGGAGCTGTCTGCGCTGCGTATGCCGTCAGCGGGGTTTCCAAAGTCAAAACGGCTGCCAAAGTAACTGTCAAAATCCTCTTAAACACAATATCTCTCCTTTTCCTCATCAAACCTGCCATAGTATTCCAATATTTTCATTATAAGACAGAAACCGGTCCGCAACAAGCCATAGAAATCGAGAAAATACAGAGTTTTTTAGCCTTTTTAAGCATCTAAATACACAAAACTGCGCAGAGCCACCACTCAAATTTGCTTCGCAAATCCTCGTTGTGTGGCTTTCGCCGAATAAAATAATAAAAAAACACCCTCTCGAAAGTAAACTTTCGGAGGGATGCTTTTTTATTATTTTGCTCTGCTCAATGCTTAAACAGGGTATGCCCCGTTCTTCGTATCAGCCTGTGTCATGTCAACCTTCTCCTGCTGTGCCTGACGGTACTTGAAGAAGTCGATCGCCACCTGCGGGAACAGTGCGTAGGACAGTACGTCCTCATCCTGCTGTTTCCACTCCTTCATCTCCGCTTCCAGACCTGCAAGCTCCGGCTCAGTGTGTCCGGTCGCCTCAGCGGAACGAGCGGTGGAACGCGGCTCGCCGGGAATAACCTTATCGATCACTTCCTGACTCATGGGCTTAACCGTCTGTCCGTAATTGCCGCGGAGCAGATCCTTGAACTCGCCCGTCGCCATCTTATATCTCTCGCCCATCAGCACGTTGAATACAGCCTGTGTGCCGACAATCTGGGAGGAAGGCGTAACCAGAGGCGGCTCACCGCAGTCCTTACGAACTCTGGGAATCTCCTCCAACACATCCTGATATTTATCCTCCGCCTTCTGCTCTTTCAGCTGACTCACCATGTTGGAAAGCATACCGCCGGGAACCTGATAGCGCAGCGTATTGATGTTGACGCCGAGCACCTTCGTGCTCATCAGACCGGATTCGATACACTCTTCACGGTAAGGACGGAAGTAATCCGCAATCTCCGCCAGAATATTCTGGTCATACCCGGTATCGTAAGGCGTACCTTTGAAAGTCTCCACCATAACCTCTGTCGCCGGCTGCGAAGTACCGAGCGCAAAAGGAGAAATTGCGCAGTCGATGACATCTACGCCCGCTTCCACCGCTTTCAGATAAGTCATGGAAGCCACGCCGGATGTATAGTGCGTATGCAGCTGAATCGGCAGCTTCGTGCTCTCCTTTAAGGTCTTTACAAGCTCAGCCGCGCGGTAAGGAACGAGCAGACCAGCCATATCCTTGATACAGATGGAATCAGCGCCCATCTCCTCAATCTTCTTCGCCATATC
>CAJUMV010000002.1 GCA_910587715.1 uncultured Lachnospiraceae bacterium | reverse complement strand
TGAAACAAAAAATGCCGTATTTATGCAGATTGAGGCGTTTCGCAAATGCCTATATACATATGCCAATAGTAGGGAGTGGACCATTTGTCTAGACCATAAGAGGCAGCGAGATAGTTGATGTCACAAATATAAAAGCCTTCATGGCACTGTGCGTATTCATAAAACTTACAATTGAGCATAGTTACGAAATTGACACGCCCATGATAGTCTGACGCATCTTTATTGCCCATTAATCGAAAAAATGGGTATTCAAAATTGTTCTGTATGATTGGACACTTATATGTTGTCAGTAGCCTGTCCCATAAACCCATAAATTTGCCAACGCATGCATTCAGCTTTTCATCAGCAGCCTGCTTGTCGTCGCCCATATCGGGGAATACTAATATATTTCTAATACAGGTACATATATAGATTATGTCTGGAGCAAATTCTTCAAGTTTTTGATTGGGAAACATTCCGTCCTCATAATATTGATTATACTCAGACTCATAAAAAGACGGTCTGATGCCATAGTTAAGCAAAAACAGCTCCAAAATCTGCTTGATATCCTGTGTTGTCTCTCCTCCTAAGATGGCTATCCTCTTGTCAATAAATGCAGCGTTTTCCTTAGCAAGTAAGGTCTTTTTTAAGGATTTTTTCTTCTTGAGAATTAATTCCGCATCGAACGGAAACTCCAATTCTTTCATAATAGTTTCTCCTTATTTTACATACGCATAGGCACTGAGAATTGTCTGCATCCTATCTGCAATACTTTTACCTTTAGATGTCAGAAGCGCCTGCGTCTCTACCTCAAATACTCGCTTTAATTCCTGAGGTATGTTTTGGGGAATATCCAACTGCGATTTCTCCTTTCTGTTTCTATAACGGCATCGCAGATTTGTCCCAATAGCACGCACCTTCGGCAAACCACATGCATATGTCCTGAGCGTTGCGCCCAAACTCACCTGTCTCTCGCTTGTTATTCCATTAATTGGAATACCCTTTAACTCTGGAGCAAATGCCACGATCAATCGCATTTGGAGCTTCGCGTCCCGCAATTCCTCGTTCTCAAAACCAAAGATTGGATTTAGCAGATACCAATCCATTAAAGGATGGACGACATCCCCATATAAAAGCGCATGATGTATACAGCCTGACCCCCATATCCGCATTTTGGCAATTGCGTAATACCAGTTCGGGAGCAGTGTGGTGTCGATGCCCAAAGGCATTCTGTAATCATCCAATTCTCGTCTCACATTTTCAGAATATCTTTTAAATCCGCATACCTTTTCCGCTTCGTTGCCACGATAGTAGACGGCAATAAAATCCGCAATTTCGTTAAAACCATTATATTTTCCCCGGAGAACTTCTCCGCCTAAACCGCCGAATGCCAATTCACAGCCGCCATATTTCTTGGCAAAAAGAATCGGCCATCTTTGAGAACGCTTTGCATCCCGCAACACGGTTGTTTCACGCAGAACCTCCAGATAATTCTTCTCATCCGGCTCCCGTTCTTCGCTGTAATCCACATAATAAAACGGAATCTGTAGTTTTTGTGCTATGAGCTTGGAAGTTTGCCCGTCGCAGCCGCCATCGTCCTGACGCACATGTGTAAATCCGGCGAACTGTCCTAACGTCTTATGCGCTATGGCACAGATTGTTCTAGTGTCGTATCCGGCCGAGAGATCGGACGCCATCTTCCCTCTATAGTGACCAAAGCAGCTAAAATACGTTTCGATTCTTTCTACATATTCCTCAAAGCGCAGTTTTTCTATCGTATAGTGATAGATATCTTTTTCGGTCATTTTTCCGTCTTTCACTACGAGCTGCTTCCCGAAGCCAAGGCGAAAAATATGGTTGAAAATAGTGAGTCTGCCGACGTTTGATTCTGTCAGTAAAAACTCGTAAACCGCCTGCGCACATAGTTCTTTATTTCCGCTCACCCTGCTTACTTCCAGCAGATCATCCGATATCGCCACGTCGTTATCATTTATTTGAGAATAATAGGTATTAATGAGTCCAACGCGGTCTGATATCACCTCGACGATACCCTCATCGATCAGTACGACCACATAATGTCCAAAGAAAGACTGCTGTTCCTGTTTCAGGTCTCGGCAAAAGTCATCAAAATTATTGTAAGAATCGAGAAGTGTTTCGTTAAAAGCTTCCGCATGAAAAATCGTTCCCAAAACAAATATTGCCCTTTTGTCAAATTCCTTCATTAAAACGCCCTTTTTTAAGCAGGCTGTTACCATATAGATATCAGTGTATTGATAGATAATGGCTCCTCCATAGATTTTCTCATAATCATGTTTTACCTGCGCTGCCCGTTTCCTATTCGTAGTAATCACATACATGTCTCAGTCCCCCTAAATGTTTTCCTAATGCCCGGCATTGCTCCTTTTCCACTTCCGGATTGTTTTTTCTAAACATAATGCCCGATCCTCTGTGTCAAGCACAAGATAGAAATTTAAAGCAAATCCAATCATACCCGCAAAACAAGCAGCAAGCAGGAACCAAAACCACGTCGTTTCCGGCATGAGACTTTTTAATCCAAGCGAAATACTGCTTATCACGACTACCGACAGAATGCTTTTGCCGATTTCCGGGAAAAAAGTATACCACGGGCACTTTATATAAATTGCGCCGAAAGGTACCGTATATAAAACGTTACGCAGGATACTGTATATGGAACTGACGCCCGCTACCACAAACAGTCCACCGCCGGTACTTTTTAACAAGATATATACAGTGAATACATTTAAAAAGCCTGTTATACAAATCAGTAAAGAATTTACTTTGATTCTATTTATCACGGTAAAAGTACTATGTATGATGTTTGCCGGTCCCATGACCACAAAAGGTGTCAAGGCAAGTATCGACAAAATTTGTAAGAGCTTTGCGTCCTGCGTCGGAACCCAGAGCTGAAAAAACACATCCCCAAACGCGATAAGCAGCGCGATAGGCAGGTCAATCAACATACCGATGATCTTCATTGCCTGTTTGATATTTCTTTTGAGCTGCTCCCACTCACCTTTGGCATATAACTCCGTCATATTAGGGATAAAAGAAGAGCCCAATGTCACAAGCAGTCTGCTAATGAAAGTAGGAATTGTTTTTGAAATGGCCAATACTCCCATATCGCTCGGACTGATCATTAAGTTTGTGACTAACAGATCAAGACCATCCTGCAGTATACTGCCAATTTTTGTAATACTGCTCCAGATTCCGGCAGCAACCAACTGCTTTATCTTTTCCAATTTAAAATATACAGACTTAATTTTTAATTCCGGCAGCAGCCGACTTTTTTGCAACAGATTATTTCCCTGTGTAAAAAGGTTGACCATTAAAGTGACTACACCGACATATGCAATATGCGTGTCAAGAGTGCCGAATAAAAAGAGCAGCAGCAGAACCTTAATCAGATACCCGCCCATCGAGATGAAAGAGGAAATAAATAATTTGTTTTTGACATAATAGGAAATGCCTAAATTTGTGGTCAACAGATCCAGCATAAAACTGGCTGCCACAAATGCCAGCAAAAACCGCACATCTGCAATTAGAGTCGGACTTATATTCAGCCAGCTTATATTGATGATTCCAATCAAGAATATCGGAGTAAACACAAGGCAAAGCGCGAGATTCGCAAAAAAAGCAGAACTGTAGTATTCATTGGCTTCCTGTACGTTGTCCTTAAAATAGGCTATGGCAATAAAACGACTTGCCATGGAATTCAACGCTACTGTAACAATGCTGAAGTACGAAATTATATTTTCAGATAAACTCACAAAGCCGTATGCTTCTTCACCAACATTTTCCACAATATAGGGTGACAGAAAAAAGCTGATCCCGGCCGACATAACAAATGCAAACATACTCGCAACGATATTGACAGCCAGCTGTTTATTTTTTGTCATTTCATTTTTCCCTTTTTGTTTCTTTTCTCAATTCATCCAAAACACGATGCGCTTTACGTGTCACTTTTGTGGGCAGCTGCTTTAAGAAATCAATATTGTTTTGCAATATCGCTTTTCTTTTTTGCCGCATAGAATATTCGGAATTGCTCTCCGCCAATTTTGTGTTAAAAAAAGCTTTCAGTTCTGGCTGTAGCCATTCGGAGCCATCTTCTTTTATTCGGTTACGAATATCGCCATATCTAATCTGTGTTGCGCCTGGAATCAATCCTAAAGTGAGAAGTGCATGTCCATTGTAACAGTGCGCACGACTACATTTTCCGATGGGCTTTTCCCTAAGCGGTTCATTTGGGTTCTCAAATATATTGCCAAGGATATTTCCGCAATAGCATTGACGTGCTACTCCGGTCGCTAAATTGACATACAGAGACCACATTCCAGCATAGCAAAAATTTCTTTGCTTCTTTCCGAATATCGTTTTTTTATATTCCCAAAAACCTGATTTAAAAGTAGACCATGTCTGGTCGTACTCGTCCATATTTAAATTGGTCAGATAGTCTATCCCCTTAGTTCTGTCATCCCTCGCTATCGTAATATGCGGCAAGGCGCCGAAATGCTTCATGGAAAATTCCTTTACTTCATCAATATAGGGAATCAGCTCATCGCTCGGCGTAATCTCTATATTTGCGGATGCGCCCGCGTTCCAGATTTTGTTCACATTCTCTGCAAACACATGCAATAAGTTTTTCTCTTTCAATTCCAAATAATGAAAAGAGCACTTAAATTCAATCCGCTTTAATAGCACAGCATCTAGCTGCAAAATTTTTTCCAGCATAGGGGTGATCGTAAGATTTGTGACTACTTCAATGTAATGTCCCTCCTCTGCGAGTGCCTTAATATACAGGTCAATGTTTTCCGTCAACAGCGTTTCGCCGGCTGCACATATATTGATGAATGCAAGCCCGGACAAGCGATCCTTTGACAACGCCGCCGCTACCTGCTGCGGTGTATATTTCATATGGGGTTGAATCCCCTGATAGCATTCCTTGCGCTGTGCCAGATAACAGTAATGACAGCGAAAATTGCATATCGATATCGGAACATGTATCAATATTATTTTTTTAACCTTTTCCATTGGAAACCTCTTTTGGACGGATGGCAGCATCCGTCATATTTTTAAAATAAGAGGCATATACCTCTTTTTGATATGGATGACTACTGGCAGCCAAAAGCCGTTCGACGCATTTGTATAGAGCATCGTCGCTTAAAGTCTCTGCATTAAGAAAACAAACACCGGGATTGTCGGTCAGCCATTCATCATAAACACCTTTTACCTTATTGCTCAGATTGTCTAAAGCAATGCATGGCGTCCCGTTTATTACCGCAAACAACATTCCGTGGAGCCGGTCGGTTATAACAAGTCTGGCCTTTGCAAACTCTTCCCACTTTTTATGCAACGCAGTTTCCCGGTTTTGGGGCGCAACGGCTTTTGACGTATGCGTATCGCCATATCTGATCTCCATGCCACTGTCCGTTATCCTTTTTTTCAGTTGCTCTATCTGCCCAGCATCCGTTACTTTTTCCAAATCCTGTCTCATAACAAAAAGAATATATTCCTTTTTGGGCATCTGTATTCCGGGCTGTAAACTTAAAACCATGTCAGGCGCTAACCGATATTGAATTCTGCTGTTCTGCTCTGGCATTTGATTCTGCAAAAAACGATAAGAATTGGTATCTCTTACATACAGAAGGATATCCTTGCAATTTTTTACCGCATCATAAAATCTTTTTTTCTGCGCGGCTCCATATGTGGTATTTTCAAAATAAATCGTCTGCGGAAAAACAATAATTCTGTTATCCTTAAACGTTTCGAGAAAGCTGAGAAACAATTCTCCGCTAACTTTCCATAGCGTCCCGATCCATCCGCCGCCGGGAATTAATATGATATCCTGTTTACAAATTCCTTTTTGTATTTGTTCAAAGGCAAACAGGCATTCTCTTCTGGTAAATGAATATTTCAAAAGATTCGGTATTGCCCCATCTAATAGTCTGTGCTGCGCATAGAGGATAGCATGATCTCCGAGATTGGTATGATCGGTCTCGGATAGATATATGATTTTTTTCCTGTCACGGTCTTTGATAAACATTCGATACCGGGGTGAGCAGCAAAATTTTGTCCTTCTATAAAGAGAAGCTGATCTCTTGACAAATTTAGGTACCATGGGATGTAACCTTTCTATAATGTCTTATGGTTTGTCCGTACATAAAAGGACTTATTTTCAAAAATGTGTTGATACATTTATCCTTAAATGATAAGTAGGGATTTGTATTGTTCAGCGATAATAGAGTCTTTATCAATTGTTGTTTTTCTATGGGATAATCTTTACGCGCTTCCGAAGAAAACAAAGAATTTAACAGGATCATAGCTGTTTTATACTCATAATAGTCGATTTCTTCTCGAAAGGCATCCTGCTCTTCTCCCAGAAAGAGACGAATTTCATCTGCTACAGTTATCAATTCTAAGTTTTTTCCTGAAAAAGGAGTGTGCATAATGCTGCCTGCACGCATTCTGTGCCAGTAGAGAGCATAGTCGATGCAGATGATTTTATTTGCCCTGTATATGGTTTTATATACTGTACAGTGATCTTCGTTAATTCTGCCAAGGGGAAATTCGATATCCTGAAACAGCTCCCTTTTGTACAATTTCCCACATGCCGCGACATATACCGTGTCTCGAATTAGAAACCGTCTTAATCCGTCGCTGCCATTGCAGGAAAATTCCGATTTCGTACCAGTGTGCAGATTTTTCTCCTGTAATGCGAAGCTGCATTGTACAATGTCGGCATTCTGTTCTTCCGCCTTTGCAACCATTATAGAAAGAAAATCCGATGCTACCGTGTCGTCGCTGTCGATAAACGTGATATATTTCCCTTGCACATATTGCATACCATGATTTCTGGCATCTGATAAACCGCCGTTTGGCTTATGAATCACTTTAATTCGCGGGTCGGTATTCGCCACCGTGTCACAGATTGCCCCTGAACCATCTGTGGAACCGTCGTCCACAAGAAGCAGTTCAAAGTTTGAATAAGTCTGGCCTAAAATACTGTCAATACAGGGTTGTAAATATTCTTCCACATTGTAGACAGGAACTATGATGCTGACAAACGCCGCCAAATTGTCCATAATAATAGAAGATTCCATGTGGCATTCCTTTCAAATTGTTGGCGATTCATATCCCTTTAAAATGCATTTGCAAAAGCAATGCAATTTCTATAAAATGTTATCTTCTCAAATTCTACAGTCCATTATAATATAATTGTTCCCATGTTGCAAACTTTTTACAAATTATATATTTTTTTCCTGTCTGGCAAGCCTATAATTCCATCTTACGGTATACTTCATCCCTGTCATCCTGCTCGATCGCAAGGTATCTCTTGGTAATCTCCATGGACGAATGGTTATAGATGTTCATAATCACGGCGGGAGAGACCCCGTCCTTCCATGCATGATAGCCAAACGTTTTTCTCAGAGAATGGCAGCTCACATTCCCTTCATATCCCAACTCATTCCAGGCTTTCTTGATCAGCACATAGGCGCGATTGCGCCCGATATGCTGATTCTTTCCTACTCTGCTTTGAAATATGTAAAGCTCAGGAGTAATTTCCTCAGATAATTCACCTTTGAGCTGTTTCAGTGCATCTATACAGGACGAATTCAGATATACTGCCTGATTTTTCTTTGTCTTATGCTCTGTCAGCATAATATGTTGTCTAAAGCAGCCTCTGGAAAAATTCCAGACATCCTTCCAAGTTAATTCCAGTAAATCGCTGATTCTCAGTGCGGTATTTAATCCCATTGTCACCAACACATAGTTTCGTGTTTCTCCTTTATTCAGGAAGTATTCTTTTAAATCCTGAATTTCATCATTTGTACGGATGGGTTGCGTTGTTCCCACTTTTAAGCCTCCTTTGTAATTTTCAAGATAACATTTTATAGAAACTGTATCGTTGCATCTCAATTTTATTATAAATGGAAGAGAAATCTATGTAACCCCAGACATATTTTTGTGGATGAATACGTGGAGATTAAGATGAATATTTTATTTACGTCTGCGGGAAGAAGAAGCTATTTGATTAAATATTTTAAAGATGTATTGGGAGATATGGGAACGGTTCATGCAGCGAACAGTTCCATTTATTCTTCTGCGATGGAAGCAGCAGATAAAGCAACCTGTACGCCTATGATATACAGTGATGAATATATTCCGTTTCTTTTGGATTATTGCCAGAAAGAGAATATAAATGCTATTATCCCGCTATTTGATGTGGATATTCCCGTTTTGGCGAAAAACAGGATGAAATTCGATAAAATTGGAGTAAGGCTTATTGTTTCAGAACTAAGAATTGTAGAAATATGCAATGATAAGTGGCTGACGTATCAATTCTTGAAAGAAAATGGCTTTTGTGTGCCACAGACTTTTTGCGATATTCAGGATTTATATGAAGCCTTGGAAAAGCAACATTTATCTTTCCCAATCATGATAAAACCAAGGTGGGGGATGGGGTCTATTGATATATATGAAGCAGAAAACGAAGAAGAATTAAATGTGTTGTTTAAGAAAGCTAAACGTGAAATTTTTAATTCGTATCTTAAATATGAATCCGCGAACGATATCCAAAAGTGTATAATTTTTCAGCAAAAAATGAGTGGTCAAGAATATGGTGTTGACAATATTAATGATTTGGACGGCAATTATCGCAGCACCGTGATTCGGAAGAAAATAGCAATGCGTTCAGGTGAAACTGACTGTGCAGAAATAGTGGAAGATCCTTTAATCAGAGAAACGGCGATCAACTTGTCGGTATTGACAAAACATATTGGTAATATGGATGTGGATATGTTTGTTGAAGATGAGAAAGTTTATATTTTAGAAATGAATGCAAGATTTGGTGGCGGATATCCGTTTAGCCATATAGCGGGGGTGAATTTACCCAAAGCCATTGTTCAATGGTTAAATGGAAATGAGGTAGATAAAAATTTGCTGGAAGCAAATATAGGCATAATAGGGCAGAAAGATATATCGGTGCAAAGAATATTGGGAGGTGAAAGGTGAAGAGAAAAATTGTGGTATTCGGGGATTTACCAATAGCTACAAAGATATGTATGTGGATAAGAGAAGAGAGAACGTTAGAATTGGTTGCTTGTGTTAGTTCAAATCCGAAGGCGCATAACAATGATCCATGGGAAGACGTGCCCATGTTAAAAGATTACTGTAATGCTAATAATATACCGTTATATTCATATGATAATTTTAAGTCGGATTATGCGGGGAAAAGTCTCGATTTAGGGTTATGCTGTAGATATAGTAAGATTATAAAGAAAGACGTACTAGACATTTTTCGGATAGGGATTATAAACATGCATGGCGGATTGCTGCCAGAATTTGCGGGACCATATGCAAGTAACTATTCTGTTTTATTTAATGCAGAAAAGGGTGGAGGTACGATTCACTGGATAGATCAGGGAATAGATACGGGGGACATTATAAGAAGATGCGAATTTCAAATTGAAAATGATGATACTGGTTATACAGTATTTCAAAAAACACAGAATGCTTTATTTGAAAATATGATAGATGTTATTTTACCAATATTAGACGGTGAAGTCACAGAGTTTATTCCACAAAAAACATTTTTAGACCAGGGGCATGAGCATCATTATTTTAATTTAAAGAGCATAGGACAATACAAAAAAATAAATTTGTCTGATCCGCCGGATAAGATTTTAAGAACTGTAAGAGCGTTTGATTTTCCGGGATATGAGCCAGCATACATTGAGTGTGGAGGCAATAGGCTGTATCTAAGAACGGGTATATAGGTTTAGTTAATATAGAGGTGGTTGAATGGAATGGATGACCCCGATTACCCCCATACAGGGATATGGAGAAAATAGTTTCTATATTAAACGGGATGATTTGTTACCCTTTTCGTTTGGGGGTAATAAGGTGCGGATTGCACAGGAATTTTTTTTAGACATGGACGCTCAAAACAAGAACTGTATGATTGGGTATGGAAGTGCAAAATCCAACTTAAACCGCGCAATAGCGAATATTAATTCTTCTAGGGAGAGTAGTGGAGAATGTCATATTGTATCACCGGCTGACAGCAATGGCGTTCAGATAGAAACCAGTAACAGTTTTATTGTTAGTTTATGTGGCGCGCATATTCACTTGTGCAATAAAAACGAAGTGTCAGAAACGGTACAATCAGTTATGGACATGTGTAGAGCAGACGGCAAGAAGCCTTATTATATATATGGAGATCAATACGGGCACGGTAATGAAGCTGTTCCAATGCGCGCATATATCAAAGCATTCAAAGAAATTCAAAGTCAGGCACTTGAGAAGAATATAGAGTTTGATTACATTTTTCACGCGACAGGTACGGGAATGACACAGGCAGGTTTAATAGCCGGACAGATGATATATGGCGGACACGAAAAAATTGTTGGGATTTCAATTTCAAGAAATAAAGAATTCCAAGAGCAGATTTTATATTCTATGCTTGAAACCTATTTTTCTAAAGATAAGCCGATAGATAGGGGCACCATTGAAGTAGAAGATAGCTTTGTTTGTGGCGGTTATGGATGTTATAACCGAGAGATTGTAGAAACAATAAAGAAAACAATGCTTATAAATGGAGTGCCGCTTGATTCGACTTACACGGGAAAAGCTTTCTGGGGAATGCTTCAATATATAAAAAAAAGGAAGATTAGCAAAAAGAATATTTTGTTTATTCATACAGGAGGAACCCCTCTTTTCTTTGATAATATATGCGGGGAAAAGGCGTGGAATTTAGGGTGTTGATAGAATGATAAAGGAAATCGTGCATATTCTTTCAAATGATAAATTTACAACGGGCTATGTAAATTTTATGAAGGAACACATGTCTCAATATAAACACATATTTATTATTTCGGGAAAGAGCTGGGAGAATCAGTTTATAGACAATGAAAATGTTTATTATGTTAAAAAATTTTTTGCTATCTTAATAAATCCTAAAATAAAGAGAATGTTGGGACAGTCTTCCCAAATAATAGTTTCAGGTGTGTTTAACTCCCATGTTGCGGTTGCTTTTTTGGGGAAAAAGGAACTGAAAAAAACTTTTCTGCACTTCTGGGGAGGTGATTTTTATTGTCTGCGGGAGCCGGCAAACAGTCTGAAAACACTTATGAAGAATGTTTTAAAAATTTATTGTTGCAAGAAATGTGCGGGATTGATTTTTCTGATTGATGGAGAATATGATATTTTTTTTGAGATTACTCATATTGTAAATGCGCATTATATTGCCCCTGTACCGAGGGATACAAGAAGAAAACTTCGGTTTGCCGATTACCGGGAGCAACATAGGGATGCGGATGAGCAGATGGAGCGGCCGGTAAATATTCTGGTTGGTAATTCGGCGACCAAGACAAACCATCATCAGGAGGTATTTGAGATGCTCAGGAGGTTTCCTCTAAGCAGAATAAGGGTATATGTTCCTTTGTCTTATGGAGAAGCGATATATCGGGAAGAGGTACTGCGGGAAGGGAAACGGTTATTGGGGGAGAGATTTCATCCAATATTGGATTTTATGAAATATGAAGATTATGTTGCGTTTCTTGCAGGAATGGATATAGGCATATTTAATAACGACCGGCAACAGGGCATGGCGAATGTAACAATCATGCTTGCGCTGGGGAAAAAGGTCTACGCGCGGGATGACACCAGCATGTGGAAGCGTTATATAAATGAGGGAAGGTGTATCTATCCGATTTCTACGATTAAGAAGTTGGATTTTGATGCATTTACTTTTTTTGATGAAAAAGAAAAACAAAAAAATGAAATGTTGGAAGATAATTATGATCTTGTGAAAGTAACAAAGGAGAAGTGGAGTAATATATTCACGATATCTTGTGAGTCATAATATGAGGAAGAACGAGAACAAAAGAATTTTTTCTAATTTAATCTGGCGTTTTGCCGAGCGCAGCGGAGCACAGTTTGTTGCGTTCATTGTGTCCATCGTTCTTGCAAGAATGCTGTCTCCCGACATATACGGAACGGTCGCATTGATTAATGTGTTTACCAGTATATTACAGGTTTTTGTTGACAGCGGGTTGGGGAATGCGCTGATACAAAAGAAGGATGCGGATGACGTGGATTTTTCCACGGTGTTTTATGTGAATCTTCTTTTCTGCGGGGCGTTGTATACGATTCTTTTCGTGTGTGCACCATTGATTGCGAAGTTTTATCATGATATGTCCCTGACAGCCTTAACCCGTGTGGTTGGCATTACGCTTATTGTTTCCGGAATTAAGAATATACAACAGGCGTATGTATCGAGAAACATGATGTTTAGAAAATTCTTTTTTTCTACATTGGGTGGAACAATAGCAGCGGCGGTTGTCGGAATTTCAATGGCGTGGGCGGGATACGGCGCATGGGCATTGGTGGCGCAGCAGGTTATTAATGTGTCGATTGATACAATCATTTTATGGATTACAGTCAAATGGCGTCCTCAAAGAGCGTTTTCGATGGAACGGCTAAAGGGGCTGTTTTCTTATGGCTGGAAGCTTTTGATGTCATCGCTGATTGATATTGTATATAAGAACAGCAGGCAGCTCGTAATTGGCAAGCTCTATTCCTCTTCGGATTTGGCATATTACAACAAGGGGAGACAGTTTCCCAATTATGTAATTACGAATATCAACAGTGCCATCGACAGTGTGTTGTTTCCTGTGATGGCGAAGGCGCAGGATAATCGTCAGAATGTAAGGCAGATGACAAGAAAATCAATCAAGGTTAGCGCGTACATTATGGCGCCGCTGATGATGGGACTGGCGTTTACAGCCGATTCTGTTGTGAGACTGCTTTTGACGGACAAATGGATGGAATGTGTTCCATATCTCCGTATTTTTTGCATAACCTTTATGTTCTGGCCTATTCATACGGCTAACTTAAATGCAATCAAAGCTATGGGGAGAAGCGACCTTTTTTTAAAATTAGAGATTCTTAAAAAATGTGTTGGTGTCATTCTGCTTTTTTCAACCATGTGGTTCGGACCTATGGCAATGGCATACAGCATGTTAGTGAGCAGCATAACAAGCCAGATAATTAATTCGTGGCCTAATAGAAAATTATTAGGCTACAGCTATGTGGAGCAGATGAAGGATGTACTGCCGAGTATTCTTTTATCGGTTGTTATGGGAATGGTGGTATGGTGCATCTCCGTGACAGGGCTGCCTGTGCTGCCTGTTTTTATTATGCAGGTGTTGTTTGGCGCTGTCATTTATATAGCAGGCTCCGCTATATTCAGACTAGAGGCATATTTGTATTTAAAAAGGCTTCTCAGTTCGTTCGTAAATAAGTAGCAACTTGTGGGAAATTCATATGAGGATTAGATTATGAAAAAATTGTTAGTAACAAGATCATCCATGCCGCCAATTGACGAATATATGGAGGAAATAGGGGAACTTTGGGAAACACACTGGCTTACCAATATGGGAGTTAAACATAAGAAGCTGCAGGCAGAGCTGAAAAGCTACCTTGAGGTATCCCATGTGGAGCTGCTGACCAACGGACATATGGCATTGGAGCTTACCATGCAGGCGATGAATCTTCACGGCGAGGTCATTACAACGCCGTTTACGTTTGCATCCACGACACATGCCATTGTGCGCAATGGATTGACGCCGGTTTTTTGCGATATATGTCCGGATGATTTTACGATGGATGCCAGTAAAATCGAGCCGTTGGTTACGGATCGGACTTGTGCGATTGTTCCAGTCCATGTTTATGGAAATATCTGTAATGTTGGGGAAATTGAAAGGGTTGCCCATAAATATGGACTTAAGGTAATCTATGATGCCGCTCATGCTTTTGGGGAAACCTATGAGGGGTGGGGTGTTGGAACTTTTGGAGACGCTTCTTGCTTCAGCTTTCATGCGACGAAGGTATTTCATACGATTGAAGGCGGAGCAGTTTGCTTTGAGGATGAGGAGTTTGGGTTAAACCTGTATCGTTTGAAGAATTTTGGCATACGTGGTCCGGAGGTTGTGGATGGTGTGGGCGCCAATGCGAAGATGAATGAGTTTTGTGCCGCGATGGGAATTTGCAATCTAAAACATCTGGATGAGGAATTAGAGAAGAGGAAAAAGGTTGCGGAACGGTACAGAAGCAGCCTTGAAGGGATAGAAGGTGTTCAACTGAATCCGGTGCAGAAGGATGTGAGGCAGAACTATGCTTACTTTCCAGTTGTTTTTGATGAAAAAGTTTTTGGGGCAAGCCGAAATGAAGTGTTTAATAAATTGGCAGAAAATGGAATTGGGGCGCGGAAATACTTTTATCCCCTGACAAATACGTATGACTGCTATCATGGAAAATATGATGTAAGTCTTACGCCTGTGGCTTTGCATATCAGTAAACGTGTACTCACGCTTCCTATGTATGCAGACCTTGCGATGGAAGATGTGGATCGTATATGTGCCATTATAAAAGAATGTCAGAGACCGAAAAGTTGTTCAAAATAAATTGATAAGAGTTCTGCGCTGTGATACTATTAGTCAATAAAGACTTAAAGTCTTTTGCAGATATGTATAGACTATAAAGTAAACATATAAGAAAGCGCACAAACAATGGAATTCACCTACAATGCATATCAGAATCTGATTCATCTGTTACAGGACAAGGGTTATACCTTCTGTAACTATCACAATTATACACAGTCTGACCGCAGTGTGATTCTGCGTCATGATATCGATATGGACATCGGCAAGGCGGTGAAAATGGGGGAGTTGGAGGCACATATGGAAATCAGCTCCACTTATTTTGTGCTGGTTACAAGTAATTTCTACAATATCTTTTCCAAACGAAATCAGGACATGCTGTGCGGGCTCATCAGGCTGGGACATGAAGTGGGGCTGCACTTTGATGAGGCGAAGTATAACGCAGACAGAGACGACATGGTTGAGGCGATGGAACAGGAGGCGGCGCTTCTGGAGAAATGTCTGGAATGTGAGGTGACGAGTGTTTCCATGCACCGGCCTTCTGCCGCCACTTTGGACGCCGATTACCGCCTTCGGGACGGCAGGCTTGTGAACAGTTACGGCAGGGAGTTCTTCCACAATCACAAATATGTGTCGGATTCCCGAAGAAACTGGCGGGAAGATGTGCTCGGTATTGTGGAGAGCGGCGCATATGACAGGCTGCATGTATTGACTCATCCTTTCTGGTATGGCGAGGAGGAGCAGAGCGCAAAGGAAGTGTTAAAATGGTTCTGCGGAAGCCGGGTGGATATATGCTACAGTGATATGAAGGACAATGTCCGTGATATTGAGGAGTTTTTGAGAAGGGACGAGCTATGACGACTGCGGCGCAGATAGAGGCTTTTTTGATACAGGAGAAACAGAAATTTCGGATGCAGGCTGATGGTAATGTGGCGGTAGAGGGATTTTCCTCGTCGGAGCATTACAGGGAGGGGACGCTCACATGGATTAAGTCCGCAGAGAGATGGCACGATGGTTTGAGGGGAATTGCGCTTGGCATCGTGCAGGAGGGCGTGGAGCTGCCACTTCCGAACCAAATCCTGTGCAAAAATTCCAAGGCGGTTTTCTTCTCGCTGATTGAGCGATTTTTTACGGTACATGATGAGGATGAGGCGCTTATCGGTCAACATACGGTGATCGGTAAACATGTAAAGCTCGGGAAAAATGTCCGAATCGGGCACAACTGTTCGATTATGGGAGAGGTGGAAATCGGAGACGACACGGTGATTTCGGACAATGTGGTGATTAAGAACCGGGTGAGAATAGGAAAGCGCTGCACGGTGCAGGCACTTTCCATGATTGGGGAGGACGGCTTTGGCGCCTACGAGGAGGAGAACCATCACAGGGTCATGATCCGGCATTACGGCGGGGTGACGATTGGGGACGACGTATTTGTCAGCAGTCATGTGAGCATCCAGAGAGGTACAATCGATGATACTTATATTGGGAGCGGGACGAAAATTGCGCCCTGCACGCTGGTGGCGCATAATTCCCGGGTGGGGGAGAACGCGGTGCTGATCTGTTCGCATCTGTATGGAAGCGTGTCTGTGGGGGATAATGCATGGATAGCGGGCAGTATCGTCAAGAACCAGTGTAAGGTGGGGGATAATGCCCTGGTCGGCATCGGTTCGGCGGTGCTTTCGGACATTGCTGCGGGTCAGGTTGTGGCGGGTGTTCCGGCGAAGGCTTTGAGGGACAGAGTAAAATGATAAAAACGCCCAGACAAAAAAAGATAATCGTAATAACGATACTTGTGATGGCGCTGGGTATCATAGTCTGGTGGAGTGATTTTGTAACTATTTTTTCGCCAGGGTATTTGGCAGTCAGAGCGCTTGACAGTGACAGGCTGCAGAGCTTCCTCTCGGAACTACAGGAGACTGGCGAAAGACCGGCGCTTTCTTTCAACGACCACGCGGTTGCCTATGACGCGGCTTCTGACAGGTATTTCGTGACGCAGGATATGCACAGCGGAACATGGGGTGGGGCACTCATGGCAGATGCCGGGGAACTGTACTGGCAGGAGGATGCCTGTTTTGAAGAGTATGGGCGGGCGATTGCCGAGGGGCACTGCTTTACTTTATATGGGATTGACAGGGAGAAGGGAAGCTACTGCACGTATGATGTTGTGTTTACGGGTATGCCGGTTATGGTGATTGAAACAGCGACGGGCGCAGAGATAGGGGACGAGCTGCAGACGGCGAAGGTGCGGATCTCCGATATGAAGTTTGCGGGAAAGGAATACCAGAGTACGGACTGCCAGGTGGCGGTTCGCGGGCACAGTTCCAGACGTTTTCCGAAACAGAGCTATAAGCTGGAGTTAGACCGCAAGATGTCGCTTCTCGGTATGCGGCGGGACGAGGACTGGATTTTGACGGCGCTTTACGACGATGACGGTCTGATTCATAATAAGTTTGCCTATGATGTCTGGCGGGCGATTGCTTCGGACAATTCGGATCCGAAGGACGGCGGGACAACGATGGAGTATGTGGAGCTTTTCAATAATAATGTATATATGGGTGTTTATGGGCTGACGGAACGCATCGACGCGAAGGAGCTGTCTTTGGAGAAAAACGATATTCTCTACAAATGCCGGGGATTTGCGACGCCTGACGAGTCGATACCGGAGGATTTCGGACTGAGCGTGGACTACGATATCAAATATCCGAAAGAGCAGAACAGGAACACATGGCTGCCGATTAAGGAATATCTGGATATTTTTACGGCGGATGAGATAGAGGACTACGAGGCGGCTAAAACACTTCTGCATATGGAAAATGCCATTGACTATAATATTTTCATTATACTTACCAGAGCGTGCGACAACTATACCAGAAAAAACACATTTTTTGTGGCGGAGTATGACAGGCAGAACGGAAAGTATGTCATATCCAAAGTGCCGTGGGACTGCAATGCGACATGGGGAGACGGTCTGTACAAGGGAAATCTGGACAGAAAGCTGTACAATGCAAGCTGGGCGTACTGTGCTTATGTGTGGAGCGAGGATATGAAGCAGCTGTACCGGTGCAAGCCGGAAGAGATACAGGAGCTGACGCTTGCGCGATGGAAGGAGCTTAGGCAGGATATTTTGTCAAAAGACAGATTATATGGTATGCTGGATGAGAATTTTGCTTATCTGCATAACTCGGGCGCTTATGACAGAAACTACGTGCGATGGGAAGAGCATGGGCGCGAGCATTGGGAAGACGCTTACATCTACGAATATGTGGAGAATCGGCTGCGCTTTCTGGATACTTATTTTGAGGCGCCCTATTTTGACGAGGAGCCATTAGCGGAGGAAGAGGAAAACGATGTATCGAGTGGAAGATAAATACAACTGCACAGACGGGCAGCTTGTGATGCTGCAATCACGCATGGAGGCGGTTTTAAAGCCGGACGTCAACGAGGGAGGTCCGGAGGGGTATCGCATCACGAGTCTGTATTTTGATGATCTGGAGGATTCCTGCCTGCAGGATACGGTGGACGGCGTGAACCGGCGAAACAAATACCGGATCAGGATATATAACGATTCTCTGGATGTGATTAAGCTGGAGGTAAAGACCAAGCGGGACAACCGCATTTTTAAAAGGTCGAAAACGATTACAAAGGAGCAGATGGCGTGTCTGATGCGGGGGGAGTGCATTGAGGACAGTGCGTCCGCGGAGGATCCGGCAACGCTTTTTAATCTGGCGATTCGGACGCAGGGACTTCGCCCGAAGGTAATCGTGGCTTATGAGCGGAAGGCGTATGTGTTTGAACCGGGCAATGTGCGCATCACTTTTGACCGCAATGTGCGCTCGAGCGGCAGGGTGGAACTGTTTGGGCGGAAAAATATCAGCTATGATTTTCTGCGGGAATATGATAAAGTGTTAGAAGTGAAGTATGACGAGTTCATACCGGACTTCTTGCTGCAGCTTCTGGAAACAGGCAGTATGCAGCAGTCGGCATACTCAAAGTACCAGCTATGTCGGGAATGCGCGGCATTATAAATAAATACATAAAGGAGAATGGCCATGTCAATTAAAGATGTTATTAAAAACAGTGTATATGAAAGCCTGGGCGGCGGCACGAATCTTTCCGCAAAAAGTATTCTGCTGCTCCTCGTGATTGCGGCGCTGGTAGGACTTTATATTTTTGCGGTGTACAAGTTTTCTTCCAAGTCGGCGTTTTATTCCAAGGACTTAAATGTGACGCTGGCGGGTATGCCGATTATCGTGGCGGCAATTATGATTGCCATGCAGTCGAATCTGCTTGTTTCGCTCGGTATGGTGGGCGCGTTGTCTATCGTCCGCTTCCGTAACGCGGTGAAGAATCCGATGGATCTCTTATATCTGTTCTGGTCGATCAGTGCTGGTATTATCGTGGGAGTCGGATTATATCTGCTTTCGTTTGTGCTCTGTATCGTGATGACGATTCTGCTTCTGGCTCTGGATATGGTGCCGAATGCGAAGGCGCCGGATTTGCTGGTGCTTCGGGCGGTGGCGACGGATATCGATTACGAGGAGCTGGAGAAGCTTTTGAAAGGGAATTGCAAGTACCATAAGGAAAAATCCAGATGCATCAAAAGCGGCGAGGCGGAACTGATCATCGAGATGAAAACGACTAAGAAGGAAGAACTTCTGGAAGCGCTTTCTAAGATTAAGTGCCTGACGCAGATTAACTGTATTTCCCATGACGGAGAGTGCAGGGTATAATTCCGGCACATAATGGTAAGGCAGGGTGTCGGCTCTGAGAGGGGAAACAAATATGCTGCTTGCGGTGGTAGCGCTGTATGGCAATATTCATGTGTATAAAAAGAGAAAAGGCATAGAGGACATGAGGCTTGGTTCTTATATGGAGGCGTGCTGTCTGTGGATGCTTTTTCTTTTTGCGCTCACGGAACTGCTGTCGGTGGGACATGCTCTGCGCTTTCGCTTCTTGTTTGTAATTTGGGCGGCGTTCGATGTGCTGCTTTTGTGTTTTCTGGCGGCGCAGCTTAGGAGGATGGAATATACGGTGAAAACCGCTGTGAAAAGCGTGGGGGCGGTGTGCAGGGACGCATGGCATATACTCAGGAAAGCTCCGTATTACGGGATTCTCCTGTTAATTGGTATGGTGGTGCTCGGCTTATCCCTGATTACCACACCGTACAACTGGGATTCCATGACTTACCATCTGCCGAGAATTGCTTATTGGGCGCAGAACCGGTCTGTGGCGCATTATGCGACGCATTGTATCAGGCAGATTTCCAGTCCGGTGTTGGCGGAGTTTGTGAATCTGCACGTTTATATCCTGTGCCGGGGGCACGATTTGCTTTTTAATCTCTTGCAGGGTATGTCGTATTTGACTTGTGCGGTTATGGCGGGAGCCATTGCGGGCAGGCTTGGCTGTGGCAGATTTTTCCGTTTTCTGGCAATGCTGCTGTTTATGTCCATGCCCATTGCCTACGCGGAAGCGCTGACGACGCAGGTCGATCATTTTGCGGCGGTATGGCTGTTGTTTTTTGTATACAGACTGCTCGACTATGCGGATGCCCAAAAAGCGATGCGGTTTGACAAAGTTACGGTTTGTCGGGTGGGCGCAATGGGATTGTGTGTTGCCTGGGGTTATCTGGCGAAGCCTTCGGTCTGTGTGGGGATGGTGATTTTCGCTCTGTGGCTGTTGCTCGTATGTCTGAAAAGAAAAGACAGGCTGCAGGATTTGGCAGCGATTTTCTTCAGTGCGCTGCCTTGCGTGGCGGTTCCGTTAGTTCCGGAAATTTTGCGGAATTTTAAAAGCTTCGGCGCGTATGCCAGTCCCGGCGCGGGAGCGGCACAGCTGGTAGGAACGCTGCAGCCTTCGTATCTTTTGGTCAATATGCTCAAGAACCTCTCCTTTAATATGCCTACGCGGTTTGTGAAGAACGGACATGAAATTTTTACCGTATTTGCCAAGAAAGCCGCAGCTGTTCTTGGGGTGGAACTGGATGCGGTGTCCATTTCGGAGCAGGGCAGACCGTATATGCTGCACGAGGCGGGAACTTACGCCTGTGATACGGCGGTGAATCCGATAGTGTTCTGGCTCTTTCTTTTCTGTGTCCTTTGGGCGGTATTGGGATTAGGAAAGAAAAAATGGACGGGATGCTGCCGGGGGTATTTTGTGGCGGCGGCGGTTTCTTTTGCGGTCTTTTGCACGGTGCTCCGTTGGGAGCCGTTTGTGAGCAGGTACATGATTGCCTATCTGGCGCTTATTTGTCCTATGATAGCGGCGGGGATGCAGATGGCAACAGACGGTAAACGGGGAAGACCCTTCCGATGGGGGATTGCGGGAGTGGTGAGTCTGCTTTGTATCGTGGAGGCGGGAAATCTTACCCAGTATCATTTCGACAACTGGAGAGGCCCTGCGCGTATCAGACCCTACGGCTATTTTGCAGCGAGATATGATGAGATGGCGGTCTATTTCCCGCTGGCGGATCAGATAAAATCCTGTCAATACGATACGGTGGGGCTTCACCTGTTGAAAGCGGATGATTTTGAATACCCTTTCTGGGAGATACTGGATGGCTGCCGGTTGGAGCATGTTCTGGTAAGCAATGAGTCGGCGGTTTATGCGGACGAAAGTTTTGTGCCGGACTGCATTATCTGGTTTGGGAGTCTGCCGGAGGAGCCGGTGCGGATTGGGGACAGAACTTATCATAAAAGCACAGAGTTTGGAAACAAGCAGTATTTATTGGAGAATTGACAATTATTTACTTGTGTCGATTCTCTTTTTTATGTTATGATAAGAGACAAATTGGTAGACATAACATTGCAACCGTTTGAAATACATCAAAGTACGGGAGATGGGATATATGACGTTTCATAAGAGGAAGCGAAAGATAAGAGAAATAGTGAGACGAAAAAAAAGCCTCGGCAGAGCCTTTGCGCTGCTGCTTGGTCTTGCGCTCTGCGTGGAGAGTGCGCCGTTGACGGCACTGGCTGCGCAGCCGGATGTGGAGGCGGCGGTTTCCGAGGCGGGGGAGCCGGAGAAAGGCGGTGTGCTGGAAAAGTCCGAAAATGAGGAAACCGGTGTACAGAACCAGGGGGAAAATGGGGACTCTGGGGAGGAAAATGTGTCGGAGAATCCGGGCGGGAGCGAAGATGGAGGACCGACAGATCCGGATAATGGCGAAGAATCGGGAGAAGAACAGAAGCCCGGAGAGGGAGACGAACCGCAGGAACCGGGAGAAGGCGGAGAACCTGCAGAGGGGGAGCCTCAGACTCCGGAAGAAAAGGGAGAAGGAGAAGAGCAGGAACCCGGGGAGGGTGAAGGTCAGGATCCGGGGGATGAAGCGCCTGAGGATAAAGAGAAAGAGGAGGAAGAAGAGGAGGAGCCGGAGCAGGTCTCGGGGAATGATACGGATTCGGATTCCGTTTCCGAAAATGACTTGTCTTCGGTTTCCGAAAATGATTTGCTGTCCGTTTCAGAGAACAGTTTGGATGTAGAGCGAAGCGCGCTGATAAAAGCGGCGCAGGATGCCTTTGACGAATTGCTTTCAGAAAAACCGCTGATGGCGCTGCTCTATCATGCGGAAAGCTACGATGTCTGCGAAAAGGCGGATGCGGACAGCGGGAAGGCAGCCACTCTGGAAATCGGACAGACGTTATATATGCGGGGCGTTGAGATTACGGAGGACGATGTCTGGTATGAGGTGCAGTATCTGCTTGACGGTGCGGAGGGTACGGGGTATGTGCAAAGCTATTATCTGGCGTATTCTGACGAGGACTGGCTGGCATGGGAGGAAGCGTATCTGCTTCCGATTCTGGAACTGGGTGCGGAAACCTATGAAAATACGGCATACGGAATGCGCAGCTTTTCCATGATGACTTATGCGGTGGACACTTCGGATATCAGCGCTTTTCCGGGGTCTTATCAGGCTGACCTGAGAAAATTGAAAAACGCCCATCCGAACTGGACGTTTGTACCGATGAAGACGGGGCTGGATTTCAATGCATCTGTTGCCGGGGAAATGAAAGATGGTAAAAGCCTGATTCAGAATACGCAAAGCAACATAGACAAGGGCTGGGTTGGCGCTAAAAAAGCGGGAAGCTGGCATTATGCCACGAAGCCGGCTGTGTCGAATTATTTGGATCCCCGTAATTTTCTGACAGAAACGTATGTATTTCAGTTTGAGCAGTTGACGTTTAACAGCTCTTATCATACGCAGTCGGCTGTGCAGACATTTTTAAATAATACGTTTATGGCAGGTAAGCTTGCGGACGATACGGCAGGTCGTACCTATGCACAGGCATTTTTTGAAATAGGAAAGAAGCGGAAATTAAGCCCGATTCATCTGGCGTCCCGCGTGTATCAGGAGCAGGGCAAAGGTACGTCGGGGCTGATTTCGGGTCAATATCCGGGCTATGAAGGCTATTATAATTTTTTCAATGTAAAGGCAAATGGGAATACGGATCAGGAGACCATCGTGAACGGCTTAAAACACGCAAAGGAACAAGGCTGGAATACGCGATATAAGTCCCTTGACGGTGGTGCGGCTCTGATTGGCACAAATTATATACTGAAATATCAGGACACGCCCTATCTGCAAAAGTTTAATGTGGATAAAAACAGTCCGTATGAGTTGTATACGCATCAATATATGGAGAATATCCAGGCGCCTGCCAGTGAGTCTTCCACTACGAAGAAGATGTACGCCAATGCCGGTTCCCTGAACAGTGCCTTTGTATTCAAGATTCCGGTGTACAACAACATGCCGGGCGATACTTACTATCCCACATTAAAGCTGGATCAGACAAGCCTTACAATGAACCGGGCGGCTGACGGGGAAGCGCCTGCGACGCGGCAGCTTAAGTTCTATGTGGACGGCGTGGAGGCTGACCCGGCGGAGGCAAAATGGACGAGCAGCGATCCTAAAGTAGCTGCGGTGCAGAATGGATTAATCACGGCATTAGATAAGGGAGAGACGGTTATCACGGCTTCTTATAAGGAGGTGGAGGTATCCTGTAAAGTCACTGTGAAAGCGCCGCTGCAAGGCATTACGCTGGATAAGGAGACGGTTACCCTGCGCAGACCGGACACGGTGGTGGAGGATACGAAGAACCTGGGCGCGCAGGAAAAGGCGGAGAATATTTCCAAGACGACCCTGCAGGTGCGTTTTGACCCGGCGGACACGACGTCAGACAAAACGATTGTGTGGACGTCCGCCAATAAAAAGATTGCCACGGTTGCGGCGGATCCCGAGGATCCTTCCAGGGCGGTGGTTACCGCTGTCGGTACGGGCGAGGTGAAGATCACGGCGAAGGCGTCCAAAGCGGGAAACAAGAGTGCAGTCTGCGTTGTCAAGGTAATCGCGCCCATTTATAAGCTGGAATTGTCGGACCCCGGTGCGGAGGAAGGGGCTGCAAAAACAAATCTGTATAAGGGGCAGAGTATCAGTCTGAATGCGGAGTATTGGCCGAAGGACACCACCTCGGACAAGGTAATCAGCTGGAGCAGCTCCAACACAAGTGTGGCGACGGTGAATAAAGGCAGAGTGACGGCGCAGGGAGAGGGAACGGCGAAGATTACCGCGGCGGTGGCAGGATATACTGCCTCCGTAGAGGTATCGGTTAAAGTCTGCAAGGTAATTTTCCACATGGAAAACGGCACTGTATGGAAGGGAAAGGAGTTATCCCTGGGCTATGGCGGCAGCGTTGCGGATGCGGGGGGATTCCCGGAACCACAGAACATTTCGGGGAAGATTTTCCGAGGCTGGTATACGGAAAAAGACGGACAGGGCAGGGCTTTCACGGAGAGTCAGCCTGTCTATGCACAGGAGACGCACGTTTATCCCCATTATCAGGAGATTGGAGCGGAAAAGGGCTTCTATGTCGTTCCGGTGGGGAATCAGACTTACACGGGCAGCGCGATCAAGCCGAAGGTGCGGGTATTTGACGGAACGGTTGCTTCCGATGGCAGTCTGCTTACTTCGGGCGGAGACTCGACAGAGGTATTAGAGCTTGTGGAGGGGAGAGACTATACGCTGTCGTATAAAAATAACAAGAACGTAAATGCCGAGGGTAAAGCACGTCCGACGATAACCGTGAAGGGCAAAGGAAATTATGCAGGCACCCAGTATGTCTATTTTGATATTTTGCCAAAGGCTCTGACCGACAGCGATATCACGGCGGAGGATATCACAGTGGCTTACAGCGGTAAGACGATCAAGAGCGCTCCCGTTGTGTACCGTGACGGCAAAAAACTTGCTGCGAACAGGGATTATACGAGGAGTTACCCCCAGACCGGAACGGGAGCCTACTGTAAGACGGGCGTTTATCCCATTGTGATAACGGGTAAGGGCGGCTATACGGGCAGGATTACGATTTATGAGACGATTACGTCGGATGTGCTTTTGAGTAAGGTCAGCGTGGCGAAAATCCCCAAGCAGACTTATACCAATGCGCAGGCGCAGGCGGGCGGCATCCGACCGGCATCCCTGACGGTGACTTACAAAAAGCAGCCGCTTGTGGAGGGTGAACACTATACCCTTTCTTACAGCAACGACCAGAGCGTCGGCAAAGCGACGGTTACGCTGACGGCAGTGGAGGGCAGCGGTTACGCGGGAAGCAAGAGCGTGACCTATCAGATTGTCGGGACTTCTATCGCGAAAGCAAAAGTGGAAGGACTGGAAAATAAGGAATACGTGGCAATCGATAAAGAATGGGACACAGAGGATGCACAATATGAGGCGGCATACCAAAAAATGCTGCAGGAGTCCGGGGCGTATACGCTGACACTGAATGACGTTGTCCTTACGGAGAGCCGGGATGGCGGTAAGACCGGTGATTATGTGGTGTCCTATGCGGGCGCGGCGAAAAAAGGCGCGGTGAAGGCGGGAACGGCAAGTATTATATTCAAGGGCATCAACGAGTACAGCGGGCAGATTAAGAAAAGCTACAAAATTGTGCCCTGCGAATTGAGCACGGACAGGCTGGGAAGCGATTTCGCTGTTTTCTACTATGCGCAGGACGAGCTGCCGCAGGAACGGAAACGGCTGACAGATATAAACGGGATTACAACGCCTTATGTGAAGGGAGGGGGCAAGCCTGTGATTCTTCTGGAATATCAAGGGACGCCGCTGGAGCTGAACAAGGATTATCGGATTAGCTACAAAAATAACAACGCCCTGACCACGCCGGAAATGGAGGAGAACAAGCTGCCGGCATGGACCATCACGGGTAAAGGGAGCTTTAAAGGGAAACTGACAGGAACTTTTACGATTACGGACGGACGGTTTGATGGCAGGATTGGCGCGCAAGAGAACGGAAAACCGAAGATTGCTATGACCCTGAAAGATGTGGTTTATCGCGAGAAGAAGGGCGCTTATAAGACAAAGGTGACGCTTAAGGATGTAAGCGGCTCTGCGTTGGCATCGGGCAGGGATTATGACAAAAATCTGCAGTATACCTACGAAAGCGATACAAAAATACTGGTTTTGGAAGATAAAATGCTGGTTGAAGATGAGCGGAAGAAGGGGGATCTTGTGGAAGAAGCGGATATCCCGCCCGCGGGTACAGCAATCCGCGTGACCGCGCGGGGACTTGGCGCTTACGCCGGGGCAGGGACGAAGTCGCCGGAAATTTCCGCGGTTTACCGTATCGTTGCGGCGGATTTCACCAAAGCGAAGGTGAAGGTGGGAACGAAGGATTATCAGGACGGCAGACCGGTAACTTTGACGGCGGATGATCTGACCGTGACGGTGAACGGCACGGCGGAACCGCTGGTTCTCGGAAAGGATTATGTGATTGTGGAAGAAAGTTATGGCAACAATGTGAAAAAAGGAAAGGCGAAGGTAACCCTGCGGGGAATCGAAAATTATGGCGGGGAAAAGAGCATCACTTACACCATAGGAGCGAAGAAGCTGCTGTGGTGGGTAGAGTGAAAAGAGCTGGGGTCACAGAGTAAAATCTGTGGCCTTGCTTTTTTTGGAGAACGGAAAGGAACTTGAGAAACTCAAATATTTAACAAAATTAGTGAAATGTTTTGCAAAATAACTTAAAAAGAATGCAAAAACTTAAATTTGAAGCGAGAAAGTGAAAAAATTAGTGAAATTCATTGAATAAATTTGACAAAAATGCTAATATCTAAAATATAGAGGAGAGAAAGTCAAATGACCCCTGAAGAATTTAGCGAAAAATTAAACGACATTCAAAAAAAGAAATGTGAATCGGCAACGCTGGAAATCAAAGCGGCAGCGAAAGGATGTCCGAAGCGGTTGTATGATACATTATCCGCTTTCTCTAATCAGGATGACGGTGGTGTGATTGTGTTCGGTATCGATGAGGAAAGCGGTTATCTGGAACAGGGCGTGTATGATGCGCAGGATTTGCAGAAAAAGATGAATGAACAGTGCCTGCAGATGGAACCGGTTGTCAGACCACTACTTACGGTAGTGGAAAAGGATGGAAAGAATTTTGTCGCGGCGGAAATTCCGGGAATGGACATTTCTGAGAGACCCTGTTATTACAAAGGACAGGGACGAGTGCGGGGTTCCTTTGTCCGCGTAGGTGACAGCGATGAACCTATGACCGAGTACGAAGTGTACAGCTATGAGGCGTTCCGTAAAAAATATCAGGACGATATTCGAGAGGTACAGCGTGCGACGCCTGCCATGCTGGATGCGGAAAAAGTGGACGCCTATATCAAACTGCTGCAAGAGGGGAAACCGAATCTTGCTCATTTAGCGGATTCCGAAATCAGAGAGTTGATGAGTATTACAAGGATGGGGATGGTGACTTTGAATGCATGTATGCTGTTTTGTCCGTATCCGCAGGCATATTTTCCCCAGCTTTGTATTACGGCAGTGGTGATTCCGGGCAGGGAAATGGGGGAGGTAAACGAGCAGGGGATAAGATTTATTGATAATAGGAGAATAGAAGGCAGTATACCGCAGATGCTGGATGGGGCGTTACTGTTTATAAAAAGAAATATGAAGAAGATGACCATTATCAACGCGGAGACGGGGCTTCGGGAGGACCGCACGGAATATCCGATTACGGCAGTCAGGGAGGCGGTTCTCAATGCGCTGGTGCATCGGGATTATAGTATGCATACGGAGGGAATGCCGATACAGATACGAATGTTTGAAGATCGCCTCGAGGTTCGCAGCCCCGGCGGAATTTACGGAAGACTTCGGGTCAATCAGTTGGGGAAGGTACAGCCTGACACACGAAATCCGGTCTTGGCGGCGGCGCTGGAGGTGCTGGGGGTAACGGAAAACCGTTATTCCGGAATACCGACGATGCGGAGAGAATTGCGGGAGTATGGCTTGCGGGAACCGGAGTTTACGGATAACCGGAATGAATTTTGTGTATGCTTTTATAACCTGAACAGCGGTAAAACGGGGCAGGCTGCCGATGAAACGCAAAAGTCGGAGAGGGATTTAATCGCGTTCTGCCGCATGCCCAGAAGCAGAAAAGAGATATGTGCTTATTTGGGGCTTTCTTCTTCCGCATATGTTATGAAAAAGCATGTGCAGCCCTTGATTGACACGGGGATGATTCATATGACAATGCCGGAGAAGCCGAAAAGCGCGAAGCAGAGGTATTATAGTTGAAATTGAATAATGGCTGCAAATATCTTACATTTTGAATAAGTTTTTGTATAATGCCTGCAAAAACTTTATGCTTTTAATGAAACTTAAGAAATTCTTAAAACACAAGATGTAGTGTATTTTTCTCTTGCATAATACAATTACAGATGTTATAATCAAAACCATCATAGGGTAACATAATAAAATATTATGCAACTCACTGTGCAGATAACAACATGGAAACGTGGGAAAACACGGCAGAAACAACTGATGTACGCATGGGGAAAAGGTGGTAAGCAATGAGAAAGAGAAGAGTATTGGCATTATTGTTGGCGCTTAGTCTTGTGGTGAGCGGAAACGGCATGACGGTTCTTGCGGCGGAGCAGGGAGCGGACATGCCTGTTTTGGCGTCTCAGGAAGATGCTGAGGAGACTGCGCCGGAGGAGAAGGAGGATAGTTCTGCCGGCACGGAAAATACATCCGGGGAAGATGCGCCGGAGACTGACGATAAATCTGAGGAGACGAAAAACCCGTCAGAAGGAGAGGGCTCCGATGAAGAGGATAAGACAGGAGAGGGCGACAACTCGGAGAACCCGGAAACGCCCGTGGATCCGGAGGAAAGCGATCCCTCTGCGCCGAAGGAGGATGATACCGAGCAGGGTGGCGACCAGTCCTCGACTGAGGATGGCGAGCAAAGCGGCGACCCGTCTTCCGTGGAAGATGGTGAGGATGGCGGACAGGAAGAGGAACCTGGCGCGGAGGTGCAGGATCCTGAGGCGGATGCGCAGGAACCTTCTGTTTCCGAGAATGATGTGGACGAGACGGAAGAGCTTGAGGAAGAGTTAGAGGAAAAGACAGGCGAAGTCAGAATGATGTCTTTTACCGATGCTTCAGGATTGCAGATTACTTTTGACGCAAATGCGGCGGAAGAGAATGCGGAAAACGTGCTTATCGATGAGAATGGTGTGCTGACGGGGATAAAGGAGGGCACCACGGTTGAAGGTGTTATCGACCTGCGTAAAAAGGAATTTACGGCGATTGGCGAAGGGGCTTTTCAGGGGAAAACAGAAGTAACGTATGTTATGCTTCCTAAGACTGTTACAAGTATTAGGAAAAATGGGTTCTCGGGATGTGGAAAGCTGAAGGGCATATCTATTCCCTCCAGACTGGAGACCATCGGGGAGAGCGCATTTGAGAATTGTGAGAAGCTGACGCAGTTGGCGATACCTAACAGTGTTACATCTATCGAGGCAAGCGCCTTTAAGGGAAACAGCAGGCTGTTTATGGTCAATATGGCGAGCGTGGATTATTCAAAGCTTACGACTATTGGGGAGAGCGCGTTTGAGGGCTGCTCCGCGCTGGAGTTTTTCTGCTCGGATGATGACTATAAGCTGCCGAACAGCCTTACCACCATTGGGGCGAATGCATTTAAAAACTGTACAAAGATAGATGAAGTGGATATGGGCAATGGAATCACTGCTTTGGGCGAGGGCGCCTTTCAAAACTGTAGCGGGATTCGGGAGGTGGAAATTTCAGCATGTATCGGCACCGTGCCCCGGTATGCATTTGCGGGCTGTATCGGGCTGATAGAAATCGAGTTTAATTCCATGTACAACAGTGTAGAGGTTCCAACCATAGAGCTTGCTTCTTATGCGTTTCAGGGCTGCAGTAAGCTGGGAAGTCTGGAATTGACGCAGGATGTACATATTGTGAATAGCAACGCGTTTGCTGATTGTATGGCACTTAGAAGAGTGAGAATTGATGATAATCGTGCGCTTCTGTATTCGGGAGCTTTTCCGGCTGATCTGAGAAGAGAATTGTGCATCATCGGACTCAGCGCGAATTCTGCGGCGGCCAGATATGCGGATGATGGAAACCATCGTTTTATATGCTTTGACGACAAGGAGAAGAAGGAATACTATACTTATACGGCGAAACTGTCGGGAACATTGGTAGATACCGGGCAGATTAAGCTGAAAGTCACAAATAATAAAGACTCTCTTACATCTGCATATGATACCATAAAGGATATTAATGACATTACGAATAGTGATGCCACAGACAAGAATTATCAAAAGGGTGTGAAGGCGGGGACGGAATGCTATGTTGTATATACTAAGCCAACTGGTATTAGCCTGGTAGCCGGGTCACTGGCATGTAACGGAGAGGAGATCAAAAAGGATAGCAGTGGACGTTATAAGTTTAGCATGCCGGTGGGCGGCGCGGCAATCACTGCAGAGTTTGAAGCTGACGTGGCTGCTGGAAGCACGGTACCGGGCTCGAAGGATAACATCGAGGGCAGACTGTCCTCGGAGGTGGATTACGATTACGAGCGCAATATCGGCAGTATGGATGTGGGACAGTCTGCAAAATTTTATTTGATCAATACTTATAACGGTGGGATGAGCAGGATTCCGACATCTAAGATTACTTATGAGATTTCGCCTAATTCATCTTCCGGTGTAGTGTCTGTGAGCAAGGATGGCACGATCAAGGCTTTGAAGGAGGGTACTGGTACGGTGGAAGCGTCAGTGAATACTGACGGCGGAAGGGCTACGGTCTCTGTAACAATTAGAGTGGGAAAGACATATATCCATCATATCGGTATTCAGGTGGAGGATGATACCGTTGACTCAAAATCAGAGTTGAGAACAGAGTGGGTTGATAAAGACGAGCATGGAAATATAATCGGGGTTTCCATTCCCGAAGACAGAATTGGAACAGGATTAGAGTTTGATGTGGAGGCGGAGGCTTTCACGACAGAAGACGATGCGAATAGTCTGGCGGTGGCCTTTACTTGGAGCAGCAGCGATTCCAAGGTCGCAAAGCTGGAGAAAACCTCCACAAAGGCAGGGGATTCTGAGAACGAGATTAAGATTCCTGCTGGTGCTAACGGGGAAGCTACAATAACTGTGTCAGCTAAGGGGGAGGATGAGAAGAAAGTTACCCGAAAGTTTACTGTCAGTGTGCAGAGTTATGAGCCGCGTTTGACTGCCTCTAAGATTACAGTCAATCCCAATCAGGATGAGGGAGCAACAACTATCGGAGTAATTGACGCTTACGGCAGACCGATTGATGATAGCAAGATTATTAAAGCTAAAGATGTGAACGGAAGGGAAGTTGGTTTTGTCTTTAAAAAAGTTGGAGAAAAAGAAGGTTTGGTTACTACATATTCGGTAAGCGCACTTTCTAGCTTGGTGGAGAAAACTTACAATGTAAAGTTAGACATTGATGTTAAGGTCAATTCTGGTACATTAACGTATCAACCGCCTCTTACGATTGTGGTCAAGAAGTCCGAACCGAAGCCAACAGTGAGCTTTGATAAGAAAGCTCTCAAGATTAACCTCTTTCTTGCTAATGATGGCGTGGAGATTCACCCGGTAATCGGAAAACTGGGTAATCATAAGGTTTCCGAATATAGTCTGGAGCCATTGACGCTGGTTGGGCACAAGAATTATGAAAACGATAAGCTGTTTACAGATAATTTTCAAATTGATAAGCAGACCGGAACGATAACCCAAAAGGCGCCGAATCTGAAAAAGAGTAATAACGGAACAGGTAAGCCTGTGCTGACCGGTTATCTGGTATTGAAATTTGAAGGGTTTGGTGATTTGACCAAAAGGTATAAGATTACGATACCTACACAGACTGTTGCACCGTCTTATGTTCTGGACAAAACGTCAGGCACCTTTGGAACGGATAAACCGACACCCATAGAACTGACGCTTCTGGACAAAAAGAAGAAGCAGCCAATACCATGGGATGACGCATATACGCTTGCTGAAGGTGCGAATACGACATGCGCGGGGGTGAAGCCAAGCCTTGTAAAAGGAACCGGGGTAATAGGCGGTGTAGAACAAGATGTGGTAAAAATTAAAGTGGAGTTTGAGCCGAATCCAATTAAGGGCAAGCTCTGTATGATACTGAAAAACGATAAGTGGGCAGAAGGAAAATCATTTACATACACTTATACGGTCAAGACGGATGCAAAACCTGCGCAGATTAAGCTGAAAAAATCTACGATTACATTGAATACCAACTATCCGAAGAACAAGGCAGAATTTGAGTTGGTATCCAACCATGAGGATACGCAATTTGCGCACGAATATATTTTTGCTCCCCTGCCCAATAGGACAAATGAAAAGATACTTGGTAAGCTGACCGTAAAGTGCGTGGATGGAAAAGGTGAAGTATTTTTTGGAAAAGAAAATACAACGGATTATTCCTTTGTGAAAGAAATACCGGCGGGAAGTTACAAGTATCAGGCTGTCTATACGGACAAAAATAATCAGACGAAAAAGATTGCGTTGACAATTAAGATTGCAAAAACGACACCGGCAGTTACCTTGAAAGGAACAAACGCTCTTAATCTCAAGGCATGGACCACCAATGAAAGCGGTGGAAAAACTTATGTAGAAGTTTCGGAGATGTCCGTGACTGTCAAGAATCTCCCGAATGTGGAAAAGTGGCTGGAGAAGCCAAGTGAAGGTGTTGGAGAAGGAAACGAAGGCGAAACAGGAAAACCGGGAGACGGTGACAACACTGGTGGCAGCGGCGACGGATCGGGTGAAGGTGAAACCGGGCAACCGGGAGGTGACGGTGGCACTGGCGGCGGAACAGGCGAAGGCGAAACCGGGCAGCCGGAAGGCAACGGTGGCAGCGGCGACGGATCGGGTGAAGGTGAAACCGGGCAGCCGGAAGGTGACGGTGGTTCTGGCGGCGATGCCGATACGCAGCCGCAGCAGGTTCTTGCCGCTTCTGCCGGAACGGTGTCTGCTGGACAGATCAACCCGGAGTACTATCTGTTAGACGACGAGGCTACATTTAATGGGATTCAGTTTACAACAAGGGGATGTGAGGCGTGGAATCCTCAGGAATATTTTGAGTTTAACTGGATAGACGGAGATAAATCTTCCGAAGGGAAAATGCAGATTTCCCTGAAGAAGGAGATACCTGCAAAAACATATGTATTGAAAATGACGCCAACCTATAAAAACGGCATCAATCCGAAACCGGTTCAGACAGCGAAACCGATTAGCTTTAAGATTAAGGTTTACGACGGGGAGATTTCGGTTACGTTGAAAGCCAAAGGAAAGATAAATCTTCTCAACAGAGAAGTGGTTGAAAAGAATGGCATTCAGTATACGCCTGTGTTTAAGAATCTGAAGGATACGATAGAGGAAGTCAGACTGTTAGATGTGAATGACGGGGAACAGGCATCTTATGATCAGGAGGACAGAATCAGCAGGCAGTTTACGCCTGTCATAGCGGAGGATGGAAAATCTTTCTATATTGTTCCGAAGGCAGGGGCTGATTTGAAGAATAAAACGAATTATAAGTTGAGAGTCTGGGTCAGGACAAAGGGGTATGTGTTCACAAGAGACGGGGGTGGAGCATATGCCAGCAGCAATATCACAGTCAAAACCGCGGAAATCCTGCCCAAGGTAAAAACAGATCAGACGACGGCGAATCTGTATATGTCCAGCAAGGCATACGAGGCTACCTTTATTGTGAAGAAGAGCGACGAGAAAGCAATCGGCGCGATTGAGAGCATTGCTTTCGGAGAGAAGGATGAGAAGGCGAATGATTCCTTTGAGGTTTATGGCAAAAAGCTGGACGACGGCTCGCTGGAGGTTCACCTGAAATTGAAAAACGGTGTAACATACGGGTGTAATACGACGAATAAGATTAAAATGTATATTCAGTTTACCGGACAGGGAACAAATACGGCAGGTACGCCGATCACCATGAACGTAAAGATCAACAAATAACGCAATGCGGCGGCGGGTTTCCGACCGCCGCATTATTTCCCGAAAAGCAGGGACCAGGGAGAGGGTGAAAATTATGAAAAGGAAACATGCAGCGGCATTATTACTGACGCTTGGAATGGCTGTCAGCGGAAACGGTATGGTGGTTTTCGCGGCGGAGCCGGGAGTCGAAACACCAGCGCTTGAAACACAGCAGGAAGTCGGAACTGCGGAAAAGAATGAGACGGCGGCGGAAACAGGAGAAGCGGCGGTCACGGCAAAGTCTGTCGGAACAGATACAGCGGCTGTGGAAGAGGACGAAGCGGCTGTGAGCAGAATTGTCAGCTTTACGGATTATACCGGTATGCGGGTGACCTATGACGCGAATATTTCCCAGCAGTATGTTTATGAAGTGGAGGACGGGATACTTAAAGCTGTCAGATGGAAAACGTCTGACGCGACCGAAGGGGAAACATCGGAGAAGGTGGCGTTTGAGGGCAATATAGAGTTAAGACAGCCGGAGGAGGGAGAAAAATACGAAAGCATTGCACCGGACGTTTTCGGGGGCAATGAGCGTATCACTTATGTGAAGCTGCCTGCCGGAGTAGCGATAATTGCGGAGGAAGGTTTTAAAGGCTGTACCGCTTTAGAGAGCGTTTATCTGCCTTCCACAGTGAAAGAAATAGGAGCGGGGGCATTTGAGAGCTGTACGGATATGACGCAGATTTCCCTGCCAAAGTCGGTAACGGTTATTGGTGATAATGCATTTAAGGGAGATGCGAAACTGCAAACGGTACAGATTAGGGAGGCTGCAGACGGCGAATTGCCAGCTATCGGCGCACATGCCTTTGAAGGCTGCCGCAGCTTACAGCAGATAACGTTTCCACAGGCGGAAACAGAGGAAAAGCATTGAGATTTACTCCTCCTCCCCCAAAAACCGAATAAACCGCAGCAGTTCGCGGCGCTTCCCGGCATCCAGTTTCTGAATGCGGAACAGCACGTCGTGCATGGTAACGTCGCCCAGATACTTGCGGTTTAGATTGGGACTGCCAAGGTAACCGCTATCCGCGCCGAGCAGGTAGTCGGTGCTGACTTTAAAATACTCGGAAAGCTTCAAAACGGCCCAAAGCGGAATATCGCGGCGGCCGTTTTCGTAATTGGAGTAGGTCTGCTGTGATACGCCCAGATATTCGGCGACTGTCTTCTGTTTGATATCCAAATCTTCGCGTAAATCCCGGATAATAACGTGCAGTTCTTTCATTTCCTGATTCCATTCCTTTCGGCATCAGTATTGACAAAAATGTTGTTATAAATGCTAACACACAACGAGAGGTTGTAATGAAGAAACTACAAAAAGAAAAGAAATACGACAAAAAACAACAAGAGAGGGTGGGAAAGACGCATAAAGTTTCGCGTGTAAAACATGGTAAGTTTTGTTATAATAAGAGATAATAATTTTAGTAACAATATATGAAACGAGGGTTTTGTTATGATTAACAATATGCGAATACAAAATTTTAAGGGGTGGAAAGATACAGGAAAAATCCAGATGTCTCCTTTAACAGTTTTTTTCGGTGAAAACAGCTCCGGTAAGTCAAGCATTGGACAGTTTTTAATGATGCTGAAACAGAGTGTAGAATCATCGGATAGAAGAATTGTTTTCTATACAGGTAATGAGGATACGGCGGTGGATTTGGGCTTACCATCTGATATTATATTTAATCAAGATTGGAATAATCCGATTATTTTTTCTTATGATTGGACTTTAGAGAAAGAAATTCAACTGGAGGATTCGCTGCATAAAACCCGCTTTGCATCCAAACATATTAACTTTGGAGGAGAAGTAAAAATTACGGATGAAAAAAGTCAATTATTGGAGGTAAAGGCTTTTGAATATACCTTTGATATTTCGGGTAGAGATCAAATTAAAATTGGGCTTCAGAAAAAAGAGGCATCGGGCGGAACGAAAAAGAGTTACGAATTAGTTTATGATAAGTATGATTTTATACGTACCAGAGGCAGAGTGTGGGATATCACTTCTCCTGTCCGGTTTTACGGTTTTCCCGATGAGGCGGTGGCTTATTATCAAAATGCAAATTTTCTGAAAAATATTAATTTATACCATGAAAGTTTGTTTGCCGGAATATACTATTTAGGACCATTGAGAAAACAGGCGAAAAGACTGTATAATTGGAATGGAAATATTCCGGATAGCGTAGGATATCTGGGACAAGACGCTATTCAGGCTATTTTGGCGGCAGAAGATGAAAATCGAATGATAAATTTAAGTTACCGTGGACATAGGAAACCATTCATGGCTATTATTGCTGAGATGTTGAAAAAAATGTCGTTGATTGAGGATTTTAGAATTGAGAGAATATCTAAAAAGCGGCAGGATTATGATGTGAAGGTAAAAACAAAAGGCTCCATGAATTGGGTGGATATTCCAGACGTAGGAATGGGCGTGTCGCAGGTTTTACCTGTGATTGTAGAGTTGTTTTATGCACCCGCCGGTTCTATAATTATTATGGAGCAGCCGGAATTGCATCTTCATCCTAATGCGCAGGCGGGATTAGCTGATGTCATAATAGATGCGATTCATGCGAGAGAGGATTATGAAGAACGGAGAATTCAATTAATTATTGAGACTCATTCAGAACATTTTTTGAGACGACTTCAAAGGCGAATGGCAGAAGATGTATTAAAAAATGATGAGTTTTCCGCGTATTTTGTCAACAGCGATAAATATCCGGCTACTCTTGAAAAACTGCAAGTAGATATATTTGGAAATATTGATAATTGGCCGAAGAATTTTTTTGGTGATATAGCAGGAGATATTTTTGCGCAGACAGATGCTGCTTTAGATAAAAGGATAAAAGAGGAACTAAATGAGTAAATATATTGTAGATGCAAATGTTATTTTATTAACGGATGTTTCAAAAATACCTGTAGAGCAGTTAAAATGTGCCCAAAAATGTGTCAGATTTTTGCAAAATTTTATGAACAATCCGGATGCGAGTATTGTCCTAGATGCAGAGGGAAGAGTTATTAAGGAGTACAGACGCGCGTTTGAACGGAATAGAGATCCTAATATGGCAACTGAATTTTGTAAATGGGTTCATCAACATATGCCTAAAAATGCGGAAGATTTTCTTAGCTTAAGAGAGCTAAGTGAAAACGAGTTTGAGAGTTATCCTGATTCAAAAAAACTAAAGGAATTTGATCCGCCTGACAGGAAATATATTGCATTGGCATATAATCATTGTGAAAAGCCGCCGATTGTGGAAGCAAGCGATTCGAAATGGTGGGGGATTAAGGATGAATTAGAGGGGTATGAAATAGGTATTTGTTTTATTGATGAAGATTACATAAAAGAAAAGTATATGCAGAAAATAGGGGTATGAAAGAATATTTTAAATTTCCATCTACAAAACATATTGTTTTGCCCGAAAATGAACGAACAAGAAAAGATAAGGTAATGTCTGATGAAGATATTGCTGAGATGCTGAGACATGAGCTTATAATTGAAGAAAAAGTTGATGGAGCAAATTTGGGTATTTCATTTAATGACAATGGGGATATATGTTTGCAAAACAGAGGAGATTGGCTGTTGCCGCCATGGGAAGGGCAATGGGAAAAGTTAAAAGTCTGGATTGATAGGAGACAAGATTCTTTATTTAATACCATCTTGGATAAGTATATTTTATTCGGGGAATGGTGTTATGCGACACATTCGATACATTATAATAAGTTGCCAGATTATTTTATTGGTTTTGATTTATACGACAAAGAAAATGGACATTTTCTTTCTGTAGAACGTAGAAACGAGATGTGCAACGTCATGGGAATTACAGTTATTCATCAATGGGCGAAGGGAAAATATACGTTAAAGGAATTGTTTTCCTTTTTTGGTCAGTCATACTATGGCGATAACATGTGTGAAGGGATATATGTTCGCTGGGATGATGGTGAGTGGTTAAAAAGAAGGGCGAAACTGGTACGAAATGATTTCAGACAGAGTATGGAAGAGCATTGGAGCAAGAAATCCATGCAAATTAATTGTCTGAACGTTTTCTCTTCTTCGGAAAATATTTTATAATATATAAAGGTTAAAACGAAGGACAAGGATGCGGAAATATGATGAATCATATGGAGCAAGAACATATATTTTCCCGAATCGTCAACGGCACGATTCGGCTGCTGCTTGCGGGGGCGGTGTTTCTTCTGTTTCTGCACAGTATATTTAGTACAAGTTTTGTGGGCAGACTGATTCTGGAGGATGGAACGCATCAGGAGAGAACTCTGAATATCGCGGATAGTCCGCTGCGTCATCTGCTGGTATTTGTAGTGCTGACGGCGGCGCTGCTTTTGGGACGAAAGCTGTGGCGGAGCTTCAGTGAACGGAAAAATGGTCAGGAAGATTTGCATGGATCAAAAGAAGCGGGGCTGCTTTGGGGGAATGCGGTATTTTGGGGCATGACGCTTCTGACTGTGATTCTGGCAGCTTCTTATGTGGGGATGACGCAGCTTTATCCGGGTTCCGACCCGGCAAAGGTGTATGAAATTGTCATGCAGTGGAGACAGGGCGATTTTTCTTCTTTTGAGGAGGGAGCCTATCTGTTCTGTTATCCGTTTCAGTCGGGGATTGTTTTGTATTTCTATCTTTTGAGCTTTCTTTTTGGAGAGGGCAATTATGTGGCGCTCCAGCTTGTGAATGTGGCGTACCTGGCGGTGATTTACGGACTGCTTACGAAACTTTCGGGACTTTTCGGGGTATCTGCGAAAGAAGGCACGCAAGGGTTTGAAAAGAAGGGAAAGGGTCTGCAGACGACAGTGTATCTGGGACTTTTAATCTGGGTGCCGTTATCCTTTTATGTGACATATCTGTACGGCATTCTGCCGGGCATGGCGTTGTCTCTGGGGGCGGTTTATTTTGCGCAGCAGTATCTGGCAAAGAGACGTTACCGTTATATTGCGGCGGCTTCTCTCTGTATGGGATTTGCCACGGTCATAAAGATGAACTGCCTGATTTATCTGATTGCCATAGCTTGTTTTCTGGTCTATGACGCCATTTCTCTCTGGTTTCTTTCTGGGGAAAAGAAGTGGAAGGAAGGCGCGGTTTCCCTTCTTTTCATTGTGTGTATGGGGCTTGGCGTGGGGATTTGTACACAGGCTTCCAATGCCGTTGTGGAGCGGATTGCGGGACGTGACTTGCCGGAGGGAGAAGTGATGCTTTCCTGGGTGGTGATGGGGATGCAGGAAGCGCCGTTAGGTCCGGGGGGCTACAATGGTTATATCGGCAATGTGTTTACGGAATACCATTATGATACAGAGCTGATTACGCAGGCATCCGCGGAGGAGCTTCGGAAAATTGTGACTAGAATGTTAGAATATCCTGTGGATGAGGGGATTCCTTTTTTGGCGCGTAAGACGGCTTTTCAGTGGAACGATCCTACGTTTATCTGCCTTGACCGTACCCGGGGAAGGAAAGGCGGTGTAGGAATGCCGGGATGGCTGAAAAGCGTGATTGAGGGCAGGGGCAGCGTGCGGCTTTCGATTCTGCTTAACTATATGCAGACATTGATTTTTCTCGGAATGCTGCTTTATCTTTTTTTGCGATGGAAAAAGGGCAGTTTATATGAGCTGATGGGAGCGGTGGTTTTTTTGGGCGGCTACCTGTTTCATATGTTTTGGGAATCCAGCGCCTCTTATACGATACCGTATTTTGTACTGTTGATTCCCTATGCGGTCTGCGGGATGGCGGAGTGGGCGGCGTTTCTGGAAAGAGGAGTGGAAAGGCTTCGCAGAGCTGGGCGCGAAAGCGCAGGAAAAACGGAGGAAGCGTCCGGGCAGATGGGCCGCAGCGTGGTAATCGGCAGGGTTTTGACAGCGGCGGTGGTTGTCGTATTCTGCCTGTTGGTACTTGCGTTTACACGGACGAATCTTTTCCACCGCACGCTGGCGCTGAACGATGACCTGCAGGGAATCGATGCGAGCGCGCAGTTCTATCAGACGGGGGATCAGGAGAAAAGGTACTGAGCAGGAGAGCATGGGAAAAAACGTGGACAGGCAGTGCTTTAATGGCGGACAAGAAGCCGGAACAGCCTGTACAGTCCATGGCGGATGCAGAGGGCATAGGCTTTGTTGTGGAGTCCGGAAATGTCGCCGAGCTTTATGCCGCGGAAAGCGCGTTGGATGAGAGGATAATGGCACTGTGCGATAAAGTCCTTGCGGAAATTTTGGTTTTCTTCCGTTTTTGCGCGGAATACGGGCGGGAAGGTCAGGAGACACTGATAGGCATAGTAATAGAGGAGCTGTTTTTCCATGCAGGGATGCGCGGCAAGGTCCACCAGCTTGTCATAGCTGTCAAAAAGCAGGCGGTTTTCCGCAAGACGCCCGTACTCCATCGTGTGCGTGAGAGAACTGCCGTTGCTTCTATAATAATAGAGGGAGTCCGACAGAAAACAGACGGAACCGGCATCTAAAAGACAGGGATAGGTGACCAGTCCGTCCTCTCCCAGCTTGATGGAGAGCGGAACATGGAAAATATGGTTTCCCAGCAGGTCTTTGCGAAAGAGCTTATTGCAGAGGCTGGGGGAGACGCCAAAATGAAAAAAGCTGCCGGAGAGGAGCATCTGCGGATAAATTTCTTCGGTAAGCCGTGTTTTGTCGTAAAGACCAGGCGCACAGAAATCCCGCCGCTCGATTTTTTTATCCGGGGAAACGGCGGTATAGTTGCAGCATATGACATCTGCGTCAGTTTCTTTGGCGGCGCCGCTCATTTTCTCGTACATGACAGGAGCCACCCAGTCGTCGCTGTCCACAAAGGAAATATATTCGCCGTGAGCCTGTCGGAAGCCTTCCTGTCGGGCTGACATATGACCGCCGTTTTCTTTATGGAAGCAGCGGATGCGGGAATCCCTGCAGACGTATTCGTCACAGATTGCGGACGAGCCGTCGGTGGAACCGTCGTCTACGAGCAGAATCTCGAAGTCCGTGAAGGTTTGGGCGAGAATACTGTCCAGACATTCTGCGAGATAGGGTTTTACATTATATACAGGGACAATGATACTTAAAAACGGCATGATGTGTACTCCTCTCAAATGCAGTATAACATAAAACGGAGGGCTGGGGTTGGAAAAGATTGTATTTGTCATACCCGATATGCCGGGAGGCGGCACGGAACGGGTTGTGGCGCTTCTGGCAAATGAATACAGCAGGCGGGGGATTCCGACTGCCATTCTTCTTTTTGCGGGGAATGAGAGGGCGTATCTGCTCGATTCCCGGATTGAGGTGGTGAGCGTGGGCGCTCCTTCCGGCGGCAGCTTTTCGGAAAGGCTTGGGAGACTGCGCAGGATGCGGCGGTTTTATCGGGAAAATAAAAATTGTCAGATATGGGCTTTCAGCGCGATGGGCGCCGTATTTTCCGCGGTGGCGGCGTTGGGGCAGAGACATTTTTTCCTCGTTTCCGAACGCAACGACCCTACCCGCTATGAGCACAGGCGGATTCGGGACTTGTGTTATCGACGGGCGGATGTGGTGGTCTGTCAGACGGCGGATGCGGTGAAAAGTTTTCCGGCGGGAATCCGCAAAAAGAGTGTGGTGATTCCCAATCCGCTAGAGCTGCGTGAAGAGCCTTATGCGGGGGAACGGGAGAAGCGGATTGTAGCGGTGGGGCGGCTGAACGCCCAGAAAAACCATAAGCTGCTGCTGCGGGCTTTTGCCGCTTTTTCGAAAGCTCGCGAAAACTATGTGCTGGAGCTTTACGGGCAGGGGGAGCTGGAGGCGGAGCTTAAGGCGCTGGCGGCAGAACTTGGAATTGACAGAAGTGTCATATTTAAAGGCTTTTCTACAAAAGTTCCCGCCGATATCAGGACGGCGTCCATGTTCGTGCTTTCCTCGGATTATGAGGGGATTTCTAATTCTATGCTGGAAGCGATGGCGCTGGGGCTTCCCGTGATTGCGACGGATTGTCCCATCGGCGGTTCCCGCATGTACATCAGGGATGGCGAAAACGGGCTTCTCGTGCCGGTGGGGGATGTGTCCGCGCTGGCGTATGCCATGGGACGGCTGGCGGACGAGCCGGCGCTCGGGGAAAGGTTTGGCAGGGAAGCGGTGAAGCTGAGAGAGGAGCTGGCGACAGCGAAGATTGCGGAGCGGTTTCTTGCTTTGGCAGGCAGAAATAAGGGCGCGTTGGCTCCGGGGGAAGCAGGAACGGAGAGATAACGATGAGTAAGGTGCTGATAATCAATCCGATACTTTATACCGCGGAAACGAACGAAATTCCCCGGGTGGATTCCATCAAGGACACGATGATTTACACGATGTGTCTGGGGTTTTTGCGTGCCGGACATGAGGTGACGCTGATTGCCGCGGAGGATTACAGACCAGTTCGGGGGGAGCGGTATGATTTTCCAGTGCTCTGGTTTCCTACGGTCTGCCGTAAATTATTCATGCCGCGGTGTTTTCCTTATATGCCGGGTATCCGGAGCTATCTAAGAAAGCATAAAGAATATGACATAATTGTCACAAGTGAAGTTTTTGCCACATGGTCCTACACGGCGGCAAGGGTTGCCCCGAAAAAGACGCTTATCTGGCATGAGCTGGCGGCGTACAATAACATGCTGCACAAAATTCCCGCGAAGTTCTGGTATCGGTTTGTGGCGCGGTTTTTGATGCGGCGCGCGCGGGTGGTGCCCCGGTCTGCGCAGGCGGGCGCCTTTATCCGGCAGTTTATGCCGCGGGTGGAGACGGAGACGATTGACCACGGCGTAGATTTGGAAAAATTTCCGGTTTCTGAGAGAAAAGAGCGGGACAACTCTTTTGCGGTGGTGTCACAGCTCATTCCTCGCAAACGGATTTCCCATACGATAGAAGCCTTTGCGCAGTTTGTGAAAACGGGACAGGAGTCATACAGTCTGCACATCATTGGCGCGGGGGAGGAGGAAACAGCCCTCAGACAGCTTGTGAAAAAGGCAGGGATTGAGGAGCGGGTGATTTTTCACGGCAGGCTGTCCCATGAAGAGCTGCTGCCCATCGTTGCGGCGTGCAAGGCGCTTCTCGTCTCCACAAAGAAGGATAACAATATGGTGTCCATTGTGGAAAGCATTGCGGTGGGGACGCCGGTGGTGACGACTTCTGTGCCTTATAACGCCGCTTATATCAGAAGGGAAGAGCTGGGGATTGTGGAGGACGGCTGGTCGGCGGAGACGCTTGCGCGGATTGTGGCGGAAAACGACAGATATGTGAAAAACTGCCTGGCGTACAGAAATTATCTTTCCAATGTATCCTGCGCGGAGCGGTTTCTCGCGCTTGTGAAGTAAGGTCAATGCGATAGACTTTGCATTTGTGTTGTGATATACTTATGTCGTAATACGGGGCATAAGTTAAAGAAAGAAGGTGCGTATATGACGGAAGGTGAAATGCTGAAATTATCCGTAGAGGAGTTTTCGAGGATTCAACGGTACATGATGTTGGCAGAAAAGGATTCTGAAGTATACAGGGCGATGAAGGAAAGATATATCGATTTAAAGGTGATACTGACGGCGTCCGGCGTAAATCTTACGGAAATTGACCGTATCAAAGATTGATTTAAGGATATGGAAACACTGAGGGTCGTTTTTTGCTTTGATGAAAATTTAGTGACGCAGGTGCAGGCGGCAGCAGCTTCCCTTCTGGACGCCCGCGGTCCGGGGGAGCGCTTTGAAATTCACTGTGTCTGTACGCCTGCGGCGGGATGCGCGGCGGATGCAATGGAACGGGTTGTAAAGAAAAGGGACCCGGCGTCCGCGCTGGTGATGCATGGCATGGAAAACCCTTATGCGAATGCCTATCAGGTGAGGGATATTTCCGCTGGCACCTATCTGCGGCTGGCTCTGCCGGGGCTTTTGCCGGAGGTGGAGCGGATTCTTTATATGGATGCGGATGTATTGGTCCGGGAAAGTCTTGCGCCGCTTTGGGAAACGCCGCTTGCGGGGAAAACACTTGCGGCTGTGAAAGGTGCGGTGAACCTCTCCGACAAATGGGAGTGGAACAGCGACAGACCTTACTGGCATCTGCTGTCGGGGATGAAGGGCGGGTATATCAATGCGGGCGTTACGCTTCTGCATCTTGCCGAGGTGAGAAAACGGGGGCTTGATGCGCGCTGGCATGAGATGACGGGGGAACGGTTTTATTATCAGGACCAGGATATCCTGAATATCACCTGTCAGGGGACCATCGCCTATCTTCCGCCGAAATATAACAGGCTGGCATATTTGAACGATCAAGATTTCGGACAGTTTGTCACGGAAGGCATCTACACGCAGGAAGAGGAACGGGAGGCGCTGCAGTCTCCGGCGATCATCCATTATGCGGGGGACAAGCCGTGGAAACGCTACGACACGAATCTGGGGAGCCTCTGGTGGGATTATGTGACGGCGCAGCCTGATTTGAGAGAGCTGTTTGACGAGGAAAAGGCGCGCCGCTGCCATGGACCGACTTTCGGGCAGCGGGCGGTGCGGAAGGTGAAGAAGCTGTTTAGCAGGGAAAAGCTATAACGTTGTGAGACATAGAGGAAAGAAAACACGAAAGGAATACGGTAAGAGACTATGAAAATTGCGGTAGCGGGAACCGGGTATGTAGGTCTGGTGGCAGGCGTGTGCTTTGCGGAGAAGGGGCATGACGTCACCTGTGTGGATGTGGACGAAAAGAAAGTAGAGATGATGGAAGCCGGAAACAGCCCCATTTTCGAGGAGGGGCTGGAGGAGCTGATGCGGAAAAACAATGCCGCGGGACGGCTTCATTACACGACGGATTATGCCGGGGCTTACCGCGATAAGGACGCTATTTTTATCGGTGTGGGAACGCCTGAGCAGCCGGACGGCTCCGCGAACCTGAATTATATCGCGACGGTGTCGAGACAAATCGCAGAGTCGGTGGAGCGGGACTGTCTGGTGGTGGTGAAATCCACGGTACCCGTGGGCACGAATGATAAAGTGGAGCAGTTTATCCACGATTTTCTGACGCGGGATGTGAAGGTGGAGGTGGCTTCCAATCCGGAGTTTCTGGCGCAGGGCTCCGCGGTACACGATACGTTACATGCCGCACGTATTATTATCGGTACGGAGAGTAAGGAGGCGGAGACGCTTTTAAAGAAGATTTATGAGCCGTTCGGGCTGCCGATTGTGTCCGTGAACAGACGCTCCGCGGAGATGATTAAGTATGCCTGCAATGATTTTCTGGCGTTAAAGATTTCCTATATGAATGATATTGCGAATCTTTGCGAACTGGTAGGCGCGGATATCGATGCGGTGGCGGAAGGCATGAGCTACGACGCGCGAATCGGCGCAAATTTCCTAAAGGCGGGAATCGGATACGGCGGAAGCTGTTTCCCCAAGGACACGAAAGCGCTTAAGTATCTGGCGGGGCAGTACGGCTATCAGTTGAAGACCGTGGAGGCTGCGGCGGATGTGAATGCACTCCAGAAGACAAGGCTTTATCAGAAGGCATGCAAGCGGATGATTACCTTTGAGGGGCTGAAGGTGGCGGTGCTGGGGCTTGCCTTTAAACCGGGGACGGACGACTTGCGGGAAGCACCCTCACTCGATAATGTGAAGCTGCTTTTGGAAAACGGCGCGCAGATTGTGGCATATGACCCTGTGGCGGCGGATAATTTCCGCAAGGTCTATCCGCAGGGAAAGGTTGACAGGGGATCCATTGCTTATGTGGACACGCCGGAGGAGGCGCTGAAGGACGCCAATATCTGTTTTGTGTTTACGGAGTGGGAGCAGATTCGTTCCCTGCAGCCGGAAACTTTTAAGGAGAGGATGCGGATTCCACTTGTGTATGACGGGCGAAACGTTTTTGACGTGGGGAAGATGAAGGAAGCGGGCATTGAGTATTACAGCATAGGGCGGTAAGCGGCGGAAAGGAGCGACAGTGAAAGAGTTAGATCCCTCGAAGACATATCTGATTACCGGCGGTGCGGGCTTTATCGGATTTCACTTATCGAAAAGCCTTTTAGAGAAGGGCGCGCGGGTGATCGGTTTTGACAACATGAATGATTATTATGACGTCAGGCTGAAGGAGGACCGTCTGTCAAAGCTGTATTATTATGACAATTACAGCTTTGTCAAAGGAGATTTGGCGGATAATGCGGACGTGTTCCAGCTTTTTCAGGAATATCACCCGGATATTGTGGTGAATCTGGGGGCGCAGGCGGGCGTCCGTTACAGTATCGACAATCCGTCTGCCTACATGGAGTCCAATATGATGGGTTTCTTCCATATCTTAGAGGGCTGCCGTTATTTCCCTGTGGAGCATCTGGTGTACGCGTCGTCCAGCTCCGTCTACGGCGGCAATGAGAAAGTGCCCTTTTCCACGGAGGATAAGGTGGACGAGCCGGTCAGCCTTTATGCGGCGACGAAGAAATCCAATGAGCTGATGGCGCACGCTTACAGCAAACTTTTTTCGATTCCCGTTACTGGGCTGCGGTTTTTTACGGTTTACGGACCGTTTGGCAGACCGGATATGGCGTATTTTAAATTTACGAAAAAAATTCTCGCGGGCGAACCGATTCAGGTGTACAACCGGGGCGATATGATGCGGGATTTTACTTATATCGACGATATCGTGCGGGGCGTGGAAAACATTCTTTGCAATCCGCCCGAAAAGAATGCCAAGGGTGCGTTTTATAAGCTCTACAATATCGGCAATAATAAGCCCGTAAAGCTGATGGATTATATCGAGACGCTGGAGCGGTGTCTGGGCATGGAAGCAAAGAAAGAGTATCTGCCCATGCAGCCCGGTGACGTATACCAGACATATGCGGACGTGACCGAGCTGATGCGGGATTATGACTTTAAACCCGAGACTTCCATAGAGGAAGGGCTGCAGAAGTTCGTGGACTGGTATCGGGAATACTATAAGTAGGCGTTTTGCGAATGGACGTGTGCTGAACACATTTGAGGAAGGAAAAGATGAGAGAGATTCCGATTTTATATCTGGTAGTGCCCTGCTATAACGAGGAGGAAGTGGTGGAGAAAACCGCTTCCGTTATGGGGGAAAAGCTGACTCGTCTGGAGAGGGAGAAAAAAATAGCGAAGGGTTCCAAGGTCATGTTTGTTAATGACGGGAGCAAGGACAAAACCCTGCAGCTTCTTCACGAGATTGCGGCGAAGGACAGGCGGTTTTCAGTGGTAAGTCTGGCGGGAAATTACGGGCATCAGAGCGCGATTTTAGCAGGGATGATGACGGCAAGAAAGTATGCGGATGTGGTGGTTACCATTGACGCGGATTTGCAGCAGGACATCGAGGCGCTGGATGCGTTTTTGAAATGCTATATGGAGGGCTGCGAGGTCGTTTACGGCGTGCGCAACGACCGGCATTCCGACGGCTTTTTTAAGAAAGCGACGGCGACCGCTTACTATAAGCTGATGCATATGCTGGGCAGCACAGTGATGACGAACCATGCGGATTACCGCCTGATGTCGAAAAAAGCGCTGGATGCGCTGTCGGAGTATGGCGAGACCAATCTTTTCCTGCGGGGACTGATTCCTACTATGGGTTTTCCGTCCGATGTGGTGTATTTTGATGTAAAAGCGAGGGAAGCGGGGCATTCCAAATATACGCTGAATAAGATGATGACGCTGGCGATTGACGGAATTACGTCTATGAGCATACGTCCGCTTAGGCTAATCGGCGGTCTTGGATTTCTCATGTTCCTGTTCAGTATGGTAATGTGCGTGATCGGTCTGGTGGATTGGGCAAAAGGAAATAATGTGCCTGGTTATACCACGACGCTGATCGTGTCCCTGATTATCGGCGGGATTACACTTTTGTCGCTGGGCATTATCGGGGAATATGTGGGCAAGATTTATATGGAGACCAAACACCGCCCCAGATACATTATTGATACGCTCGTTTGGCGTGAAGACGAGGAGGAGAGCTTTCGGGAGGGATTTCGACATGAGTAAACCGGATATTCACGCGGATGATTATGCGTTGACCATGAATACGTCCAAAGATATGCTGGAGTGTATGCGGGCAGGCAGGCTTGACAGCATCAGCGTCGTGCCGAATATGGGCTGTTTTGAGGAGTGTATGGAGCTGTTTTACCGGGAGATACCACAGCTCCCTTTTTTACCGCTTATGTCGGTGCATCTGGATTTTGTGGAGGGAAGAAGTCTGGCGGGAAGAGAGCATACCCCCGATTTGACAAAGCCGGACAGCGATTTGATGGGGCTTGGCTGGGGCGGTCTTTTTGCGGCATCCTATCTGCCGCAGAAACGAAAGAAGGTCAAGGCGCAGTTAAAATGTGAAATTAAGGCGCAGCTTGCGAAGGCGCAGGGGGCGATTCGTGAGAGCATGAAAATTGCAGCCGAAAACGGGGTTCCCTGCGGGCAGAAGGGGCTTCGGATTGACAGCCACCAGCACGCCCACATGATTCCTGTGGTATGGGAAGCGGTTTTGGAAGTGGTGCGTGAGGAAGGGTATGCGTTAGAGTATATCCGCAATTCCAAGGAAGTGCTGGGCGTATTCCTGACAGATATGTCACTTTACAAGACCTACCGACCTGTGAATTTTGTGAAGAACAGGCTTTTGTCCCTCTATTCCCATAAGGCGGACCGTTTCTGTAAAGAGAACGGAATGAAACAGATGTATCTCTGGGGGCTTGTGATGAGCGGGCGGATGGACAAAGAGAGAATAGAAAAACTTTACGGGAAAATGAAGCGCAAAGCGGAGCGGGACGGAAGAACGTTAGAAATTCTTTTTCACCCGGGCATTACTTTGCCGGAGGAAGTCACCCCCGAGATCGCGAAGGAAGCGGCGGCGGATTTTTATCTGCGAAAGGACCGGCATGTGGAGAAGGAAGCGGTGCTTCGGGTAGAGTGGTGAGGTGCGCGGACGGCATTTTTAGAAAAATGTGTGAAATACGCTCGAAAAACTCGGAAAAATGTGCGAAAATGCGCCGAAAAACTCAGAAAAATGTGTAAAATCCGATTGAAAACCCTGGAAAAATGTGTAATACTGATGTAGAACATATAAAGGAGGGATTTCATTGAAGCGCAATGTCATTCAGGATTTGGTGGACTGGAAAGCCAGTGAAGAGCGGAAACCCATGGTGTTGAAGGGTGCGCGTCAGGTCGGTAAGACATGGCTGATGAAAGAATTTGGACAGAATTATTATGATAATTTTGTTTACTTTAACTTTGATGAAGAGGATGAGCTGCACTCTATCTTTGAAACGAACAAGAATCCGCATCGGATACTCGAGCTTCTCTCCATGATTTCCGGAGAAAAGATTCTGCCGGGCGAAACGCTGCTTATTTTCGACGAGATACAAGAATGCCCGGAAGCGTTGAATACGCTGAAATATTTCAGGGAGAAGGCAAATGATTATCATGTCATTGCGGCAGGAAGCCTTCTCGGCACACTTCTTGCAAAGCCAAAATCCTATCCGGTCGGCATGGTAAATCTGCTCGATGTTTTCCCGTTGACTTTTGATGAGTTCCTTGCTGCGGTGGAACCGACTCTCTATGACTATTATGTAAGCATTCGGAAAGAGCAGCAGATTGAAGAAATTTTCCACAACCGCCTGCTGGAAGCATACAATTATTATCTCATCATAGGCGGTATGCCGGAATGTGTCGATTCGTGGGTGAAATATCGTGATCCGGAGAAGGTTTCAAGGATACAGCGTGAACTGATTGAAGTCTATGAAAATGATTTTTCCAAACACAACGGCAAAGTAAACAGCGGACGTATTCTCATGGTTTTTCGCAGCATTGTCTCGCAGCTTGCAAAACCCAATGAGAAGTTTATGTATGGCGCTGTTCGCGAAGGTGGCAGGGCGCGCGATTTTGAGGAGGCAATCGAGTGGCTTGTCTCAGCCGGAATGCTGAATCGCGTGTACAACGTCTCTAAAATGGAGCATCCTCTGGCGGCTTTTGACAGGCTGGATCAGTTTAAACTCTTTGTGTTTGACACCGGACTTCTCAAGCATATGGCGGGGATTGATAACAGCGCCATTCTTCTGAAAAGTGACTATCAATTCAAAGGTCCCCTGACGGAAAATTACTGCCTGCAGCAGCTTCGAGGGCAGTTCGAGATGGAACCCCGGTACTTTTCGGATAAAAATAGTGAGATTGACTTTGTGCTGCAATACGGCACGGAGATTATTCCTATCGAAGCAAAAGCGGGGGAGGACAAATCCGCCCCGTCCTTCAAAAAGTATGCTGGCGAGCATAAGCCGGAGTACGCGCTCCGCTTTTCCAAACGCGGTTATCGGAAGGATGGGGTTATCACCAATATGCCGCTGTATCTTGCACGGAAGGCGAGGGAGCTGCTGTGAATCTGAAAAGTAAGAAATAGCCGACCTGCTTTTGCAATAAAAAAGTGAACGGCACATGGCGTCACTCACCCAGCACATCCCGCAGCTCCGGCACTTCCTCGGCAATGATTTCCATGAAATACGCCGCCCCGTCCGCATTCAGATGGTCGGAGTCGGAAAAATAGGTCAGATTTTCGCTGAAACGGGCGTCATGGGAGTAGTCGTAATAACTGACGCCTGTGTCAGATGCAATGCGGTTGATTGTGCTGTAAAAGCGGTCTAAGAAATCTTCTGACACAGGATTGTTATAGTAGGAAGAAAACGGTGTGGTGATGAGCACGGGCGTAAGCTCGTGTTTTTTGCAGTAGTCGATCAGGGAGAGGAGCTGTTCTTCCCGTTCGGGTAAAAAGAGATTCTCTTTGTTGTTAAAATGGCGGTCGAAGCGCATGGCGGCACGCTGTGCAAACTCCGCGACGGCGGCTTCGTCCATTTCATGCAGATCCGGGTTATCTGTGGCAGTTTCGTTCATTTCGTGCGTCTCCGAGTCATCTGCCGCGGTTTCATCCGTTTCGGATGCGTCGGGGTTATCTTCCGCGGCGAATACCTTGAGAGAAGGGGAAAACTCCGGCAGCAGCTTTAAAAGATCCTCCCCGGCGGAGAGAATCGGAAGCCTCGTCGTCACGATATCCGTGTAGAGGTCATAGTCGGGTATGTTTTTCGGGGAGAGACAGTGGTAGTATTTCACGGACAGCGCCTGCGCTTCTATCTCATTCACCGTTTCATTATTGAAAGAAAAGTAAGAGACGGGGATAAACACGACGCAGCCATCATCCAAATGCTCTCCATACTCTTCTAACAGAGCCAAGTCATACTGATATGTCTGGCTTACGCTGCCGAAATTAAAGCAGGAATACCCGTCCTCCGTCAACTCGTCATAAATAAAATCATACGCCCCGTGCGAACTGCCCACATTGGCAATCTCCACCTCCTCAATCTGATTTCCCAACATCCGCAGATTCCACATATCCATATACTTCGCATCATCAATTTCCCTATACGGGATATTCAACAGAAAAAGAATGAAAACCGCCGCCGCAGGGATAGCAATACACTTTATAATAAATATGAGGATTATTTTTTTCCTGTTCATACTGATATTCCTTTCATAATAACTGTGAAATATTTTAAAACTGAAAATAAATAAACTCCGTTGCAATCCCCTTATAGGAAAACAGCGCAATCACCACTAGCAGCAGCACGTACACGCCCCAACGCAAAACCCCCCTCTGCCGGGACACCAGCCCGATGACATCCTGCTTTAAAGAAACCAAATCATATACAAAAAGCACAGCCGCCGACAGCAGCATACCGCACATGGACAGGTAGGGCATGTCCAGACAAATAACAGCCGTTTTTAAATAATTCAGAGGTCTTCCGATATCCCAGAACAGCCTCGAAATAATCCAGAAGGCGTCCTGAATCGTGTTTGCCCGGAAAAAAATCCAGGTAAAGCAGAGCAGGACAAAAGTCACGGGAAGCTGCCACCAATGCTTCCGACGGACGACAGAAACGCCCCGCTTTGTTTTCGGGTAAACAAAGGTTTCGGCAATCTGAAGAAAACCGTGAAGCGCGCCCCAGAGGATATAGGTCAGGCTGCTTCCGTGCCAGAAACCGCTTACCAGAAAAGTGATAAGGAGATTCAGGCAGTTACGCCATTTCGGTACCCGGTTGCCGCCAAGGGGAATATAGACATAATCCCGAAACCATGTGGAGAGCGAAATGTGCCAGCGGCTCCAAAATTCTTTGATGGAAAAGGATAGGTACGGGCTTTTAAAGTTGGTTGCAAGTTCAATGCCAAAGAGCTTCGCGCAGCCGATGGCAATGTCCGAGTAGCCTGAAAAATCACAGTAAATTTCAATGGCAAACATCACCGTGACAATGAGTAAAACAAGCCCGACATAGCTGTGCGCGTTGTCGTACACCTTATTTACAGTGACGGCGAACACGTCCGCAATCACCAACTTTTTGAAATATCCCCATGCCATCAGCTTCAGCCCGTAAGTCACGCTTGCATAGTCGAAGCGGCGCTCCTTCTTAAGCTGCGGCAGAAGCGCATCCGCCCTGCCGATGGGTCCTGCCAAAAGCTGCGGGAAAAAAGAAACGAACAGGGCATAGTAGCCAAAGTGCCGCTCCGCACGAATTTTTCCTTTGTAGACATCTATCAGATATCCCATGGACTGAAAGAAATAGAAGGAAACGCCGGCGGGAAGAAGGATTCTTAGGGTAAGGGGCTGCATTGTCAACCGCCCGGCGTTTATCAGTGTGTTCACCCGGTCGATAACAGGAGCTCCCAGCTTAAAGACAAGGAGAATACATACAAGTGGAAGAATGCCGCCCAGAAGACAGATTCTCCGTTTCGCATTGTCAGACGCTTTTTCCAGTCGCAGAGCCAGAAGGTAAGTAAGAATCGTGGTGAAAAAGAGCAAAAGACCATAGGCGGAATGAAGGTTCATGTAAAAGGCATAGCTAGCCGCCAGCAGGAAAATCCACCGGAATCTGACAGGCACAATATGATATAGAATAAAGACCGCCAGTAAAAAGACGGCAAAGGTTATCGAATTAAAAAGCATAACTTCCTCCAAATCTTTTATGGAAAGAGGATAATGATTTTATCTCCGTTTTCGTAGCAGGCATAGACGCTGTTTGCCAGAGAAGGTTCCGTAGTGTCAATCAGGTTTTGGTCTTGCTTGGTCAGACTCTCGAAGGCGAAGGACTCCTGCGTGTAGTGCAGGAGAAACGCGCCGCCTAAATAGGAATTATTTGTCGGGTAGGCGGGCACCAGATAACGGAAAAGAGGGTACTTTTCGCGGAGCCGTTTCTCCTGGGGAGAAAGCGGTGTCCTGCCGGATATGGTAATCTTGTCGAAAGAACCGTCCACATTCAAGGTTTCCACATCATGGGCAATGCTGGAAACCAGATATTCCTCGTATTGCTTCTGGCTGGTCATAGCGTTTCCGTAGCTGTAGGAAAGGGTCAGTCCGAAAAGCATACAGGGGAGGAAAAGGAGCGTGCCAAGTCGCGGCAGTCTGGTGTAGAAAACTGCTATCATAATGCCGCCCCACAAACCGACGCTGCAAAGACACAGCAGGGAGTGTGCGCTAATGCTGAAATTAGAGTGGCTCAAAACCAGAAGCGGAGCAATTGCCCCGAAAATCACCAAAACGGGCAGAAAAATCAGGTACATAAGGGATAGAACTTTGAGAGCCCGCCTTTTTTTTCGATTCCAAAGAATGATTCCTGTAAAAATCATGCCAGCCGCCATCAGTATGGAAAGGAGCACAAGCAGGGGCGTGGGACTGCTCTGCAGAGCCATAGTAATATATTGGGCAAAGCTTTGCAGATTTAAAGTGACGCCAGAGAAAAAACCGTCCTCGGAGCGCCATGCAAAACGGTAGGCATCCGGCTGCCATCCACCGTTTCCTGCGTAGATATAGTGGTTTAATACCACATATTTGTACAACAGAACGCTAAAAACACAGGCAATTCCACGTACGAAAAGTCTGGGAAGGTCGATGCGTTCCGAAAAGAGCATGAAAAACACTTCCAGAAACCAAAGGCTGATATATACGCCGATGGCAGGCTGGTAGGTAGTGAGCGCGACAAGGCACAGAAAAAGAGAAAATAAAAAAATTTTCCAGAGCGCTTTTTTGGGAGGAACCACATAGGGCAGAACTGTCGCGCAGAGAGCTAAAATCATAGTGACACAGTCAAACCGATAGGAAAGATTTGACAAAAGAAACGGATTAGCAATCACTAAAAAACCGATGTAGAGGGCGGGAATGATATGATTTTCCGCCGGCAGGTAACGCTTGGTGTACAGCGTGATCGTATATGCCAAAAGGGGGACGGCTATAAGAAGGGGGAGAGGAAACACATCCCCTATGGGATAGCCGCCGCAAAGCCATATTACAAGGCGTTCCGTGAGCGGTCTTGCGTCATTGTTCCAGCCGGTAACGCCGTAGAGACTGCGGGAAAGGTCGTCCTGATAGTAACGGTTTGCCAGCAGGATGGGCAGGACGTAAATGCCATACATTACCGTCAGGGCAAAAAAGATTGTCCGATCCTTCTGTTCTATCTTAAGCCATGCGGGAAATTTTTTGCTTTTCATTGGCGCGTTATCCTCCGTTTCTGCTCATTATTTTACTGTATTGTGGAAATATTTACAACCATGTGCTATAGTGAAAACGGAGGCGGATGAAAATATGGGTATCACTTCCTTTTATTTTTTGTGTTTTTTTACTGTTTTATTAATCGTATATTACGGTATTCCGCGTAAGCTCCAGTGGGGCTTGCTTTTGCTGGGAAGCGTTGCGTACTGCCTGCTTGCGGGGCAGGGAATCCTGATTCTCTATCCGCTTGTGTCCGCAGGCGCCTGCTATCTGGGTACGAATGCGCTTGCAGGGGTGCCGCAGGAGGCGGATAAGAAGCGCAGGGGCATTCTTGCGGTGACTATATTGGTCAATGTCGGCATTCTTTTTGCCCTGAAATATGTGAATTTTTTTATCAATACCGTAAACGGCGTCGTGCATCTGTTCGGCGGGGGGGACGAGCTGGTTTCCGGGGTGGATTTTCTGGTGCCCCTTGGGGTGAGTTTTTATACGTTTTCTCTTTTGGGCTATGTGATTGACGTTTACTATGGGCTCGCGGATGTGCAGAAGAATTTTGGGAAGCTCGCGCTCTATGGGTTGTACTTTCCGAATCTGATTTCCGGACCGATTTTAAAGTACAGAGAGCACGCGGCGCAGTTCTTTGCACCTCATGCCTTTGATTACAAGCAGGTGACGCAGGGTTTGCAGCGCATGGTCTGGGGCTTTTTTAAAAAGCTGGTGATTGCCGAGAGACTGGGCGTTTTGGTGAATACGGTTTACGGCGGCTATGAAGGGTATCCGGGCGCGTACATCTGGGTGGCGACCGCCTGCTATGCTTTTCAGCTCTACACGGATTTTTCCGGCTGTATGGATATCGTGCTGGGGCTGTCGCAGAGTCTGGGTATCGCTCTGCCGGAGAACTTTCAGACGCCCTTTTTTTCCAAGAGCGTGGCGGAATACTGGCGCAGATGGCATATTACGCTGGGTGTGTGGATGAAAGATTATGTTTTTTATCCGCTTCTTCGGTCAAAACTCTTTACAAACTTAAACAAGTCCTTTAAGGAGAAATTCGGGAAAAAGCGCGGTAAACAATATGCTACGTTTGCGGCAATGTTCGTTCTGTGGCTGACAGTGGGCGTGTGGCACGGCGGCGACTGGAAGTTTGTGATTGGTTCCGGATTGTTACACTGGTTTTATATTGTGATGGAGGAGCTGCTGGCGCCGCCCTTCGCCCGTCTGAACAAGCGGCTTCATTTAGACGAAGAGGGTCGGTTTTTAAACGGCGTCCGTATGCTGCGCACATTCTTTCTCGTGTGCATCGGCGATTTGTTTTTCCGATCCGCCTCAGTGGGCGATGCGTCTGCCATGCTTAAGCGTGCGGTGGGCGTGTGGAATCCGCAGATTCTCTGGGACGGTTCGCTTTTGCAGCTCGGTCTGGACGGCATTGAGACGGCGGTGGCTGGTTTCGCGCTTCTCCTTCTGTGGGCGGTATCCTTAAAACAGAGAAAGGAGCAGGTGCGGGAGTGCATTGCGAGAAAACCGCTGCCCCTGCGATGGGCTTTGTGGTACGCGTTATTGTTTGCGGTAATCCTCTTAGGGTATTACGGACCGGGTTACAGCGCGGCGGAGTTTATCTATCAGGGCTTTTAAGAAATCGGAGAAAATCAGATAGTAAAGACTGGAAAACTGTGGTAAACTTAAAAATAGGACTATGAGTACGGGAGACGGAGAATGGATAAAATAGCAGTATTAATTCCCTGTTATAATGAAGAAAAGACGATCGCGAAGGTAGTGGCTGACGCCAGGGAGGCGCTGCCCGAAGCGGTGGTTTATGTCTATGACAATAATTCCACGGATCGCACGGTGGAGCTTGCAAGAGATGCGGGCGCGGTGATCCGCTATGAGCATATGCAGGGAAAGGGAAATGTGATCCGCAGGATGTTTCGGGAGATCGAGGCGGAGTGCTATATCATGGTGGACGGTGACGACACTTATCCCATGGAGTACGCAAGAGAGATGGCGGACAAGGTGCTTTTACACAGTGCGGACATGGTAGTGGGCGACAGGCTTTCCTCCACGTACTTTACGGAGAACAAAAGACCTTTCCACAATTTCGGCAATTCCATTGTGCGCGGCAGCATCAACAGGCTTTTCCACTGTGATATCAAGGATATCATGACAGGGTACCGCGCATTCAGCTACGGTTTTGTGAAGACGTTTCCCGTGCTTTCCACGGGCTTTGAGATTGAGACGGAAATGACGATTCATGCGGTCTACAACAATATGCAGATAGAAAATGTAATTGTGGATTATCGGGACAGACCCGAGGGCAGCGAATCGAAATTAAATACGTTTTCGGATGGATATCGGGTGCTCCACACGATCATGAAGCTGTATCGGGATTACAAGCCTTTTGGCTTTTTCGGGCTGTGCTCGGTGATTCTTATGCTGCTCGCGGTGGTGCTCTTTATCCCCATTTTGATTACCTACTTTGAGACAGGGCTGGTGGACAGGTTTCCCACCCTCATTGTCTGCGGGTTTATTGGACTGGCGGCGGTGCAGTCATTGTTTGCGGGACTGATGTTATCTAATATGGCGCTGAAGAACAGGCGGGATTTTGAATACCGGCTGACGCTTGTGACAAGGCGGCTGCGGGAAAAATAGAAAAGGTGGGGCATGTTCGGAGGTCGGACATGCCCCTGCTTATGCACACGGGCACCCAGAAGAAATATGTCAGCATGCGCTGACGGGTGCCCGGCGCGCGAGCAGGGGAAGATAGCTCTTCCCTACTCGATTAATATGTGAAGGAAAATTTGGACAGGCAGGGAGAATGGTTATGGAACGGATAAGAAAAGATGTGTCGATGCGGGAGCTTGCGCTCACGGGGATATCCGCCGCCTTGGCGCTTGTCTGCGCGGGGCGGATATTCCTGCTTCTGCGCGCGCAGGGAAGCGTGTACACAATGGGGATTTTCCCGCTGGCTCTGCTTTTCGGACTGTATTGTCTGTGGAAAAGGGCTTTGTTATTGGAGGAAGTCTTTTTTTTCGTGCCTGTGCGGGCGCTTTTAGCGGCGGGGTTTGCTGCACTGCAGGTGTTAGGGCTTGTCTTTAGCCATCCGGGAATCTGTGGCGTGCCGGAGGCGGTCTTGTGGGTCGTTTGTTTCACCCCGATTACCTATGCGGGGCAGAATATGCTTTTCTTTCTGGCAAAGAAGACAGGCGGAGACGACATGGCAAGGAGGCAGGATGGGGAGCTTACGGGTACGGAAGAGGATGCAGGCAGGAAACAGACGCACACAGGTCAAAAGGGCGCCTTCTGGGGGGCGTTCGCGTTGATTTTCGGTGGCTTCTGTATTCCTTTTGCCACTTATTATCCGGCGATTATGGCATATGACGTGATTCCCCAGCTTGACCAGATTCGGGTAAGCGGGCTGACGACCCACCATCCCCTGATTCACACGCTGCTGTTAAAGGGCTGTCTGGCATTGGGAGAGCTTCTTTCTTTTCTGCCGAATGCGGACCGGGCGGGGCTGGCGTTCTATTCTCTGATGCAGATGGCTGTGGTGGCGGCATGTTTTGCCTATGTTTCCTGTTTCCTTGGCCGGCGTGGTGTGTCGAAATGGCTCTGTTATGCGTTCGTCCTGTGCGCGGCTGTTTTTCCGACCCATGGGATGCTTGCTGTCTCGATTACGAAGGATACCATATACGCGGCGCTCACCATGGCGTTTACGGTGTTTGCCTATGAGCTGGCGGTGGGAGAGAAGAATCCGGAAATCGGATGGTGGATTCGTTATGGGATTTTGACGGTTCTTTTGCTTTTGTTCCGAAACAACAGCGTTTATGCGTGGCTCGTATATGTGGCTGCCGTGGCTTTGGCGGGGCGGAAGAGACCGCTGTCCTTTCAGAAAATCTGCGCTTTTCACGGGGCGGTTTTTCTGATGTATCTGTGCATAAACGGTCTGATGGTGCAGGCGGTTTCGGCGACGAGCAGCACTTACGCAAGGGAGATGCTGAGTGTTCCGGCACAGCAGATAGCGAGGGTGGTGCAGTATCACGAAGAGGAACTGACGCAGGAGGATTTGGCGGCGATCGCCGCGGTATGGGGTGAGAATCTGCCGGAATATGTGCCTGCCATTGCGGACAGGAGCAAGAAAGATATCGCGGGTGACAAGGAGACGCTGCGGATTTTTATTGGGGAGTGGATTTCGCTGGGGCTCCGCTATCCCGGGGAGTATCTGCAGGCTTTTTTGTTGAAAAATAAGGGAATGTGGGAGCTGACGGACACAACTTACCTGAATGACGTGTATACTTACGCGAAAGGGTATTTACAGATTACCTATCCGAGCGATCAGCAGCCTTATATGGAGGCGCTTGCGCCGGGTTATGTGCGGCACCAGAAGCTGCAGCCCCTGCAGTCCCTTTACCGGTATTTTGCGGCGGGAGATGAGTTGTGGCGGTACTGCCCGCCCGTGGCGCTTGTGATGCAGCCTGCCTTTACCTGTTATCTGCTTTTGTTTTACTGCTTATGTTGTATCGGCTTGAAAAAAACGAAGCTGCTGCTTCCGGCGGTGTATCTGCTGGCGCTCGCGGGAACGCTGCTTCTCGGTCCCTGCGTGCTGACCCGCTATGTGTATCCGTTGATGTTGTCGGTTACGGTGCTGGCTCTGCTGCTGTTCGGGCGCGGCAGGATACAAAACTGACACACATGCCGGTTTTACGATAGACAGAAATGTGACGGATGGGTCGGTTTGGGCGTATCGAGAGGTTTATTTCGCGGGCAGTGAGCCCAAGCCATGCCTGTATGATTTTCGCGGCGGCGGTCACAGCGGGTAAAGCTGATACACCATGTAAGTCGTATCCCCGGCGGTGAAGGTATCCGCGGCGGAAAGTCCTGCCTGATAGGTGTGCCGGAAGTACATAATGACGGGATGTTCCTCGTTATAAGGCGCCTCCTGCAGAATAAAGTATACATGCCTGCTGTCCACGACATCCCTGCCGAAGCTGCCGATGCCCTGGGCGGCAAGTTTTTTTTGGGTGTTGGGATTGCAGACAACGCCCCAGTTCGTGTAGATGAAATTCTGGTAAGTATCCTGTCCGCTGCCAAAGGGCGTCTCGTAAAAGTGTTCCAGTGTTCCGGAGTTGTAAGTCCAGATATAAAAATTATCCGGATGTGACTGGCAGTATTCCCGCAGCTCTTTCCATGTCTCTTCGTGAACCCGGTAGTTTTCCGTAATATCTTTGTGCGTGACATACACCGAAAAAAGGCTGAGAGCGCCAAGCAGGGGAAGCAGCACATAGTACCGCCTGCGGTTTTCTGTCGGCAGCAGGTTGAAGGCAAGAATGATTCCGAGAAGAATCAGGAAATCCACGGTAATCAAAGGCTGGGCGATACGCTTGGGAAAACGCCCTTCATAGAGTACATAGCCCCAGCTTACGCTCCGTCCGAACAGATACATGAGATAGACAAAGAGGGCGCTTGCATTGCGCTCTATAAAAATCAGCACAGGGGTCACAAGCAGCAAAAGCCCTGCAAGCACGTTGGCGGGCTGCATACCGTCCTGATAGAAAAAGACGGTTACGGCGGACACTGCCATATTTTTCAATCGTTCCTTCAGACTCACGCGTGCCAGATAACAGCTTCTGGCAAGGTCGTGCATCTGCTTCCAGTCGGAAACCGGCATGTCGTATCCAATGTGCGGGGCGCCGCTTCTGCGGTATAAATAAGCTTCTTCCTCTATGCCGAGTGCGCGCAGCTCATCCCGGCACTCCTCGTATTCGGGCCAGCCGTAGAAATCGCCTACCCGTTCCCGATAGTGGTTGATTTTGCGAAAATCCGACCATTCCTCGGCGGAATAGGCGGCGGCGTTTGCACCCCAGAGCAGTCCCATGCCTAAGACTAAAAGCAGGGCAAAGCCGAGGAGCTTCGCTGCCGCTTTTTCGTATTTGTTTTTGTAAGCGGAAATCCACTTGCTAAGCCAGAGCATTCCTGCCATGGGCAGGCAGAGATAAAAAATTTGCTGGCGCATACTGAAAGAAATCCATGCAAAGAGCAGAGTCGGTATATTATCCAGAAAAAAGCCGGTGAGCGGCTGATTGATGCGTGCCGTGATAAAGCAAAACAGCGCCGCGGCAGCCGCCAGTCCCGCTGTGGTGGTGTACTGTGCTTCCGCGAGCACGTTCAGGTCGATGATAAAAAACAGGAACAAAAAAGCGCAAAACGCAGGCAAAAACAGCGGAGACTGCGGATGATGCCTCTGACGGATCCGCAGGATGCGCCGGTAAACCGCATAAAGACAGAGTATTTGTACGGTGTGTTGGAACAGCCCATACCAGGGAATGAAACTCCACAACGTATAGAGTTTGGAAAGCAGCCATGAGAGCGGATAGAGGAAAAACATGACATGAGCGTCAGGTGTTCCCGTATACGCGCCGGAAAGAATGCTGTACATGCCCCAATCGTCGTTAATGCCGTCCACCGGCTTTATAAAAAACAACAGCAGAGCATAAGAGGCAATAAGAAGCAGCAGAAAGAGAATATCCCTCTGAAAAGGGCGGGTATTTTTCTGCGCAAATTTCGTCTGCATGGGCTTATCCTTTCGTAAATGAATTGTTTCGCATATTTTTAAGTTGTCTCTATTATAATATAACATGTCAGCAGGAAAACAAGTAACATATTAAGATTTACGGAAGATTTCTTTAATTCCACAAGCATATCATAGGAAAATCATGAAAAATGTGGTAAAGTAGATACAGATTAGAAGAGTGCGCATCTTAAGTTTATGATAGAGCAGCAGATAGGATGGCAGGGAAAGGTCGGTAAGAAGATGGGGAATACGAGACGCGGCAGGCAAAATATCAATATGCTTCTGGTGGTTTTAATCGGTTTTTGCGTTTTGGCGATCATTGAGATTGTATACGGACAGGCGCAGATGAAGGTGGAACGGGAGCGTTTGGAGCTGGAGGAACAGAACCGTCAGGCCGTGGAGGAATTGAAGGAGGAATGGCGGAATCTGAAGGAAGGTTCCAGCGTGGTGACTGCCGAGAGTGAAGCCGCTCCTGCCGCGAGCGGAGCGGAAGAGGAAAAGGCGCCGGCAAAGATAACGAAGCCGGAAACGTCGAAAGAGGATAAGACGGAGGAAAAGAAGGAGGATGCCGTGCCCAAAGAGGAGGACGACAGGGAATACAGTATGCAGATTGTTATTCTGGGCGACAGCATCATGGACGGAGACCGGACGGCGAGCGGGGCGGCGGATATCATCGGGGAACAGTTGGACGCGAAGATTTATAATATGTCCATGGGAGGCACTACGGCGGCGCTTTTACCCAATGATCAGTATAATTTCGCCACATGGGAGTCACGCAGCCTGCTCGGTGTCGTGCATGGGATTCTGGGCAATATCAACACGGATATCTTTGACGGCTATGCGGCGGGCGAAGTGCTGAAAACCTGTGATTTTGACAAGACGGATTACTTTATCATCGAGTACGGGGTGAATGATTTTCTGACCAAGCAGATTCCCAACAGCAGGTATCTGGAGGGCGGGGACACGCTGGCGGTGGACGAGGCGCATACCTACACGGGGGCGCTTGAAGATGCGATCAGCAGGCTGAAAGGTCGTTTTCCGGATGCGGGGATTCTTGTGATCGCTCCCCATTATTGTCAGGTATTCAGCGGCACGACCTTTATCGGTGATGGATATTCTCTGGACTACGGATACGGTCCGCTGATTACCTATGCGAGAGGGGCCGGTTATGTGGCAGGGCGCTTTGAGGAGGAGCGCGTATTCTTTTTCAATGCCTTTGAGGAAAGCGGCATTGACGCGGGCACCGCGGATCAATATCTGGCGGACGGGATTCATATGACGCCTTTGGGAGCAAGAGTGTATGCGGAGAAGGCGGCTAATTTTATCCGCAACGACTTTACGCCGGAGGAGTGATTGCATAGAGCAGGTAAAATATGGTATGATAAAAGGCAGGTGTAAAATACCTGCCTTCTATGATTTTGGGAGAACTGTATGCGGGAACTGGAATACCCTTTTGACGGGGAACTTATCTTAAAGAAATCAAAGAAAATCAAGCGTGCGCTTCTGGAGGAGCGTTCCGATTTTACGCAGAAGCGGATTGCGGTTCTGGGCGGCAGCACGACCCACGATATCATCCGCGTTCTGGAGCTGTTTTTGCTGGAACAGGGCATCCGCCCGGTGTTCTACGAGTCGGAGTATGCGCAGTACTGGCAGGATGTGATGTTTGATAATCCGGAGCTTTTGTCGTTTGCGCCGGATTTGATTTATATTCACACCTCCAACCGGAACATTACGCTCGCACCCTCCGTTTCCGACAAGGAGGAGCGGGTGGACGAGCTGCTTTCGGAGCAGTTTGCCCATTTTCAGGTGATGTGGGACAAAATAGCGCAAACCTACCACTGTCCCGTCATCCAGAATAATTTCGAGTATCCGTTTTACCGGCTTCTGGGCAATCAGGAAGGGGTGTATCCGCAGGGGCGCATCTGTTTTATCAACAGGCTGAATGAGAAGTTTTATCAGTATGCGAGGGAACACGCGAATTTTTATATTCACGATATCAATTATCTGTCAACCGCCTACGGGCTTGACAAATGGGCGGATCCCCTTTACTGGCATATGTATAAGTATGCCTGCTGTATGCAGGCGATTCCCGCGTTTGCCTACAATTTATCGAATATCATTAAGTCGGTTTTCGGCAGAAATAAGAAAGCGCTCGTTCTGGATCTGGACAATACGCTCTGGGGCGGCGTTGTGGGAGACGACGGTCCGGAAAATCTGGAGATCGGGCAGGAGACGCCGATGGGACAGGTTTACGCGGAATTTCAGGGCTATGTCAGGGCGCAGAAAGAAATTGGCGTTATGCTGGCGGTAAATTCCAAAAATGAGTACGACAACGCCATTGCGGGCTTAAATCATCCGGAAGGCGTTTTGAAGCCGGAGGATTTTGTTCTGATCAAGGCGAACTGGGAGCCGAAAAGCCAAAATATAGCCGCTATCGCGCAGGAGCTGAATATACTGCCGGACTCTCTCGTATTCGTGGATGACAATCCGGCGGAGCGGGAGATTGTGGGCGCGCAGTCGGCGGGAACGGCGGCTCCCGAAATCGGCACGCCGGAGCAGTATATCAGAGTGCTTGATCACAGCGGCTTTTTCGAGGTGACAAGCCTGTCGGAAGACGACAGGAAGCGAAACGAGATGTACCGCGCCAACATAGCAAGAAAAGTGCAGCAGGAGCGTTTTGCCGATTATCGGGAGTATCTGCTGTCTTTAGAAATGCAGGGGACGATTCGCGCTTTCGAGCCGATTTACATGGCGCGGATCGCCCAGCTTACCAATAAGAGCAATCAGTTTAATCTGACAACAAGGCGGTTCACGCAGGCACAGATTGAAGCGTTTGCGGCGGATCCGAACTATATCACCCGTTATGGAAAGCTGACGGATCGTTTCGGGGACAACGGCGTGGTCTCCGTGGTGGTTGGCAGGAAAGGGACGATGGCGGATGTGGAAGCCTACAGGCGGGGAGAAACGCCGGATGCGGCGCCAGGCGGTGCAGAGTTGTCCGGGATGACGGTGGACGGCAGCGCGGCGGAAAGCACAGTGGCGGGTAACGGCGCAGTTGATGGCGGCGTGCTGCATTTGGAATTGTGGCTCATGAGCTGCCGCGTGTTAAAACGGGACATGGAATTTGCCATGATGGACAGCGTGGTGGAGGCGTGTCAGGACTGTGGCATCGGGACGATCATGGGATATTATTATCCGACGGCAAAGAATGCCATGGTAAAGGCGTTTTATCAGACGATGGGCTTTGAAAAGGCAGAAGAGACTGACACGGGTGTCACAATCTGGAGGCTGGAGATTTCCGCGGATTATAAAAAGAACAATACAGTTATTACCGTGAATGCAAATACGGAAAAATAAAGTGTCGAAGAAAGAAACGGGAAAAGGAGAGTGCATATGAGCAGAGAAGAAGTGTTTGAAAAGTTGAATGAGGTTTTTCGGGACGTGTTTGACGACGAGGAGATTACCGTTACGGATACCACTACGGCGGACGATATCGAGGAGTGGGATTCTTTGGAGCACATCAATCTTCTGGCGGCTGTGGAGCAGGAGTTCGGCATGAAGTTCAATATGGGACAGGTGGTGTCCATGAAGAATGTGGGTGAGATGGCGGATATCATTATCAGTCAGGTGGGCTGAGGTACGGCATGGTTAATGGATTTCTGGACAGGGTGCAGAAGTTTTACAAAAAACTGGAAAAAATAGAGAAAAAGAAGGAAGCGCTTCTCGTGTGGGCGTTTTTTGGTGTGCTGGTGTTCGGTGTGGTGACTGTCACGGGCACGCTGACTTCCGGGTTTCATCTGGTGGATGACTGGGAATTTGCCAAGTACGTGGACTGGATGACGCTGGAAAATTACAGCCTGTGGGACTGCCTGCGGGAGGCTGTGGGCTTTGATATAACGATCCGTTTCCGCCCGCTTTATTATATCAACCGGGTGTTGATGGCATATGTGTTCGGCATCAATCTGACAGCTATGTCAGTTGTGAAAGCGGCGGAGATTGTCGTGGCGCTTGCGGCGCTCTATTACTGCGCAAGACAGATGAAGTGCCATATGGTCTATGCAGCGATCTTTGCCCTGACGGTGATGGTGGGTTATCAGTCCCCGGTCTGGTGGAAGCTGGGACCGCAGGAATCCTATGACATGATGATGTTTGCGGTGGGATTTTATTTTTTGCTGAAATGGCTTGCTGCAGAAAAAAGAAGGTATGCTTTTTTCAGCATGGGCGCTTTTTTTCTGATGTCGATATACAAAGAGCCTTTTATCCTGCTCCTGCCTTTTGTGGGACTTTATGTGCTGTATGACGGGATGAAGGGAAAGCGGGTGACGATTCCGCAGCTGTGGGAGGAGGTCAGGCGCAGACTGCCGTATTTGTTGACGCTTGGCATTATTTTTGTGGTGGAAATGCTTCTGATCGTCTTTGTGATCGGTACGAACAATTACTCCTATGTGGGGTTAGACGAGAGCGTGACCCTGGAGCAGTATGTTCAGGTATGGGGCAAGGCGGCGGGAAGCGAACTGAAATGGTATGTGCGGTTCGGCATTCTGATGGGGCTGATTCTGCTGACCTATTGGGAGCATGTGAAGAAGCTTGGCTGGGAAATCCTGCTTACGGCGGCGGTTATCCTGCCGCAGTGCGTCACCTACAGCAAGACCGCGCTGGAGGAGCGTTACATTCTGCCCAGCGTGTTTGGCTATGCTTTCTTTTTTGTGATTGTGGGGTGCCGGTTCCGTCCCTTAAGCGGCAAACGACGGATTGCCTATATGCTCTGCCTGCTTCTGATGCTGGCGGCGCACGGCAGGGTGATGCTGCGGGAGGCGCAGTATTTTACCTACCGGGGTGAAAGTGTGAAAACGATGATGGAATCGACCCTTGAGCTGGTGCAGGGAACGGACAAAAGGGTGTTGTCCTGTTTCGCCCCGAACGGGGAGGGCAATAAGACGATGTACCACTGGTTCCGCCTCCACGGCTATGACGAGGTGTTTTATTGGGAAGAAGACAGGAAAATATGTAATCGCTCCTACGGTCCCAGAGAGGATGAGCAGGCGGATTTCGCAGATATCGATGTAATTGTGATGTACAATGAGGAGGACCGGCACTGGTGCTATGCGCCGAGTCTGGATTTGACGGATTTTACGGAGAAAAAGTGCGGGACGATTACAATGTATATACGTTAACAGTTTGGCCATCAATATGAGGGCCAAACTGTTAACGGTATAGCAGTTCCACCATACCGATAACGGGGCTCATCAGGAATACCACGTTGCAGCCGCCAAGGGCGGGCGCGGGCGTGGGGGTGTCGATGGCGGTAAAGCCGCTTCCGGTAAGCTCCTGATAGGCGGCTTCGGCATCGTCTGCTTCGTAGCAGATATGATAGGGCGCGTTCTTATATTTTTTTAAAAGCCCGGAAACCACCGAGTCCTCCGAGACGGGGGAGACAAGCTCCACCCGGTAACCGTCTTTGATGAGAAAACAGATATTCACCTTGCGCAGTTCGTCGTATACGGTGTCCTGCTCGAGCTGATAGCCGAGAGTTTCAAAGGTCTGCTTTGCTTTTTCGATTTTTTTGACTAAATAGCCGATATGGTGTATTTTTAAGGTTGGCATGGGCGCTCCTTTTCCAATAGGCAATTACTTAGAATTATCTATCATCATAACACAGAAATGAAAGAAAGGCACGACTTAAATAATGAAAGCACTGTATTTGAAATATAAGGATTTTATCATGGAGGTCATACATTTCGGCATGGTGGGCGTGATCAACACGTTTTTAGGCTGGGTGATTATGGCGGTGCTGTACAACCTGATTCATATGAATTACTGGCTTTCCAGCGGCATTTCTTACTTTATCGGCAGCGTTTTTTCTTATCACGCCAACGCGAAGCTGACCTTTAAGGTGGAAAACAAGGACAAATGGCTGCCGTGGCGGTTTGCCCTCAATATTATCGTGTGCTATCTCGTGTCCTTCAGTGTGGCGCAGCCGCTTGTGGGATGGCTTCTGGACGTGTCCGGGCTGTCGGCGGGCGGTATGTTCTCGCAGGCGCTTTTTGAAAATATCGCGATGATATTCGGCATGGGTATCTTTATTGTGATGAACTTTTTCGGGCAGAAGCTGTTTGTGTTCCGGACGGGGCGGCATAAGGAAGATAAAAAATGACGAATGTGTCGTAAAATGCGGGAATCTGAGGCGGGAAAAGTGGGATAATAGGATAAAGATATGAAGAAGCTTACGGAGCAGAGATGGTTTCTGTGGATAACAAAATATTGGTTTTGCTTTCCCATTATCGGGTTTCTGCTGCTGATGGCGGCGGTGTTTTTCGGCTGCGGGGAGCGCAGCTATATCGGCGTTCATGATAATATGGATCTGTTTCTGGCGCAGTTTCAGATGCTGAAAAACACGGATTCTTTTTGGAAACACGGCGTGGACGTGCCGTTTCTTGGCGGCGTTACCAGAGATAACCTCCCCTCGGAGCTTTCACTCTACAGCCTGCTTTTTATGCTTTTTCCGACTTACACGGCTTATGTGCTGGGACTTTTTGGGAAAATCCTGATTGGCATGTTCTCCTTCCGCCTGCTGGCGGGAGAGCTGCTTGGTGAAGGGTATGAAAAATATCGTCCCGCCGTTTATATGACGGGCTTTGCCTACGGTATCTGCTGGTTTTTTCCGGCTTTCGGTTTTGCCTTTGCCTCGATTCCGCTGTGTGTGTGGCTGCTTTTAAAAATATACAGAGGACAGGGAAAAAGGTGGTATTTTTGGTATGCGGCGCTGTTTGCCTATCCGCTTGTGTCCTATTTTTCCTACCACGGCATTTTTATTCTGGGGTATCTCGTGCTTGTGATTTTATGGATGGTCTGCCGCCGGGATTGGAAGCCTGCCGTGCGGTTTTTGGCGGCGCTGTTCGTTCTTGCCGCTGGGTTTGTCGTGTGCGAGTACCGCCTGTTCGGGCAGATGCTCTTTAGCGACGAGGTGACGATACGCGCCACTATCGTAAACGCAAGTCTTTCCCCGACGGAAATTTTCAAGGAAATCTGGCAGGTGTTTCGGGAGGGTATTTTTCATGCGGACGGTGTACACGGGAAAGTAGTGCTGCCGGTCTGCCTCATACAATTTGTTGTATATAATGGGCTTTATTTGCTGGGAAAAGAGGAAAAAGGGAATTTGAGAAAGCCTTTCAATCTGTTGATGGCTTTTATCCTCTTTAACTGTGTGGTATATGGGCTTTACGATTTTGAGCCGCTGCGCTCTCTGGTGGAAAAGCTGATTCCGCCGCTCCAGGGCTGGCAGTTTAACCGGACGATTTTCTTTAACCCGTTTCTCTGGTATGCGGCGTTGTTCCTTGTTTTGCGCAGGCTCTATGACGCGGGCTTGTGGCAGACGTGGTTTGCCAACGGCATTGTCTGTGTCGCGGTGCTGGCTGTTATTTTAACGCCGAACCGTTATAATGATTTATATAACACCTGTTATAACAGGGCTTACGAGCATTTTCACGGGCAGGAAGTGGATGAGCTTTCCTACGAGCAGTTCTACGCCGTGGAGCTGTTTGAGGAGATGAAGGCGGATATCGGTTATGATGGCGAGTGGGCGGCGGCTTACGGCTTTCATCCGGCGGTGCTCGAGTACAACGGCATTGCTACGCTGGACGGGTATTTGGGCTTTTATTCCCAGCAGTATAAGGAGGATTTTCGCAAAATCATCGCTCCGGCTTTGGAGCGGGTGGAGGCGACCAGAATCTATTACGACGACTGGGGCGCCAGAGCCTATCTGTATTCGGGGACGGATTTGAGCATTGTCAGCGCCACCAAGACGGTGTATGCCACGGACGACCGTATTTACATGGACGGGGAAGCGTTCCGCGCGCTTGGCGGGCAGTATCTTTTTTCCAGAATCAGGCTTTCCAATGCGCAGGAGGCGGGACTGTCCCTGCTTGGAGAGTACACGGCGCGCGACGGGAGTATGACAGTGTATGCCTATGCGTGTAAGTAATGCAAGCCGAAGGTTTTTCGAGCGGCACGGCGGCACGGCAGGATAAACGAAAAGGAGATTTCACTATGTCAATAAGGGTACACAATTTCGGGGGCGTTATCGGGTGGAACGCGAAAAAATATCTGCCCTGGGTAGCAAGTGAGAGCTATTTAAAGCTGCAGTTTGTCAGCCGCAGGCGCTCCCAGAAGGGTTATATCGATTATTTTATGAGCCACAAGGAGGCGCCGCATCCGCTGGTGGTGAATCTGGAGACGGTGAACCGCTGCAACAGCACCTGCGAGTTCTGCACCGCAAATATCCACGCGGAGAAGCGTCCTTACAAGAAAATGGACGACGCGCTTTACTATTCCGTGATCGACCAGCTCCATGACTGGAATTATAAGGGGCATCTGACCCTTTACGGGAATAACGAGCCGTGGCTCGACACGCGCATTGTGGAATTTCATAAGTACGCGAGGGAAAAGCTGCCGGATGCCTTTATCTTCATGTCTACAAACGGGTTACTTCTCAATGTGGACAGGGTGAAGCAGATCGTCCCTTATGTCGATCAGCTTATCATCAACAATTACGGCATGGAAATGAAGATGCACGACAATGTGCAGGTGATTCATGATTATGTGAAGGCGCATCCGGACGAGTTTCGGGATGTGGATATTCTCGTGCAGATTCGATACCTGAAAGAAGTACTGACCAATCGGGCGGGCAGCGCTCCGAACAAGCAGTCCAAAGGGAAGATTATCAAGGAGACCTGTCTGATGCCCTTTACGGATTTGTGGATTACGCCTTTTGGCAAGCTGGGCATCTGCTGCTGTGACAATTTTGAGGTCACGGAGATGGCGGATTTAAACACCACATCCCTCCGGGATGGCTGGAACAGCGAGAAGTACAGAAAACTGCGGGAGGCGATCGCCACAGGCAGGCATAACTATCCTTTCTGCAAGTATTGTGACTTTATCGACGCAGGGCTGCGCATGGACGCGGTGGACGATGTGCTGAAGCACAGGGAAATGCACGGGGCGAGACAGTCCATGTTTAAGAAGAAGTGAGGAATGCGAAAAGTACTTCTAAAGACGTCTCGCCATAGGACGAGACGCCAAGAAGTACTAAGTTTCGCATAGGAGAATGCCTGAAAAGCGGCATTCTCCGTACGCATTTGAGTCACAGTGAAGCTGTGACATGGAGGATAGTGACAAAAAGAAAAATGAGGGCGGCGGACGAATGAGGAGAAAGATTTGTGCGGTGGTCTGCGCGATGGCGATTGCGGTAGCCATATGGGGCTGCGGTCGCGGTGCGGACACGCGGGAAAACAGTGGCATGACAGAGGCTGATGCACAGGGCAGCGGCGTGGAGAGTGCGGAAGGGCAGGAAAGTGACAGTATGGCAGGTGTGGATGCGCTGACGGATGCGGCGGGGCTTGCAGGTACCTCGTTCTCTATTCTGGGCGATAGCATTTCCACTTTTCAGGGATATAATCCCGTAGGATATTCTGTATATTTTCCGGAATACGGTGAAGTAGCGCATGTGGAAGATACATGGTGGCAGCGGGTGGCAGATGATTTGGAGCTGACCCTCTATGCGAACGGTTCCAGCGCTGGAGCAACCGTGGCGGGAGATTCCACAGAAACGGACAATCCCCAATGCGGCTGCAATGAGCTGCGCACGAACGACCTTTCCGGTCCGGAGGGAGCATGTCCTGACAGGGTTGTCATATTTATGGGCGCCAACGATATGCTGCAAGCCGTTCCGCTGGGCACCAATGACGGCACCGGGCTGGTGGAAGAGGGAGAGGTCAAAACCTTCAGCGACGCTTACACCCTGATGCTTGACAAGGTGCAGGCGAATTATCCGCTGGCGGAGATTTATTGCTGTACGCTGCCTCCGATGGGGGATTACGGAACGGATACGCCTTATGTGGAGTTTGTCAACAGCAGACAGCTTACCTCCGGAGACTACGGGGAAGTGATTGCGCAGATTGCGGGAAACAGAGGACTCCCGGTGATTGAACTGTATCATTGCGGCATTACCGTAGAAAATCTGCATGAGATGACAACCGACGGGGTGCATCCGACAACGCCGGGCATGGCGTGTATCGCGGAGGCGGTGAAGGAGGCGCTATGCAAATAGAAGTGACGGGGATTAGAAAGGCATATTCCCGAAAGAGAGTGCTTACAGATATATCGTTTTCCATGGAGTCCGGGAGCTGTACAGCTATTCTCGGCAGCAACGGCAGCGGGAAATCCACGCTGCTTTCTATTTTGGCGGGCGTGCGCAGGGGGGACGGAGGCTCTTTTCTTTATCAGGGAACCGATTTGCTGCGCCATCCGCGGCTGATTCCGCAGGTGCTGGGTTATGTGCCGCAGGGAGAGCCGTTAATGGAGGAGCTGAACGCATGGGACAATCTGCGCATGTGGTACGACAGGGAGACGCTGGAGCGGGAGCTTGCGGAAGGGGCGCTGAAACTGCTTGGCATCGGCGATTTTCTGAAAACACCTGTGCGGAAGATGTCCGGCGGCATGAAAAAGCGTCTTTCCATCGGCTGCGCGGTGGTTTCCCATCCCGGGATTCTCGTGCTTGACGAGCCCTCGGCGGCGCTTGACCCTGTCTGTAAGGAGAATATCCGCAGCTATCTGGATATTTATAGAAAGGATGGCGGCATCGTGTTGATGGCTACTCATGACGCGCAGGATTTAGAATTATGTAACGCCTGTTATATTTTGCGGGAGGGAACGCTGCACCCTTACCCGTATGACGGGGATTTTCACAGGCTGGCAAAGGAATTGCGCGAAGGTATTTGAAATGCGGCGGTTTCCACGGGCACTTGAGATTTTGCGGGTGGAATCGGGGAGGACAGATGAGACAGACGACGGCTTATTTTCTGGCACAACTGAAACGCGCGGCAAGGCTGCTTCCGGGACAGATATTCGTGGAGGCTGTGGTCTGTGTCTGCGCGGGTGTGTTGGCGTTCCTGCTGATTGCGCAGGGAGCGGATGCGGCGGCAGGGAAAAGATACCGAATCGGTATGGTGGGCGATTTGTCGGACTCTTATCTGGGGTTTGGCATTGTCGCTGTGCAGGAGATGGATGATTCCCGTTTTATGATTGAGCTTGTCCCTATGTCAGAGCAGGAGGCGGAGTCGGCTTTTCGGCGCGGGGAGCTTTACGCCGTTATGCGGGTGCCCGAGGGATTGCTGGAATCGATTGTATACGGGGAAAATGACAAATATGTCACTTATACGGCTGCGCAGGGGCAGCAGGGACTGGGAACGATGGTGATGGGGGAAATCACGGATTTGGCGTCCACGCTGGTGACCTGTTCCCAGAGCGCGATTTACGCCATGCAGCGGGTGCTGGCGGATGCGGGCAGGGGGGAGGAAATCGGTCGGGAAACAGATAAGCTCAATCTGTCCCTGATCCAGATGGTGCTTGACAGGGGTGAATTTGGGGAGGTCGAGGTTTTGGGTTATGGGGACGGACTGTCTTTGGAGCTGTATTATTTTTGTAACATGATTTTACTGTTCCTGCTGCTCGCCGGGCTTTTAAACAGCGCTCTTTTCGTGCATGGGAACAATGCATTTCCCTGTTTTTTGAAAGCACGGGGCGTGGGGGCGTTCTGGCAGGTTCTGGGGGAATACCTGGCTTATCTGCTGCTTGTACTTGCGGGACTTTTCGTTTTATGTCCGGTTCTTTGTTTCGGGCTGGGACGGGAGCTGCCTGGCATTCCCGAATGGTCGGGGATGGGAGCCGCGCCTTTTTTGGCTTTCCTGCCGTGCCTGATTCCGGTGGCGGTCATGTTTGCCGCCATGCAGTTTTTTCTCTTCGAGGCGGCGGAAGGCATTGTGAACGGGATTCTTTTGCAGCTTATCTGCGGGATTGGCATGGGGTATCTTTCGGGGTACTTTTATCCTTCCGCCTTTTTTCCGGAAACGATGCGGGCGTTTGGGGAGGCACTGCCTTCCGGCGCGGCGGCGCGCTTGGTGCAGGCGGGTGTTTTGGGGAAGATTCCGGCGGCTTCGTGGGCGGCGGTCTTTGGCTGGCTGGCGGTATTTCTTACATTGACTGTGGCGGTCAGAAGATGGCGGATAGGGAAGAGATGACGGTAAGGAAAAAGAATGGCGGTACGGAGAAAAGGCGGAAAACCAAAGGAGGACAGAACATGCCCGGACAACTGCTCGTAAGGTTTATACTGCTGCAGAAGAGGCTGTTAAGAAAAGGCAGCTTTCTTTTGATGCTCTGTCTGGCGCCGCTGCTTGCGGCAGGTGTCGGGCGGCTTTCAGAAGAGTCCGCCGGGATTGCGACGATCGCGCTGTATCTGCCGGAGGGGGATGCGGCGGCGCAGGAGACTTCCGGGCGGCTTTTAAAAGAAAAAGGCGTTCTGCGCTATCTGCTCTGCGAAGACGGGGAACATGCGCGGCGTATGACGGAGACGGGGGAAGCGGACGCGGCATGGATTTTTGCGGAGGATTTTTCGGAACGGATTGAGGAGCTTGCAGGGAGGCGCAGGGTGCGACCGGTAGTGACGGTGGTGGAACGGAAGGACAGCGTGTCCCTTATTCTTGGGCGGGAAATTTTGTCAGCTGCCATTTACCCCTCTTTTTCCTATGCGGTATATACAAGCTTTGTGCGGGATGAGCTGGGACTTGCAGAAATAACGGACGAAGAACTGCGTCGTGTCTATGACAGCGTGGCAGTGGAAGGAAGTTTGTTTCAGATGATGTATGCCGATGAAACGCCCGGGGAATCGGAAGATTTCACTTATGTGCAGGCGCCTCTGCGGGGGATTCTTGCGATTTGGTTTACTTTTGTGGGATTGGCGGCTTCGCTCTATTTTATGCAGGACGAGGAGCGCGGCGTCTACGGGAAGGTGCCGGTGAAAAAACGGCTTTCGGCTGCCTATGCTGTGGGCGCGGTGTTTCTTTTGGACGCGGCTCTTGTGCTGCTTTTGTCCTGTAAACTGGCGGGGGTGTTTACGGATGGGAAGAGAGAGGTGATAAGCTGTGCGGTGTTTGCGCTCTGCGTGCTGGCATTCACCAATCTGCTGCGAATGCTGTGCCGCACACCCCGGAGACTGGGGATGATTTTTCTGCCGCTTCTGGCGGCAATGCTGGCGCTCTGTCCGGTTTTCCTGAATCTGCCATATTTTAAGGCGGGAAAGCTGCTGCTCCCGCCCTGGTACTATCTGCAATCTATTCATAACATGCGTTATATATATGAGATGGCAATTTATACGGTGATTTTGATGCTGGCAAGCATCGTGCTGCAGCAGGTGAGGAGCCGTGCCGCCTGACTCCGTGCGCCACCAATTTGCATCCGCGCGGCTGTCTAGTCTACCTCGAGCTGATCGGAGGGCGCTTCCTTCTGTACTTCCTCGTGATAGGTTTTCTCGGTGTTGACGTTCCAGATGTTATCCTTGGAGCTGATGTCGCCCAGAATGTTTTTCACGGTCTCGAAGGAGGTCATCATGGAGTGGTCGATGTTGTTGTAGCGGTGCTGCCCGTTTCTGCCCACGCAGTAAAGGTTGTCGATGGACTTCAGGTATGCGGTCAGCTTGTCCATATCTTTGTAAGTGTCAAAGTAGGCGGGGTAAGCTTTTTTCACCCGCTCCACATGGGAATCCATCACGTCGGAGGGTTTGTCGATGAGCCCCATGCTGACGATTTCGTCCACCGCAAAACGGGTGAAATCCTCGTCGGACATGGTCCAGTACTTGTCCCCCTCAGTTACAAAATATTCCAGACCAATCCATACCGTGTGCTCTAAGTCGCGCACCATATAGGGAGACCAGTTGTTGTAAATCTGGAATCTTCCTAGGCGGACCGTTCTGTCATGCACATAAATCCAGCAGTCCGGCACGATATTGTTGATGGTTTTCAGATTCGTTTTATTTTTTAGGTTCAGCTTCGGCAGCAGGAGTCCCACGGTCATATAGTCGCGGTAGGGAAGCCCTGCGGCAATCGCAGCCTCTGTTTTCGGCACGTCGTTCATACCTGCCACCAAATCTTTCACAGGCATGGAGGAGATGAAGATATCGCCCTCCGCCGTCACCTCGCCCTCCGGTGTCTCGTAGGTGATGGAGGTGATGCGGTTGTGTGCGTCTTTGTGGAGACGGACAGCCCTGCTGTGGCAGAGAATTTCCCCGCCAAGCTCCTTAATCCGGTCGGCGGTCACTTCCCAGAGCTGACCGGGACCGAGCTTGGGATAACTAAATTCTTCAATCAGCGAGGTTTCCACTTCCCGATTTTTCTTGCCCGGCAGCATTTTGGAGAAAACGTCCTTTAAAATGGCGGCAATGGACAGCCCCTTAGCGCGCTGCGCCCCCCAGTCGGGAGCAATTTCGGAAGGGTGTCTGCCCCATAAGTTTTCTGTATAGTTTTCAAAGAACATAGAGTAGAGTTTTTTTCCAAAACGGTTTACATAAAAATCCTCCAAAGAGTTTTCCTGCCGTTTGTGAATCATAGAAGCAAGGTAGCTAAAGCCAGCCTGCATGGTGGCAAGAAACCCCATGTTGATAAAAGTTTCCGGCTTTAGGGAAATCGGATAGTCGAAAAATTTCTGGTTAAAATAGATGCGTGACACGCGGTGTCTGCGGAGCATCACGAGATCTTCTTTCTCGGGGTCCGGACCGCCGGGAACAAGCGTCGTTTCCCGATGCAGCACGATATCATCGTAAGTGGGGGCGCCCTGCGTCGGCAGCATATGCTCCCACCATGCGTTTACCTCCGGTACTTTTGAGAAAAAGCGGTGTCCGCCCATGTCCATGCGGTTACCCTTATAATTGACGGTCTTGGAAATACCGCCCATCGCGTCGGACTCTTCTAACACTGTGACCTCGTATTCTTTGTTTTTATCCTGTCTGAGCAGTTCATAAGCGGCGGTGAGACCTGCGGGACCCGCGCCGATTACATATACTTTTTTCATGCGATACCTCCACGTCGGGGCAGTCTGATGACTGACTATATATCTGATTTACATTGCAATTCACACCAAACAGATGTAAATGGGTTAAAATCCGGAGTGGGTGTGAATTGTAATTAGTTTACCATGTTTGGGCGGGGATGTACACGGGAATGTGGAAAAATAAGATGGTATATGCTATAGTATTACTGATATTGTCTTGCAAACGGAAAAGAAAGAGGCGTATTTATGCTGGCTGTAATCGGTTTGATTTTCTGGCTTTTGGTCATCCCGTTCTGTATCGGGCTGATTCCCGCAAACTTCATATCGGCGGAAAAAAGAAGCCCGGGCTTTGTCTTGCTTTCGGGGTATTTCGGCATGTGGGCGCTCTTTGAACTTGCGGCGGTGCCGGCGGTTCTCTGGGTGGAGTATGATAATTTTAAAGTGGCTTCCGCAGTGTTTACGGTGTTGACGCTTCTTAGCGCGGCGGCGGGCGTGTGGCTTCTTTATCAGAACGGGAAGGCGGGAAAGCCGGGACTTGTCTGGGGAAGCGCAGGGATGCTCGATTTTCATGGCAGGACAAGTAATCTGAAAGTTAAAAATGACGCGAGTGTCATAAATGCAGACTGCCCAGAGGTACGCGCGGCAGTCATGGCAAAGCGGTTCCTTACGGGTACAGGCATCGAATGGCTCCTGTTTTTTGTCCTCCTCGGTTTCCAGCTCTACAAGGCGGTGGCTTTTGCTTCCTTCGACGGCGATGATGCCTACTATGTGGTGGAGTCGCTGATTGCGCAGGAGGCGGGCGTGATGTACCGCATTCTGCCGCTGACGGGCGGTTCTACGGGGCTTGATGTACGTCACGCGATGGCGGTATTTCCTATGTGGGTGGCTTTTGTCTCGGTGCGTGCGGGGGTACACGCCACGATTGTGTCCCATGTGGTGATGCCCCTTGTGCTTATTCCGCTGACCTATCTCTTATATTATGAAATCGGGCGTGCGCTTTTTGCGGGGGCGCAGCAAAGTAGCCGGAAGCAGACAGAAACTGGCGGCGCGGAGCGGTCAGCGGGAAAATGGAACAGGATGGGCGAAGCGTGGGGGGCAGGCGGATACGTGTTTTGCCGGGAGAATCTGCCTATATTTATGATACTTATGGCGGTGTTCCAGATTTTCGGGAACGTGTCCATCTACACGAGCGAGACGTTTTTCCTGACGCGTACCTGGCAGGGCAAGGCATTGGCGGGTGCGCTGGTGATTCCGGCATTGTTCTGGGTGTTTTTGCAGATATATGACAAAGGTGTCAGAAAAGGGCGGGCAGATGCGGGACTCTGGATTTTGCTTGTCTGCATCAATATGACGGCGGGCGTGTGCAGTTCCATTGCGGTGTTCCTCGTCTGCATTCTGATCGCGGTGGCTACCTTCTGTCTGGCGGTGGCGGAGCGTGACTGGAAGACTCTTTTCAAGGTGGGGGCGGCATGTATACCGAATGTGGTGTATATGGCGATTTATGTTTTTATGGCGTATAGTTACCTTTTAAAATAACGGGGGCGGCATATGTGGGGCATTTTTTTAGAGAGCGTCGTTATCTTTAAAAATTTTATGGGTTATCACGAGAATCATTTCCTGGCGGGGATATATGTCTTTGTGCTTCTTTATCTGTGGCTGACGGAGAAGGATAAGCGCAGGCGGGTGCTGTTTGTTTACGCGCCCACGCTGATTCTGTTCCTGTTTTTCTGTCCTTTGTTTCGCAAGGTGTTTGTGCGGCTGATGGAGGATTCCGAGACATATTACCGGCTGTTGTGGCTGTTGCAGATGAGTATTGTCAGCGCATACGGTCTGATTCGGCTGATGGGAAAGCACAGGCGTATCGGTCTGGCGGTTTCCTGTCTTGTCATTGTGGCATGCGGCGACTATGTGTATGACAGCGAGCATATTTCCCGGGCGGAGAACGCTTACCATCTGCCGCAGGAAGCGCTCGATATCGTAGATATGATAGAGCCGGAGGAGGGGCGGATTACGGTGCTTGTCCCGGCGGATCTTATTTATTATGTCAGACAGTACAGCACGGATATTGAGCTGCCTTACGGTCGGGAAATGCTGATTGCGCGCTGGGATTATTATAATGCCATGTATGAGGCGATGGAGGAGGCGGAGGTGATTGACACGCCTGTTTTCGCGGAGCTGGCAAGAGCATATCCCTGCGCTTATGTGATTCTAAAGGAGGACCGGGAGATTCGGGAGCCGCTTACGGATTACGGCTATTCCGTTTACGGTCAGGTAGGAGAGTTTGTGGTTTACAAGGATATGACATTACAGAATTTGTAGACGGTTCGGGCATGACGGGTCTGCATGATAGGAGAATAACAGATGCTATTTAATTCGTATATATTTGTGTTTGTGTTTTTCCCCATATGTCTGGTCGGCTATTACGGTCTTTTGAAAAGCGGGAAGTCCGAGGCGGCAAAAGTGTTTCTGACAGTTATGTCATTATGGTTTTACGGATATTTCAATCTGTCTTATCTGCTCATCATGGTTTGCAGCATTGCCGGGAATTATCTGTTCCACAGACTGCTGTCCCGCGAACCCCGCAAGGCGGTCATGATTCTGGCGGTGGCGCTGAATTTGGGCGTGCTATTCTATTTTAAGTATTTTGATTTCTTTCTTGATACCGTGAATGTCGCGTTTGGAACCGATTTTGTATTGCGGGGCATTCTTCTCCCGCTGGGAATCAGTTTCTTTACGTTCCAGCAGATTTCCTTTATTGTGGACACTTATCGGGGTGAGGTGGCGGACTGCTCTTTGTCTGAGTATGCGCTGTTTGTCTCCTTTTTTCCCCAGCTTATCGCGGGTCCCATCGTGAATCACAATGAAATGCTGCCGCAGTTTCGGGCGTTTGGAAAGAAAAAGGCGGATTGGGAGCAGATTGCGGGCGGCTTTGCGCTCTTCGTGCTGGGCCTTGCCAAGAAGGTGCTTTTGGCGGACACATTCGGTGCGGGTGTGGATTACGGTTATGAAAATCTGGCGCTTCTCGGTCGGGGAGACGCGGCGCTGGTGATTTTGTTCTATGCCCTGCAGCTTTATTTTGATTTCAGCGGTTACTGCGATATGGCGGTGGGCATCGGCGGGATGCTGGGGATAGAGATACCCGTCAATTTTAATTCTCCCTACAAGGCGGTAAATATCGTGGATTTCTGGAAACGGTGGCATATTACTCTGAACCGTTTCTTTACAAAATATGTCTATATTCCGCTGGGCGGCAACCGGAAGGGGCAGGGGCGGATGTACCTGAATTTTTTGGTTGTCTTTTTCTTAAGTGGTCTCTGGCACGGAGCGGGTTTCCATTTTCTTGTCTGGGGGATGCTGCATGGGGTGTTGTATGTAGTGACGCGGTTCTGGCAGCGGCATGTTCCCAAAAATAAGCACAGAGTTATGACAGTGCTGTCACAAATAGCGACCTTCCTCTATGTCAGCGTGGCGTGGGTGTATTTCCGGGCGGAGAGCATCGCGCAGGCGAATACGCTTCTTAAAACGGTGTGGAAGGGGGAGGCGAAAAAGATTTCCCTTGATCTGGCGGAGTGTCTGCAGCCGGACGAATTCTGGTATGTGCTCAAGGTGCTGCATCTGGACAACCTGTCATTCAGCCGGTATATTGTGATGTTTGTAATTCTCGCGGCAGGGCTGTATTTCTCCATGGCGGGACGGAATGCGAAAGAACGGGTGTCGCGCCTGAAATATGGACCGGTGTCGGCGGCAGTGCTGGTGGTTTTGGCGGTGTGGTGTATCTTAAGCTTTTCCGGGGTCAGCACGTTTTTGTATTTTAATTTCTAAGGAGGAGCAGGATGAAGCGGTTTAAAACATGGATTCTTTCCATAGTGTCCTTCACCTTAATACTGCTTATACTGGCGGCGGCGCTTGTGGTATGGGTGGACCCTTTTTTCCAGTACCATGCGCCGCTTGACGGCTTTCCCTATCTGGTGGACAACCAGCTTACACAGAACCCGGGGATGGCGAAGCACATGGATTATGACAGCGTAATCCTCGGCTCTTCCATGACGGTGAACTTTAATACCCATTGGTTTGAGGAACTGCTGAATCTTCGGACAATCAAGCTTAATTACAGCGGCGCTTATCCGAAAGATCAGGCAAATATCATGGATATTATCTTCGACAGCGGTCATGAGGTGAAATCGGTTTTTCTGGGGGTTGACGTGACGACCTATACCGGGGGCGTGGAGGAGACGAAATACCCGATTCCGGCTTATCTGTATGACGATAATTACTGGAATGACATACAATACGTGTTGAATAAGGATGTGCTTTTAAATTATGTGCTGCGCCCGCTTGCCGACCCGGACAAGACGGATCTCGCTACCGTGTACCAGAGCTGGTGGACGGACGAATATTATAATATCCAGTGGGTGATGCACAATTATGTACCCCCTGCCCCGGTGGAGGTGGAGACGCCGCCCGACGCATTTTTAGAGAGCACGGACAAAAACCTGAAAGCCAATCTCTGCCCTTATATTGAGCGGAATCCGGATACTACCTTCTATATTTTCTTTCCGCCTTACAGCATTCTTTACTGGAATGATGTCATGCAGGAAAATCACATGGAGGCAACCATGCGGGAGTATGCACATATCGCTGATACGCTGCTTGCTTACGATAACGTGCGGGTGTTTTACTTCCCGAACCGGGAGGAAATTGTGACAGATTTAAATAATTACGCGGACTATACGCATTATCATGCGAGGTTTAACCGCTTCATGACGGAGTGCTTTGCGGACGGAACCTGCGAGGTGAAAAGCGCGGCGGAGATGGAGCAGGCGCTTACAGAGACGCGGGACATGGTAGAGCGGTTTGATTTTGAGACGCTGTTTTCGGTAGATTATTGATGGGAACATCACCAAAGAACCTTGACATGATATTGTGGTATCGTCCCGTCTTTTGTAATAATTATTAAGTTTTCGGCAATGGCTTGTGCGACAATCAGCCGGTCAAATGGGGCTCCATGAATTGAGGGAAGTTCTCTGATTTCGTCAAGATGAAATGGTTTTATGGAAAGAATATCGAACTGTTCTTTTTCACAAGTTTCCGAAATTTTTGAAATGGAGCTTTTGATTTCAAGCTTTCCAATACTTGACTTAATCGCAATTTCCCACAAGGAGACAATGCTTACACAGATTTTTTCATCATTACAATAAATTATTTCAGAAGCTTTTTTTGAGAGCTTTTGACTATCATATAAGAAATATAGCAAAGCGTTTGTGTCCAATAGATACATTTACAGATACTCCTTAAAACATGCAGGCGTTTCGTCAAAATCGTCTGAAATAGCAACAAAATCATCCGCCAGAGGGTCTACTGACCTGTGAAATGCCGTACCATTGCTTATGGAGTGTTTTGCCTGCGCCTCCTTCGATGTATGTTTCAAAAATCTCATAAATTCAATCACTTGATTTATCAAATCTTCAGGAAGATCTTTCGCTTCTTTGATTAATGTATCATACGCCATAAACACACCGCCTTCAACTATGGTAATTTTTCCTGCTATTTTATAATCTTATGCAATTACAATTTAAGTATAACAAACTAAGACGGGAAAAACAACATCACTCCCCCGCCGGGAACAAACAATCCGCAAACCGCTGCGCCAAAAGTTCCCGCCCCGCGTCGTTAAAGTGGATATAATCCGTCATATAATCCAGATAATTGTCCTCGTTGACGGAGCCGTAAAAGTTGTCGATAAAGGAAACGCTCACGTCCATGGTGGCGTCACGCTCCTTCTGCAGATAATGGCTTAAGGTGCCGTGACCTAAATCCACCCGGTCGCCGTTCTGGAAATTGCCGTCCTCGCCGATGCTGTGGCAGAAAGTGTGGGACATTACCACGATGCGGATGTGAGGATAAGCGTCCTGAATGGCTTTCACGCCCGAACGCAGCGCGCCCGTGTAGGTAACCTCGTCGTAAGGCGCATTTGGGTCGTCGCAGGGACGCTTATTGACATAGTCGCTGCCGTCGTACATCACGCAGATCATATCCACGTTATTCATATCAAGCTCGGATAACATCTGCGTCGTTGCTGCAAAATTTTCGTCATAGCTGTAAGTAGCCGCCGTTTTCATCAGGTCGAAATCTCCGCTTGCCAGACTCTTCGCCACATAGGAGAAGGAGAAGGCGTCCAGAATATAGCCGTCGTTGTAGGAGGCGAACTGCGCCGCCATGGTGGTTCCCGTGAAAGAGCCGTTATAAACGGCAGCTCCTGTTTTCTTGGCAATCTGCTCTGCAAGACCGTTTTCGCCACGCTCCAGTGAGAAGGGGTCGTCGCCCAGACAGAGGATGGTAGTCACGCCGTCGTCCACATAGCCCTCGCGCTTATCGGGGGCGAGGGGAATGAGGTTGTCCAGCGTCTCGATATCGAAATCCGTGGTCTGGTAGTTTGGGTCATAGTCGGAGGGCGTCCCTTTGTTCCATTTATAGAGACGGTAGGCGGAGAAGCCGATGACCAGAACAATAGCACCCAGCAGGATAAGCTGGATGTTGGCGAGAGTGCCGGTATTCTTTTTTGGCGCCTTCTTTATTTCTGACGCATCTGTCATATTTTCTTCTTGTAATGTATTTTTATCCTGATTTTCCCCCATGGTTTTATTCATACCCTTTCCTGAAAGTCTTATGCGCTGCCGCTGCGCATTTTTCATTCTGCTTTTAATCGTCTTTATTCTACTATGAATTTTTGTAAAAATCTACAGAAAAAAGAATGCTCATAAAATCTTAATAACTTCCGGGCAGGCAGATAACAGAAGAAGAGCGCTGCCCAAAATCCGAAGATTTTAAGCGGCGCCCTTCTTCTCTGTTTCGTATCATACAATGGATACGGCGTTTTCCCGCGGGTTCTGTTCTGGTACGGCAAAAGAGCGGACTGCCGGCTGCGCAAGCTGTCGCTGCAGTTCTTTATACCATTTGCTGTACTTATACATACGATATGTAGTGCTCAGCTTCCTGAGCTGTTCATCATCGGCACAGCAGACCGAAAAAGAAACTCTCTGCGATTCATCCATGGACGCATAGTCCAGATAACTGAGTTTAAGCTCGGTAATCAGTCCCTGACATTTGGGGCAAAACTGCTTATGTCCGTTCAGCATATGAACCCGTTGGCAACGCTTACAGTAGTGCATGTACATCATGAAAAATTCCCCTTTTCTCACAATCCCTGTAAGGTAAACCGTTTGTCTGTTGCCCTTATATTGTGTCAGCCCCTGCAGTCAAAGTCAAGCGCATATTAGCGAGAAATGCCGTAAAATGGGTGTAAAATATCGCGCAATTATCGCGGAAAAGGCGTAAATGTCACAGGATTTGGCAATTTACATAATTTGACGACCCTTTGTGTGCGACAAAAATCTTGATATTGCGCTGTTTTTATGCTATAATTTCCAAGAATTGTTTCGATTTAAGGTTTACATAAGCTACGCAATCAAATAATGCAGAAGTAAGGTGGAAATGGTAATGCAAAATAAGAAAAATAAAAGACAACATACGGAAAACCATCGCAGACAGGTTCGGTTCGAGGACTTGCTGGAGGATGACCGGTTTGACGACGAGGATTTTGACAGCGTAACAGAGGATACGCTGGAATTTTTGAGTCTCGATGACGATATGATCGAGTCTTATCAGCGCGCCCATCCTCCGAAAAACAGGAAAAGTGCGCCTGCAAAAGCCCGCAGCGCCCGTTATGAGGAAGAAGATTACGAGGATGACTACGAAGACGAGGACTATGAAGACGCGGATTACGAGGACGATGACTACGAAGACGAGGACTATGAGGACGGCGATTACGAAGACGACGACTACGAAGATGACGATTACGAGGACGACGACTACGAAGATGACGATTACGAGGACGATGACTACGAAGATGAGGATTATGAGTATGATGACGATGACGGCTTTGCTGCCCGCTTGATGTACTTTATCGGTGAGATGAGCGCGCTGGATGTGGCGGTGGCGCTTTTGGGGATTCTGGTGCTTGCGGGAGCGATTGTCACAGGCGGCATTTATGCCCATGCGAAATCCGTGGAAAAGCAGGTGGCGGCATTTGCCGATATGGGCGAGGAGATAGAAGGCATTTCCGTTATCGGAGAGAGCGGTCTGCTCGCGGCATCGGAGTCCGCGAAGCTGGGCGGTATGATTGACGTGGAGGAGGAAGAGTCCGAAGAGGAGCAGGAAGCACAGGAGAACGACAACGAGAAAGAAGATGCAAAAGGCAGTGTGGCGGTAGAGCTTCATCTGACCTCGATCCTCTCGGATATGAAGATTAAGTTTGTCAATAAGGAAACGGGTAAGCTGATTGGCGGCGTGCCCTTTGAAGTGGAAGTCTCCGGAACGAAGAGTTTTCAGTGGAAGGATGAGGACAAGGACGGCATCATTTATCAGAAAGATATCGCGGCAGGCACCTATGATGTGAAGATACTGCCGTTGTCAGGCGGGGCGGCGGATAAATATACGCTCCCTTCCAAGGGCAGCAGCGTCAAGGTAACCGACAAGATTGCCTATCAGAAGGTGGACGTGGCGGATGAAGTGAAGACCGAAGCGGAAATCAATGTGGCGAAGGAGGAAGTGACCCAGCAGAATACCGTGGTGGAATCCGCCCTGCAGGATACGGTGGAATGGGTGGAATCCACGAAAACCCCGATCGGAGACGAAAAGACGGAGTACGAGAAAGTGCCCATGGATAAAATAACGGATCCGTGGAAGAAGACGGCGGGCGCGTTCCGCAGGATGGTGGAAGACGGGGAGGAAGACCCTTATGACAACGTGAAGGTATCTATCAATAAGGACAGCCTGACCCTCGACAAAGGAAAGAGCGATTCCTTGAAAATATCCGTCAGCAGCAGCGAGGTGGAGTATTCCGTAGATTGGAGCGTTGCGGATTCCTCTGTGGCGACGGTGGACGGAGGCACGGTCACGGCGGTCGCGGCGGGCAGCACCACGGTTACGGCACGGGTTGTAGTCGGCAGTATGATTCAGGAATTTAATTGTTCCGTGACCGTGAACGAAGTGGGGGACGACGATTCGGACAAGAAGGACGAAGACAAAGATTCGGATAAAGACGAGGATAAGGATAAAGATCCGGATAAAGACAAAGATAAGGACAAGGATAAAGATAAGGATAAGGACAAGGATAAAGATAAGGATAAGGACAAGGACAAAGACAAAGACAAGGATAAGGTAATCTACACCAAGCTTTCCATAAGCGGCGAGAAAGAGGTTGCGGTCGGTAAGACAGTGATCCTGACAGCGCAGACCGACCCTAAGAACGGCGAAGTGAGCTGGAGCAGCGACGATGAAAAGATTGCCACGGTGAACAGGAAGGGCGAGGTGACGGGCGTTGCCGAAGGTGAGGTGAAGATCCGCGTCAACTGCGAGAATCCGGGTGACGTTGACGATTTGAAGGAGTCCTTCAAGATAAAGGTGGTGAAAGCGGAAGTTGCCGTGGATGAGAACACGAAGCTCAAGGACAAAGACGGCAATCAGCTTTACTTTAAAAACGCGGACGGGGATTACGAGGAAGCCACTTACAAGGAGTACGGGAAGCGGGACGCTTTTTATAAAAAGGTGAAAGGCTCATCGGCTTACAAGTATACCGGATGGCAGACCATAGACGGGCATGTTTATTTTTACGATAAAAACGGAAACTACGTGACGGGAGAACAGGTCATTCAGGGCGCGAAATACAGCTTCGGCAGCGACGGAAAACTGGCAAAGAGCTCGGGCGCTATGGGAATCGACGTGTCCAAGCACAATGGCAATATCGATTGGAACGCGGTGAAGAACTCCGGCGTCTCCTATGTGATCATTCGCTGCGGCTACCGCGGTTACTCTACGGGCGTACTGGTGGAGGATCCGAAGTTCAGAAGCAATATCAAGGGCGCGAAAGCGGCAGGATTAAAGGTAGGCGCATACTTCTTCAGTCAGGCAGTCAATGAAGTGGAAGCGGTGGAGGAGGCTTCCATGGCGATTGATCTGGTGAAGGGCTACGGCTTAAACTACCCGCTTTTCCTTGATGTGGAGGCAAGCGGCGGCAGAGCCGACGGCATCAGCCGTGACACCAGAACCGCAGTCTGCAGGACGTTCTGCCAGACCGTGCAGAATTCCGGCATCTCGGCGGGCGTTTACGCGAATAAGACATGGTTTAGCGAGAAAATCAATACGGGGAGCCTGACGAGCTATAAGCTGTGGCTTGCGCAGTACGCAAGCGCGCCGACTTACACAGCGACCCGCTACGACCTGTGGCAGTATTCCTCCAAGGGAAAGGTCAGCGGCATCAGTACCAACGTGGACATGAATATAAGTTATGTAAACTATTGAGGCGACACTTGCATGGGAAACCGTTTTGCGGATAATATAACAGAAAGAAAAAATATTTACAGAGAGACAGGAGGGAGCGATTGCAAATGAAAACATATCTGGTAACAGGGGGCGCGGGTTTTATCGGTTCCAATTATATCCACTACATGTTTAAAAAGTATGGGGATACCATCCGCATCATCAATGTGGACGCGCTGACTTATGCGGGCAATCCGGAAAATCTGAAGGAAGTGGAAACAAAAGACAATTACACGTTCATTAAGGCGGATATCTGCGACAAGGCAGCCATTGAGAAGATTTTTGCCGAAAATGACATTGACAGAGTCGTTCATTTCGCGGCGGAAAGTCATGTGGACAGAAGCATCAGGAATCCCGAGGTGTTCGTGCAGACCAATGTGTACGGCACGGCGGTGATGTTAAACTGTGCGAAGGCGGCATGGGAACTGCCGGACGGCGGCTTTCAGGAGGACAAGCGGTTCCTGCATGTGTCCACCGACGAAGTGTACGGTTCCCTTCCGGACGACGGCGGGTATTTCTATGAGACGACGCCCTACGCACCGCACAGCCCCTATTCCGCCAGCAAAGCCGGCTCCGATATGCTGGTGAAGGCGTATATGGACACCTATCATTTCCCGGCAAATATCACCAACTGCTCCAATAACTACGGACCGTACCAGTTTCCAGAGAAGCTGATTCCGCTGATCATCAACAATGCGCTGCAGGGCAAGAAGCTGCCGGTCTACGGGGACGGGAAAAATGTGCGTGACTGGCTCTACGTGGAGGACCATGCGAAGGCGATCGACATGGTGCAGGAGAAGGGACGGCTTTTTGAGACTTACAATGTGGGCGGTCATAATGAGAAGCAGAATATTGAGATTGTGAAGATTATCATAGAGACGCTGCGGGAGATGCTTCCGGAAACGGACAGCCGCAGGGCACATCTGACGGAAGATTTGATTACCTATGTGGAGGACCGCAAGGGGCATGACAGGCGTTACGCAATCGCGCCGGACAAGATTCGTAAGGAGATCGGCTGGGAGCCGGAAACGATGTTTAAAGACGGCATCCGCCGCACGATCGAGTGGTATTTCGCCCATGAGGACTGGATGAAAAATGTGACCAGCGGCGATTACCAGAAGTATTATGAAGAAATGTATCTGAAGTAACAGCTCAGGACTTTGCACTTGCTGCAAAGTCCGTGAAAAAAAGTAAAGGTTGAGAAGCATCCGGTCTCTTTGCTGAAGGCAAAAATGGAATAGACCGGATGCAGTAACTATGAAGCCGAAGGCTGAATGGTTATGTATCAGGCGAAGTAAAGGTGTGGTATGTGGCAATTCGTATCGGGCGTTATTTTATTTATCATACCGGGCTTTATAGCGGCCGCTCCGCGGTACGGGAACAGGGCAGGAGAGAAGTGGCTGCAGCTTGCGGCGGATACACTGTGTGATGCGCTGCTGATTCTTACGGTTGTTTCCGGTATGCTGTATACGCTTTTTGGCAGCGCTGTTTTTTCCCTGCAATATCATGCAAACCTGTTGCTGTATGTCTTCTGCTTTGCGGGGACATACGGCTTCTCGTTTGTTCTGGGGCTGTTTCGTCTGCGGAAAGGTTTGGGAGCGGGAGCGGGCGGACGAAAGTATCTGCTTGCGCTTACCGGCGTCTGGGCGGTTCTGCTTGCCGGAATTGCCTACGACGATTACGCGAAGCGTCATGTGATGATAAGTGAAATTTGCGCCCACAACCTGAGCCTTGCTTTGGATGACAGGGGCAAAAGCAGCGACTATATTGAATTATATAATCCTTCCTTTACCGCGGTATCGCTGGACGGATGGTATCTGACGGACGAAGAGGAGCTTTCGGAGAGTGCACGCTTAGAGCAGGTTGTAATCGAACCGCGCTCCCATCTGCTGTTGTTTGCAAGCGGCGCCGCCGGGTTAAGCAGGGACGAGGAAAGCGGAGAAATCTGCTATTATCTGGGCATTCGCCTGAACGAAGAGGGAGAGACACTGACGCTCGTGGACGATGTAGAAAATACGGTGGACAGGGTGGAGGTGCCGCCCCTCGGGACAGATATTTCTTATGCCAGAAAAAAGGAGGGGTGGCGCGTGGTCAAAAACGGCAGCCCCGGGGAGAGCAATGAACATCTGGCGGTTTATGTCGTCCCTACGCTGGAGAAGCCTGTTTTCTCGGCAAAGAGCGGTTTTTATGGACAGCCCTTTGCGCTTTCTTTGTCGGCAGGGCAGGGGCAGCGCATTTATTACACGACGGACGGAAGTGTTCCGACGGTGGAATCGACGCTTTATGAGGAGCCGTTTCTCATAGAGGACGGCAGCGGCAGAGAGAACTATTATGCCAATATCGAGGGTATTTCACGGGACGGGGATTACCAGCCGGAGCAACGCATTGACAAGGGCACGGTGGTGAGGGCGATTGCGGTGAGCGATACGGGAGAGGTCAGCGAGAGCGCGTCGGCGGTGTATTTTGTGGGATTCGGGGAAAAAGCGGGATATGACGATATGATGACGTTGTCTTTGACGGTGGCGCCGGAGGACTTTTTTTCTGAGGAGCGCGGCATTTATATGCTGGGCAGTGATTATCAGGAATGGCTTGTGAATTACAGGGATTATAGGAAGCAGGAGGAAGAGCGGAAACGGAGACGTTCGCCGGATTACGGGAGCGTGATATGGCGTTCCTTTATGGCGAATTATACCCATGCCGATAAGACGAAGGAGAGACCGGTTACGGCGGCATTGTTTGACGCGGAAAAGAATCTCGTCGGCGAGGAGCGGATTGGCGTCAGGGTGCGCGGCGGTTCGTCCAGAAACCTGCGCCAGAAGGGATTTAACTTTTATGACAGAGAAGAGTACGGGGAAGACCCGCTGGGGCTGTGCGCTAAGATGCTGCGGACGTCAGGCTCTATCGACACCAATGTGACTATGCTGCGGGATGTGTTTAACCAGTCGCTTGTGGCGGACAGAGGGATAGAAACCCAGCCGGGAGAGCCGTGTGCCGTGTTTTTAAACGGGGAATACTGGGGACTCTATAATTTACAATCGCGTTTCAGCGCGGGATATTTTGAGGAAAAGTACGGGTTTTCCGAGGATGAGGTCATTGTGGTGAAGCAGGACAACCGGGTATCTGTCGGCAGGGACGAGGATTTATCTCTGTATGAGGAGCTGGTGTCCTATGCGCAGAAGGAGGATTTGTCCCAACCGGAATGCTATGAGGAAATCGGGCGGATGATGGATATACAGAGCTTTATCGACCATTACTGCTTTGAAATCTACATCGGCAACACGGACTGGCCGTTGAACAACTTATGCTGCTGGCGAACCAGAGACAAGGCGGGGACGACAGTGGAAAAGACCACGAAAAACGTGTCGGAGGAAACGGGAAAGGATGAAGCGGCACAATACAGGGACGGGAGATGGCGCTGGGGCGTTTATGATACCGACGAGTCTACAGGTATTTACGACGACGGCATGAGCACTTACAGCTCGAATCCGTTTCTGGAGGAGTCGCACTGGTTCGGCAGTCCTCTTACCACACCGTTAATGTCTAATTTGATTGTAAATGAATCGTTCCGCCGGCAGTTTAGCCTGACTTTTATGGATATGGCAAATAAAAACTTTGCGTATCGGGATGTTCATGATAAACTATATGAGATGGCGGCACGTTATGCGGCGCCTATGGAAAAGAGTTATCACCGCTTTAACGGCGGGGAATACACCGTAGATACTTTCTGGGAAAATATCGGGGTGATAGACGAGTTTTATGAGAAGAGGGCGGATTATGCCGTGCCGGATTTCGCACAGGCGCTGGGGCTTTCCGGGGAGACCGGGGAAGTTGTGCTGCAGACTGCTTATGTGACAGATGTGTCGAAAATGACAGATGCGTCAGAAAGTGAAGATGACCTGTCTGAGGTGGACACAGATAAGCGGGGCGGCAGGATTGTGCTGAACACCATCACGCCGGATTTGCAAGGCGGGGAGTGGCGGGGCGTGTATTTCACCGACTATCCCGTGACGGCAACGGCGGTGCCGGACGACGGTTATCGTTTTGTGGGCTGGCAGGGGACTTACGAGTCGGGTGAGGAGACGATTGACGCGGCGGTGACGAAGGAAGGCATCTGCCTGCGTGCGGTGTTTGCGCCGGAGGAGTAAACGGGAGGTATTTATGGTTTGCGTTATTATCTTATTATTGCTTGTACCGGGCATGGTTACATGGAAGGTTGCGGGAGAGAAAGAGCTTGCGGACTGGAAGGATGTATGCAGGGCGGCTGTAAACTGGCTTGTGCATGACCTGATCATTGCCTGTCTTGTGTATGCGGCGTTTTATGTGCTGAAGGGAGCGACTACCGTCAGCTTTTCTACGGACTATCTGGGGGAAGAGGTTTATTATTCCATTTACGATATCAGTTTCGTGTTCCGTTATTCCGCGCTGGCGCTTTTAGCGGCAGCAGGGCTCGGCGTGCTGGAGCGCGTCCTTGGGAAGCTTTTTCCTGGAAAAGGAAAAGCGGGTTCCGGAAAGTGAGTCATGTTTTGGAAAAATTTGTGTATGGCAATGTGATGAGGAGGCTGTCGGCGCATTGTGGAAAAATAGAGGCGTGAAAAAGGAAAATAGCAGAGGGTGCGGGGCATTCTGTGCGGCTTCGATTCTGTGCGCGGTCATGCTCCTTACGGCGTGCGCGGGAGAAAACGCGGCGGGGCAGCAGGATTCGACAGGGCAGATTGGTGCGGACTCTGCCGCGGAACAGGACGCGGACTGGCTGGCGGAGCGGCTGAAGTATGACCGCAGAACGAAGCACGACCTGCGGACGGAGCCGGAAGATAGGGAACGGACGGAGCGGATTGACCTGGACGCTTATGAAAACGGGAAGGTGCTCCTGACAGCCAGTGGCGATATCTGGCTTTCCGGCAGTCTGGAAGGGCAGCTCATTATCGATGCGGAGGAGGATGAGCTGGTGCACTTGTATCTGGCAGGGGTGGAGATTACCTCGCAAAAGGGTCCCGCGCTGTGGGTGCAGGAAGCGGCAAAAGTGGTTGTGACACTTGTATCAGGAACGGAGAATGTGCTGGCGGATTCTCCCGATTATACGGATTGTGAGGAGGCGCCGGCATGTCTTTACAGCGTCTGCGACCTCACGTTTAACGGCGGCGGTGTGTTACAGGCATATGGTTACTACGAGGACTGTATTCGCAGCAAAGACCGGCTCAAATTTTTGGACGGCACCTTTTCGCTGCAGGCAAAGGGCGACGGTATCAGGGGTAACGACGGCATTTACATGCGGGATGCTTCGGTAGACATAGAGAGTGAGAAAAACGGGCTGCGCACGGTAAATCAGGGCGCGGACGAAAGAGGCGTCATAGAGATAGACGGCGGTACGCTCTCGGTAATAGCGGGACAAAACGGTATCTGTGCGGCAGCGGATTTGTATGTATATCATGGACGGTGCAGCGTCAACGCCGTGGAGGAAAAGCTGCGGGCGGAAGGAAATGCATACATTGCGGACGGGGTGCAGGGACTTTGACGGAGTACAGACACGAGTATAAATACAGAATAGACGCCAGAGAAAAGGCGGTGCTTAAGCTTCGGGCGCAGGGTGTTCTGGAGCAGGATGTCCATGCCGGGGCAGACGGGGCGTATCTCATCCGCAGTCTCTATTTTGACAGCCCGGACGACGCCTGTTTTTATGAAAATGAGAATGGAGACGACCCTCGGGAGAAATACCGCATCCGTTTTTATAATTGCGATACGTCCCGAATCAGTCTGGAATGTAAGGCAAAGCGGCGGGGCATGACGAGAAAAACCGCGTGTCCGATTACGCAGGAGCAGTGCAGGCAGTTTATGGAGGGCGGCATACCGGAGCCGGAACGGGAGATTTCCCCGGCTCAGGCGGCTATGTTTACGCAGATGCGGCAAAAAAGTCTGCGTCCGGTGGTAATCGTGCAGTATATCCGGATGCCGTTTGTGTGCAATGCGGGCAATGTGCGGGTGACGTTTGACGACGCTATCGCTTCCTCCAATGATATTGCGGGCTTTCTGCAGCCGGAGATTCCGCTCCGGAGCGTGCTCGGCACGGGGGAAAGCATTCTGGAAGTAAAATGGGATGAGCTTCTGCCCTCTTATATCAGCGGGCACTTATCGCTCGATTCCTTACAGTGGACGAGTTTTTCCAAATATTATTTATGTCGAAAATATAATTGCTACGGGGGAGTCAGGGTATGAGCTTTATTGATATTTTTAAAAAATCGTTTCTGGAGGGCTATGCGTCGGTGCGGATTGACGTGGCGCAGATTGTGATATGCATGGCAATTACGGTGCTGATTGCGGCATATATTTTTCTGATTTACAAAACGGTCAACAAAAATGCCTTTTATAACCGCAATTTCAACCTTTCTTTGATCGCTCTGGCGGTGATTACAGCGGCAGTGATTTTGACGATTCAGTCAAACATCGTGATTTCTTTGGGCATGGTGGGCGCATTGTCTATTGTGAGATTCCGTACCGCAATTAAGGACCCCATGGATCTGGTGTTCCTGTTCTGGTCCATCAGCGCGGGTATCATATGCGGCGCGGGCTTTGCCGTGGTGGCGGTAGTTGCATCAATCGTCATAACTGTGATAATATTATTATTTGACAGGGTGCCTTCCGGTGTGCCGGCTGTCATCCTTTTGGTGAACGCTTCCGACTATAAGACGGAAGGGAGGATTTTGTCGATTGTGGAAAAGCACTGCGGTATGATGCATGTGAAGGCGCGCAATCTGACAAAAGATAAGCTGAATATGGCAGTCGAGGTCAAAACCGAAGAGGGCGGTATGCTGGTAGAGGAGCTGATGGAGCTTCCGGACGTTATCTCTGCGTCTTTGGTTGATCACGACGGGGAAGTGACCTTCTAAATGCCCACACAGCCGGATTTACGCAGTCCGGATAAAAAGTGTGGCGGCAGTGACAAATTTTTACGGGAACAGGAGAAGACGCGATGAAAGGTATTATTTTAGCGGGCGGTTCGGGTACCAGACTCTATCCGCTGACCAAGGCGGTTTCCAAGCAGATTATGCCGGTATACGATAAGCCGATGATTTATTATCCACTGTCCATTTTGATGCTGGCGGGAATCAGGGAGATTCTTATTATATCCACGCCGAGAGACCTTCCGGTCTTTCGGGAGCTTTTCGGTACGGGAGAACAGCTTGGGCTTCGTATGGAGTATGCAGTGCAGGAGCAGCCAAGAGGGCTTGCCGACGCCTTTATCATCGGCGCGGATTTTATCGGGACGGACAGCGTGGCGCTGATTCTCGGCGACAATATTTTCTATGGGCAGAGCTTTTCCAAGGTGCTCAAAGAGGTGGCGGCGAGGGAGAGCGGCGCGACTATCTTCGGCTACTATGTGAGGGACCCGAGAGAGTACGGTGTCGTAGAGTTTGACGAAAACGGCATGGCGCTTTCCATAGAGGAGAAGCCGGAACACCCGAAGAGCAACTATGCGGTGCCCGGGCTGTATTTTTATGACAATGACGTGGTGGAGATTGCAAGGAATGTGAAACCCTCCGCCAGAGGTGAGATAGAGATTACAAGCATCAACAATGAATACCTGCAAAGAGGGACGCTGCGGGTGGAAACCCTGGGGCGGGGTTTTGCGTGGCTGGATACGGGCAGTCATGACATGCTGCTTGACGCGGCGGATTTCGTGGCAGCGTTTCAGAAAAGACAGGGACTTTATATTTCCTGCATTGAGGAAATTGCTTACAGGAGAGGATTTATTTCGAAGGAGCAGCTGCTTAAACTGGCCAAGCCCCTTATGAAGACTGCTTACGGACAGTATATCGTAGAGGTTGCAAATGGACTCTAAGCGGATGAGACGGGCGATGGTCTGCATGATTGTCATATTTTTGGCAGTCTTTGCGGTAATCGCCATTGTAAATTTAGATATGGTGAAACAAAAGCTTGGCTTGGCGGAGGAAGAGCCTGTGCAGCAGGAGGCGCCGCTGCCGGAGGAAGGGGATCAGGCGGAAAACGGGCAGATAGGAGGAGATTTGTCTGCTTTTCTGGGTGATGAAACCTTTTTTGACCCGGAAGTGAAGTTTAAGAGCATTGAGTCTTACTCCGGCAGAAATGTGTCTCTGATGATAAGCTCCGTAGCGAAGGATTTGCGGATTATGGTGGTAGACAGCGTGGGACGCCTAGTGACGGGTGCGGATTTTACCATCACGATTCAGGATGTGGGCGAGTACACCGATACCGACATGGACGGCATCATCTATGTGGATGGTCTGCGCTCCGGAGAATACAGCGTGTTCCTCAATGAAAAGGACGGCTTCCGTGTGCCGAACACCATCACGACGATACAGGTGCGGCAGGATATCGAGTACCGTGTGCTTGATAATATCGAGTATCTGATGCTGACGGAGGACGATATTGACCCTGAGAAGGAAGATAAGGCGGTCAACGGCGCCGCGGAGGATGCGGACGGCACGGAACATACGGAGCTTCAGTTTGACAACGGCAGCGCAAAGCTTGGTATCGACGTATCCAAGTGGAATCAGGAAATTGACTGGGAAGCAGTGAAGGACGCGGGCGTGGAATTTGCCATTATCCGCTGCGGATACCGTGGTGCGTCCACAGGCGCGCTTGTCATTGACCCCAGATATAAGGAAAACATAGAGGGAGCCATCTCTGCGGGCATTCCCGTGGGGGTCTATTTCTTTACGCAGGCGCTTGACGAGAACGAAGCGGTGGAGGAAGCGTCCATGGTCATCCGGCTGATTGAGGACTATGATGTGGATTATCCGGTATTCCTCGACAGCGAGAGCGCCGGGGGCAGGGGACGCGCTGACGGACTCGACAGCGAAGAACGCACGAGGGCACACCGTGCTTTCCTGCAGACCATAGAGGCGGCAGGGTATGAAACCGGCGTGTATGCTTCCCGCAACTGGCTGAACGACAGGATAGACATGACACAGCTGTCAGATTATAGGATCTGGCTTGCGGAATATGCGGATGCGCCTACCTATGACGCGTATTATTATCATATGTGGCAGTATACCTCCAAGGGAACGGTGGACGGTATTTCCACAAACGTAGATTTGAATTTGTGTTATATGAACATAGACACTTCGATCAATCACGCCAAAGGCGCGGCAGGATATTCCGGCGTGGTGAACGGGGATACGGGAAACGTACCTACGGGTGAAGATTAGATGGAAAGGAATGAGGGACGATGGGAAAAATAACGGTGGAGACTTGCGAAATTGAGGGCTTGAAGGTAATTACCCCGGCGGTGTTTGGGGATAACAGGGGTTATTTTATGGAGACCTACCACTATGAGGATTACAAGGCGGCGGGTATCGATCAGGTCTTTGTACAGGACAACCAGTCTTCATCCGTGAAAGGCGTGCTGCGGGGACTGCATTTTCAAATCAATTATCCGCAGGATAAGCTCGTGCGGGTGCTTGCGGGCGAGGTCTTTGACGTGGCGGTGGATTTGCGGCCCGGTTCCGCGACTTACGGAAAGTGGTACGGCGTAACGCTTTCGGCGGAAAATAAAAAGCAGTTTTTTATCCCGAAGAATTTTGCCCACGGGTTTCTTGTGCTGTCGGATTACGCGGAATTTGCTTATAAGTGTACGGACTTTTACCATCCGAATGACGAGGGCGGTATTCTCTGGAGTGATCCGGAGATTGGGATTGAATGGCCCATTCCTGAGGGGATGGAGCTTGTGATGTCCGATAAGGATAAAAAGTGGGAGGGGCTTTCTGCGTTCACCAAGAAGTACCGATAGAAAGAGATATTATGAATAACAATAAAACGGGAGAGAAAAATTTCACAAAGAAAAAAAGTTTTCCGAAGTCCGCGGCGATAGCGATATTCTGGGGGCTTGGCATTCTTTTGGCTTCTGTGCTTATTGCGCACCACAATCCGCTTGCCGACCAGGTGACGGAGCGGATGAAGAAGGTCAGTGGCTGTGTGCTGATTACCTTTACCTGTATGATATTTACCATCTACTACGACAGGATCGTGACCATTCCCGTGGAGCTTTTTCAGAGCAGGGGGTTGATTTGGAAGCTGGCTAAAAACGATTTTAAGAAGCGTTACGCAGGCTCTTATCTGGGCATTGTGTGGGCGCTGGCGCAGCCTGTGGTAACGGTGCTGATGTACTGGATTGTGTTTGATAAAGTGTTTCAGGCGAGGGTGGAGTTCGTGGCGGCGGATGGCGAAGCGCCGCCTTATGTGCTTTATCTGATGGCGGGGCTTGTGCCGTGGTTTTATTTTTCGGAAGCGATTTCCCAGGGGACCATGGCGCTCGTGGAGTATACCTATCTGGTAAAAAAAGTGGTGTTTAACATCAGTATTCTGCCGATTATCAAGGTAATTGCGGCAACCTTCATCCATGTGTTTTTCGTGGGTATTCTGCTGGTGGTGGCGGTGTGCTACGGCTATACGCCCACCATCTACACCATACAGCTTCTCTATTACAGTTTGTGTCTGGTTTTTTTTGTGCTGGCGCTGAGTTATCTGACAAGCGCGCTGGTGGTTTTTATCAGGGATTTGCAGCAGGTCATCAGCATTGCGCTGCAGATTGGCATGTGGGCGACCCCTATTATGTGGAATATCAAGATGCTGCCGAGCGATAATATGAAGACGCTCTTTAAGCTGAATCCGCTCGTGTATATCGTAAACGGCTATCGGAGCGCGATTTTTGAAGAGGAATGGTTTTGGGAGCACTTTTACTCGTCCACGTATTTCTGGATTTTCACGATCAGTATGTTTTGTATTGGGACATTAGTGTTTAGAAGGCTGCGCTCACATTTTGCGGATGTCTTATAAAGGAAAAATTATGGAAAATGATATCGCGATTAAGGTCACAGACCTCGAAAAAGTGTATAAGCTCTATGACAGGCCTTCGGACAGGCTCAAGGAGGCGCTGCATATCGGGCGGGGGAAGCACCATACGGAGCACCGTGCCTTAAAAGGGGTCGATATGACCATAAGGCAGGGGGAGTGCGTGGGGATTATCGGCACTAACGGCTCCGGAAAATCTACGATTCTGAAAATAATAACGGGTGTTCTTTCTCCGACGGCGGGCGAGGTGGAGGTCAACGGACGTATTTCCGCGCTGCTGGAGCTGGGCGCCGGCTTCAATATGGAATACAACGGCATTGAAAACATTTATTTAAACGGCACGATGATCGGCTTTTCCAAGAAGGAAATTGACCGGAAACTGGAAGAGATTCTTGCTTTCGCGGATATCGGCGACTATGTGTATCAGCCGGCGAAAACTTATTCCAGCGGCATGTTTGTGCGGCTTGCCTTTGCGGTCGCCATCAATATCGACCCGGAGATTCTCATTGTGGATGAAGCGCTTTCGGTGGGCGATGTCTTTTTTCAGGCAAAATGTTACCATAAATTTGAAGAATTTAAGGAGATGGGCAAGACAATCGTGTTTGTCAGCCATGATTTGAGCAGCATCAGCAAGTACTGCGACCGGGTGGTGCTCTTAAACCAGGGGGTGAAGCTGGGAGAGGGCGCGCCCAAGCAGATGATAGACACCTACAAGCAGGTGCTGGTGGGGCAGTATACGGCGCCGGAGACGGAAGGAGAGCGCCTGCTGGACGACGAGCAGCTTCGGGCGATGGCGGCGAAAGGCGTGGACGGGAGCAAGCTGAATCGTGGGGAAAAGGCAGGAAGCGCAGAGAACAGGATTGTCGGCTGTGCCGAAAATCCGGACCTTCTGGAATATGGTTCTAAAAAGGCGCAGATTACGGAATACTATATCACGGACGAGAAGGGAACGAGGACTGCCACCATTTTAAAGGGAAGTCCGTTTACCATTCACATGCATGTGGAGATGACAGAGAAGATTGCCGCGCCGATATTCGCTTTTACCATCAAGAATGTGCGCGGTACGGAGATTACGGGCACGAATACGATGTTTGAGAAGGCGTTTTTGGAATCTGTGGAAGCCGGGGAAGCCAAAGATATCACTTTCACGCAGGAGATGAATCTGCAGGGGGGAGATTACCTGCTTTCGCTCGGCGTCACGGGGTATGAAGAGGACGATTTTACGGTGTATCACAGGCTGTATGATGTGCTGAATGTGACGGTGATTTCGGATAAGGATACGGTGGGGTTTTATGATATGAACTCGACGGTGACCGTAAAATAAGGGGTGTTATAATAAGCGGACGTCGGCGCAGACGGGAAGGAATGAAGAATGTCAGATAGTATGATAGAGGAAATCGGGAAAATAAAACTGGATTTAACCCACTATCCCGGAGAGGATCTGTATTGTGACGGCGAGATTGAGGATGAGCTTCTGGCGATAGCGAGAGACTGCGCGGCGGTGGAGTACCAGAAGATCATAGAGGAGAGGAAGAGCTGGGAGATTCTGTACCATCTTTCGCCTCTGCGGGAGAATATTGTGGAGTGGCTGCCGATGAACCGCGCCATGAAGGTGCTGGAGGTGGGTTCTGGCTGCGGTGCGATTACGGGGGCGTTAGCAAAGCGCGCCGGGGAAGTGACTTGCGTGGAGCTTTCCAAAAAACGGAGCATGATCAATGCCTACCGCCATATGGAAGCGGACAATGTGACGATTCATGTGGGGAATTTTCAGGACGTGGAACCGGATCTGCCGGAGGATTACGATTATATCTGTTTGATTGGTGTCTTTGAGTACGCGCAGGCGTACATCGGCTCAGAAACGCCCTACGACGATTTCCTGCGGATTATCAAGAAGCATTTGAAGCCGGGGGGACATATCGCCATTGCCATAGAGAATAAATTTGGATTAAAGTATTGGGCGGGATGCCGGGAAGACCATTTGGGCACGTATTTTAGCGGCATTGAGGACTATCCCGAGGGCGGCGTGGTGCGCACCTTTACCAGAGACGGACTGTTAGCGATCGCGAAACGCTGCGGCTTTTCGGAGACGCAGATGTATTACCCCTATCCCGACTATAAGTTTATGACGACCCTCTACTCGGATAAGAGACTGCCGAATCGCGGGGAATTATCAAATAACATGCGTAATTTTGACCGTGACAGAATACAGCTCTTCGATGAGAAGCGGGTTTTTGACACGGTACTGAAGGAGGGACAGTTTCCTCTTTTTTCCAATTCTTACATGCTCCTTTTAGGATCTGCCCTGTCGGAAGAATATGTGAAGTATTCCAATGACAGAAAGGAAGAATTTCAGATAAAAACCTTGCAGAGAAGCACGGGATTTGGCAGAATAATAGAAAAACATCCGTTATCTGAAAGCGCATGGAAGCATATAGAAGCGACCGCTGCGGCATGTGAAAAGCTCGCTGAGAGGTATGAGGGAAGCCTCCTGCACGTCAATGAATGCAAGCTGGAAAAATCGGGGGACGGCACACCTTATATCACGATTAAATATTTGGAAGGAAGAACGCTGGAAGAAATTCTTGACGAGCGGCTGGAGAAAAATGATGAAGAGGGTTTTCACAGACTCTTCGACGAGTATCTGAAGCGAATCTCATGGGGCGAGGAGAAGGAGATTGCAGATTACGACCTGATTTTTGCAAATCTCTTGATTCCACAGGGGAGTAACAGCTGTGATGGAAAACGGTCGCAAAAGCAAAAAAATGATATCGAGTGTTATTTGAATGAAGAAAAATGGGGGCTGATTGACTGTGAATGGACCTTCGACAAGGCTGTCGAAACGAAGGAAATTGCTTTTCGCGCGCTCTACTGTTATTTTCTTGAGGACGAGAAAAGGAATGGATTAAATCCTGATTTAATAATGGAGAAGTTACAGATAGAGCCTGCCGAAGCGGAGCAGTATCGCAGGCAGGAGATGAAGTTCCAAAAATATGTGACAGGGAAGCGACTTTCCATGGCGGAGCTTCGGGAAGCGATTGGTCAGCCGGTTTACACGCTTACGGATTTTGGCGAGGAGTTAAGAAAGAAACCGGCGGACAACCGCATACAGATCTATGAGGATACCGGAAAGGGCTTTCTTGAGGAGCAGTCCTTTTTCCCGGAAGAAGACGGGGAACAGGTGCTGCGTACCGGAGAAGGAACGGTGGAGGTTTCCGTGCGTATCGCAAGAGGGAGGAGCGCGGTACGGCTCGACCCCGGTAATCGTGCTTGTGTGATTTATATGAAAAGTATTCGCTGGAACGGCGAAGAGATTCCGCTGAAAGGAAAGCAGCTTCAGATGAACGGGTTTAAAATCGGTGAGGATACCTATGCTTTTCCGACGGATGACCCAAATATCACCCTTTCGCTCTGGGGACTGTCTTCGGAGGAGGAGAATCATCTGGAGGCGGTCATGGAGATAACGGTGATGCCGGCGGAAACCATGAAACATTTGCAGAAAAGGGGATTGTTTGGCTGATGAGCATTCAGAAAAACAACTGCGACTGGGTTGCCTATTATATGGCTGCCTATGAGGAGGAACGGAAAAAGAATACCCAGATGGCAGGGCGCATTGCGGATGCGGAGAGGCGGCAGGCGGACCTGCAGGATAACTTAAACCGCATCTGTGCTAACCCGTTATATCGGATGGCAGCGAAGGCTTCGGCTCCTGCGCGGAGCGCGCTGCGCCGTATGAAAGGCGGGGCGGTTTTGTCGGATGAGGAGCTGGCGCGTCTGGAAGCCTCCGAGGAGAAAAAAAGCGCCTATGAGGAGACGCTTTGGCGGCAGTCGAATCCCTACCTGCAATGGATTGCGGAATGCGAGAATAAGAATACGGATGTTATTCATACGCCGGAACCGATTGCGGTGCAGGGGTTTCGGGAAATTGCGGTGCCGGAGACGGACGTCCGCATTCTGACTTACGGCGACGGTCTGCTTGCGCCCCATGTATTTTCCGAGGTGCGTGCCTACTTTGCGAAAAACGGGAAATGCCTTCTGGCTTATGCGGATGAAGATTTTTATTGGGAGGATTTGACGAAACGGATGGAGCCGTGGCTGAAACCGGCTTATTCTCCGGATACGCTTCTCGCTTTCCAGTATTGGGGGCATTTTGTGGCGGTGCGGGTCGGCGTGCTTGACAGCATGAGTTATCGGATGGTGAGCATGAAGGACCCTGACCTTGGCTTTTACGAGCTGTGTCTGCGGTTAGAGGAAAAGATCGAGGAGCTTTCACAGGGGAATTTCAGAATACGACGGGAGGCTATCGGTCATCTGGATTCCATTCTTTATCATAGAAGATATTGTCCGCCGGATGAGGTTTTCAGTGGGTCAGGACAGAGTCTTTCGGCGAGGGAACAGTTTTCTCTGGTGCAGAAGAGTTTGAAGAAGGAACTTGCGGAGGGGCGTTTCCTGACGGGGGCATCCGCCAAATATGTGACGCTCAAAGAGGATATGCTGCTGCGCAGGGGCGGGCGCGGCGTGCTCAGGCAGGGCGCAGACCCGGATATCTATCATCTGATTTACGATACGTCCGTTTCGGGCAGGGAGCGGTGCACCCGCTCGGGCAGTGAGAATACGGCGATTGCGCCGCACCGCGTGGTATCCGTGATTATTCCGTCCAAGGACCATCCCGAGGTGCTGGAGAAATGTCTGCGTTCTTTCAAGGAAAAGACGCAGTACCGCTTTTATGAGTGGATTGTGGTCGATAACGGCAGCAGCGAAGAAAATCGGGAGAAGATGGAAGCGCTGCGGAAAATTTACGGTTTTACCTATATCTATGAGCCGATGCCCTTTGATTTTTCCAAAATGTGCAATCTGGGAGAGAAGAAGGCGAAGGGCGACCTGATTCTTTTGATGAATGACGATATGGAGATTATAGAGGGAAGCTGGCTGGAACGGATGGCTGGACAGGCGATTTTGCCCCATGTGGGAGCTGTCGGGGCGAAGCTGTGGTACGCGGGCACGGAAAATATCCAGCATGCGGGTGTTACGAACCTGAAAATTGGTCCGTCGCATAAGCTGATTACCTTTCCTGACGAGGAGGATTATTACTTCGGCAGAAACCGGGTCACTTATAATGTGGCGGCGGTAACGGCGGCGTGTCTGATGGTGTCCCGGAAAAAGTACGAAAAGGTGGGCGGCATGGACGAGAGTCTGCCGATTGCTTACAACGATGTGGATTTCTGTTTTAAGCTGCTGGAAGCGGGCTATGTCAATGTGCAGAGAAACGATGCGATTCTCTGGCACCATGAATCCTTAAGCCGCGGGCTGGATGAGCAGAACGAGGGAAAATGGGAAAGGCTGCTTGCGGAGAAGGAGACGCTTTATGGAAAGCATCCCGGGCTTCGCGGGAAGGACCCGTTTTATCACAAGGATTTAATCGACAATGCGTCAAACTATGTGTGTAATTATAAGTTCCCCCATGAGGATCATCTCTGTGTGCAGGAAGCGTCGTTTCTGCCCAAATCATCTTTGCGCAAACTGTTGAAAAAGGCGGGAAGGGGTGTGCTGCGGCTCACGGTGGACCGTGCCGAGCCCCAGCATAAGATACTGGCGGACGAGCCGGATATTCTGTGGATCATGGGATGGAGCTACATGCCGGGCGCCGATAACGCGGCTTTTGCGCGGAAAGTGATTTTGCAGAGGACGGACCAAGCAGGCTATCTGGCGGTTCCGTCAGATTGGCACCGGGCGGATGTGGAGGAAATTCTGCCGCAGGAAAAGCATATCGGGCTGGCTGGCTTTGTGCTGCGTCTGCGGCGGGAAGAGTTGACGCAGGGCGAGTACCGGATCGGTATGCTGGCGGAGACGGAAGCGGTGAGCGAGACGGAGCCGGGGACGGCTTTTGTGGCTTGGTCTGAGCGCACGCTGATAGTTGTATAGGCAATGGAGAGAGGAAAAATATGGAGCGAAAGGGAATGACGGAGACGGAAGCGCTCCGCTTTTATAAGGAGGCATACGGGCGGGAAAAAAGCCGGGGGCGTGCGCTCACGGAAAAACTGTCGGTGGCGGAGCAGAACAAGGCGCAGGCGGAGGGAAAGATTGCACGGATGAAAGGCAGTTTTTTCTGGCGGCTCTCCAAGCCGCTTCGCATGATGTTTCATAAGTTGGCACGCGTGAAGGAGCGTCTCGGCTATTACGGGAGTCTTAGGGGGATTGCCCGCAAGCTGAATGCTAAGATGATTGAGCGGCAGGCAAGGGCGCAGCACGGGACGGCGAGCTTTCCGGAGCTTCCGGAAGCCGCGAGACAGCGGCTTTACAAGTTTGACCGGGAGGTCAAATTCAGCATCCTGATGCCGCTTTACAATACGCCGGAGAAATTTTTACGGCAGGCAATCGAGTCGGTTATGGATCAGACGTACGAGGGCTGGGAGCTGTGTCTGGCGGACGGCTCCGATGAAGAGCACGCTTATGTGGAGCAAATCTGCCGGGAGTATATGGAGAGGGATAAACAGTATCTGCGCCCGAGCAGCAGTCTCTATTGCCGGATTCTCTATAAGAAGCTGCCGAAGAACGAGGGTATTTCCGGCAATACCAACGCCTGCCTGTCCATGTCCTCAGGAAATTATATTGCGCTTTTTGACCATGACGACGTGCTGCATCCAAGTGTTCTCTATGAGTATATGAAGGTAATTTGCGAAAAAGGCGCGGACTATATCTATTGTGATGAAGCGACCTTTAAAGGAAACAGCACCATAGATGATATGATTACCCTGCATTTTAAGCCGGACTATGCGCCGGACAATCTGCGTGCCAACAACTATATCTGCCATTTCAGCGCCTTTGCGAGAAGGCTTTTGGACGGGACGGAGCTGTTTCGCTCCGAGTTTGACGGCAGTCAGGACCACGATATGATTCTGCGGCTGACCGCCCGTGCGAAGTGCGTGGTGCATGTGCCGAAGCTTTTGTATTACTGGCGCTCCCATGCGGGCAGTGTGGCTTCCGATATCAGCGCGAAGAGCTATGCCATCGAGGCGGCGAAGGGGGCGGTGGCGGCGCATCTGACTGCGCAGGGCTTCAAAAACTTTGAGATTACTTCCACGAAGGCTTTTGAGACGATTTTTCAGATTAAATATGAGATTTTGGGAAATCCGAAGATTTCTATTGTCATTGCGAACAAAGACCATGCAGAGGATCTGACGCGCTGTATTTCCTCCATACTGGAACGAAGTACCTATGACAATTACGAGATCATCATAGTGGAGAACAACAGCGCTTCGGAGGAAATCTTCTCTTATTATAAGAAAATACAGGAGAATCCCGCCATCAGGGTCATCACCTATGAAGGGGAGTTCAACTATTCAAAAATCAATAATCTGGGCGTTTCTCAGGCGGCGGGCGAATATGTGCTGCTCTTAAATAACGACACGAGCGTCATAACACCTGATTGGCTCGAGGAGCTTCTGATGTATGCCCAGCGGAAGGATGTGGGCGCGGTGGGCGCGAAGCTCTACTATGAGGACAGGACCATCCAACATGCGGGTGTGGTTCTGGGACTCGGGGCACATCGGACGGCGGGGCACAGCCATTACCGTGTGGACCATCGGAATCTCGGCTATATGGGGCGGCTCTGCTATGCGCAGAACGTGATGGCGGTGACGGGGGCGTGCCTGATGATGCGAAAGTCACTGTATGAAGAGCTTGGCGGGCTGGACGAAGGTTTTGCCGTGGCGTTAAATGACGTGGATTTGTGCATCCGCGCGTGGAAAGCCGGGCGGGTGAATGTGTTTACTCCCTTCGCGGAACTGTATCATTACGAGTCGGCTTCCCGGGGGACGGACCTTTCGGGTGCGAATGCCGAGCGGTACGAGAAGGAGTCGGCGCTGTTTCGGGAGCGGTGGAAGGAGCTGCTGGCGCAGGGCGACCCTTACTACAATCCGAATTTTTCGTTGGACCGGAGCGACTTTGCGCTGAAGATTTCCGAAAATAAAACAGAGAAAGCAGAGTAGTGAAATATCTTGACCGAAACATCTGATTTTACTATAATCTTTTTAGGGTCAATCTGTATATATTAAATAACAAATGTTACTATATAATAATAAGGAGGGTTTCAAAATGGGCTACAAAGAGCAGTTTCAGTTCTGGCTGGAGGATTCCTACTTTGACGAGGCGACCAAGCAGGAGCTTCTGGCGATTCGCAATGATGAGAAGGAGATCGAGGACCGCTTTTACAAGGAGCTGGCGTTCGGTACAGGCGGGCTTCGCGGCGTGATCGGCGCGGGCACCAACCGCATGAACATCTACACGGTGCGCAAGGCGACGCAGGGTCTTGCCAACTACATAAAGAAACAGGGCGGCGAGAAGAAGGGCGTGGCGATTGCCTACGATTCCAGAAGAATGTCCCCTGAGTTTGCGGACGAGGCGGCTCTGTGCCTGGCGGCGAACGGCATCAAGGCTTATGTGTTTGATGCGCTTCGTCCTACGCCCGAGTTATCCTTTGCGCTGCGCACGCTTGGCTGTATTTCCGGTATCGTGATTACGGCAAGCCATAATCCGCCGGAGTACAACGGTTACAAGTGCTATTGGGAGGACGGCGCGCAGGTGACGGCGCCCAAGGACAAGGAGATTATCACCGAGGTTAACAATGTGACCGATTATCATACCGTAAAGACCATGGATAAAGAAGAGGCAAAGAAAGCCGGGCTTTACGAAGTGATTGGCAAGGAAATCGATGACAAGTACATGGCGGAGCTGAAAAAGCAGATTATCCATCCCGAGGTGATTGCGGAGATGGCGGAGGATATGAAGATTGTGTATTCTCCCTTCAACGGCACGGGAAATGTGCCGGTAAGACGGATTCTCTCCGAGCTTGGCTTTAAGAACGTGTATGTGGTGCCTGAGCAGGAGAATCCGGACCCCGACTTCACGACGTTAGAGTACCCGAATCCGGAAGACCCCAAGGCGTTCACGCTGGCGCTTAAACTGGCGAAGGAGAAAAACGCCGATATCGTGCTGGCGACGGATCCCGACGCGGACAGACTCGGCATCTACGCGCTGGATACCAAATCCGGCGAATATGTGCCTTTCACGGGCAATATGTCCGGTATGCTGATTGCGGAGTACATTCTGCGTGAGCGGACGGCGACAGGAACGATGCCTGAGAATCCTGCCCTTGTGACCACGATTGTGACCACCAACATGGCGCGGGCAATCTCGGAAGATTATAAAGTAAGATTTATCGAGGTGCTGACGGGCTTTAAGTTCATCGGCGAGCAGATTAAGTTCTTTGAGCAGAGCGGCTCGAACAACTATGTGTTCGGTCTCGAGGAGAGCTACGGCTGCCTTGCGGGCACCCATGCGAGAGATAAGGACGCCATCGTGGCGGTAATGTGCCTGTGCGAGATGGCGGCATGGTGCAAGAAGAACGGCAGGACCGTCTGGGATCAGATGATTAACCTTTACGAGAAATACGGTTACTATAAAGAGAGCCAGTATTCCATCACTAAGAAGGGCGTCGAGGGCGCGAAAGAGATTGAAGAGCTGATGAACAAGCTGCGCCAGAATCCGCCCAAGAGCTTTGGCGAGCTGACGGTGAAGGAGTTTAGGGATTACGATACCGGCAAGACCCTGAATCTGGAGACAGGCGAGACGGGCGAGACCGGGCTGCCGAAGTCGAACGTGCTGTACTTTGACCTGACGAACGACTCCTGGTGCTGTGCGAGACCTTCCGGCACGGAGCCGAAGATCAAGTTCTATATGGGCGTGAAGGGCACGAGCCTTGAGGACGCGCAGGAGAAGCTGGAGCGGCTGACGGAAGAAGTTAAAAAGAATATTTAGCTAACAAATGCAGATAGCATAATCAACGCAGACGCGCTTGCGCTCCGTTCCAAACGTAGCGGTACTAGGCGCGAAAGGACCTTGCCAAGTACCGGCGGGTTTTAATCCGAAGGATTTAAACAGTTTCCAAGGGTCTGCTTATGATTATGCTATCTGTATGTTAGGGAGACGCATCATGGGAAACCGGATACTGAGAATCGACAATGTGAAAAAAACCGTAAATTATCTGAAAAAGAACGGGCTGGCGGGGACTTTTTATGCGGCAGCGGAACGGGTACAGGAAGAAAAAAAGGCAGATTACCGCTATACCGCCCCTGACGAGGAAACGCTTGCCGGGCAGAGAAGAGAGACGGCGGACTACCCCTATCTGTTCAGTATTGTGACGCCTGCTTATGAGACGAAGGAGGAATATCTGCGTGAGCTGATTGACTCCGTGCGTGCCCAGAGCTATGCCCGCTGGGAGCTGCTTATCATGGACGCAAGCGCGGGCAGCGCCGTGGAGCGCACGGTGCGGCAGGTGATTCACGAGACTGGGGATTTACGGATTCGTTATAACCGTCTTTCGGAGAATAAGGGCATTGCCGAAAATACCAATGCGGGGATTGCATTGGCGGGGGGAGATTATATTGCCTTTCTCGACCATGATGATTTCATAACACCTGATGCGTTATATGAAATGGCGCGTTTGGTACATCGAAACAGGCAGGCGGGATGCGCGCCGGTTCTTCTGTACTCCGACGAGGATAAATATGACGAGGGGACGCAAACCTTTGTATTTCCTAACAAAAAGAGAAAATTTAATCTGGATTTAATTTTATCAAATAACTATATCTGCCACTTTATGGCGGTGGAAGCGGGGCTGATGAAACGCTTGAAGCTGCGGGCGGATTATGATGGCGCGCAGGATTATGATCTGGTGCTGCGGGTGGTGGAAAGTCTATGGTCAGACGATGCCCTTCTCCCGGAGACGGCACGCATCTGCCATATTCCGAAGGTGCTCTACCACTGGCGTTCCCACAGGGATTCCACGGCGCTGAACACGGGGAGCAAAACCTATGCCTACGAAGCGGGGCGGCGTGCGCTCGCGGATTTCTGTGCCGGAAGAGGCTTTCGGGTTCAGGTGGAGCACGAGCGGCATCTGGGCTTTTACCGGATTGCTTACGAACCGGACCTGCTGGAAGCCAGGCGGGATGTGGGCATGATGGGCGGACGGATTCTTGACGGGAAAGGGCGTATTTTCGCGGGCGGCTATGACGAAGCGGGGCGCTGCATGTTTGAGGGGCTGCCGGCGCGGTTTACGGGAGGGAGTACGCATCTTGCCGCGCTTAAGCAGGACTGCGCCGCGGTGGATATCCGCTGTATGAGGCTGCGGAAAGAATTACAGCCGCTATTCTCGGAGATTACGGGACTGCCCTACCGGGAAAAAAGGATGCAGGTGAAAGAAGGGCGGGAGAAGAAGGAAATCTGTATGGCGGATGTTTCGGGGCTTAGTTGTGACGAGGCAGGGTATCGGAAACTGAGTATGGCGCTGGGAGAAGCGGTGCGCGGGGAAGGGTATCTGGTCGTCTGGGAGCCGGGGATTACGATTCGATTATGAGGAAGGAAAGAATGCCGCAGGAAACGAAGAAGGATGAAATCCGTTCGACGATTATTATTCCGAATTATAACGGGATTAAATATATGGAGAACTGCCTTATTTCCCTGGCGGAGGAACCCGCCAGGGTGATTGTGGTGGACAATGGCTCTGTGGATGGGAGCAGGGAGGCTGTGGAGGAGAAGTTTCCGGATGTGCGGCTGGTGGCGCTGGATAAGAATTACGGGTTCTGCGGGGCGGTGAATCGGGGGATTGCGGAGAGTAGGAAAGATAACACGACGTATGTTATTTTATTAAACAACGACACAGTAGTGGAGCCGGGCTTTGTCCGGGCGCTGGAAAGGGCGCTTGACGGGGATAAACGGGCGTTTTCCGGGGCGGCGCGGATGGTGAATCTGTACCGTCCGGAGCTGATTGACGATGCGGGGGACTATTACTGTGCGCTGGGCTGGGCTTTCGCGGCAGGGAAGGACAAGCCGGCGTCAGACTACGGCAGAGCAAGGGAAATCTTTTCCGCCTGCGGGGGCGCCTGTATTTACCGCCGGAGCATTCTTACAAAGATTGGGCTGTTGGATGAGAACCATTTCGCGTATCTGGAGGATGTGGATATCGGATACCGAGCCAGAATACATGGATGCCGCAATCTGTATGTGCCGGAAGCGGTGGTGCGCCATGCGGGGAGCGGCGTCTCGGGTTCGCGTCACAACGCTTTTAAGGTGGAGCTGTCCGCGAAGAACAGTGTCTATCTGGTTTATAAAAACATGCCGCTTTTGCAGATTCTTTTGAATCTTCCTTTTCTGCTGGCGGGTTTTTTGATAAAAACGCTTTTCTTCCTAAAAAAGGGGCTGGGAAAAAGCTGGCTGCAGGGAACGAAAAAAGGGCTGCAGCTGTGCTGCTCTCCACAGGGAAAGGCAAACAAAGTAACGTTTTCGGCAAAGCGTCTTCCCACATACGCAAGGATTCAGTGGGAGTTGTGGCGAAACCTCTGGTACCGCATCCGCCTGTAGGCTGCGGCTGCCGAAAAACAACACGCAGCGCCGTGAGCGCGGCGGGATGAGAGGAACGAATGAATCAGGAACTGGAACAGATTGTTGTCGAAGTGAATAAGGTCGTGAAGGGGAAAGAAAAGGTGGTGCGCAAGGCGCTCGCCGCGATTCTTGCGGGCGGGCATGTGCTGCTTGAGGACATACCGGGCGTCGGCAAGACCACGCTGGCGATGGCTTTGGGGCGGGCAATGGAGCTTGTCTATAAAAGAATGCAGTTTACGCCGGATGTGCTGCCGAGTGATATCGTCGGCTTTACCATGTACAACAGCGCGACAGGAGAATTTGAGTACAAAAAGGGCGCGGTATTTTGCAATCTTTTTCTGGCGGACGAGCTAAACCGCACTTCCTCGAAAACACAGTCCGCGCTGCTGGAGGTGATGGAGGAAGCAAAAGTCACGGTGGACGGCGTATCTTATCCGCTTCCTGTTCCGTTTACGGTCATAGCGACAGAGAATCCATTTGGCTCGTCGGGTACGCAGCTTCTGCCGGAATCGCAGCTCGACCGTTTTATGATATGTTTAAGTATGGGTTATCCTTCCCATGACGCTGCCATAGATATCCTGAAAGGCAGCGTGGGACAGGGCCTTAATCAGGTTGGGAGCGTGATTACGTCAGGGCGTCTGCTGGAACTGCGTTCTCAGGTGGAAAATCTGTATGTGGATGACAGCATTCACGAATATATTATCAATCTGACGGAGGAGACGAGACGGGAGCCGCTCGTCGGGCTTGGGGTAAGCCCGCGCGGCAGCATCGCGCTGCTGAAGATGGCAAAGGCAATGGCAGTGATGAGGGGCGGAGATTATGTCGTTCCGGAGGATGTTCTTGGTGTGATAGATGATGTGTGGAAACACCGCATAAAGCTGAATGCCCGCGCAAGAGCCGAGGGCATGGATGTGTCGGATATGATTTTGAAGATTACGGAAAGGATACATGCCGTTTAATGGATAAGAGACTGCGGCTAAACGGAAAAGGAGTCATTGGATTTTTGGCGGTGTTTGCCGTGCTTGTATGGATGTGGAGCTTTTTTAGAAGTTATCTGCTCTTTCTGGTGATACTGCTAATAATAACGTATGTTATCGTTTCTGCGGTCAGTTTATGGCTCGTCCGCGACGGCATACGGACAGAGATTGTGCTGCCTTATCATCGCGTAGGAAAAAACACGGATGTCCCAGTCGATATCCGTGTTTTGCATCCCCTGCGGTTTTTCGGGTTTGCGATTGATCTCACTTATCGCTTCGGGAATCTTTTTACGGGAAGCATGGAGGAGAAAAAAGAAAAATTGTGGGCGGCTCCCGGGAAAGGGGCATCATTCAGGGTTTTGGCAAACAGCCGTTATGCGGGGCGGCTTACGGTATGGGTGGAAGAATGTAAGGTGTACGATTTCTTGCAGATATTTTATCTGACATACCGCATGGAAAAAGATGCGGGCGTGTTGGTGTGGCCGGTGTTTTCCGACGGGGAGGAGACGGAAGAGCTCTATGAGAGCGTAGAAGGCTTTCCCAAAGAAAACGAGAGCAGGAAGCGGGGGACAGAGTACAATCCCGATTATGAGGTCAGGGAATATGTGGCAGGGGATGAGTTAAAGAGCATTCACTGGAAACTGTCGGCGAAACAGGACAAGCTGATGGTGCGGGAGCGTCTGGCTGCCGGCAAAGAAAAGATAAATGTGCTGCTTCCTCTGGGAGAGAGCCCGGATGAGAACGACGCGCTTATGGAAGCGCTGTACGGGCTGTGCAGGCTTTTGCTTACGAAGGAATATCCGGTTCAGCTATTCTGGCAGGGGGCTGTGCAGGCGCTTTGCAGCCGTTTTATCGTGGAACAGGGGGAGCTTGAGAACGTATTGGGAGAAATCCTAAGTACGGGAGGGCTTCGCGTTTCAGGCGCCGCAGAGGCGCAGATGGCGATAGAGCATCCTGCGGAGAGTTACATTTTGGTTAAGACAGGGGTATGGAGGGGTGTATACGTTATTTCGTAAAAAGGAAAAAGAGAATACGGCGGATGTTTCCCTTGTAAAGCTTTCGGATAGCGAAAAATATGATTTTTTTGCCGCACTGGCAAAATCGCTTATCTTGTTTGCGCTCGTCTATGGCTCGGTAGGTGGATTTCTGGCGGCATTTGAAATCGAGTTTCATTCGGGTCTGCTTATGCTGTCGCTTTTTGTGCTGGGCTTTGTGCTGAGTGTGACTTATGAGACGGGGAAAAAGTGGCTTGCCAATCTTACGAGTCTGGCTGCGCTGCTTGTGTTTGCTTATCTTGCGGTTACGAGTTATTGGGTGATAAACAGCGGATATTATTACATCCTGAACCGTATTTTTGACGTGGCGAGGGAGTATTTCGACATATCCGGCGGTATGGAGTATACGCTGGCGGTGGAAGACGGGTATGCGGCGGTAACGACCTTTGCCGTATTTTTAGGCATGGTCGGGATTATTCTGCTGAATATACAATTATATAATAAATGCACGCTTTTCAAGGTTATGTTCCTGACGCTGACGCCTTACGTCATTCCGATGTATTTTGAGTGTTCGCCGCCGCTTCTGTATCTCATACTGATGCTGACCGGGTATGCCGCGGTCATGCTGCTGTCCTACGGCAGAGGGCGTGTTTCCAGGCAGATGCGCTATATGCTGCCCGCAACGGCGGCAGTGGTCGTCTTACTGGTGAGAGCCGCAGCGTTTATCGTGCCGGAGATAAGTTATACCCGCATTGTGCCGCAAAGTATGGCGAAAGAGGCATCCAGAAAGGGGATGGAGCGGTTTGCGCAGTATGGTATGCTGGCTCTCTTCCCGCAGAATACGGCGGGTTCGGGGGTGAACGGGGGCAGTCTGAGCAAGGGATCCGCCGTCATGCCAAGCTATGAGACGGCGCTGACTGTCAGGTATACGCCGTACAGCTTTGGCTCCGTATATCTGAAGGCTTTTACGGGACTGGATTATATCGGGACTTTGTGGACGGAAGCGGAACCGGAAGGGGCGGAGGACGCCCGGATGGAGCTGGAGCTGTACAGCCGACAGCGTCAGTTTGAGGAGCCTGACGGCGCTGCGGTTCAGGGCGCGGGCGTCATGGAGGTGGAACAGAGTAAAGCGGGGGACGGCTTCGAGTACAGACCGTATTATACAGATTATGATAGGATAGAAGAAAAGGACGGTACGTTTACTTATCACTATTATCCCGATAACGGGACATCCGTGCTGGCGGTCTCCAGGGAGCCGTACATCAGGTATTTGAACGTGCCGGCAAGCTGTGAAGCCGCCGTCCGTCAGGTATGTGAGGAAGCAGGCTTTGGCGGGACACAGCAGGCGATTTCGCAGCAGATTATCAGGTATTTCAGGGATAATTACGATTACACCTTAAGACCGGGCTTTTATTATGGCAATCCCGATTATATCTCGCATTTTCTGCTGGAGAACCGCAAAGGCTACTGTGCGCATTTTGCGTCGGCGGCGACCATGCTGTTCAGGCAGATGGGCATTCCCGCGCGTTATGTGGAAGGGTACGCTTTTTCGTACGCAAATGTCGTCGGGAGCGGTGAGCTGGTGGAAGGGGCAGATTATAGCGATTATTACAGCGGCTATTCGGAGATGGGAGAGACGGCGCTGATTCAGGTAGAGATTCCGGAGGCGAACGCCCACGCATGGGTAGAAATCTTTGACAGGGAGCGGGGCTGGATTGTGGTAGATCCTACGCCGCCTTCGTCCGAGGGGGAAACCACTTCCTTCTGGGATGCATTTATGAGGGGGCAGGGCACAGAGGCAGATCGTACACTGGGGGCTGATATCCTTGGCGGATATCTTGAGAATGCCCTGGGGGCTGCGAACTATGTGTTTTTCGCCGTTTTTGTGATTGCAGTCGTGGTATTCGCGGCAGTCCGGATGGTCAGGAGAGAACGGGAGAGAAGGCTGCCCGAAAGAGAGCGCGTGAAACTGGCATACAGGAGACTGCAGGGAGCAGCGGCAGGGAAAGATAAGGAGTTTCGGACGCAGCGTACGTTAAAAGAGCAGATTGCATGGATGAGAGAAAACTGCCGTGTGGAGATAACGGAGGAGCAGGAAAAGGCGCTCTATCAGGCATTTTTTGCAAAAGACATCGATTATGACTGCGATAAACTATGCACAGAGCTGCGACACAGTCTGCGGGCGTCTCATTCCAGCGGTTGTATTTTTCAGCGGTTTATTGTAAAATAATAATAATTGCGGGCATGAGCAGAGCATGAATAAAATGGGATAAAAACGCATAGAGCGTAGACTGATCATGATAAAAGATAACCAGAAATATTTCAACAGACTGCACATTGTGCTGGATGCTGTGATTATCGCGGTGTCCTATACGCTTGCCTGGTATTTAAAGTTTGCCGGTCCATTTGCCGACCCCAATGTCGGCGCTCTTGACGTACGCACTTATTTTGAGATGCTCTACTTTATTGTGCCGGGCTATCTCATTTTGTATTATGCGTTTAACCTTTATACGCCAAAGCGCGCTACCGTACACCGTTATGAAATCCTGAATATTTTTCAGGCAAATACGGTGGGCATGGTCGTGCTGATGGCGGGCTGGTACATGGTTGCGCAGATTCACTTCTCCCGTACCATGATGGCGATGTTTTATGTCATCAATATTATTCTGACCACGCTTGTGCGTTCGCTCATCCGCATTCTTTTGCAGTATTTCCGCGAAAAAGGCTACAACCTGAAATATATCCTGCTGGTGGGGTATTCCCGCGCCACGGAGGAGTATATCAAGCGCATTAACGCCAACCCCCAGTGGGGCTATGTGGTGCGCGGCATTCTGGACGACCATGTGCCTGCAGGCACGCTTTACAAGGGCGTGAAAGTGGTGGGCACCATCGAAAATCTGCTTTATATTCTTCCGGAAAACAAGCTGGACGAGATAGCGATCACCCTGTCTTTGAAGGATTACGATAATCTGGAGCACATCGTGGATCTGTGCGAGAAATCCGGCGTGCACACGAAATTTATCCCCGATTACAACAGCCTGTTCCCGAGCCGCCCTTACACTGAAGATTTGATGGGGCTGCCGGTGATTAACATTCGCTATGTGCCGCTTACCAACACCCTGAACTGGTGGATGAAGCGGATTGTGGATATTTTTGTGTCCCTGGTGGGTCTTGTGGTGGCTTCGCCCGTGATGTTAGTTGCCGCCATCGCCGTAGGCTGTACCTCCAGAGGACCGATTATTTTTAGGCAGGAGCGCATCGGTCTGCACAACAAGCCGTTTCGCATGTATAAATTCCGCACCATGGAGGTACAGAAGCCTTCCGCGGAGCAGAAGGGCTGGACGACCAAAAATGACCCTCGTGTCACAAAAGTGGGGAAGTTTTTGCGAAAGACAAGCATAGACGAGTTGCCCCAGCTTTTCAATATTTTAAAGGGAGACATGAGCGTGGTCGGTCCGAGACCCGAAAGACCGCAGTTTGTGGAACAGTTTAAGGAGGAGATTCCCCGTTACATGGTCAAGCATCAGGTCAGACCCGGGCTTACGGGCTGGGCGCAGATCAACGGCTACCGCGGAGATACTTCCATAAAAAGAAGGATTGAATTCGATATTTTTTATATCGAAAACTGGACGATGTCTTTTGACATCAAGATTATGTTTCTCACGATTTTCAGGGGATTTATCAATAAAAATGCCTATTAAAAGAAATACTAAAATCTTAAGAATTGTGAAAGACTTTCAGAAGAAACCGGGAATGATATTGCAATTATATCAAGATGTAGTATAATCTTATAAGAATGTCCACTAAAGCTTGCTTTTTCGGACAAGATGTGACAAAATGAAAAAACGGACTTTTAGAAAGAGGAACAGAGACTGAGGGAGTACAAGATATGGCTAAAAGATATGATGACGACTATGATGACGAGATAAGACCCAGAAAGAAATCCTCCGGGCGTGGCGGCAGCTCTTCTGGCAGGAAAGGCTCCGGGAAAAAGAAATCGGGAAAGAAAGCGCAGGCAAAGAAACAGCGCAGGCGTATTATTCTTTTTATTGTAGAAATTATTATTTTGATTATCGCGGTGATGGTGCTTTATATGGTTCTTGCCGGTACGGGAAGCGGTAAGGTAGAGCTGAAAGAGAAGGATATCATCATCAACGAGACCGTGCAGGAAGCGGAGGAGACGACGATGAAGGGGTATCGGAATATCGCCCTCTTCGGTGTGGACTCCACGACGGGGGCGCTTACGAAGAATACCCGAAGCGACACGATTATGATTGCGTCCATCAATCAGGATACCGGAGACTGCAAGCTCGTTTCCATATATCGAGACACGTATCTGAACTTAAGCAACGATTCATATAATAAATGTAACGCGGCTTACGCAAAGGGTGGTCCCGAGCAGGCGATCAATATGTTAAATATGAATCTGGACATGAATATTACGGATTTTGTGACGGTCGGTTTTGCGGGACTGACGGATGCCATCGACGCGCTGGGCGGCGTGGATATCGATGTGGACGATTCGGAAATCAGCCATCTGAACAACTATCAGCTCTGTATCGCGGAGGACTTAAAGAGAGAGTACACGCCGGTGACGCAGACGGGTTATCAGCGTCTGGACGGCTTGCAGGCGACGGGCTACTGTCGTATCCGTTATACGGCGGGAGACGATTTCAAGCGTGCCGAGAGACAGAGGGAAGTGCTCTCCGCGGTGGCGGATCAGGCGAAGAAGGCGTCGCTGCCGAAGCTGACGGAGACAGCAAACTCCGTATTTGAAGAGGTGTACACCTCGTTAGATCTGTCCGAGATTGTGGATATGCTGGGCAATGTGGGTTCCTACCAGATTACGGAGACCGACGGATTCCCGCAGGAGGATATGCGCGCGACCGGCACCATCGGCTCGAAGGGTTCCTGCGTCATTCCGACCAGTCTGGAGGACAATGTCAAGTGGCTGCATAAGTTCCTCTTTGACGCTGATGACTATGAGCCGTCCGAGACAGTGAAAAAGTGCAGCGAAAAGATTTATGAGGAAACAAACGGATATCTGAATTAAGAGCAGAGGGGCTTGCCTTGCAAGCCCCTCTTTGTGCGAATAAGCAGAGTCAGTAGAGAGTCAGAAAGTGACAGTGACGGAGGAAGAAAAAGTGGAGAGAGTGGACGTGATTATTCCCGTCTACAAGCCTGATCGCGGGTTTTTGACGATGGTAGAGAAGCTGCAGGCGCAGACCGTGCCTGTGAACCGGATTATTTTGATGAACACGGAACAGAAATATCTGGACAGGCTGCTTTACGGTACTACGTTAGAGCGAGAGCATCATAATATAACAGTGAAGCACCTGTCGAAGCGGGAGTTTGACCATGGACGGACGAGAAATCAGGGCGTGAAGCTGTCGGATACCGATGTGTTCGTGATGATGACGCAGGATGCCATGCCGGCGGATGAATTTCTGCTGGAGCGGCTTTTGGAAGCTCTGCGGGGAGAAAAAGCGGCGGTGTCTTATGCCAGACAGCTGCCGGGCAGGGACAGCAGCGAGGCGGAGCGGTTTACGAGGCAGTTCAATTATCCGGCAGAGTCCCGCGTAAAGACGAAAGAGGACCTTTCGGAGCTTGGCGTGAAAACTTTTTTCTGCTCCAATGTGTGTGCGGCATACAGGCGGGACGTTTTTGAAGAACTCGGCGGTTTTGTGAACCATGCAATCTTCAACGAGGATATGCTCTATGCCGCCAAGGCGGTGGAAGCGGGCTTCGCTATCGCTTACGCGGCACAGGCAAAGGTGTATCATTCCCATAATTACACATACAGGCAGCAGTTTAGGCGGAATTTTGATCTGGGGGTTTCGCAGGCGGACCACCCGGAGGTATTTGCGGCATACCCTTCGGAGTCCGAGGGAATACGGCTGGTGAAGAGCACGGTGGCGCATCTGAAAGAAAAGAGAATGCGGAATAAAATACCGGGCGTTATTATACAGAGCGGGTTTAAGTATATGGGGTATTTGCTGGGGAAACGCTATCGGCGGCTGCCGCGGCGGTTGGTGTTGGCATGTTCTTCTAACAAAGATTACTGGAGGTAAGGTGAAATGTGTGGAATTGTAGGTTATATCGGAACAAAGCAGGCGGCGCCCATTATTTTGGACGGTCTGTCCAAGCTGGAATACCGCGGGTATGATTCGGCGGGGATGGCGGTTTATGACGGCGAGGGAAAAATCAATATCACAAAGTCCGTGGGGCGCCTTAAGATTTTAGAGAATATCACCCGCGGTGGGGAGACGATGCCGGGGCTTTGCGGTATCGGGCATACCCGCTGGGCGACTCACGGCGTGCCGAGCGACATCAACGCGCATCCGCATTTCAATGAGGCGGAGACAATTACCGTGGTACATAACGGTATTATCGAAAATTATCTGTCGCTTAGGAAAATGCTGATAGAACGCGGTTATCATTTTGTGTCGGAGACGGACACGGAGGTTCTGGCGCATCTGCTGGATTACTATTATAAGGGCAATCCCCTGGAAGCGGTTACAAAGGTGCTTCACCGTGTGGAAGGCTCCTATGCGCTAGGCATTCTCTTTGCGGACTGTCCGGACCAGATTTTTGCGGCAAGAAAGGATTCGCCCCTGATTGTGGGGCAGAGTGAGGACGGCTGTTTTATCGCTTCGGATGTGCCGGCGATTTTGAAATATACCCGCAAAGTGTATTATGTGGACAATCAGGAGGTCGTGCGTCTGCGGGCGGACCACATGCATTTTTACACGGTGGACGAGGAGGAGACTACGAAGGAGCCTGTCTTTATCGATTGGGACACCAACGCGGCGGAGAAGGCGGGTTATGAGCATTTTATGCTAAAGGAGATGTACGAACAGCCCAAGACCGTGACGGATACGCTTCTGCCCCGCATCAAGGATAACGATATCGTCATCGAGGAGCTTAATATGAGCGATGAAGAGATCCGGGCGCTAAAAAAGATTCATATTGTTGCCTGCGGCTCCGCCTATCATGCAGGAGTTACGGGGAAATATGTGATCGAGGGACTGGCGCGCATTCCGGTGGAGGTGGATTTGGCGTCTGAGTTCCGTTACCGCGATCCGATTCTGGAGGAGGGCAGCATGGTGATCGTAATCAGCCAGTCCGGCGAGACGGCGGACACGCTGGCGGCGCTTCGGGAGTCCAAGAAGAGGGGCTTTCAGGTGCTTGGCATCGTCAATGTGGTGGGAAGCTCCATTGCCAGAGAGGCGGATAATGTGATGTACACATGGGCGGGACCGGAGATTGCTGTGGCGACCACGAAGGCTTACAGCGCCCAGCTGGTTGCGCTCTATCTGCTCGCTATGAAGTTTGGCAAAGCGCGGGGGAAAATCGATGATATGACATTCGCGTCACTTTTGGGCGATCTGCGCTGCCTGCCGGACCAGATTGAGCTTCTATTAAATAATAAGAATAAAATACAGCGATTTGCGAACCGTTACATCGGCGCGAAGGATGTGTTCTTTATCGGCAGGGGGATTGACTACGCGATTTCTCTGGAAGGCTCTTTGAAGTTGAAAGAGATTTCTTATATTCACTCTGAGGCATACGCGGCGGGTGAGCTGAAACACGGCACCATCTCCCTGATTGAAGAGGGAACGCTGGTAGCGGCGGTCTCGACCCAGCCTGCGCTCTACGCAAAGACCATCAGCAATATGGTGGAAGTGAAGGCGAGAGGCGCATTCCTGCTGGCGGTGACCTGCGAGGAGAATAAGGAGATTGAGAAGGCGGCGGATTACGTGATTTATATTCCGGAGACGAATCCTTATTTTGCCAATTCGCTGGCAATCATACCGCTGCAGCTTTTCGGGTATTATGTGGCTGTCGGCAAAGGCTGCGATGTGGATAAGCCGAGGAATCTGGCGAAGTCAGTCACGGTCGAATAAAACACAAATTAAATATATTTTGGTCACAATTAAAACACAAATGACAGATATACTAGGGACATAATCAGCGAGGGGAAATAAAAACGCGGGCGTGAGTCCGTAACTTATGGAAAGGAAGCGGGATTATGTACGACAATAACAATTATCCAAACGATTATGCTAATCATACGGGTTCGGAGCAGACGGGGATCCAGACAGGAAATCAGACAGGCAGTGAGTCCGAGCACAGGGGAATCGATTACCGGTCCTACCAGAACGCGGGAAGTCAGACGGGCGGCGCATACGGGACGAACGCCGGGCAGAGCGCATATGGCGCCAATGCTGGACAGGGCGCTTATGGCAGCGGCGGCGTTTATTCGGGAAGCGGCAGCGCTTATCAGGGAAGCGCGGGAAGTTATCACTACGGTAACGCTTACCCCAACGGCTATGCGCAGATGGAGCAGAAGAAGGAAAAGAAGCCCAAGGTGAAGAGGCAGGGCAGCGGTTATGTTAAGAAAGCGCTTGTGGCGGTGTCGCTGGGACTGTTCTTCGGGCTTTTCGCGGGAATCGGGCTGTACGCCGTGGATGCCGTTACGGGAATGACGGGAAAAGACAGCGCGGCGCTTACGGAGACGGAAAGCTCTCCCATGGCGGAAGCGGAAGTCGATACAGAGATTCAGGCGCCGGCGGATGTGCCGACAATCAAGCAGTCGGACTCCGCAACGATGGTAGTTACCGATGTGACTGAAGTGGTAAAAAATGTGATGCCCTCCATCGTGGCGGTGAATAACCATTATACGGAGACGATGTCCTGGTTTGGGCAGTCCATGAACAGCGAAGCGGATGCCAGCGGTTCCGGCATTATCGTGGGGCTGAACGATTCGGAGCTTTTGATTGTGACCAACTACCATGTGGTGGAGAATACCGATAAACTGACAGTGCAGTTTGACGAGGGCAGCGAAGCGGAAGCCTTCATCAAGGGACAGGATTCCAAGATGGATTTGGCGGTTATCGCCGTGCCGGTGACAGAGCTGTCAGATTCCACGCTGAATGCCATAGAGGTCGCCACGCTGGGAGATTCCGACGAGCTGGAAGTGGGCGAGCCCGCTATCGCCATCGGCAACTCTCTGGGTTATGGTCAATCTGTTACCACGGGCGTTATCAGCGCGCTTGACAGAAGCATCAGCCTGTCCGCAAGCAACGGTTACGGTGGGGACAGCGTGGAGGGCACCTTTATCCAGACCGATGCGGCGATTAACCCCGGTAACTCCGGCGGCGCGCTTCTTAATATCAAGGGCGAGGTAATCGGCATCAATTCCAATAAGATTGGTGGCAGCGCCGTGGAGGGCATGGGTTACGCGATTCCCATTTCTTCGGCAAGCCCGATTATCGCGGAGCTGATGCTCAATGAGACGAAGAGTAAGGTTGCTGAGGAAGAGAGAGGATATCTGGGTATTTCCGGTATCAGCGTGACACAGGAGGTCTCTCAGGCTTACGGTATGCCGGAGGGCGTGTATATCGCACAGGTTTATCCCGATACGGCAGCGGCGGCAGCAGGCTTAAAGCAGGGTGATATCATTACCGTGTTTGGCGGCGATAAGATTACATCCATGGACGAACTGCAGAAGGAACTGGAGTTTTATGCCAAGGGAGACACCGTGGAGGTCAAGGTGATGACCATGACGGTTGCCGGATACGAGGAAGTGACGAAGACGCTTACGCTGGGGAATAAGGTGAGCGAGTAACTGGCGGAAAATAAGATAACGGAGACGAAAATCCCCGGCAGGACGGTATCGTGAGGTACGGCTGCCGGGGATTGCTCTTGGAAAGGAAATTCAACTATAGATAATCCATCCTTCGTATGCTATACTATGGGCAGACCAAGGCTCGCGGGCGGGATGGAGGAAAGATAAATATTATGGATGATAACAGGGACGATAAATATGAAGACACGGAGTTAGAAAAGAAGGACTCCGGTACAGAAGAGAAAAAAAGTGACGATTCCGGCAGCGATTACGAGGACGTCTGCTTTATCTGCCGCAGACCGGAGAGCAAAGCCGGAAAGATGTTTAAACTTCCCAATAATATCTGCGTCTGCGACGATTGTATGCACAAGACGATGGATACGGTCAGCCAGTTTGACTATCAGGGGCTTTTAAACAATCCCAATATGGGCAACGGGCAGGGATTTCCGAATATCAGCTTTGTCAATCTGGCTGACTTGCAGGGAGACGGCGGCATCCCCAACAAGCAGAAGCCGAAGAAAAAGAAGAAAGAAAAGACGGCGGAGATTGATATCAGGGATATCCTGCCGCCACATAAGATCAAACAGAAGCTGGATGAGTATGTGGTGGGGCAGGAGCACGCCAAGAAAGTCATGTCCGTGGCAGTTTATAACCATTATAAGCGTGTGGCCACCGGAACCATGGACGAGATTGAGATTGAGAAGTCCAACATGCTGATGATCGGTCCTACGGGCTGCGGAAAGACGTATCTGGTAAAGACGCTGGCAAAGCTTCTGGATGTGCCGCTTGCGATTGCGGATGCCACATCGCTTACCGAGGCGGGCTATATTGGCGACGATATCGAGAGCGTGGTGTCAAAGCTTCTCGCGGCGGCGGACAATGACGTGGAGCGGGCGGAGCGAGGCATTATCTTTATCGACGAGATCGATAAGATTGCCAAGAAAAAGAACACCAATTCCCGGGACGTGAGCGGGGAATCCGTACAGCAGGGGATGCTAAAACTTTTGGAGGGCGCGGAGGTAGAGGTGCCCGTGGGCGCCAATTCCAAAAACGCCATGGTGCCCCTTGCCACGGTAAACACCAGAAACATTCTCTTTATATGCGGCGGTGCGTTTCCCGATTTGGATGAGATTATCAAGCGGAGGTTGAACAAAAAGACGTCCATCGGCTACAGCGCGGAGCTTAAGGATAAGTATGATAAGGAGAAGAACATATTAAGCAGGGTGACAGTGGAGGATATCAGGAAATTCGGTATGATTCCGGAGTTTATCGGTCGCCTTCCGGTCATTTTTACGCTGGAAGGTTTAAGCCGCGACATGATGGTGCAGATTTTAAAGGAGCCGAGAAACGCGATTCTGAAACAGTACCAGAAGCTGCTTGAGCTGGACGAGGTGGAACTGCTCTTTGATGAGGGCGCGTTAGAGGCGATTGCGGATAAGGCGATGGAAAAGGAGACCGGCGCAAGGGCGCTGCGTGCCATTATCGAGGAATTTATGCTGGATATCATGTATGAGGTGCCAAAGGACGACAACATCGGACGCGTAACGATCACCAGAGAATATATTGAGGGAAACGGCGGACCGATTATCGATATCCGTAGCAGGAGCGCGGAGCATCCGGACGGTTTGAAGGTGGTGCAGCAGCCAGCGAACGGCTCATAGCGTCTGTTGCCAGAGCATCAGCTGTCCGTGCGCTGCGTAAAGTTTTCGTAAAGCGCGCCGCATTGGTTTTTGCTTCGTGTCAGGACAAGCTGTTTCTGCATAAGATAACGTAAGGAGCAGTGGGTGAAAGGGCATATAAACAGCCCGTCCTGTTTGTGTGCATGGAAAAGCGTGACCTGTCAGGAAATGATTTTGTCGGACGATTTTTTAGATATCATTGTAGATTATGACGTCATTGTGGAGATTCTGGAGGGGGCGGATGTAGAGTTCTGCTATCGGGAGATTGATGCCGGGTTCGGTGTGGCACATGTGCGGCGCAGCCAGGTGCAGCCAATCTCCATCGGTTATTACGGTTATTCAACGATTCCAAAGCTGTACGGGCTGATGCAGGCAGAGGGCAGAACCTTCGATGCGTCCCCGTTAATCGCGATGGGCAATATTAAGATACAGAACCCGCCGCTTGCCTTACAGGGGAGCGGCGCTATTATGGGGTTTATCGATACGGGAATCGATTACCGCGAGGAGGTATTCCGGAGAGAGGACGGGAGCACCCGCATCCTTTCCATCTGGGACCAGACCATACAGACAGGGGCGCCGCCCGAGGGGTTTTTATATGGAACGGAATACCGTCGGGCAGACATTGACAGGGCGCTTGCTTCGGCGGAGCCGGAGACGATTGTGCCAAGTATGGATACCAACGGACACGGCACGAGGTTGGCGTCAGCCGCCGCGGGGAGCCTTTTGAATCAGGGATTGTCTTTTCGGGGCGCCGCGCCGCTTGCCGATATCGCGGTGGTGAAGCTGAAGGGAGCCAAACCGTATCTGCGCAACTATTATCTTATCGACGAGCGGGCGGATGCTTTCGAGGAAAATGATATTATGGAAGCCGTAAAGTATCTGCAGCAGATGGCTGTGGCGTTCAGCAGACCGGTGGTAATCGTGCTCGGGCTTGGCACGAATATGGGCAGCCACGACGGCACTTCCGCGCTGGATTCTTATTTAAATATCGTGGCGGGCAGGAGAAGTCGCGCCGTGGTAGTCGGCTGCGGCAACGAGGGGGATAAAGAACACCACTATGAGAATTTTATGCCGAGCAATGTGGAGATTCGGGTCGCGGGCGCGATGAAGGGATTCTGTGCGGAAATCTGGGGAAGCATTCCGGACGTCTATGCGGTTTCGATTCGTTCGCCTGGCGGAGAGGTTTCGCCGGTGATTGATTTTCGCAATGGAGTCGACAGGAATATTTCTTTTATTTTTGAGAGGACCCGCATACAGGTGGGTGTCGTCCTCGTGGATAAGGACGCCGGGGACCCGCTGATTTTTCTGCGCTTTCAGGATCCGACGCCGGGTATCTGGACAGTGACGCTGACGGATTCCGTGCGGCAGCCGAGCGGAGACGGGCGGTATCATATGTGGCTGCCGATTGAAGCATTTCTGGAAGACAGCGTTACCTTTCTGCAGCCGAGCCCGGATGTGACGCTGACGGAGCCTGCCAATGCTTCGCAGGTAATCAGCATTTCCACTTATGACAGCTACACGGACAGCTGGTATGCGCCCTCGGGCAGAGGGTTTACCAGAAATGGCAGCATCAAGCCGGACCTTGCGGCTCCGGGCGTTGGTGTGCACACTGCGCTGGGGGAGACCGACGGATCCTGCATGGCGGCAGCGCTGGCGGCAGGCTGCGTGGCGCAGTTTCTGGAGTGGGCAGTGGTGGACGGAAACGCATATGCTGTGGACAGCAGGGGGACGAAGAGTTTTCTGATTCAGGGGGCGGATAGACCGGGGAATATCCGCTATCCGGATAAGCGCTGGGGGTACGGGCGGATTAATATTAATGGGACGTTTGAGACGCTGGCGAGGCTGTAGGAGGTGAAAGGAATGGGGAAATATGTATTCCATATAGATGTCAACAGCGCTTTTCTCGCCTGGACCGCGGCATATCGGGTGAATGTGCTGGGCGAAAAAGAGGATATCAGGCTCATTCCCAGCATTGTGGGCGGCGATCAGGAGAAACGGCATGGGATTGTTCTTGCCAAGAGCAGCCCGGCGAAAAAATACGGCATACAGACAGGAGAACCCATTGTGGCGGCGCAGAGGAAGTGTCCGGGATTGGTGATCGCAGCGCCGGATTATGGTCTGTATGTCAAGTCCTCCCGTGCTTTTATGAAAATATTGCAGGAGTACAGCGACAATATGATCCAGTACAGCATAGACGAGGCGTGGGTGGTGTTCGAGGGTTTTGAAAAGCTGTACGGCCGCGAGCAGATGGTAAAGCTGGCGTATGAATTGAAGGACAGGATCAGGGAGGAATTGGGCTTTACCGTAAATGTGGGCGTTTCCACAAATTTTCTTTTGTCCAAAATGGCGGGTGATTTCTCGAAGCCCGACAAGGTGCATACTCTTTTTCGGGAAGAAATCAGGCAGAAGATGTGGCCGCTCCCTGTCTCCGATTTGTTTCTTGCGGGACGTGCCACGGTGGAGAAACTGCACGGCGTAGGCATACGGACAATCGGAGAACTGGCGCAGGCGGACGAGGGGATGATCCGCTCCCTGTTAAAAAAGCACGGACAGACGATACAGGGCTTTGCGCAGGGCGCAGACCTTGATTCTTCCATGATTTCCCATGAGGCGAACAAGGGTTACGGCAACAGTATGACCGCGCCGGTGGATATCGTGACGGAAGAGTATGCGAGACATCTGCTGCTCTCCTTAAGCGAGACGGTGGGGACAAGGCTTCGGGCTGACGGGGTGATGATTGGTGTGGTCAGCGTACATCTGACAACCTGCGAGTTTAAGCGGATGAATAAACAGATGCAGCTGGATTCACCTACAAATATCACGGAAGAAATATTTGGGGCGGCCTGTCAGCTTTTCAGTAAGCTGTGGGATAGAAAGACACCTCTCAGACAGATGGGGGTTCACACTTCGAAGGTACAGGAGGAAGCGGCCCGCCAGTACAGCATTTTTAATCTGGAAAAAAGCGAGAGACTGGAAAAGCTGGACAAGGCGGTCGATCAAATTCGTGGAAAATACGGGGAGGATGCGATTTTCCGTGCCAGTTTTCTGGGTGCAAATGTATCCCATATGAGCGGCGGACTGAATAAAGAGAGGCGCAGCGGGGTTACATTAGGAATAGATGTGGAGGGCGAAAACGTCTGATCGAAACTTGCTGATTTCCCCCACTTGTGGTAAGGTGTAATATGTGAGCGTTTCATTATGGAGTACTATGCGCACACAGCGGATTTGAATGTTCATGGAAGGCGGATACAGTGGAATGAGGAAACGTAAGCTTGGATTAGCCGGGCTGATTTTTATATTGCTTTTGACGGGCTGCGGCAAACCTGCACAGGAGACGGCGTCGCTTTCGGAAGGCGGTACGCAGGAGGAAACGCAGCAGGAGAGCAAAGAGAATAAGGAAAGCGGTTCGGGCGTGGAGATGACTTCATGGCGGGAGTCAGTACAGAAGATGTTTGAGGATCCTTACGGGGATTATCGGGAGACGGGCGGTGAAATTGCTTTCCTGACGGACGGTTCCGTGGAGGACGGCGGCTACAATGAAGCCATCTTTAACGGTGTGCGGATGTATGCTTTGGGGGCGGGCACATCCTTTTCCTATTATCATGCGGACCCCAATGCGCCGGAAAGCTATCAGGAGATGATACAGCGGGCGGTGGAGGACAATGCCGGGCTGATTGTCTGCGCCGGGGATATTTTCGGGGAAGCCGTAGGCGCTTTGCAGGAAACGTATCCGCAGACTTCTTTTCTGCTTGTGGATGCGGTGCCCCGCGATGAGGAGCGGGAGGAGCTTCCCATAGCAAAGAATGTGCACTGCGTTTTATTTCACGAGGAGCAGGCAGGGTATCTGGCAGGATATATGGCTGTCTGGGAGGGATACCGGAATCTCGGCTTTATAGGCGGCAGACAGGAGCCTGCCGTACTGCGTTACGGTTACGGTTATCTGCAGGGAATCAATGCGGCGGCGAAGGATTTGTCGCTTGACGATGTAAGTGTCAATTATTGGTATGCGGATACCTATTCGGCGGATATTGCGGTGCGGGAAAAAGCAGACGGCTGGTATGAGAACGGCACGCAGATTATTTTTGCCTGCGGCGGCGGTCTGTATGAGTCTGTGTTGGAAGCGGCGGAAAATCAGGATGGGCTGATGATTGGCGTGGATGTGGATCAGTGTCGGCTTTCGGAGCGGGTTCTGACCAGTGCGGTCAAAAATATCGGCGCGGCGGTGACGGATGCGCTCGACGAGTATTACGCGGCGGGGGGCTGGTCTGAGGAGGACGCCGGGCAGGTGAAGCGTTACGGCGTGGAAGACGGTTGTGCGGCGATTCCGGTGGTAGATTCGGAGTGGCGTTTTAAAGAGATTCCTACGACCCACTTTTTTGAAATCTATAAACAGATGAAGAGAGGGGATCGGACGGTGTCGGATGCCATCGACATGCCGCCCGAGGTCGCCATTGCGGTAAATTTTGAATGAGCACGGGAGGTTTGGGAGTGTATAAGGAGAAAAAGAACAAGATACGTTCCGGGCGGTCCCTGCTCACAGGCATTTGTCTGGCGCTTGCCCTGCTTTGCGGCTGCGGGGAGGAGAGTACGCCCGCAAGCGCGCCTGCCGCACAGGGGGAGACAGGCGCAGCTGATGCAGCCGGGCAGCGGGAAAAGGAGCTGTCGGAGCTGACGGCGGGCGAGACAAGACTGTCGGCGGATGAACTTTCGGATTATGCGATGGATGTGGCTTTTACTTATGACGCGGAGGGGAAAAAGGTAAGGTATTCCCTTACCATGCCGCTGATTCCGTCCAGTGACGACGCGTATCTGTATCTGTTCCGGGCTGATACCTGGGAGACGGATGCGGACGCGCTGGCGAAGGAACCCGTTACGAGAGGACGAAAAGACAGGGAGTGGGAGACGGCTTTTCCCTATCGGGATGTCTATCTGTATGAACGTTTTATTCCTGCGGTAAAAATGGAAGGAAATTATGTGCAGGTGGGTAAAAGCGTATATTTGTCAAATCCGGAGACGCTTGCGGGAAATCAGGAGCCGTATCCGGAGACCGGTTCCAAGAAGGGGATTCTGTTAGACCCTACGATGCTGGGGACGCCGGAGTTGACGGACTTAGGCGTCAAACATGCAATCTATAATATTCCGCTCTCGCATATTATGGGCGAGACGGCGGATCCGACTTTTCCGACGATCACTTATACCTACAAGGGAAGGAATTATGCTTTTAACGGAGCGGCGATCAACGGTTACGACGGGCTTTTTACTTATCTGTCCGATATGGGGATAACGGCGACGGCGGTGGTGTTAAATGATTGGAATGAAGCGTTTCCGGAGCTGATTCATCCGGATGCGCGTAAGCCGGAAAGCGGCGCATATTATTACATGTTTAATGCATCCGAGGAGGAAGGCACGAGGACGCTGGAAGCAGTGGCGGAATTTTTGGCGGAGCGCTATTCGAGCGGCGAGCACGGTATGATACATAGCTGGGTGATTGCCAATGAGATCAACCAGAACCGGGTCTGGAATTATATGGACACCCGGGATGTACTTTATTATACGACGGAATTTGAAAAGTCTTTCCGTATTTTTTATCAGGCGGTAAAAAGCCATTATGCGCAGGGGCGTGTGTATTTCAGCATTGACCATGCGTGGAACAGCAATGATGGCGACAATTCCGGTTTTTTCAACGGCAGGGATATTCTGGAGGGCTTTAATGAAGCGGCGCTTGCGCATGGAAATTATGACTGGGGCATTGCGATCCACCCGTATCCGGAACCGCTTACCCGCGTGAATTACTGGTCGCAGGAGTATGACAAGACAAGGAACGCCCCGCATCTGTCCATTATGAACCTGAATGTGCTGACGGATATTCTGTCCGACGAAGCGTATCTGGACAGAGCGGGCGAGGTGCGAAGCGTCACCATCACGGAGCTTGGCTTTTCTTCCGGCTCCGGGGAGCGGCTGCAGGCGGCGGCTTTCGCATACTGTTATTATATTGTGGAAAATAATCCTTATGTGGATGCCTTTCTGATGAACCGGCAGACGGACGCGCCGGAAGAGGTGATGGCAGGGCTGGCATTCGGTGTGTATGAGTATGATCATTCGGGGAAGTATATAAAGGACGTTTTCCGCTATATTGACACGGACAGGGCTGGGGAGTACATGGATTTTATGCTCAATATTCTCGGTGCGGACAGTCTGGAGGAAGCGCTTTCCTGGGCGCAGGCGGACGGGAATTCCAAATCGGGACAGTTCTGAAAGTCGGATAAGGCGGGAAGGGGCAGAATCCCGAAATAGAAGGATTCTCAAAGAGAAAAGGAAAGTAAGACAGAGATGAAGGTTTCCTTACTGGTTACGGTTTACAATGTGGAAAAAAATCTTCCGATCACGCTTGCAGGCATCGAAGAACAGGAGTATCCGGATATCGAGGCAGTGGTTGTAGACGGTGGTTCTACGGACGGTACGGTAGAGCTGATACAGGATTTTGCCGCGCGGACAAAAGGGCGGCAGGGCTTTTCGGTGCGCTGGGTTTCGGAGCCGGATGACGGGCTCTACGACGCAATGAACAAGGCGTTTCGCATGAGCACGGGAGATGTGGTCGCCGTCTGCAATGATAGATTATGTAAACCAAATGCTGTCAGTAAAATGATGACTGCGCTTCAGCAGGGCGGCGCTGCGTGTGTGGGCGTTCATGCGGACTTAGTTTACGTGGAAGGAGAGCGGGTCATTAGGGAGTGGCGTATGGGGCAGGGGCGGATTGCGCAGGGCTGGATGCCCGGTCATCCGACCCTTTTTCTGCGGCGTGCGGTGTATGAAAAATACGGGTTATATGATACTTCTTACCGCTGTGCGGCGGATTACGAGTTTATGGTGCGCTTTTTAAAGGAGCCGGAAAATAAGCTTGCCTATGTGCCGGAAATTCTGGTGGCTATGTTTTACGGCGGCACAAGCAATGCGGGGCTTTCGAATTATCTGCTGTCCTTTAAAGAAGGGTATCTGGCGCTTCGAAAAAACGGTGTGCCGCATCCGCTTTGGATTACGCTGAGGAGGACGCTGCGTGTGCTTGCGCAGTTTGGAAGCCGCAGCCTGATTGGAGGAGACGAAAGGAAAGACGTGGAGTGACGAATGTGCGAAAGCGGGCAGGAGGTGCATGATGGCGGTAATCGGATTTGCGGCTCTGGCAATGGGGATATTTTTGCTGGATCTCTTTTTGAAAAACAGGATTGAAAAGAATCTGAAAGAGGGGGAGGAGCAACCCTTATGCAAGGGAAGACTTTTAATCAGGAAATATCATAACAAGGGCGCCTTTTTGGATGCGGGAGAGAAGAAGCAGGGGCTTGTGGCAATGCTCTCACTGGGACTGACGCTCTTTATGACGGTGGTTTTTCTTGCAACCTTCAGTTTTCGGGGAAACTCTACCCTTAAGGCAGGGTTAGCCCTTCTGCTGGGCGGCGCCTACAGCAATACCTACGACCGCCTGACGAGGAAATACGTGGTGGATTACGTCAGTTTTCCCGTGAAAAACAAGCGGTTTCGCAGGATTGTGTTCAATATATCGGACTTTTGTATTATCATCGGCGCGCTGCTTATGGCGTTGGGGGAAGCGAAGCGGAAATAAGGTAAGAGTGCATCCTGCGCATTGCGTCAGGCGGTGATTACCGTGCCGCTCTTGCCCTTCAGGGCGTCTCTTACGTTTCCAAGGGAGGTGATCAGCACTCTTCCCTGCGGATTTTCCGCCAGATAAGCGATGGCGGCTTCGATCTTCGGCAGCATCGTTCCCGCTTCAAATTCTCCCGTTTCGCACAACTCCTTCGCCTGCGGGACGGTGAGGGCGGAGATAGCCTGCTGTTCCGGCTGCCCGAAATTCCGGTATACGCAGGGTACGCTTGTCAAGATGATCAGCTCATCGACCTGCAGGCTTGCCGCCAGCCTTCCTGCCACGGCATCCTTTTCAATGACGGCGGATGCGCCTTTTAAAACATGATTCTGTTCGATCACGGGAATACCGCCGCCGCCGCAGGCAATCACGACCTGCTCGGCGTCAGCCAGCGCGCGTATGGCGTCGATTTCCACGATATCGATGGGGCGGGGAGCCGCAACCACCCGGCGGAATCCCTTGCCCGGTTCTTCTTTCACATAATTTCCCTTTTTGATTTCCGTTTCCGCGTCCTCCGCAGACATATAGCGCCCGATGACTTTGGTGGGGGCGTAGAAGGCTTCGTCGTAGGGATCCACGGTCACCTGTGTCAGAACGGTGCTGACGGTCTTTACGATACCGCGTCCTAAAAGCTCGGCACGGAGCGCGTTCTGGATATCATACCCCACATATCCCTGACTCATGGCGGAGCATACGCACATGGGGGCGGGGGTGTAGTCGATATAAACCCGCCTCAGCTCTGTCATTGCCTTGTGGATCATGCTGACCTGCGGACCGTTTGAGTGGGTGATGGTGAGCTGGTAATCGGCTTCTACCAAATCGGCAAGAGCCTTGGCGGTCCTTTTAACCGCGTCCCACTGTTCCAACGTTGTATAACCGAGCGCCTCGTGACCGAGGGAGACGACTGCTTTTTTCTTATTCATCTGCTATCACACCAATCCTTTCAAACATCAGAGTTTTCATATACTGCAAGTATATCAAAACGGCGGGGCTTTGTATAGAATGGTTTTCTTAAAAGTTATGTTAATTACATATGACATCTGTGTCATGCTACATATCGCCTTAGAACAGGCTGTTTCTGTGACTTTTCTACAGATTGAAGCAAATATTGCTGCCAATATTATGTAAATTAAATGCACATATTAAACAAAAATATAGGCAAAATTTTGTATACATTTATGCAACATATACAAGAAATGGTTTGACATTAGGTAGGACGGGACGTATAATAAAAAAATAAGAATAACTTGGGAGAGGAGGTGAAACCGACGTCGCAATCAGGGTTAGCGGGCGTTGGTACGCAGGATGAATTACCTGAGAGCATTACAGGGTATGTCGTTGGAGCAGATACGGTCAGTCATTGAAATCATGCAGCAGTCTTCGGAAGCTTATCTATTTATTCTGGATTTGACTGTGGATACCTATATGGTATCTGAGAAAGCGACGAAGCGGTTTCCTTTCCACTCCGTTATCATTGAAAACTGTACGGAGACATTGAAGGCTGTCGTGTATCCTTCCGATTATGAGATGGTGGCGGCGGATTTGGAGAAATGCCGCTCGGGGGAGAGGGACAGTCATGAACTGGAATACCGTTGGCTGGACCGCATGGGCAGGGTAGTCTGGATTAGCTGCAAGGGTACGGTAGTGACGGGCGCGGAGGGTCACAGGCTCTTAATTGGCGCGGTCAGCGAGCTGGGCACGAAGGCGAAGGCGGACAATATCACGGGACTTCGCAGGGAAGTGAGATTTCGGCTGAATATGGAATCGACCCTGCGGGATCATCCGGAATCCGTTCGTTATCTGATGCGCATTGGCATTGATAATTTTAAAGAAATTAACGAAAAAGAGGGCGTGGAAGCCGGCGACGAAGTATTGCGCGAGCTGGCGGACTGCATTATAAAAACCGTGGACGAGAGCGTGGACGTTTATCGTCTTGTCGCCGACGAATTTATGGTTGTGGACATCGGAAAGGGCAGGGAGAAGGAGCCGCGCGCCGTTTACAGGCAGATTCAGGAAACCATAGCCGCTATGGCAAGACATAAGGAGTACAGCCGTTTTTATACTGTGTCGGCGGGCGTGCTGGAGGAAGATTTTTCCGGCAGAACCGTAGAGGAAATTATGAGGCATACGGAGTTTGCTTTAAATGAAGCGAAACGAAACGGCAGAAACCAGATGATGGCGTTTGATCCGGAGACCTATGACGTGTATCTGAAACGGCTTGATATCCGTAAGTTTTTACAACAGGATGTCAGCCATGATTTCCGGGGATTCGAGGTGTATTACCAGCCGATTGTCTCCGCCGAGGACTACAGGCTGATTGGTGCGGAAGCGCTGCTTCGCTGGAAAAATGACAAATTCGGCAACGTATCGCCGGCGGTCTTTATTCCGATTCTGGAGGAGAGCGGGCTGATTATTCCGGTAGGGCAGTATGTTCTCTGGGAGGCGGCGAGAACCTGCAAGAAATGGAAGCAGTACATACCGGAGTTTCATGTGAACGTGAATTTATCCTATGTACAGCTTTATAAGAGCGATATGATGCGGGATGTGGAACGCTGCATTCAGGATGTGGGAATCGACCCGGAGAGTCTGGTTCTGGAGCTGACGGAGAGCGGCTATATCGAGACGAGCGACAGGATCAAAGAACTGTTCAGGGATTTGAAGTCGAGAAAGATTGATCTGGCGCTGGATGATTTCGGGACAGGCTATTCAAATATGCGCTATCTGAAAGAGATTGACGCCAAGACGGTGAAGATTGACAGGACTTTTGTGGTACAGGCGCTCAAGAATGAATATGATTTTAATATCATCAGCCACATCATAGATATGGTGCACAGTCTGGGTTCTGTGGTGTGTATGGAGGGAATTGAGGAGAAGGAAGAGCTTTCCAAAATGATGGCGACCAAGCCGGATATGATACAGGGCTATTATTTCGGGAAACCCTCTCCGGCGGGGCAGTTTGAAAAAGACTTTTTACAGGCTACAGATTCTCTCTGATTCGGATTTCCACATCCACATAATTGTTTTCCGAGGCGGGCATTTCGCCTGTTGCCAAATAGGAAAACAGGATGGCGAGAGGAAGGGAACCTTGTTGAAAGGGCTGTTGGCAGATAGTGGCTGCAATCAGTCCTTTTTCCATATATTCCCGGGTGGTAGGCACCAGATCGTTTGTTATGACAGTTGTGTCAATTGCACGCGCGGAAGCTTCGATGGCACGACAGCCGCCGTATACGCCGCCCGCGGTAAAATAAAAGGCATTGATTTCGGGGTGCTCCGAAAGGAGCTTTTTTGTCAGCTCATAGCTTACGCTGTCGTCGTCATTGTTGTTGACGGTGTCCACGATGCGGATATTTGGGCAGGCGGCGATGCTGTGCGCGAAGCCGGCAATGCGTTCGGTATGGCAGAGGATATTCTGCGAGCCGGAGACGATGCCGACACGGACTTCGCCTTTCGTCATCAGACGCATCAGCCCCCCGGCGGCTTCCCCGGAGCGGTAAAAATTACTGCCCACATAGGAAAGCCGTCTGGCGTTTTCGATATCGGTATTTAAGGTTACCACGGGAATCCCCACGGAGCAGAGCGCGTCGATTTTTTTGCGCACGGCGCTGTCGTTGTAGGGGGAGATGGCAAGACCGTTTACGCCCTCCGCAAGAAGCGCGTCTATGGCGTCAAGCTGCTGCTGTAAGCTGTATTCCGTCTGTTTGATAAGAACGCTGCAGTTGTAGCCGGCAAGCTCTTTCGCCTTTTCGTGCACCCCGGCGAGGACGTCGTCGAAGAAAGGGTTACCCACACCCAGCAGGACAACGCCCAGTTTCAGATTCTTTTTCTGGGCGGCGAGGACGATACCCGCCTTGTTTGGCTTATAGTCGAGCGCCTGTATGATTTCTAAAATTTTTTCCTCAGTCTGGGGATTGACATCGCCGCGATGATTTAACACGCGGTCCACCGTGCCCCTTGAGACGCCTGCGAGAGCGGCGATTTCCTTAATCGTTGCCATAGTGGGATTTCCTTTTCCAATTTTTTTCACTTTAGCATATCAAGTGGAAATAGACAATGCGTTTGGCTGCATTTTGTATAAAGTTACGAAAAACAGATACGGTATTGCTTTTATTCGTGGGACGGCTTATCATGGAAGCAGGAGCATCGTGCACGGGCACGGAAAATTTTAGCAGAAAGAATGGGAGGGTTAACATGCTGTATATTGGGGTGGATTTGGGAACCAGCGCCGTGAAGCTTCTTTTGATGGAGGGAAGCGGAAAAATCGTCAATATCGTGTCAAAGGAGTATCCGCTGTATTTCCCGCATCCGGGGTGGTCTGAGCAGAAGCCGGAGGATTGGTATGCGCAGGCAATCGCGGGAATCAAAGAGCTGATCGCGGATGTGGACAAAAGCCAGATTGCCGGTATCAGCTTCGGCGGACAGATGCATGGACTTGTGATTCTGGATGAAAACGACGAGGTAATCCGTCCTGCAATTTTATGGAATGACGGAAGAACTACGGAGGAGTGCGATTATTTAAACAACGAGATTGGGAAGGATAAGCTGTCCGAATATACGGCGAACATTTCCTTTACGGGCTTTACCGCGCCGAAAGTGCTCTGGGTGAAGAACAAGGAGACGGAAAACTTTGCGAGAATCAAAAAAATCATGCTTCCTAAGGATTATATCGCGTACAAGCTGACAGGGGTGCACTGCACGGATGTTTCCGACGCTTCTGGTATGCTGCTGTTTGATGTGAAGAACCGCTGCTGGTCGAAGGAGATGTGCGAAATCTGCGGCGTGAAGGAAGAGCAGCTCGCGAAGATTTACGAGAGCTACGAGACGGTGGGCACGGTGCTGCCGGAGATCGCGAAAGAGCTGGGCATTCCCGAGAATGTGAAGGTTGCGGCGGGCGGCGGCGACAATGCGGCGGCAGCTGTAGGCACGGGTACCGTGGGAGACGGCATGTGCAATATCTCTCTCGGCACCAGCGGCACGATTTTTATCTCCTCCGATAAGTTCGGTGTGGATAAGTTCAATGCGCTTCACGCTTTTGCCCATGCGGACGGGCATTATCATCTGATGGGCTGTATGCTCAGCGCGGCGTCCTGCAATAAATGGTGGATGGACGATATCATCGGCACGGAGAAGTATGCGGACGAGCAGAAAGCGATTACCGACGATAAGCTGGGAGAAAACCATGTGTATTTCCTGCCTTATCTGATGGGCGAGCGCTCTCCCCATAACGACCCTGACGCAAGGGGCACGTTTATCGGTATGACCATGGATACCAGCAGGGCGGACATGACGCAGGCGGTGCTTGAGGGCGTTGCCTTTGCCCTGAGAGATTCCCTTGAGGTGGCGAAATCCCTCGGTATTCATATCGAGCGCACGAAAATCTGCGGCGGCGGCGCGAAGAGTCCGCTCTGGAAACGGATGATTGCTAATATCATGAACCTGAAAGTGGACGTGATCGAAAGCGAGGAAGGACCGGCGATGGGCGGTGCGATGCTGGCGGCGGTGGCATGCGGCGAGTATGCGAGTGTGGAGGAAGCGGCGGAAAAAATAGTGAAGATCGTGGACACGGTGGAGCCGGAGCCTGCGCTCGTGGAGAAATACGAGAAGAGATATCAGCAGTTTAAGCAGATTTATCCGACATGCAAGGAGCTGTTCGGAAAACTGAAATAATAGGAGGAGAGAGGGTATGGAGATTAAAAAAGTGACAGACCCGTCATTTCGCAAGTACGGCAGGGTCGTGGAGGAAATCGACTTTTCTGATTTGGTAGAAGCGATTAAGAGGGAGACGCCGCTGCCAGACGGGGTAGCTTACGAGCCTTCCATCAAGGCGCTGGAAGAGACGACGGCGGCGAAGGCATTGCAGAGGAGAACCTACGGTGAGCTGCCGATCGAGGTGGGCTACTGCAACGGTCATAACTATAAGCTGAACGCAATCGAGTACCACAGAAGCTCCGAGGTCAACGTGGCGGCTACGGACGCGGTGCTGATCGTCGGTATGCAGCAGGATATCACCGATGATTTTAAATATGAGACCGCAAAGATGGAAGCGTTTCTGGTAGAGGCGGGCACGGCGGTGGAGCTTTACGCGACGACCCTGCACTACGCGCCCTGCAGCGCGAACGAAGGCGGATTTAAGGTAGGCATCGTGCTTCCGGCGGGGACAAACTATCCCTTGGAGGAAAAACACGAGGGCTGGGAGGATTCCCTGATTACGGCACAGAATAAGTGGCTGATTGGGCACGCGGAAGGCGGACTCGACGCGGGCGCGTATATCGGACTGGTTGGGAAGAATTTAGACGTGCGCGAAAAGTAATTCTAAGACTCAGCAGCAGAGGCTGCTTCGTCAAGAATCACTAAGTTTCGCGCTGGAGAATGCAAAAGCAGCATTCTCCGTTTTATGAAAATCGTATAACATACCGGTCAACCCGGTTAAAGGAGGGTATAAAAATGAACAATTTACCGAAGGTAAAAATTGGTATCGTAGCGGTAAGCCGCGACTGTTTCCCGGCGTCTCTGGCGATTAACAGAAGAAAAGCGCTGGTGGAGGCTTACGCGAAGAAGTATGACGCGGCGGACATCTACGAGTGCCCTGTGTGCATCATCGAGAGCGAAGTCGACATGGTAAACGCGTTAAAGGATATCAAGGACAACGACTGTAACGCGCTCTGCGTATATCTGGGCAACTTTGGTCCCGAGATTTCCGAAACGCTGCTTGCAAAGCATTTTGAGGGGCCGAAGATGTTCGTTGCCGCTGCGGAGGAGTCTCAGGGCAATCTGATTCAGGGCCGCGGCGACGCTTACTGCGGTATGCTCAATGCCAGCTACAACTTAAAGCTCAGAAACGTAAAGGCGTATATTCCGGAGTATCCGGTAGGGGACGCTGAGGACTGCGCGGATATGATCCATGAGTTTATTCCGATCGCGCGTGCGGTTGCGGCGCTTTCCAGCCTGAAGATTATATCTTTCGGTCCCAGACCGCTCAACTTCCTCGCATGTAACGCGCCCATCAAGCAGCTTTACAATCTTGGCATCGAGATTGAGGAGAACTCCGAGCTTGACCTGTTTGAAGCGTTCAATAAACATGCGGGTGACTCCCGTATTCCTGACGTAGTAAAGGATATGGAAGCGGAGCTTGGCGACGGCAATAATAAGCCTGAAATTCTGCCTAAGCTCGCGCAGTACGAGCTGACCCTGCTCGACTGGATTGAGGAGCACAAGGGGTATCGCGAGTATGTGGCGATCGCAGGAAAATGCTGGCCCGCATTCCAGACACAGTTCGGCTTCGTTCCCTGCTTCGTGAACAGCCGTCTGACTGGCAGAGGCATCCCGGTATCCTGCGAAGTGGATATTTACGGCTGCTTAAGCGAGTTCATCGGCGAGGCGGTCAGCGACGATATCGTAACGCTGCTCGACATCAACAATTCTGTGCCGAAGGATATGTACAAAGAGTCCATCGAAGGCAAGTTTGACTACAAGTTTACCGATACATTCATGGGCTTCCACTGCGGCAATACCTGCTCGAAGAAGCTGTCCAAGTGCAGCATGGAGTACCAGATGATCATGGCAAGGTCTCTGCCTGAGGAAGTGACGCAGGGTACGCTCGAGGGCGATATCGTTCCCGGCAACATCACTTTCTACCGTCTGCAGAGCACGGCTGACAACATCCTGCGCGCATACGTGGCGGAGGGCGAGGTGCTTCCTGTGGCGACCAGATCCTTCGGCGGCATCGGCGTATTCGCGATTCCGGAGATGGGCAGATTCTACCGTCACGTGCTGATCGAGAAGAATTACCCACATCACGGCGCGGTTGCGTTCGGTCACTTCGGAAAAGCGCTGTTTGAGGTATTCAAGTATATCGGCGTGGATGTGAGCGAGATCGGTTACAACCAGCCGAAGAGCCTGCCTTACCCGACGGAGAATCCGTTCGCGTAATGTCTGCAAGATAAACGAAATGTAGAAATAGGATGGGCGTATGCTGTGAAAACGGTGTGCGCCCTTTCTGTATGCAAAAAAGGCGCAAAAAAGACGGAACCGGATAAGCCGATTCCGCCTTAAGGTTTTTAAAATGAATCAGAGGATGGTGTCCACCATAGACCCCATCGTCGGTATGTTTACGCTGCCGTTGTTGTCATAGGTCTTCTTGTCCAGAGCCTCTCCCTGTGTAGCGTAGCGGTAAATATTGTTTACCCTGTCGGTCATCTTCTCCGCCAGAGAATACGAACCGCTGAACAGTTTCTTAACGCCGCTCATGTCTGCGTCCTTAAACTTCTTCTCGTCGACAGAAAGGGTCTTATCGGAGTTTACGGTAACGCCCATTTTGGAGAAAGCGCTCTTGTTGTTGCTTATCAGTCCTTTGAGATAAGATGCCTGATTGACAACGTTGCTGTTTGCGCTCTTATCGGTGTTCTTAATCAGTTCGTTGTAATCTTTCACAAACGCGGAGAACGCCTTGTAGACATTTTCCTTATTGCTGTTTGTGATATTCGTGGCGCCCAGATTTTCGATGGACTTGTAAAGCGAGTTCGCGGCAGCTGCCGTGGAAGCGTCCGTCACGGTTTTGCTCTTATCTTTATCCTTCGTGGAGGATGTGCTTGAGGTGCTTGTCGAAGAAGAGCCGCCCGCATATTTTGCCTTGGAGGAGGTAACCGCTTCGCCGTCGCCCGCGGCACGGTAAATCTGGCTCGCCCTATTGACTGCCTTGTCAGCGAAGGAGCCGATACCGCCAAAGAGCGTCTTCACCGTAGCGCCTTTTCCGTGCTCTGTGTCATTAAGCGCGTTCTTCATGGAATCCTCGTCGAAGGACAATGTCTTGTCGGAATTTAAGGTAATGCCGACTTTGGCGAAGAGTTTGTAGTTTGTGTAGTAGGAATTATACAGAGACTCCGCCTGTTTCTGCACGGTGGAATTTTTGCTTTTTTCCGCGCTCTTCATCAGGCTGTTGTAGTCTTTGATGAAAGCGGAAACAGAGTCCGTAATCTTTTTCACGTTCTCCTCGCTGCGGTCGTCATAGTTGAGAGACCCGAGCGCGGAAGCAGAGCTGTAAAGTGATTTTGCCGCGGAAGCGGAAGCGCTGTCTTTGACTTTGCCCGCTTTTTTCTGGTCGGTTTCTCCGGACTCCTCAGCCTGCTGCTTTTCCATTTTCGCGTAGTAAGACTTCATCATCTTGCCGTAGCTGCCGTTTTTAATCGCGGCATAATCGCCAAGCAGGGAGCTCACCCCGCCGGCATCATCACCGCCGCCCATGCCGCCAAGCAGCGTAGAATAGGTGTCTGCCATCCCCGAATTTAAACCGTTTAAACTAATTCCCATATCATTACCCTCCTTGCTATAATAGTTGACATCCGTGTCATATATGTGTTTGCCGCAGATTATTCTTATATTTATTATTTCGTCTTTTCCCTTGATTTGTAAAGGGGTTTGAGCAAAATTCTACTGTTTTTTTATTAATTTTATAGAAACAAAGTGGTGCGGTGGTATGGCGTATGCGCTTAAAGTGTAAATTATGCACAAAATATGAATAATAATTTAAAGTCAAAAAATGCAAAATAACAACGACGAATTTGTTTTAGTTGACATGAATTGTACAAAGTGCTATAGTGATAGAAATACATTGACGGGAAAAAATGGTAAATTTGCACTTTTTGCCGAAGCTGTTTCAGAAAGGGGAGCATGGTATGGGACTTTTAAAAAATATTTTCGGAAAAAAGGAAGACGGCATACAGATATATGCACCGGCGGGCGGAAAGCTGGTCCCGCTCAGTGTGGTCAGCGACCCCACGTTTGCGGAGGGGATTCTGGGGCAGGGAGCGGCACTCGTTCCATCCGGGAATCAGTTTTTTTCTCCGGTGGACGGTACGGCTGCGACGGTTTTTCCTACCGGTCATGCTGTGGCGCTCACATCCGAAGACGGGGTGGAGGTGCTTTTGCATATCGGACTGGACACGGTGAAGCTGAACGGAAAATATTTTACCATCCATGTGGAGGAAGGGCAGCAGGTGAAAAAAGGCGATCTGCTTCTGGAAGCCGATTTGGAGAAAATCAGGGCGGAGGGATTTGATACGGTCACTCCTATTGTAATCTGCAATACGGATGAGTTTGCGGAAGTTGTGATGGCAGAAGAAGGGGAGGTGGAAACCGGGGATATTGTTTTGCATCTCAAAAAATAAGGTTGTGATCTGACGGAGGTGGGGATGGAGAAATACAGCGGAAAAAGTGTGATGAAGGGGATTGCCATAGGCAGGGTGCACCTTTATAAAAAGCTGGAGTATCAGGTGACGGAGGAGAGGGCTGCGGATCCGGCTGCGGAGAGGGAACGGTTCCTTGCGGCAGTGGAACGGGCGAAGGAGCAGCTTACGAAGCTTTATGACGATGCGATGACCAATGTCGGCGAAGACCATGCCGCCATCTTCGATGTACATAAGATGCTGCTGGAAGACGAGGATTATCTGGATACGGCGGCGGGGGAGATAGAGAACGGTTATAACGCGGTGTATGCGGCTGACTATGCCGGGACACAGTTTTCGGAAATGTTTGCGGCGATGGACGACGAGTACATGAGGGGAAGGGCGGCTGACTTTAAGGATATTTCCCGGAGGGTAATCCGTATCCTTCTGGATATGCCGGAGGAAGAGATACACTCGGAAGAGCCGGTGGTTTTGGTGGCGGAGGATCTGACGCCCAGCGAGACGGTAAAGCTCGATAAGAAAAAGATACTGGGCTTTGTGACGGTGAAGGGTTCGGCAAGCTCCCACACGGCGATTTTAGCCAGGAGCATGAATCTGCCGGCGCTGGTGAACGTGGATATCCCCCTTGCGGATGAACTCCACGGGAAACCCTGTGTGGTGGACGGATTTGAGGGCGAGTTTCTGGTGGAGCCGGAGGAGGAGATACTGTCCGAAAAGGTGGTGCGCAAAAACCAGTGGATAGCTGATTTGGAAGCGCTGGAAAAACTCAAAGGGCAGGACAATGTCACAAAGAGCGGAAAGAGGATAGACATTTTTGCCAATATCGGCAATGTGGAGGACGCAGAAGCGGCTTGTGCGGCAGATGCCGGGGGAATCGGTCTTTTCCGCAGCGAGTTTCTTTATCTGGGCAGGGATACGTTCCCGTCGGAGGAAGAACAGTATGTAAGTTACAGAGCTGTCCTTGAAAAGATGAACGGGAAAAAGGTGGTGATTCGCACGCTGGATATCGGCGCGGACAAAAAGGTGGATTATTTCGGGCTGGAACCGGAAGAAAATCCGGCGCTCGGCTATCGGGCAATCCGCATCTGCCTGGATCGGGAGGAGATATTTATCACCCAGCTTCGGGCGCTCTACCGCGCATCCGCCCACGGAAAACTGGCAATCATGTTCCCCATGATCATATCCGTGGAGGAAGTGGAGCGGATTAAGCAGATTGTGGAGTTGGTGAAAACGGAGCTGGCGGAAGAAGGAAAGCCGGTGGGCGAGCCGGAACTTGGTATTATGATCGAGACGCCTGCGGCGGCGCTGATTTCCGACGAACTGGCGAAGGAAGTGGATTTCTTCAGCATCGGGACCAACGACCTGACGCAGTATACGCTGGCGGTAGACCGGCAGAACCAGAAGCTGGAGGGAATCTGCGATATCCATCACGAAGCGTTGCTTAGGCTGATTGAGATGACAGTGAAGAACGCCCATAAGGAGGGCATCTGGGTGGGCATCTGCGGAGAGCTGGGCGCGGATACGGAGCTGACGGAGTGGTTTTTGAAGATTGGCGTGGATGAGCTGAGTGTTGCGGCATCTGCGGTCTTAAGAGTACGCGGGGCAGTGAGGGCGCTGCCATAACATAAAAGACGTGGAGGAGGGAGATAGGAAATGAAGGAATTTTCTTATGTAATCAAGGATCCGGTGGGGCTGCACGCCAGACCTGCAGGTCTGCTGGTAAAGAAGGCGGGCGAATTTACCAGCAGTATCACGGTTGAGTCCGGGGGAAAGAGCGCTGAAGCGAAGAAGCTGATTAAGCTGATGGGGCTCGGGATTAAACAGGGCGCGGAGATTGTCTGCCGGATTGAGGGTGAGGATGAGGATGCCGCGCATGATGCGCTCGCAAAATTCTTTGAAGAAAACTTATAAAAGTATAAAACGATTGGGAGGTAGTGCTTATGATGAAATATTTACAGAAACTGGGTAAATCTCTGATGCTGCCGGTGGCTTGTCTGCCGATCTGCGGTATTTTGATGGGAATCGGTTATGCGCTGTGTCCGGCGACGATGATTGCAGGGCGTGAGATGAGCGGCTTTTTGAATCTGCTGGGCTTTTTCCTTGTGCAGGCAGGCGGCGCGCTGATCAATAATATGGCGCTTCTGTTCGTAATCGGTGTCGGCGTTGGTATGGCGGATGATCATGACGGTACGGCAGGTCTTGCGGCCTTGGCTTCATGGCTGATGATGACGAATCTGCTTTCTGTCGGCGTAGTTAGCACACTGATGCCCTCTATCGTGGATGATGCGAATAAGACTCTTGCATTTTCGGCGATTGCGAATCCGTTTATCGGTATCCTGTCCGGTATTATCGGTGCAACCTGCTACAACAAGTTTAAGTCCACGAAGCTGCCGGATTGGCTGTCCTTCTTCAGCGGCAAGCGCTGCGTGGCAATTATCTCCGGTGTCGTAGCAATTGTTGCATCGGCAATCCTGCTGTTTGTATGGCCTGTTGTATATGGCGCACTGCTTGCAATAGGTAACGGCATTGTAAGTATGGGAGCGGTTGGCGCAGGTATCTACGCATTTTTGAACAGACTGCTGATTCCTACGGGTCTGCACCACGCACTGAACAATGTATTCTGGTTTGACACGGTTGGTCTCGGCGATCTGTCCCACTTCTGGGCAGGCGAGACGAGCGCGGACGTGACTTGGAGCCTTGGCATGTATATGTCCGGATTCTTCCCTTGTATGATGTTCGGTATTCCGGGTGCGGCGCTGGCTATGATTCACACGGCGAAGAGCAATAAGAAGAAAGTGGCGATCGGTCTGGTTGCTTCCGCGGCTGTCTGTGCATTTGTCTGCGGCGTTACCGAGCCCTTCGAGTTTGGTTTCATGTTCCTGGCACCGGCTCTGTATCTGATTTATGCACTGCTTTACGGTATCTTCACGACGGTTACCGTGCTGCTCGGCTTCCGTGCTGGTTTCAGCTTCTCGGCTGGCGCGACAGACCTTCTGTTCTCGGCATCCCTGCCGGCGGCGGCAAATACATGGCTGATCATTCCTCTTGGTCTTGCGGCATTTGCAGTGTTCTATTTGGTGTTCCGCTTCGCGATTGTGAAGTTTGACTTAAAGACACCCGGCAGAGAGGATGATGACGTCGAGGCGGAGAAGAAGGCGGTTCTCTCCAACAGCAATTTCACCGAAGTAGCTTCCATCATTCTGGAAGGTCTCGGCGGCAAGGGCAATGTGAAGTCCCTTGACAACTGTATCACAAGACTCCGTCTGGAGATTAATGATTATACGCTTGTTGACGAAAAGAAGATCAAGTCCGCGGGTGTGGCGGGCGTTATGAGACCCAGCAAGACTGCGGTACAGGTTATCGTGGGCACCAAGGTACAGTTTGTGGCGGATGAAATGAAAAAGATGCTGTAAGCGGATTGAGAGTTTCCATTCAAAAAGCAAATGGCGAAAAAGATGTTTCAGGGCAGTCCCGTGTGGGGCTGCCCTTTTGCGAGGATTTTTCACGGGTTTCCCGCATATATTTGAAATGAGAATGTATGCGGGAGATTGTTATGTCGGAAAAAAGGAAATGGAACGATAAGTTTAAGCTTGCGATGGGGGAACTGGAACATAAAATGCAGCGGGAACACAAAGGGCGCAGGCAGGGCGTCTGGCCCGAGCCGGAGACGGTGGAGGCGTGGAATGAGGAGAGACAGCGTCAGAGGGGGTGTGGTCAATACTGCGGATCCGTGAGCGCGGCGGAGCGTCCCCAGACGAAGAAGGAGCACAAGCGAGAGCAGTTCCTAAAAAACGTGGCGGTGCAGACGGCGAAATCGGCAGCATTTTTGCTGGCGTCGGTGGCGCTGATTCAGGGAATTGCGAGATTCCTACCTGATTCCATCACCGTGAGCAGCTCCGTGAATGGAAGGGAGCTGCCGATTTACTGTGTGGAGACGGATAAGAAGCAGGTGGCGCTGAGTTTTGATGCGGCGTGGGGGAATGAGGACACGAGGCGGATTCTGGAGATTTTGAAGAAGCATAATGTGAAGGTGACGTTTTTTATGACGGGGGGGTGGGTGGAATCCTACCCCGAGGATGTGAGGGCGATTCTGGCGGATGGTCATGATCTGGGAAACCATAGCGAGAACCATAAAAACATGTCCCAGCTCTCCGACGAACAGTGTCAGGAGGAGCTGATGAAAGTACATACCAAGGTGCAGGAGCTGACGGGGTATGAGATGTTCCTGTTCCGACCGCCCTATGGAGATTATGACAATCATGTCATAACAAATGCGCAGAAATGCGGCTACTATCCGATCCAGTGGTCAATCGAAACTCTTGATATAATTGTAAAGAAGGTGTAATATAATAGTGAAAAGAGATTAAAAGGGTAAAAGCCTATGGTAATCAATCACTTTTCCAACAAGACAATGGAGGAAAAAATCCACACTTACTTACAATTATTGGACTATATCTACCAGTCAAACGAGATTGAAAAGGAAAGAAGGGAGTCGGCTTCCAATGAAAAAGCAGATAGCGATATACGCCAGACAATCAATAGACAAGAAAGATAGTTTGTCCATCGAAACACAGATAGAGTTTTGCAGGAACAACATTAACTCAAACCCGAATGAACTTCCGATTGAAGTTTATGCAGACAAAGGGTACAGCGGAAAGAATATACAAAGACCAGAATTTCAACGGTTGCTTTCCGATATCAAGGAGAACAAGATTGCAAAAATAGTGATTTACAAGCTGGATCGAATCAGTCGTAATCTTTTGGATTTCACAACTATGTATAAGGAATTTCAAGAGCATAAGGTTGAGTTTTGCTCCGTCAATGAAACGTTTGACACGACAACAGCCACGGGTAGAGCCATGTTGAAGATCAGTATGGTGTTTGCAGAAATGGAAAGAGAAAACATTCAGCTTCGTGTAAAAGATAATTATTATCAAAGAATTAAAACAGATGGGCGTTGGGCTGGTGGTCCGGCGCCCTGTGGTTTTCAGAACGCCCGCACGGCAGACAATAAACCTACTTTGGAAATTAACGAAAAAGAGATTGATATCGTAAAATACATCTTTAAGAATTATGCGGAGCGACCGCATATTTCACTGGGTATTTTATGCAGGGAATTGACGAGTTTGGGATATGAAAGCCGCCGAGAAAACAAAATGTTTGATAATGTGACGCTGGCGCGTATACTGCAAAATCCAGTTTACTGTGTGGCAGACCAGATTCTCTATAAATATTATGAAATTCGCGGTATACATTTTTTGAATGAGCAGTCGGCGTGGAATGGAACCACATCTGCTCATATCGTAGGGAAAAAGCCGGGAAATGCGAATGTGCGAAAATACACCACGCTAAAAGAACAAAGTATTTACCTCACCAATTTTGCAGGAATCATTGACAGCAAAACCTTTATCCAAGTGCAGGAACGGTTGGCTCAAAATGAGCAATTAGGAAAAGATAACAGACCGACAAACCTTAAGGAATTCCAAGGATTATTGAAATGCGCAAAATGCGGCTACAGTATCAAAATGTATTCCAAACCCTATTTAGGATGTTATGGTGCAAGAGCTTTACGGTGCTGTGACGTAAGCTTCAAGGGGATTAAGTTTGAACAGCTTAGAGAAAATCTAGGCATACAAATGAAGTCACAATTGGACGAGGTGGCAAAGAAAATAGTCGCAGATCTCAAGAAACAACAGATAGCGGAGAAAAAGATTAAGCAATTAAAAAAAGAGATAGACAATCTTCTGGAAGTGGCTTCTTATGGCGGTGAGCCGGCAGGAATAGTTTATTCCAAGATAGAAGAAAAGCAACGGCAGATTAGCGAATTGGAGTTAGACGCATACCTTGATACCCGCGTTACCGACCGATTGGGTTTATCTTATGACATACCGGTCAAATGGAATCGTTTGTCGGACGAACAGAAGAAGAGAGTCACCCATACCCTTATCAATAAGATACTTTTGCACGAAGACGGTACACTGGAAATCTTTTGGAAATAAGAAGTTGCCCTGCCCATGTGGAGAGAACCTTGCGGATTTTTCAATGCAGTCTGTAAAAATAACATGGATTGAAATTAGTGTTATAAAATTTATGTATTGAAGGAGGGTTTTATAACATGGAAAGGGACGAGATAAAGGCTGTAGGATACGTCCGAGTATCGACTGACAGCCAAGTCAGGCATGGGTATTCGTTGGACGAGCAGAGGGAGGAGATAGTAAGATACTGTAACAATCAGCAATACGCTCTGTTGGAGATATTTTCGGACGAGGGGGTCAGTGGGGCGAAGGCGGACGAGGACGAAATGACGATTGCGCGTGACGGGCTGTTGGATATGTTGGTTTATGTGAAAGAAAGAGGAGTACGTTATATTGTGGTACTCAGTACGAGCCGATTATGGCGTAGTGACATGGTGCGGGTGCTGATCCACAGGGAACTCAAAAAATGCAACGCGGATGTAAAGGCGATTGACCGCCCGCAATATTCTATTTATACGCAAAATCCAAACGAAGTGCTGATAAACGGGATGCTTGAACTTTTAGATATTTATGAGCGGTTGGAGATTGCGTTGAAGTTAAAGCGCGGACGATTACAGAAGGCGAAAGAAGGGGGATATGCAGGCGGGGGTATACCGTTCGGCTATTATTGTCCCCACGGTGGGAAAAAACTGTTCATACAACAGGAAGAAGCCAAGGCGGTACAACAGGTTTTTCAATTAAAAAAGTTAATGCCACAGATTACCTTGCAAAAGATTTCAGACTTTATGAATCTTCTGGGCTTCACGGGGAGAAACGGGAAGGACTTCAATCCGATGTTGGTTAAGCGTATTCTTGACAGGGAGGGCTTTTACAAGGGTGAATACGAGTATGGCGGGATTAAAAGCATAGGGGATTACGAACCGATTTTGGCGGTAAATCAGTCAAGATTGCGTGGGTGATATTCGGGGAATACAGGTATGCCGCCAGCGTTAAAGTGAATGTTTATTGCTGGATGGGTATTAAATAAGGAATGTGACAGAATGGGCTTGATTTTCGGGTACGTTGGTATAATCAAAGTGGTTGCAGTGGGTAAAATTTAGGAGCGTGAAAGGGGTGAAAAAATGGGGTAAAAAAATTCGGTAAAAAATAGTAGAAATAAGAAACGTATGATATACAAGATTACATGGTGAAAAGAATCCGGCTTAAATCAGCAGAGTGTTTTTAGGAAAATTCGTAATTGTTGTTTCAAATGTTTCAAATTTTTTCAATATAAAAAAGTCAAATTGATTGTAAATTAAACTTGCAATGGGATAAAAACATAAAATGAATTTAGGAGGCAACAATGATAATAATAATAATTAAAGATATCAAGGATTTTGGCAAATTTTATGAACTCATAAAGGACGAAATTAGGGCAGAAAAAATATGCTATAATCCAAATAGAATACGGGATAGTCGTGGGAGGCTGAAGAAAGGGGCGAAGATTGCAGAAAAAGGAAAATGTGACAGGGAGGAGATATGGAGACTGCATACGAAAGGGAAGACAGTGCGGGAGATTGTTGAAATCATGCAATGTTCAAAATCAACCGTTTACGATACGATAAAGCAGAAAAATGTGATAATGTATCTTTTGCATCAGAGCGGATGGTTTATCCCCCGAATTTCATCTGAAATGCAGTGTACAGATAATTTTGCAATGCAGGGGATAAGAGAAATTGCAAGAAAAGGGATACCGGCATCTATTTTGGAAAAAATAGGCGTTAAAGTCGAGGGGAAATCTTGTAATAAGAAATGAATTGTAATCTACAGTGGTGTATTGCCATGAGTTTTGGATATGGATTGCATGGTGAAAAAGGGTGAAAAGGCATCTATTTTGGAAAATCTAATCCTGTAGATAAACAGGCAACAGTTTGAAAAAAATGGTAAACACTAAAGCACGGAAACAGTCAGAACGATAAGTTTCCATGCTTTTATTTTTCCCCATACAAGGCAAAAATTTTAACTACAGCTAAATCGACATAAGCGACAATAAATATAGAAAATAAAAAGGCGTATACGATGCCACTGGCTGACTGAGATAAATGTGTTTAAGCATTACAAAACCATAAGTGCGATGCGATTCCTAAAAAACGAATCGGGTGTGAAAGGGATATCTGGAATTGAGAATTTCATACAGCAATTTAATATTCAATTTCCTTATAGCATGGACGGAAAAACATATGTAAATATTTAACGAAAAATTTTATATCTATATTGACATATCGGTTTTCAGGCGTTACTCTCTCACTCCCAAGTGGAGAAAGGAGGCAGGCGTATGAGCCAGTCAGAAAACAAAATCAATGTGGAGGAGGCAAGAGAAAACATGCAGGACGCACTTAGCCTGTTAATTATCCTCGAAAATGATTTAACAACACAGCAGTCGGACGAAATTTACTTGCGGGTGGTCAGAATGATACATGAGATTCTGAGAAAAGTACTGGACGGTTTGAAAATGTAAGCAACTGTTTATTTGTTTATACTGGAAAGAAAATATTGTAAACGTGCGATTTGCTCATCATTGAGCATTGACACATCTATACTTGCACGGGATGTTTTTTCAATACCGAGGAGGTAGTCAACGGAACAATGAAAGAGGCTTGCTAGAGACATTAGGACTTCCACACTGGGAGTCCTTTCACCGTTTTCATAGTTTGATATAACACTGGGATTCACGCCAACGGCATTTGCCACTTCCTTTTGAGATAGTTTAATACTGGAACGTTTTTGTTGTAGGCGTTCGCCGAGACCTTGTACCATAACAATCCTCCATTCATTAAAAGTTTAGAATATTTTATATTCCTTTGGGACATCAAAACTATGCTAAAAGCATTGCGAAATTTGCTTAAAGGCGATATAATAAAATAAAAACATAAGAGGAGGGGCTATGACTACGGATTTTAGTGAGAAAGAGAAAGAGGTGTTAGTGTTAGAGATTGTTGATGCTTGCATACAATATTCTAAAGAGCATGGGGAAACCTTTCAGCAAGTCCTTGAAAAATCGGTGTTTGTAGGTGAAGCGAGGGAAGGCATTTCAGAGATGGTATGTAAAACAATGGAATCGTTACATACAAAAGGATACATAGAAGGAACAGTGGAATTGTCATATCAATCTGATATTGACCAAGAAACGTGGGAAGAAAGCCCTACAGATACAATAGATTTTGAATGGATAAAACTTGAAGATATCAGCATAAGCACCAAGGGCAAAGTATTATTGGGGAGTGAAACACTTAAGGCGTTAGGCAAAAGATTTATAGAAAAGGCAAGACCAATAATAGAAGTTATTGCAATAAATACCATAAGCAACACAGTTAGCAAAGCAATCAGTGCAATATAGTTTCAGTATAAGCATATGATATTAAGAATTTAATATAGTTAAGGTGGGGGGTGTCAATAGATACCCTCATTCCTTATCAAAAAAGGCATAAAGTATGGAGGAAAAACAGCATGGATAAAAAAGGTATAACTTATATGAAAATCATCATTCCAGTAATGGCGGCAATAGTAATAATAGGAGGAGCTATAGTTTACTCTACGAAACAGCCAAAAGCACAGGAAGTCATGGCACCAATCGAGACCGAGCAAAGTGTAGTAACCGAGTCCGAAGTGTCAGAACCCGCCCCACAGCCCGCCCAGCCCGAACCAACCGAACCCGAGCCAACCGAGCCCGAGCCAACCGAACCCGAGCCAACCAACCCCGAACCAGTTGAAACTGTTGAAGATTTAGAAGATGGTATCAACTCCACCCATACCGACATAATCTTAGGTGATGACGAGTACAAAGGTGACAGCGGAGTAGATGCATTACAATCTGAATATGACAGTTTATCGGAAGAAGATCAAGCGGTAGTCAAGCAGATTGAGGAGGAACTAAAGAAAGAGCATCCAGAATGGTTTACAGACACCGTTCCCTCTACAGGCGAGGGCAATTACGAAGATGTTGGCACCCCCGACAATGGTGTTATTCCAGAGTACACAGTAGGCGAAAGTGGTTCTGAAGGTTTAGCTGACAATGTTACTGTTTACTAGCACACATAAAATTAGAATGAGCATTCAATCTAACAGGATGCTCATTCTAATTTCACTAAAAAATATTTTTAATTTCGTCACAACATCTATTTGTAATTTCCGATGTTTCGCGGTATAATAAAGAAAATAGATAGAAAGGGGTGTTCCTATATGGCAGAGCGATTAACCAGAGAACAAATGGCAGAAAAATATCCTAATCAAAGTATAGGAATCACGAATATTAAATATGAAAACAATGACGGTGTAACAATAGAATCAGCGGAAGTAGTTTACACGCCAGAGGATAAAACGCCGGAAGAATTGCTTGCTTTACAAGTATCGGGTTCAGAGGACATTATGTGCTGGTATACTACAGGAAGTAAAGTAAATGTAGGAGTGTTGACACTGTGTTAAAAGAAGAAATATATAATTTGGATACAAAAGAAAACAGTCCCGTGATCGTGTTACCGTGGTTTTATAATTGCAGGGTCTTAATTGATACCGGCGCGACATTACCAATGTGGCTAAAAAGTATAACACCTTTGAAACTTAAGGGTGCAGTTAAAGAAAATCAAACGGTTAATTTGAATGGAGTAGGCGGCAGTTCAACAGGGGATTTATATAGAGTCAATTTTGACATGGGGAACATTCATTTTAAGAATTTGCCTATCGTACATAAAGAAATCAGCGTGGCGGATGCTTATATGATATTACCGGCGACTCTATTCGAGGGAATGATTTACGAGATTGATAATATCAGTCATAGATTGAAAATAAGGGTTGACGATAAAGAATATTACAGAGACTTTAGGATAAAAGACAAAAGCGGCATACCATATATTTATCTGGCAAATACTTATGAGACAAAGGAAGATGCAGAGGCAGATTATAAATACAATGAAATATTGTAAGTGATAACAGTAAAGGGACACCACCCAACCAGTGAGTGTCTTTTTTCGTGCTTAAAATTCATGTTGAAAGAAATTAAAGTGCACTTTTAATTTTGGAAATTTAACAGTGCACTGCCAAAATGTCGGCATTCCCGTGACAGGGCAGGAAAAAGGGAAGGGGGAGGTCGGTCATGTTATCGGAGCAGAATAAATTTTTGGAAACAGCTTATCGGGTACTGAACCACGTTTATTTCGCGGACGAACTGCCGGAGGTGGTCATTACAATCCAATCATCACAGCGTACCTACGGGCATATTACGGTGAGAAAGATATGGAGGGATGAGTGGGACTGTTACCATGAAATCAACATCAGCGCGGAACACCTTAACCGACCGATCGAAAACATAATCGCAACGCTTTTGCATGAATGTTGTCATTTGTATGCAATGGAAAACGATATCCGCGACACATCAAACGGGGGACGCTACCATAATAAGCGGTTTCGGCAGATTGCGGAGGAACGTGACTTAAAAATAAGCCATGCGCAGTATATCGGATGGAGCGTGACCGAGCCGACCGAAAGACTGAAAGAAAAAATAAAAAAATACAACTTAGACACACAATTTGATTATGTAAGAATGGGGGAAACCATGCAGGCGGGCGGCGGGCAGGACGGTGCAGGCGGTACGGACGGGGCAGACGGTAAACTGCCTAAAAAGAGCAGTACAAGAAAATACCTTTGTGCTGGGTGTCATAACAGTGTACGGGCAACGAAGGACGTGAACATCATGTGCATGGACTGTATGCTCCCCATGATTAAGCAGGTTAGTACGGATGCCGGAATCCAGTAGCATAAGCCCCGTTAAAATAATTGTAGATTTTTGGACGGTTTGGCGTTACCCTCACACCCTGTTAGAAACAGGGATAGGTGAGGGTATTTTATGTAACCAGTCAATTTAGATTATAATACATTCTCTACGGGATAATTGAGAAATGGGAAAAATCAATAAAGGCAAAATTGTCTTATGGGCAAGCGTGTCAAGGGCATGGTTTCAGTCTGATATCATAAGATACCTTAGTATTTCACAATTATAATTCACCGGTGATAAAGTTTATGCGGTTATCACGACAATCCGGCATAGGGAAGGAGGGCGGTCTTTTCACCTACCCCGGTTTTATCAAATTTTTACATGGAGGACAGATTATAGTGAGCGTTGAATTATCGGAAGTGCAATGGGAAAAGATTCTGAAGGGCATGGAGAAAGTGATCGTCGTTTCCGTGTTATTGGAAAATGACTTTGGGACACAGAAAGATTTCCTGTCGGCTGATGCGGTGTGCGTGATAAAGGAGATAAGCTGCGATATACGGGATATGTTTATACATATGGAAAAATCCGGCAACAGCCGCGCCCGCGTGATTGGCAGAAACGGGGCAGGGAAAAGGTTATTATTTCACCGCGGGAGAAAAGGGAAACACATGAAAAGAAAAAGATAGGTCGAAAACAAGCCCGCCGTCACTTCGTACAACATTGCGCGTAAACTCTGGCTATTCCCACCACAGACACCACATTTTTTCAGCGTTAGAATGTATTTGTAGTTAAGAAATGAAACAAAAAAACGTAGAAAACGGAGGAAAAGAGTATGTGCATGACAAAGGTAGCGGTATTGCGGACAATGTTGGGAAACAGGGAAATCGGGTTTGAACTCTGGAACAAGGACAAAGGCGAGGTCGTTGAGATGACAGCCAAGGAGATCAAGGCGGCACTGTTAAAAGGGGATTCGATTCATGGTCTGGTGGTTGGAGACGATGAGGAACTGGCACTGGACAAAAATTTCTTTATGAGAAATTTAATGGAACACCGCCATGTAAACAATTACACACCTATGCTTGAGGATGAAAACTGTGTGGCAAACGTGGCTTACATCGTGACCGGCAAGGCAGACGGCGGCTATGAGGTCATCTCTACCAAGTGGGAACGTAAGGTCGTGACAGAGGATATGCTGAAAATGTTCCTGTCGATGGGTCTGGTATTCGGCGGGGCAAAACTGGAAGGTGATAAAGTGGTACTTCCTGTTTTAGAGAGCGGGACAGCTAAGCCGGAGAAGAAAGCAGAGTCAAAGAAAACAGAACAGAAACAGTAAAGACAGGGGGCGGGGTGTCGGGAGACACCCCCTTTCACAAGGAGGTCAACATGGACGGACTCATTGTATTATGCGGTGTTTCGCTTGCTTTGATTGATTTATGCGCTATCGCATATCTGTTGAAAGCATTTGCCCAGATGGTATTCAAGTTTGTGGAGATACAGAAGTTATTGGACGATTTCGGGGAACAATAACAGCCGTAAGGTCAGAAGATACCGACTGCCGGAAAGGTGTAGCCGGTATCTTTTTTCGCGCCCACATTCGGGAGAAAACGCTGTTTTGGTGTATGGTAACTTTGGGGGCGGTATGCAAAAAGGGGCGCACTTGCAAGTATTGGTGACCGCGTCAAACGGGGCATACGGTTGAATAAAAAATAAAAAAATTTTGAGGAGGTGGCGTATGAGTCCACAGGAGCAACTTACTATGATGGGAAAACAGCTGGAAATAATTCTGAAACAGCTTGCCAATCTGCAGAGGCTTGTGGTATCTAAAAACGGGGGCGCGCCGAAAGTTGTGTACCAGCCGGTTGTCATTGGCGTAAAGGATGTCAGTTCTTCTCAGCTTCTTGATGCTTACAAAAAAGGGCTGAACTTGGAACAACTCTGCCAGCTTGCAGACGGAAAGTACACGGCAGAGCAGATTGTCAAAAAACTACAGAAAATGGGGGTGCGATAACATGGGCGCGGTAATAAAAGTGAACGGGATGGAAGTGCCGGAGAGTCTGGCAATCATTGACACGGCAAACAACACGGTGACGTTACAGACAATGTTAATCAGTGAGCAGGAGTTGGATGTTGATAAAATCCATGCGGAAGTCAATCTGTTCGGGGAGATTGAACTGTAAAGATATGACGGAAGGGCACAAGAGAACCAAACGCGACAGTGATTAAAAGTTGCATTTGGTTCTCTTTTTATTTTAGTTTTGTGAAGTGAGTTTTTACACAATTGTTTTTTTAACGTGCACTTGCCAAGGGTGGGGGTGTTTTTTTTTCGGGCGAAAAAAGAGGTTTTCGGTGTTGAAAACCTAGGGATTTTTGAAAAAGGTACGGAAGGGGTGGAGAGAAGGAAGAACATAAAGGGGCTGGCAGAAAAACGACTGGTTGAGAAAATGCTTTTCCATTATTTGGTTGGAAGAAACGTTTGGTTCTATTTTCGGGAAATGACCATAATGTGAGCGTTTTCAATTCTGCATATTTATTTATAGAAGAAACGCACCTGTGATATTGGGAAAAGCATGAGTATAGAATTCGTGCGAATGGATCATTCATGCGGGACATAGGCAAAATGAAAAGTAGAGACAGTTTTTCGACTGGTTGACATAAGTATATGCGTTGGTGAAAAATACAACGGATTTTGGGAAAATTGGATTTTGAGGAAAAAAATGAAATTATTTTTTCGGGGGTTTTGGTAATTTTGCCAGTGGCAAAGATGAAGAGGAACAGCGTACAATTCCATAATTTTAGTTTTTGTAACGTAGTGCTATCATAAAACAGACGCCTATTTAGCTTTTGATAACGACCTGCGATATTAGGTCTAACCGGCTGGATTTATCGTTTACAGGATAACGTTAGTCGTATAATGGAAATATGTTATTTAGCATTTCCGATAGAGAAAATTTCGTTAAAACCACACAATTTATAAAACCCCCCAAATGCCGATATAGATTGCAGAAGCAAGAAAAAAGTGAAACATACAAAAAATGAAAACAGAAAATCAAGCGATACTAGGAGCAGATGAACTTAAATTTAAGAAAAAATTGGACAGGAGGAACGAAATTTGGCGACAATAGTACAATTCGACACCGGTGACAAATTGACCGGTGGTCAGTTAAGGATCAAAAATCAGCAAGTGTCAGAGGTTGTGCAAAAAGGATATCAGCTAGTGTGTGCTGACAATGCGCCAACGGTACAAGAGGCATCGACAGAAATGATGGCGGAGATGGTCGATGAGGAAATGGATGATTACGACCGGGCAGTCGGAAACGCGACACCAACACCGCGAATTAAAAACCCGATGGCGTACCGAAAAGCTGAGCGGATTCTTGACCGCGAGGGGCATGTTATCTTTGCCTACGTGGAAGAAGATGAGAAAGCGAATCGTGAGATTATTTTCTGCCAGAAGTATCTCGACGGGACATTTTCAAGGAAACTGTCTATCTCGCAGGCGGATGTTTTCACTATCATGTTGGCGAATAAGGACAAACAGATGGAAAGTCGTGCGGATAAAGCATGCCTGAAAATTGGGTTGGAATATGTAAATTCCTTTTGCGGAAATCCCGATGATTTGATACCTGTAAACACCGAATAAAGTGATATTTACAGTGGAATTGTTCTGTAAATTGGGATTTTTATTTAAGAATTGTTATTTCCCCGCCCCATCCGACAGACTGCCGATGAAACGGTAATGAATTTCGATAGACTGGACTTTCTCACCGTCAACCTTGCGGACATCGCCCACATAGATTTTGGTAATCAGTTCCCTTATGATGCCTGCCGTCAGTTCCTGCAGGTCATTGTACTGGCAGATCAGCGCAACCCACTTCTCAGCGTTCTGTGCTGTTTCCCTCTGTTCGCTGCTTTCTTCCTCGAACAGCGCAAGCTGTGCTTTCAGTTCCCCCTGTTCCTTCCGGTACTTTGGCAGGAGTAAGTCAATCTCGTCCGCCCCCGCCTTGCCTAAAGCATAATCCTCATAGAGTTTGGCAATGACTTTCTCGACCTCCCCCAGACGCTTTTCAAGGGAAAACTTTTTCTCAATAACTGTGCCAGCGTCAGTCTTGTTCTTGTTTTCATGCTCCATAACTTTGTCAAGGACTGCCTTCTCGTCCTTCAGCGCCAGCTTCGCCCACTCCCGTATGTCCTTTAAGACCGCATCATGCAAATCCTGTTCGTAGATACGGTGCGGCGTGCATCCCTGCCTGCCAATCTTGCGGTATTCCATGCAGGAGCCTACATAAATCTTCTCCGCCCTCTCCGGCACAAAGGATATGCGCCGGTTGCAGGTATC
>CAJUMV010000001.1 GCA_910587715.1 uncultured Lachnospiraceae bacterium | reverse complement strand
CTGTATCACTTAATAGCTTAAACCAGTGTATAATCAGACCGGGATTTTAGGATAATATATTTTGCCGACACGGAGGTTTGGGATATATGTTAAAGGAAATCATTAAAAAAATAGCTGGTATATATGATTATGACCGTGAGGGCGAAAGGCTGATTTATAAGTCTATCCGATTATTTCATCGCGGCGGATTGCTAAACCGCTGGCGCGCCATAAGACTGTACAATTATATCCGCCGAAATTACTGTTGCAACATTTATCCCGGAATCACAATAGGCAGCGGCACATATATAGCTCATGCCCATGATGTCTGTATTGGAAAAACTGCCGTTATTGGAAATAACTGTAAAATTTACCCCCACAGCGATATCACTGCCGCCGTCAAAAATGATGAAATGCGCGCAGCCTTGAAACAGCAACGTCACGCCACCATAGGAGACGATTGCATCCTCGGCAACGGCTGTACTATCATTGGACCAATAACAATCGGTGATAATGTGACCATCGGCGCAAGAGCCATCGTAACAAAAAACGTTCCTTCTCACACTGTTGTTAAAAACGTAAATGAGTTCAGAGCAAAAAAACGGATGAAATTCCTGAAAAGTATAAGAAATCGGAGCAATGTAGATGAAAAATAACTTTCTTGCACCCCCGTCACTCTTATACTATAATATAGTTTACGCGTAACTGCTTCTCACAATTAGGGACAAACCGACGGAGGGCCATCCGACATGATCTTATTTTCCGTTATCATTCCGCACTACAACAGCGTAGCGCAATTAAACCGCCTGATAGAAAGCATTCCCATAAACGATAGTATCCAGCTGATCGTTATCGATGACAAGAGCACGGAGGATACGGCAGAAACGGAACAGAATGTCATTTTAAGGGGCGGCCTCTTTCTCCATAACACCACCCCTGTCAAGGGCGCCGGAACCTGCCGCAATCTCGGTCTGGAACAGGCAGTTGGAAAATGGCTTGTTTTCGCGGATGCTGACGATTATTTTCTTGACGGGGCGTTTGACACCCTAAAAAAATATAGCGACGTGAAAGAGGATATTATATATTTTTCACCCACAAGCCGATACTCGGACAGTGGGGAACCTGCCAGACGGCACATTCCCTTTGAAAAACTTGTCCATAATTATCTCGAAGCGCCGTCCGGGGATAATGAAATGCTGCTGCGCTACAAATTCATGGTTCCTTGGTCGAAAATAATACGCAATCGGATAGTAAAGGAAAATCAAATCACGTTCGACGAAGTGCCTGCTTCGAATGATGTCATGTTTTCCATGAAGACGGCATATCACGCTGTCTCTGTTTTAGCCTCCGATGAGCAAATCTACTGCGTGACCTGCGCCGCCGACACGCTTACCACAAAGCGAAGCGAGGCGAATTACCGTGTACGTCTTGAGGTGTTTATCGACAGATATCATTATATGAAAACTCATCTTGACATGAAAAAATACGGTTTCGTTCTTCCGAGCGGTATCCTTTTTATCACGGAAGCAGCGAAACAGGGATACAGCCCTGCCTTTTTGTGCCGTATCTATATTTACATGAAAAAGCACCGCATTCCGATGTTTCCATACGCCAAAATGCGGCACTTTTTTGCCCGTGCGTTTCGCTCCTGACAATCATGTGTTGACATCGTTTTATCTAAATGCCCCACCAACGCCGGTACCAACCTACCGCACCTTTATCACGGCATACTCCTCGTTCTCCAGACATTCCGAATACATCGGCGCCTCCAGCTTATCAAGCTGTTCCTGCCGTATCACGACATAGGCGCCTCTCGAAACACGCCCCAACCGCTCCGGCAGCGTACACACCACTGCCTTATCCGGCAGTCTGGTCTGTAAATCATACGACATTTTGCCGTCCTGACAGATATATACAATATCACCTTTTTCCGTATTTTCCGCCAAATATTCAAACATCGGCGTGTAACGCGCCGTATTATCGTTCTCGCCTCTGATTGATGTGCGCATACAGTAAAACGCCGTCATGGAAAACAGGAAGGCAACCATCAGAAATGCCAGACAATAATTCCACTGCCCCCTCCATCTCGGACTGCACATCCCAAGAAATACCATGCTGACCGCCACCGCAATCACCACGCATTTCATTACCGAAAATTCACCCAGCCAGTGAAAAATATGAATTGCAACCGAAGAGACAATGTTAAGATACCCATTCTCAACACCTCTCAGACGGAAAAATACGCCCACTGCCACCGCCAGATAGAGTACAAGTGTCCCTGCATAATATTTCCAGGCACACACATACTCCCTTTCCAGAAGCATAACACATGCAAGCATAATCAAAAGAGGAATAAGCGGTGCGCTGTACCTTCCGATAAAAGCGTTATCAAGTCTGACCTGATCCCCTACATGCGTAAGCCCGCCATAGGCGACAATGCCTGTCATCCCTATGGAAAAAAGCATACTTACCAGAGGAAACAGATACAGGCATTTCCCCTTTGCAGAGTCTCTTCCGTCTATCAGTTTTTTAACGCCATATACCACTCCGATTCCTGCCAGTAAATAGGAAGAGGAAAGGCATTCCCAAATCTGTCCCACCACGTTGAGAAAAACATTTTTAATATTTTTCCACCGAAACATCCGCAGGAACTTTTGGAACACAAAGCCAAAGGTATTATATGACCCCTGCGCCACCGCGCCCCCTGCGCTCTCCACCACCTGATTCTGCACGATAGCCAGACTCAAATACTCCTTCATCAGTAAATATCCGGCAAAAAATATGCCTGCAGACACCACAGCCGCCAATATATGTTTCCAGTTCATCCTATGTGTGCCCCACAGCAAAAGCAGGCAGACCGCAGCCGCTCCAAGTACGGCAAGCATCCTGTTATGTACCGCAAATCCATAGACCGCTGTACAGCCCAGCGCCACCGCCCGCCACAAAGTCGGTTTTTCTTCCAGCAAAACCACCTCATAAAACAACAGCCACACAATCAAGGTAAACATCGTCTCGCAGAGCGTCGTGTGAGAATAAAAAATATAAGTCGGATAAGTAGTGAGCATAAATGCAAACAGCCCGGTCACAACCGTCTTATGCTCCGGCACAAACCGCCTGATAATGCAATGTGCCAACAGAAAAATACCGACACTCATAATCATATTAAAAACGATTGCTGCCCGGTACATAATCAGCATGTGAGAAGAAAAAAGAAACGTCAGCGCAAGCAGAAAACTGTACCCAAACGAGTACCACGACACGCCATCCATCACTCCCGCCCACGTGTTTCCCGTCATATGGGCCGCATGTGACCAGTAACCGATTTCATCCGCATAAATAAACGGACCCGTAAGACGCGATATATAAAAACCGTGAAACACTATAACACCAAGCATATAGACGCCCAATACCAGATACTGTATTCTATCATTTATTCTATACGTTTTCACCTTCCACCTCATTTCTAAACTGTTTTGGCACAAATCCACACCGAACTCTTTGTCTTACCATTCCACACTATGCCAGTTTCTGGCGTATATCATTCAGTCGGCACAATAGTTCGCACATCCAGAACCATTTCCACTTTACAGCCAACGCCAGAATCCGTTCTTTATACCCTTTATAATCAAAAATGCCCACCTGCTCCACCGCGCTTCGATACGGCTCGGTCATGCGCAGCCGCATAAACATTTCCCTTCTTACACGATACCCTTTCGGGTTGCTGGCGTTGCACAGATATAACACCGTACATGTCCGTATATGGGTCGTAACACGCTCCGCAAATGCACGCATAAATCTGGGGTCATTCTTACTTTCCGCAAACTGCTTAAACCGCGCATTAATCATTTGAAACTCATTGATCACATTCTTCTGATATCTGTGTGTCACGGAAGAATTGTTGATTTGATAGTAATATCCTACAATCGGCACGTAAATGCCTTTTTGCGCCTTGTCATACACCTGCAGGCTGAAATAAATATCCTCCAGCCTTGACATGTCCGTGGCAAATGCCAGCCCGTTTTTCTGTAAAAACTCCCTTCTGTACAGCTTATTCCAAACACATGCCGGCTCTACCACATCCATTTCATATTTATATCTTCCAATCCTGTTAAGCGTCGATAGCTGTAATTCTACAAAATCTTCACGTTCAAAGCAGATAATCTGTTCGCTGTGTCTGACCGTCTTAATCCTGCCGTTATCACTGACCGCATTCGTAAAACATATCACATCCAAATCCGGCTGCATATACTCTGAAAGTGTAACGGCTGTCTGCGCGTCCACATAATCGTCCCCATCCACAAAGAAAATCCATTCTCCCTGCGCCGCCTGTATTCCGCTGTTTCTGGCTGCTCCCGCCCCCTGATTCTTCTGATCAATTACCGTAATTCTTGCATCCTGCGCCGCATAAGCATTGCAAATTTTCAGGCATCCGTCCTTAGAACCGTCATTGACAAGAATAATCTCCACCTCTTTCATTTCCTGATGGATGAGACTTTCTATACACCGACTCAAATACTTTTCCACATTATAAATTGCTACCACGAACGAAACTTTTACCAAAACTCTGCCTCTCCTATCACACAGCCTCTCCCGCTTTCCGGCTGTCAGAAACCCACTTTATTTTCCCATGAGCTGCGCGTATTTTTCCGCGATTGTTCTATAATCATATCTCAGCGCCGTCTCCATCCCGTTTTGGCACAGCCGCTTATATAACTCCTCATCGCGAAGCACCGACGCGATGGCATCCGTCAGCTGCTCCACATTCTTTTCCTGACAAAGCAATCCGTTTACCTCGTTTTTTATCACTTGAGAAATGCCGCCTGAATCGTTTGCCACCACAGGAAGCCCGGAAGCCATGGCCTCCAGCATTACCAGTCCAAGTCCCTCCTGATCGCCGTCAGAGGCCGTAACCGAAGGCGTCACAAACAAATCCGCCGACGCATAAATCGTCCTCAGCTCCTCGTGTGTCTTTGCCCCCAGAAAAACGGCGTTTACTCCCATTTCCCGTGCCTGCTCTTCCAAATCCTGTCTAAGCGGACCGTCTCCCGCAATGACAAGCAGCGCGTCAATCTGCCGCATTGCCGAAATCAGATAGGTAACGCCCTTCTTTTCCGCCAGCCTACCCACAAAGAGTACTGTTTTTTTTCCATTTTGTCCAAAATAATTCTCCACAAAATACTGTCTGCCAAATCCTGACGCATCAACGCCCATTGACAGAACATCCGGCTGTAAATCAGGCACCAGCTCCTGCACCTTTTTCTTCAAATGCTCCGAAACCACGGTCACATATTTCGCCCGTTTCAGACATCTGACTTTTAGCTGCCTGAAAATCCCTTTATTAAGAGAAGTTACATCACCGCCGTGCCCCGTCACAAGATACGGTTTCTTAAAAAAGGACTGCACAATCCCCTGCGGAATCAGCCAGTGGGCGTGTACCAAATCATACGTTTTCAATCGTTTCAACAGTTGGAAATATAGTGCCAGAAACAGAAAGGGCACTAAAAGAAGCCGAATTTTCTTTTCCTTGATTCTCGGTACAATAGCTCCCGGATAGCACAGTGTCTCCCACTTATGAATCGGAAAATAATGATAGCGAATGACCGTGACTCCCTCCAAGATCTCTTTCTCCTCCGCTCCGGGCGCATAGGGAACTAAAGCCGTCACATCAAACCACTCCGCCAGATATTTACACAAGTCCAGCACAAACCGAGGCTCCGTATCTCCCTTCCATCGGGGAAATGTGGAGGCCGTCACCAAAAGTCTCTTCTTTCCCATCGCGTTTCCTCCCGGTCAGGAATGATTGTGACCGTCGTGCAACTCTGCGCTGCCTTCCCTTCTGTTTCGTTCGGTCTCCCTGTCATACTCCAGCTTCCGCACATGATACTGCACGTCCTCCAATATTCTGCGGTTGGCCGCAATGGTATCGGCGAGCAGACCGATCACAAACGTTATAAATCCAATAATCAAAAGTGTACACGCCAAAATCAGCGACTGTACATGCCCGTTCCCCGTTCCCCTGAAATAGAAAACCAGAAACCTTATGCCAATCCCCAAACCAATCAGCGCGGGAAACAATGCCACCAGTGAGAAACAATACAACGGCTTGTACCACATAAACGCCCGCAAGATTGTCAGCATGGACTTCTTCACATATCCCCACATGCTATGGAACAGCCGGGAACTGCGAAGCTCCGGATTCGTCCGGATCGGCACGCTCATAATAGGCATTTTACTTCTGCCCGCCTGCACGATCGTTTCCAGCGTATATGTGTAATCGTTAACCACGTTAAGCCGCATGGCCGCTTCCCTGCTGAACGCCCGAAAGCCACTGGGCGCATCAGGAATATTTGTATGGGACGCTTTGCGCACTACCCAGCTCCCAAGATGCTGCAATTTCTTCTTAACAGGCGAAAAATGCGCGGTATCGTCAATCGGTCTTTCCCCGATTACCATATCCGCCTTCCCGTCCAAAATAGGGCGCACAATCGTCTCGATATCCTCTCCACAGTATTGATTGTCCGCATCCGTATTCACAATAATATCCGCACCGTGGCGCAGACAAGCATCGATTCCCGCCATAAAGCCCTTGGCAAGCCCCTTATTCTGCTTGAAGCTGACCACATAATGAACACCCCAGTTTCTTGCAACTTCCACGGTATTATCCTTACTGCCGTCATTGATAATCAGATATTCGATTTCGTCTATGCCGTCAATATGCTTCGGCAGATCATTAAGCGCAATTTCCAGCGTCTCCGCCTCGTTATAACATGGAATCTGAATGATTAATTTCATGTCCGTACCTTTCTCTCAGCTCACAAAACTGTCAATCTGTCCGCACATAAGCGCATACAAATCTTTCTGGCCGCGATATGCAACCGTCCATTCCACAATTTTCTCCATAGCTGTCTCCACATTCCATACCGGACGCCACCCAAAGACACTCTTTAATTTAGAACAATCGAGTTTCAGATAATTCGCCTCATGCGGGCCGCCGTCCGACACATTCTTCCAGTGCAGTTCCTCTCCGACAGCCTGATTCCACGTTTGGCAGAACAATGTCACCAGCTCGCCTGTCGTATAGCAGTCCGTCTCATCCGGTCCTACATTATAACTTCCCGCATATGCGGGGTCTTCATACTGCTTTTCGGCAATCATAAGATATACCATAAGCGGCTCTAATACATGCTGAAAAGGTCGCACCGAATAGGGATTGCGTACAATAATCTCTTTTCCATCCAATGCCGCGCGCACACAATCCGGAATAATCCGGTCCACCGCAAAATCGCCGCCGCCTATCACATTCCCTGCACGTGCCGTCGAAACCGCTACAGGGCGGGTCATCTCCCTGAAGAAAGAATTCTGATAAGCGCTTGTCACAAGTTCCGAACAGGACTTGGAATTAGAATATGGATCGAACCCGTTCAGCTCCTCATTTTCACGATACCCCCATGTCCACTCCCTGTTTAAATATACCTTATCCGTAGTGACATTGACAACAGAGCGCACACTATCACACAGCCTGACACATTCCAGCACATGCACCGTCCCCATCACATTAGTCTCATAGGTGTATACCGGATTTTTATAGGATTCCCTCACAATGGGCTGCGCTGCCATATGAATCACAATCTCCGGCATCGTTTCCTCAAATACCTGTCTCAGATGTGCCAAATCCCGCACGTCCCCGATGACAGAATGCATCCGCTTCCCGATATCTGCCAACGCAAAGAGAGAAGGGTTTGTAGGCGGTTCCAGCGCATAGCCCGTCACCTCAGCACCCGCCTGCAGCAGCACCGCACACAGCCATGCCCCTTTAAATCCCGTATGCCCGGTAACTAACACTCTTTTTCCCCGATAGTACTCTAAATCTAACATACAATCATTCTTTCCCGTCATCTGTTTTTTCTTTGCAAACAATAAGTTTCTTTCCTCCATATTTCGCCGCAAAAGAGGAATAAACACTCCCGCAGGAACCCAAAATACATTCACAGCGGGTCAGACACAAACAGTCTATTATCCCTGACTTCATCTCATCCCCAGTTCTCCTGCCCCATGCTTTATTTTTTTGAACAACTAACCTTTCTCCATATATTTCTCTCAGTCTATCTTCTTCCTGCTTGTCGTCTGTTGCCAAAAAAATTTTTCTCTTGTTGCTTTTGCTAAGCATTTCATTTATTATATCTACAAAAAACTTTGTCTCGCTCTCTTTTATAGCTGTACCATGATCCGTTCTTCTGATATGTACCCCAATATAATTCTCATTCGGTTTAATAATTTCTTCTACCTGCTTCCAGTATTTCTTCGCAAATTTTATAACGGACAAATCGGCTTCCCCATATCTCCCATCTTTCATTATTCCGCAATATGCCCTAATACATACTTCTTTTCCAGCCTCCAAATTTTCAAATACCTGCTGCCACCTACCATTTATATATCGAATGTAAGAAGCTCCTTCCCACCCTATTTCATCTGGAGGCATATAATCAATCCATTTTTTTCTTTTCATATAGGCATTAATGATTTTGACCTTTAACTTTCTTTTATGCTTTTGAAGCATGTCCATGAATATAAGCACCAAAGCCTGAATTGCTTTTCCATAATGCTTCTTTTTCAAATTCAACTGCACTCCATCACTTTTATGATAATCAAAATATATCCTTTCCAGCAGATTGACCTCCGCTACCTTGAAATCAATATCATCAAACATATCCTCCGCAAACACTTCCCTAAAAGGGATTCCGCATTCTGCATCAATCGGCCATATAATAGTCAGACGCTTCTTCTGCCCCCCCCCCACTAAATTTTTGCAGATGATACGCATGAGCTAACGTAATGCATCGACTGGTTAGCCCGGTGCAAGCATACACTTTCATGATTAGTAATTCCTCCGTTTACAAAAATAGGTTTTCTTATCCCACACTATTCAGAATTCTGTATAGTCAACGACAAACCGCCTGAATCAATGTTTCCGCCATATAGTCAATCATCTCGTCCGTCATCCCCGGATACACCCCAATCCAAAAAGTATCCGTCATAATCCGATCCGTATTCTCCAGCTTCCCTACTACTCGGAAGCCCCCGCCGCTCTTTCTCATTTCATCAAAGCAGGGATGCTTTGTCAAATTACCCGCAAAAAGCATCCTCGTCTGCACACCATGTTCTTCCAGATACTGCACCACCTGATTGCGGTCCGTACCCTCTTTACATGTAATCACAAAGCCAAACCAACTCGGAACGGAATTTTTACACGCCTCTGGAAGAATAAACCTGTCCGTAACATGTTGCGTCCGCTCCGCCGCCTGCAGTCTCTGCTTCAATCTGTTAAAATTATGTCTCCGCCGCCCCACAAAGGACGGAAACTTCTCAAGCTGCGCGCAGCCGACCGCCGCCTGCATATCTGTCGCTTTTAGATTATATCCAAAATGAGAATATACATATTTATGGTCATAACCTAGCGGTAATTCACCATACTGTCTGTCAAAGCGGTGTCCACACAGATTATCATGTCCGGACGGGCAGACACAGTCACGCCCCCAATCCCGGAATGAGCGGATACATTTGTGAAGCAGCGGATTATCTGTATAAACCGCTCCTCCTTCTCCCATCGTCATATGATGAGGCGGGTAAAAACTGGATGTGCCGATATCTCCGACCGTACCTGTGAGCTTCGTCTCCCCATCCAGTGTATACTCAGATCCCAACGCATCACAGTTATCCTCCACCAGCCACAAGCCGTATTTTTTACAGAACGCACTGACTGCCTCAAGGTCAAAAGGATTCCCCAGCGTATGGGCAATCATAACCGCCTTCGTTCTTTCAGACCGAGCCTCCTCCAACATCGTCACGTCTATGTTATACTGCGGTATCGTCACATCCACAAACACCGGCACTGCGCCGTATTGAATGATAGGCGCCACCGTCGTCGGAAATCCTGCTGCCACAGTAATGACTTCATCGCCCCTGCGAATCGCCCGCTCCCCCAGTAAAGGAGACGTTAGCGCCATAAAGGCCAACAGATTGGCGGAGGAGCCCGAGTTGACTAAAGAGCAGTGCTTCACTCCCAGATATTTTGCAAATTCGCTCTCAAACCGGTCCGTGTAGCGTCCGGCAGTCAGCCAAAATTCAAGGGCGCTGTCCACTAAATTGGTCATTTCCGCGCTATCGTAAACCCGGGACGCGTAGGGGATACGATCCCCCTCCTGATAGGGCTTTTTTCTGTGAAAGGTGTCGCAATATTCTCTGACACTGCTCAGAATTTCCTGTCTTGCTTCCGATTCCGTCTTGTTTTCAAACATACTTGTTCCCTTCTTCTTCCACCTTATATCCAAAAAAGTCGATAGAAATAGTATACCAATAGATATAATGGTTTGCAAATAGGATTTGAATAATCATACCGCAGCCTTACCCAATCAGTACCATTTTCCCTTCAAACGCAAAACCGTACTTCCGAATCATTTCCTCTTGAATTCCCTTCGCCACAAGCGTCTGCGCGTACTTCTTCTCCTCTATCTGCAAAAGCGCCGCCTGCACGGTATCGCGCAGGGTTTTCTCATCCTCCGGGTCACGCACCTTAAACTCCAATATGATAGCGTCATCGTTTTCCCCCAGCGGCTCCAACACCACATCATACCTGCCAAACCCGCTCTCTCTGTTAGACATGATAGCATACCTGTCCGCCAGCTCCACCAGCAGCCCAAGAACAAATCCATGATAAAACCGCTCCGGCTCCGCATACTCAGAAGGCCTGTTTCCGACATCAAAATAGCTGAATGTCGCAAGCGCCACCTTATTCATATAGTAGTTCATCGCTTTTCTGTCTCCCAATAACAACGCCTTGATAAAGGCGTTATAGTTCGACACATCCCCCGCAAACCAGCCTCTGATCATATTTTTAAACATAATCTCCACTTCATGGTTTGTCAGCATCAGTTCATATTTGGGCTCGCCTATGATCTCGTCTTTCCCATACTCTTCATAATCCTGTATTTTCAGATAGCCGCTCGCCACAAGCAGGCTCCAGATGGCATACTCGTTATTGTCAAGCTGGTTGTAAACAAGCTGCTCGTCAATGGGAACCCAAAGGTGTTCGCCCCTCATCAGCCGTTCAAAGGATACCTTCACATCCCTGCTGCCCTCCCGAAGTAATTTCCCGACCAGACTGTTAGAGCTGGTGTTCGCCCAGTAAGTCGTCAGTTTTCTCTTATCCAGTAAGTTAAGGATCGACCATGGATTATAAATATCCCTCTGCTCCCCGAAAATAAAGCCGTCATACCACCATTTAACAGCCTGCTTTTCCCCGCTCATTCCAAATTCATCCAGTGACGCAAACACCTCCGCTTCCGTAAATCCAAAGGCTGTTTCATATTTACCTGCCGTCGTGGTGACCACTTCAATATTATTTAAGTCCGAAAAGATGGACTCCTTGCTTACTCTGGTGATTCCTGTCATAATGGCCCGTTCCAGCCACGGGTTCGTCTTAAAGGCAGAGTTAAACATGCTTCTGATAAAGGCCACGAGTTCTTCCCAATAGCCATGGACATATGCTTCCTGCATGGGAGTGTCGTATTCATCCAGAAGAATAATCACCTTTTTTCCATAGAAAGCAGACAAATACTTAGAGAGATAGTGAATCGCCATCGTTGCCGTCACATCATCCATTCCTGCAGATACACTTTTAAAAAATGCCCGGTCGTTTTCCGCCAGCGCGTCCGTTTCCAGCAAAAACTCGCAGTTGGCATAAAGATCCACCAACAGCCGGCAGATTTTCCCGCGGGTATTCTGATAATTTGTTTCCTTGATATTGGCAAAAGAAAGGCTGATGACCGGGTAAGTTCCTTGCAGGTCATGGTATTTTTCCTCCTGCCAGACAGACAACCCCTCAAACAAATCGCTCCTTCCCGCATATTTGACCGAGAAAAACTGTTCCGTCATACTCATGGTCAAGGTTTTCCCAAACCGGCGCGGTCTGGTAATCAGCGTCACCTCATCCCTGCTTTCCCACCATTCCCTGATAAAAGCAGTCTTATCCACATAAAAACACCGATTCTCAATTATCTTACCAAAATCCTGAATCCCGATTCCTACCGTTCTCGCCATAGCTGTCTCCTGTTCCCTGCATAAACCCCAACGTTTTAAATTGCATTATATGTTGATTATTGATATACTAAATGCAAGCCAAATCATTATATAGGTATATTATACCAAAAAATATAATGAAATTACAGCCATACTATTTTTATATTGTAAAATCAGAGGATACGAAATGAAAGTTGCGATCTTAGCCGGCGGTATGCAAAGTACATTGAACGAGGAACGCGAGGGAATCCCCAAGCCAATGATCCAAATTGGCGGAAAACCTCTTCTTTGGCATATTATGAAGCATTTTTCCAAATATGGCCTGAATGAATTTATTGTCTGCGGCGGCTATCATGTAGATACCATCAAGGAATACTTCCATGATTTCTATATTTACGAATCAGATATCACTGTAGACTTGGCCACAAATACAATCCAAATCCATAAGAAAAAAACGGAAGATTGGTTAGTCACGGTGGTTGATACCGGCTTGTTTTCCTCTACCGGACAACGTATCAGCATGATTCAGGATTTTATCACAGAAGATCTCTTTATGGTCACATACGGAGACTGTCTGTCCGATATGGATCTCTCCGCTCTTCTGGAAACCCATCATCGGGAACAAAGGGCCGCCACTATGGCAATGGCCAAACCCAGCGGGCGCAGCCGTCTCCTTCCCCTTGACGAAAACGGCATTATCCGTTATCGGGGAAATGAGACCGTTCCCCCTAACGACAACGCATGGATCAATGCAGACTGTTTTGTATTTAATAAAAGCATCTTTCCCTATTTACAGGGTAACTACGCTCTCGAAAAGCAGCTTTTAGTGATACTTTCCGAGAAAAACAATCTTGCGGTATACAGGCATCACGGTTACTGGTCTGCAATCGAAACCAAGCGTGATTTAGTGGATGCAAGGAACATGTGGAATGCAGGGATAGCCCCATGGATTTGATAGGAGTCATGCGATGAAAGTTGTAATTTTAGCAGGCGGCCGTGGCAGCCGCATCACAGAGGGAAGCCAGACTAAACCGAAGCCTCTGGTGGAGATTGGCGGTAAGCCTATTCTCTGGCATATTATGAAGTATTATGCCGCTTACGGCTACCATGAATTTGTCATATGCTGCGGCTACAAGGGGCAGATGCTCAAAGAATATTTTACGCACTACTATGTACATCAGGCAAACAGCACCTTTTCCCTCAAGAACGAACATGTACAGGTACACGAAAGCAATGTGGAACCCTGGAAGGTAACTCTTGCCAATACGGGATTGGATACGCTCACCGCAGGCAGACTTTTGAAAGTCAGAGAGTACATTGACGGTGATGAATTTTTCCTGACCTATTGCGATTGTCTCTCCGACGTAGATCTTCCTTCGTTGCTCCGCTTCCACCGGGAAAACGGTCGTATCGTTACCATCACGACAACACAACCGGCCGGCCGGTTCGGCGCCATCAAGATTAATCCCAAGACCCGGCAGGTAGAAAGTTTTTCCGAAAAAGCCCGGGTCGATCAATCATGGATCAATGCAGGCTTTATGGTGATGAATACAAAAATATTTGACTATCTGGGCGACGGCAATACAATGCTGGAAAAAGAGCCCTTTGACAAGCTCTCCAACGCCGGTGAAATGGACGCCTACCGGCATGAAGGCTTCTGGTCTCCGATGGATACTCTGCGGGATAATGAATATCTGGAGGGGCTGTGGCAGAGCGGGGAAGCGCCGTGGAAAATAACATAAACTCCTGTGATTGAGCGATGCCCCCTCTCCACAGCATCACTCGATCACAATCACCGTCTTATCGTCTTTATTCTCCGTTTTTCTCTCCATCTCCTCCAATGACATTTTATATAAATCCGTTCCACTATAATTTTTTACTAAATCATCAAATCCATCACTACATAAAATTATCTTTTCATCATTATCTATCTCTATCCTTCCCGAAACAACAAAATCCATTGCATTTACATCCCCATTCAAAACGCCATATGAATATGGGTGTTCTTTGTGATTACATATTTTATTTCTAATTTCATAAGCCGTAAATTTTTTGCCATACCTTGCAATCAAATTTGTTTGACATTCCGTAAAAAAATATTTTTCCCCAGCTTGACTTATTTTCAGCCCATAACAATCACCAATATAGCAATAATACAGCACTCTGTCTTCTATTATGGCTACAATTCCAACTGTTCCCGGCAAAAAATCATTTTCCCATTTTATCTTCTCATTATATTTTGCAATTTCACAATTTCCTATCCCAACTGCCTCCATCACTGACGTACATCCAGCATGTAATCTCAGATATTCGTAAACCGTATGCGCAAAGATTTCTGACACATCTCTCGCCGGACTTGGGTTCGGATAACGTCCCTCTATTTTATCTCTTGATACACCGTCCACAAGAATATAAATATGCCGTTCGTCATCACAAATAAAATAATCCTCATTGGGTTTATCCGATAATTTACTGTTTTGATATGTCATGCTACAGGAGCAGAGTTTCATATATAAACCTCTCTAACTTTCCTTATAATTTTTCTTCACAAATCTCCTCAATTTCATCCATTATACCATTTCTTTCATCTTGAGATGCTTCATCCGGTCTCTCCTCCAATATATCCCATTGTACTTTCTCCTCTTCTTTTCCCGTAATGAGATTATACACTTTCCTTTTGTATTTTAAGTCTTTTGAGCTTACTATTACAATATCCTTCAATTTATATCTCTTTTCAATTTTGAACGGACTTTTTAAGCTTCCATATTCTCCTGTCAAAGTAATTGTTATTGCATCATTTTTGCGACAATATTCGTCCCTATTAATAAAATCGCGCATCAGCTTATGCGGCAGCAGCTCCAACGGAAAAGAAAATCTCATAAAATTATTAATTCCCACCGCATCCTGAATATTATGATATTCCGCATTAATTGATTTATTATCCAAATTTACATAAACACAACTAATATGGCATTTCACATTTTCTATCTTTTTTCTGCTTTTATTCAGGACAATCACCCCTAGGGATAGTTGTTCTCTTACATTTTCACTTGTCCTACGCCTGATTACAAGATAGTCTACCAGACTCACCTTAGGCTGCCTACGGGTAAAATATGTCATGACATACCCCGTCAAAATTGCCGTTGCGATTACCTCCAACAAATTTTGCGCAGCCTGTACTAATGATATCGAATCTCCCATATCTACTGTTTTAAGTTTCCCCGAAATCGTTTGTACATAAACATGCCGGAATGAATCCCCTGCCTGCATCATTACATTATAATATATAAAAGAAAAAAGCAAATCCGCTACCAGAATCACCGCTATATATACTAAAATACACTCGCCTATTTTAAGTAAAATTTTTTTCATTATCCCCATACCCGTTATCTTATTGTTTTGTTTGCTTTTCTATTTGATAAATTTTTTGCAATCTTGTAATCCGCTCCTCAACTGGTGGATGGGTCCCATAAAGCAAATATTCCACAGACAGCTTATTCAATTTTGTCTCCTCGGCATGCCTTCTGCAATAAATAATGAGACCATCTGCATATCCTAACATTCCACTAAATTCGTCTGCCGCAAATTCCTGCTGTCTAGCAAAAAATCTAGAAATCATTGTCTCCAGAGATGCTATCCCTGCCAGAAATAAGTCAATAATTCCACTTATTTTATCTATTATGTAATTTACAATCTTATACCACCCAATCCCATCTTCCAAATTTCCATCTGTAGCCATGAAGCCTATAAACGCCAGAACAAATGCTATAATTGCACTCACCATCCAAAAAATCGCTTTAAGGGAAATTCTCATTATACCAAAAATAACCGTTCCTTGTAATGACATTAACAAACTCGTTGTGTCTCCATGAACATGATGAGCCAACTCGTGAGCCAGCACACCCGCTATCTCTTCATCACTTATATAATTACTTAACAGCTCCCTATGCACAGCAATTGTTCTCGTACCTGCTGCAAAAGCATTTAATCCATCTTCATCTGAAACATAAAGTCTGATACTTTTCTTTACTAAAACACTCGCCTTTTCTGCCCTGTTGCAAACCGTCTTCCATACTCGTTTTAATCTTTCACCTTCAACCGTATTAGGTTCCCTAAGTTCAAGAATCATCCGGTAGTACCAATCAACAATCGGTGTCAGTGCTAACACATATAAGATAACCAGTGCTCCTGCCGCGAGTGGCAATGCCATCCTCGCTTCATCTGTAAATGTCAGAAAAACTATGAACAACAAAAAATAATTGAATGCCGCTGCAAATAGAAAACCTCCATTTAAAAATTTTTTCATTCGTATAATCCCCCTTTATATTTTTGAAAAATTTTTTAATAATTCGGTATTTTCATGTAACAGATTCTCAATCAAAGTTTGATATGTTGCTGCTAATTCTGGTTCTTGAAGTATCTTGTGCGTCAAATCCTGCACTAATTTCATTATTTCCTCATTCGTCTGCTTAATGGTTTCAAATTGTTGGTCAAATTGATATCTTTCATTTTTTAATTGCTCATTAAACCGTTTCGTCTCTTCTACTATTCTCACAAGCTCAATCTCTGTATAGCATTTAGTTTTATAAACCTCCGTCACATGTCTTAATAAATCCAACGCGCTTATACTCACTCCTATTTCACACCCCGTCATACCATTCCCTCCCTTCCATAATAATGATTTATCACATCGCAGAGTTCCTCAACCTTCTCAAAATAGTGGTAATTAATATATCCCTCATTAACCCAAAGCCTATTTTTCAAGCATTCCTCCGCTACTTTTTTAGTTGATTCAAATCTTTCATTCCAATCGTGGTCTATCTCCAATAGCATATTAAATAGAAAATTTATATTAGCTGTATCCAAGCGGATTTTCTTTGCTTCCATGCTCATTTGGTCAAATAAGTTTTCCATCCCTTTTTCTAAAATAATCGTTCTTATTCGATGAATTCTTGCCCTATCATATAATTCTTCTATTTCCATGCTTTCGACATCAAAATACCGTTCGCAAAAAGCGCAATATAACATTTGTCTCCAATCCGTTTCCTCCTCAAGCATACTACCGCTTTTTAAATCGTCTGCTAAAATTATATAATCACTTCTGAGCAAAGCATAAGCCTTTTTTCTAGCCTCCATATTATCTCTCACATCTTCTAACATACTATCAATTTTCTCTCTGCTCAGATTCATTAGCTTTCCAATTTTTACAGTATCATTGAAATGCATCATCCTCGAAATATTTCTTGCATTATGTATTTGATAGACTTCTTTCTTGGCTCGCAAAAGACTACTAATATTGTTATTTCTTGCGGCATCAAAAATTTCTCTAAAGTTCATCTTTATGCTCTCGCTGCACTTCCTTTGTAGCACACGCGGGTCACTCCACCTCTTTGTATAATTGTTCTGTAGTGCATCTTGACTATATGGCTTAGTCAGTTATGATAATAGCGAATTACGACAAAAATGTCAACTATCCACCTATATTATCAGTGCTTACTTTTGAAACGCAATTTTTTTAAAAATATAGTTTGAGGGTCTGACACTTCTGCCTGACCCTCAAAAAGATTAATTCCTTATTTTTATATCCCCCTGTTTAATCAAAACATGCCGTTTATAATACCATCTGTAACACTAATGTAATCCGTTTCCGGCTTACCAATCTTTTCAAACAATGGTCGTGCCGCCGCGCAGCAATTAAGTGTTGCAACTATAACCAGAAAATTATCCTGCGCACTCAATATATCTGGTGTTTGTGACATAACACCATGAAATTCCTGTTTTCTAAAACTATCAATCACTTTCACTAATTTAGCGTTCGGATAGTTCACATTGATATACTCATATATTTTTTCTGCATCCTTGGAAATCCCCCATATTGCATAACTAAACTTCTCATTTTTCCCATAACGAGAAGCAAGCTTTTGAAATAAGAAACCCAAATCCAGTTTACCCTCTTGATATCCATCTTTATAAAGAAAAGCAAATTCTTCATGCAATTTTCTGATTTCTTCATCAGCGTTTTCCCCCAATAATCTTTTTTTTGCACATTCTAATGCAATTTTTTTGTATGATTCCATATCCACTTTCTCTGGATTCCAATCAATCTGATCCAGATTTTTATATGAATACATAGGGAGAAATTTTTTCAAGAAATCATAGGGATGCCCATAATACTCTTTTGCCAAAATAACAGGAATGCCCATCGCCATACAAGGGCTGGCACAATGCAGTCTTGAAGTAACGACCAGTCTTGCATTTTTATCATATTCTTCAAGCAAAGTTTTTGTTATCTTATAACCATACTCATAATCATAAAACTGCTCTTTCGATATCTCAATTTCCTGAGAAATGCATTTGTAATCTTCCCTCAATTCTAACGGTATGTATTTTTCCAATGCCTTAGGAGCTTCGACGAAGTATGTCGTTCTTCCTTGTTTTCTGCCTTTGTGTAACGGCAGTGTCCATGTGATGCATCCTGCCATATATGCATTAATACCTAAATCTACCATTGTTTTCCACGTCAAATAATCCCGACAGCCTATCGGCTCATATTTCTTAAAATATTCAATTCTCTCTTCTGTCCATTCCCAATATCCATTTTTTACGCTAAATCCCAAAAATACCGGAGTGATACAATCCGAAAATGCAAACCGCCTATCTTTTGTAGTATATACACACATGTCAGTATCAAACATTATATAATTTATGGGTAAAATCATCTGCTCCCCCTTATAGGTTCGCAATTCCTCACTACTTAATCTAACGATATCGCTTTCGCTAATTCCAATATAAAGATATAGTTGCTCTATAGCAAGCCACTGAACATAATTGCCCAAATTAATTATATGTTGAACATTTTCCTGCGCTCTCTCCTCATCCAATTTCTGTTCATGTACTACCAAACCATATTTCATATTCGCCCTCTCCTTAAGGTAATTGCGTGAACACAGTACACAATCACACATTCTCTTTCATTTTATTTAAAAACATCATCATACTATTTCGCGTTCTTTCTATATTGTCAATTACCACTTGTTTTTCCCGTTCAGATATATTTTCCCTTCTAATATCCTTCAACGCCTCTGATGATGTATTCATGGCACTTTCGACATATTGAATCCCTTCTTTTACCTTTATCAATACCTCCGTATTTTTCTTTGTTTCATTTGACACCTGTTGTACCTGTTTATTAATTTCTTTTATGGTATTTTGTATCTTCTCTGATATTATCATTGTGTCTCTTCCAGAAATATATGTATAAAGCATAGCTATAACGCTTAATATTATTGAACTAAGAGTAGCCGCTACGGAAAGAGACTCCGAAAAAGATACACAAATTATGTCATTCTCTTTAACAATCAAAAAAGTTACTAAGATAATTATAACGCCTATCAAGCACCCTATAATCCATTTATATGTACCGTTATTCTTCAAAATAAACACCATCCTTTACTTCCCATGTTGGATGCAACAATGCCGTTGATAAAAATGCCTCTATCGCTTTGGGTGAACTTGCCCGATAACAAAAATAATAAAATATATAGTCAAATTCTATATTCCATTGTTTTTGAAATTGTGGATTTTCTTTTGCGCACGGCAATTCTGTTTCTGTAAATAACTCCCCCAAAACATAAGCCACTAGCCAAAATGCATTAGTGTGAATCATTCTTGCAACATCAATCTTTGCTACCTTATCAAAGAACTCTCCTTGTGTATCTTCGCACACCGAAAATGTTAAAGGTTGTCGTTGTAACCACCAATATGCGAGGTACGCTGCGCACTTTAATCTGTTTGGATATTGAACCGGATGAAATTCTTTAAGCCGTTTCAAATCCTCTAACGCATCAATTATTGCCTGATTAGCTCTAAATACATCGTATTGCATATCTATTTCTATATTATATTTTTCTTTGTAGTACTGATATCTTTCCTGACAGTAAAATGTTATTTGTTCTGTAATGCTGTCAATAATTTCATTTATAATCCTTAATCCAAAACCTTCTTTTTCGCTTAACAAATCACTGTATTTCTCATACTGTATGTGCATGTCATTCATCCTTTCGCATATTAGAATAGGCATAGGTCTTTGTTAATATTAAAACAAAGACCTATGCCTATTTAGTCCTTCCACAAACACGCCTTACCCAATACTGATAATCCTTCTTTTCTGAGACAAATCCATTGGGCTTCCCTGCATTCTTTAAAAGCATATTAGGAATAACATCACGCTCCATAACACTTTTAGTTCTTTGGGCGACATCCTGCGGAGTAGTAGACATGGTAATCCTCATTTTAATCCCTCCTTCGCCACGCCTATATATTATATCCTCTAATAGTCGAAAACACAAGTACTATTTTTAGTTTTCCCCTTCACTTATCATCAGCATACACTAAGTCACAAAATAATGAAAGCATTTTCCAATGCGTACTACATATAATATACCGGACTCCTGCTTAAAATGTCAACTATACATGCTCTCATGAATCATAAAATAATCTACACCTTCCCTTCTGTTCATACTCCCCATCAGTATGCGTGCATCATTTTGACCCGACACTGTTGCTACAATTACAACCACATTTGGATTCTCCTTAATTACAGTTTCAGGCTCGCGAATCTCTTTTCCTTCCCAAATACCCTTTGCATAACTATCTACTATCGAATACATTTCACTCGTCGGATATAATTCTTTTATACAATTATATACTGTATGCCCCCCCACAGAAGCTCCCCACAAAATAAACAATGGTTCATCTCTATCCCCAAATATATCCTTCAAATCTTTTTTCATAGCATAACAATAATCCCATTTAGTTCTTTTGCTATAATAATCATCTAGTTTTTTAATACTTTTATAATCTGGCGTCCCTTCAATCATTGAACGCCCCGTCTCTAAAATCAAATGTTTAATTTCTTCTATATCCGTTTCTTTCACCTTTTGTTCCCAATTATATTCCGCAAAAGTTTTCTCATTATATGAAGTCACAAATGCATCAATAAATCCGTATCTATATGAAAAATTGCTGCTCACAGCAATGACCGGAATCCCCATAGCAAGGCACGGTGTTATACAATGTAATAGTGGAGAAATGATCATTTTCGCATTATTACAATATTCATTCAATCTCTCATGTGCTAGATGCTCTCCATCCTTCATCACTCCCTCATCTATATGCTCTAACTTTATATGCTGTCTCGTAAAAACAGCATTTTCTCTTATTTTATTAGGAAGTTTTTTTAGAAATTTTTCAGGAACATCTACAAAATAGAATTTATCTCTCTCGCAATCTTCTACCCTTTTATCAAATGTTAAGCTTAGACATCCCATTATATATGCTTCTACTTGATACTTTGTTAATACATTTTTGGTGAATTCATCCCTACATAATATCGGCTCATATTTTTTTAAATATGCTACTTCTTCAGGCAATAATTCAGAATCCATGAGCGCCCAGCCAATAAATATTGGTCTAATAAAACGATTATTCATATAGTCTAAATTCATCTGTCTATTGTAGTGGTTATTTACAATTAAGCAACAAGGTTCTGTTATCGTAGATTGATTATAATATGAAACCTCTATAATGTCTCCTTGCTGAATCTCCGAATAAGAAAGTAACTTATTGACAGCCATGGATTTAATATTGTCTCCCAAATTAAGCATCCTTGTCCTCTTCATATAATCGTTATTTCCTCTATTTACAAATTTGGCATATTTCATTTCTAAAGCTAATCCTTTCTGCACATATATTCTAATATTATATCTTTCATCTATTTCTACAATTAGCAAGCATGTCTTTATCAAATTGGATATTCTATACTACGTACCACTCGCTTAAAACCATCCGACAAATCAATCACTGGTTGCCAACCCAAATTCATCAATTTCTCAATGTTCACCTTCACCTTATACACAATCTGATCTACTACCGGCTTTTCTACAACAACATGCAAGCCTCTTTCGGGGAACACGTTTTCTGTAAGCGCATCCGCTAACTCTTTTATTGTAACGTTCATGTCTGGATTCGCCATATTATACATTTCCCCCCCATCTCCAAGAAACAGAATGAGATAAAAAGCGCAAATCGCATCAGAAACATAGCAAAAGGACCTACTTGCAAGTCCGTCCCCATGAATTATGAGATCCCTGTTTTCAACTATGCTTTTAGCAAAGTCAGAGTACACATGCCCATCATTGAGATCAATTCCCGGACCATAAGTATGGCTAATCCTCACAGCCTTTGCCGGAATATGATACTGATGCCAATACGCTCTACACAGTGCTTCTCCTGCGCGTTTACCCACTGCATAAGAATTTTTCATATCCAAATAATCCACTGCAAACGTCTTATCTTCCCGCAGTTCATTCACCTCTGCATCACCATAAACCGCCCCGCTGCTAAAAAACAAAAAACTCTTGATTTCTTTTTCTCTGGCTAATTCAAGCAAATGATAACATCCAATTATATTTGCCTTCATAATATCCGCTGCATGAGTTTCAAATAAATGTGTAGTTGAATAGCTGGCAGCATGTACAATATAATCTATTTTTCCAGCATAAGTAATTTCCTCTTCCACAGACTGAATCAAAAGCCGGAAATCTCCATCGTTGAGCCAGTCTTTAAATACACGTTCAGCCTTCTCCCTGCTCCTACATAAAGCAAGTACCGTACATTTTTTTATATAGCCGCTCCGCTTCATATACATCAGCGTATCAACCATATAACTGGCAAGGAAGCCATTTGCTCCAGTAATCAGAAATGTCTGTCCCTCGCACATTTCATATGGAATTTTAGAGATAATCTGCCTGATATCCTCTTCCCGTACTATATTCATCCGTACTCCTCAACTATTCTCCAAAAACGGCCACATCTTCTCCAACGGTCCCGACATCATCTTCCCGTTTTCCCCGACAATCGCCTTCACACGCGGGGAAACCGTCTCCTCGGGTAACACCTTTAACTCACACAATAGTGGTTCGTCGTTCTCCATAATTTCCGCCAAATGTGCATCAAGCTCCGCATTATTATGAATACAGAGTGTCCGAAATCCATAAGCGGCCGCCACACTACATATATCAGGCATCGTCAAACCGCTTCCACGATCGCTTGCCACATAATGTCCATCAAAATTATTTCTCTGCATAGACCGAATGCTTGCATATCCTTCGTTACTCCAGATAAACATCTTCACGGGAAGTTTTAGTCGGTGCAGCGTTTCCAATTCCTGAATATTCAGTTGAAAGGCGCCATCGCCGTTGATCAATATCGTCCGCCGCCCATTATTTGCAATGCAGGATCCAATCGCATAAGGCAATCCAAATCCCATAGAGCCAAGACCCGCCGCGTTTTTCATTTTCTGACCCCGTTTCAAACGAAACGCCTGATAGGTGATCTCTCCGGCTCCGCCGGAACTTTCGGGAACAATCACGTCATCTTCTCTCAGCAGCTCACATAATTTTCCAATAAAATAATAGGCGCTGACATAGCCCTCTGCCTCACCATGTTCTTTCGTGATAATCGGATACTTCTTTCTCTTTTCGCGGCAATATCCTGCCCACTGTTCCCATATGCCTTTTCTATCAGCCGTAAGCAGCGTATCCTGCCTTTCCTCTAGCTGTGCTAAAAGCTGTTGTAAAAACACCTTCGCATCACAAGCAACCGTCACCTCTTTATCGACTTCCATTCTCTTAATCTCATTTTCGTCGATATCCACGATCACCTTCTTGGCATTTTTTCCGAAGTTTTTATCATTAAATGCGGTAACACTGGTGTCTAAGCGGCATCCAATCGAGAGTATCAGGTCCGCCTCCTGCAAAATCAGATTCGCTCCCCGATCACCCATAATACCCGGATGCCCTGCATACAGTGCCTCGTTCTCGCCAAACATGTCAATCGTTTTCCATGTCGTCTGCACGGGTATTCCTGTCCTATCAAGCAACTTATATAAAAGCTCTGTTCCACCGGCCAGCTTAATTCCATTACCTGCAAGCACTAACGGCTTTTTGGCCTCCTCCAACAGCGAAAGGATCTCTCCGAGTTCGCTATCTACAAACTTCACTCCCCTGTCCTGCGGCATATAACCTTCCAAAGCGTTTTCATCCAGCATAACCGCCTGCACATCCAATGGAATATCCAGCCACACAGGCCCCGGTCTTCCCGTGGTCGCCTCGTGATAAGCTTTCTCCAAATGATATCTGATCCTTGTCGGTTCCAACACCTGTACCGCATACTTCGTAATCGGCGTTACCATCGGTACAATTTGAACCTCTTGGGAACCGATTTGTCTGACGCCCCTATCCCCGACTAAATCCGACCGTTTGGACTGTCCTGAAATTATAATCATCGGCGTGGAATCAATCCATCCCGCCGTGACTCCCGTTATGGCATTTGTCGCACCCGGTCCAGAAGTAACCAGCACCAGTCCCGGAGTGTTCGTGTGCTGCGCATAAGCCTCCGCAGCAATAGCTGCCCCCTGTTCATGCAAAAAACAAACATACTCTATCTTAGATTTTCCGATAGAATCGTCCAAGTGCATGGCCCCGCCGCCCGGAAGCATAAACGCCTGCCTGATTCCTTTCGATTCCAAAAACTGAAAAACATAATCTGATAATTTAATCATCTTCGCCAACACTCCATCTCGCTTCTTATTTTGTGATCACCAATGTCCCACACAGATCAGGAATCGGCACCTTTGCCAAAATCGTATTATTCTCATCTTCATAACGCCTTATCGCATTTTTAACACCCTTTAAATTTTTAGAATTATAATCATGGACAAAAATATACCCGCCTTTGTTTAACCGCGGATAAAAATACCTTAATCCGTCATATATTGCCATCTCAAAATCCACATCAATAGAAACAAACGCGAATGTGTCCTCTAACCCCTCTAAAGATTCTGGAAACAGCCCCTGTTTACATACAATTCTTTTAGGACACGGCATGATCTCCAGAACTTTTTGCACAGATGTAGACTTAAACCGCTCTATAAAAGAATCCCCACAATTTCCTGCTTTCTTTTCATCTACCGCCTCACTCTCCCGAAATCCCTCAAACGTATCAAACAGATAGCATGTCCGTTCAGAGAAGGTCTTATTAATGTACTTTGCAAATTCACCCCGAAAAACTCCCAGCTCTGCAACGGAACCTTTTACCCCCCCCCCCATAATTTCGCGGCTGACAAGTTCAAAAGTACGAATCCTGTTATAATCCGAAACATACATATCCGTATCTCTATCAAGACTACCATCGCTTTCTATTTTTATTTCATCCTGCTCCATACTTCTGATCACGCGATATCTACGTTTCATAATTTCAATATAGGATGAATCAAATATCCTCTCCGCCAATTCGTAACTATAATTCATATCCTCAAAAACGTAATTACCGTAAACGAATATGAATTTAGAGATGTCCAAATCAAGCTGTCTCGCCTGCTCGTATATCTCTCTTGCATATCCTGTGGCAACTACAATTACATCATACTCTTTTGCCGTCATTTCCTGCGGTTGATAAACCGGCTTTCCCTTGAAACATTTTCGATCCGTATTCGCTATAAATGCTTCTATCACAGTATTTTTTAATTCCTGTTCAAGCAACTCACCGGCAGCAACACCAATGCCCCACACAAAAATTTTCATATTAATTATCTGCCTTTCTATCCAAACATCCTATGCTCTACGTACTCCGCAATCACATGCCCAATAAAAATATGTGCCTCCTGTATCCTCGGCGTGATCAGCGATGGTACTTTTATAATATAATCTGCTGCTTCATCCAATTCAGGATCCTCATAACCTCCCATGAGAAGAACCGTTTCAATTTCATGTTTCTCAGCGTATCGAAGAGCTTCCAATACATTCTTGGACGTCCCACTTGTGGTAATGCCTATCACCATATCTCCCGGCTTTGCTTTCGCTTCCAGCTGCCTTGCAAACACCCTCTCGTAACTGTAGTCATTTCCAATCGCTGTCAGCGTCGATGTGTTGACCGTAAGTGCTTCTGCATTCAACCCCGGACGCTCCTTATAAAAACGACTTATAAACTCCGTCGCTATATGCTGTGCATCCGCAGCGCTTCCTCCATTTCCGCACAGATAAAGTCCGCCACCTTTTTTCATAATTTCAATGATGTGGTCTCCAATTTCCATCACCTTATCAGTCACATCTTGATCTGATGCCAGTTTTTTAAATATTTGAGTATGCTCCTCAAGACGTCGAAAGAAATAGTTATGCGCACAATTCTCGTCATTATATTTTTCTAAAATAGATATGATTTCCCAAATACATCCCTTGCCGCCATCATTTTGCAATATAATATCCGCGGCATTCTTCGCCTTATCAATCGCATTTGCCGGACATAAACCCAGACCGGCATAAGTAAGCGGTTCGATATCATATTTGCCATCACCAACATAACAGATTCGCTCCCGGCTTATGCCAGTTCCTTCTTCAATCTGCTGCATTGTCTCCTTTTTCGTTTTATTTCCGCGATAAAAATATTTCCATGGAAATCTTTTCTCAAAATAATCAACAATCTCCGTATCTTCCCCAGTGATAGCCGCTAACTTAAAACCCCTGCGATGCAATTCAAAGATGGCGTCTATGTCCTTAAGATTAATCTGCTTCTGCTCATGTCCCTGTGAATCTATAATCACCGAACCATCTGTAATTACACCGTCAATATCAAACACAATTAATTCAATCATTTATTTAACCTCTAAGTTTCTTCTTGACTTCCTCTTCTGCGGCTGTCAAAATTTTCTCCCCCGTACCCATAATCTTTTCTGTCTCGCGAATATCTTTTACCAGCCTGCACAGCTCATACGGTTCAATCGACGCTTTCTGATCGGAACCATACATATTTCTGTCAAGTGTGATATGACGCTCTATAGAAGTCGCACCCGCTGCAACCGCACAGGTACTTACCAACGTTCCTTCTTCGTGTCCGCTGTATCCCACTTTGCATTTATAGATATCCGCAAGAACCTTAATCAGCTTCAGGTTGGCATCCTCTAAAGGCATCGGGTAAGTGCTGTTACAGTGCATCAGCTCAAAAGAGCAGTTATGCTTTTCAAAAATCTCCACCGCCTGATCGATCTCCTCCAAAGTACTCATTCCTGTAGCAATAAATGTATACTTACCTTCGTTTGCAATTTCCTCCAGCAATTCTATATTTGTCAGCATAGCTGACGCAACCTTGTTATACTTACAGTCGTACTGTTGCAAAAATTTTTGAGAATCTATATCCCAAGCGGAAGCGTACCATGCGATTCCCTTTTCCTTACAGTACCAGTCTATTTCATCATACTCCTTTTTCCCAAACTCGAGTCCCTCCTTCTGTGCCCTCTGTGTTTCACCCCAAGGGCTCTTACGCGGCCCATCCAGATATTCCTTTGTATACACTTTATCCACAGTCCGTTTCTGAAATTTTACGGCATCGCAACCTGCTACTACTGCCGTATCAATTAACTTCTTGGCCAGTTTCATATCTCCATTATGGTTAATTCCTATTTCCGCTACAATAAATGTACTCATATCTTTCCTCCATCCATATTCATTTCCCTAATCCTGTATAAAGCCCCTTGTCATATACCTCTATGTGTTCATACTTGCCTCCGTTCACGAAATAAGCAAACTCGCTTCCTCCGCCTCGGCAACTATACAAACAATCGCATTGTGCCATTAAATACACCTCCAAAATATACTCTTCGACGCGTCGTTTGGATGTTATTTCATTTATTTCTCTTCGTCTTTCTGTTTCATCCAAAATAACCTGATCATCTTTGAAAAAATGAAACAATTTCCTTTCTGTATAATAACACATTTCTCCAAAATGCGAAATAAATTTATTGAGGTACTCCCTGTCGTCACAGGACACGAAAAGTGAATCACATCCCCATTCCTTTATCTTTGCCGCCACGATATCAATCAACTCCTCGCAGGTAGGCTGTACCGGATGTCCATTATATAACGCCACATTTCGCAGCATCCCTTCTCTCAATCCAGCCCGAATCCCGACTCCCATCACTTTACGTCCCGGTTTAAATATTCTCGCTCTTTCCTTTGCAACCCGATCCTTTAATTCCTTATTCAGTCTGATATATGTCGTAATCACTTGATTCCAACGCTTAAACTCCTTATCAGTTGTCGGAAACATTGTATTCCAGTCTGGCATGGTGAGACGAATTGTCTCGTCCCTCATAATAATTACGTTCCTGCTTTGATATACCTCGTCCAGAGTATACCCTTTACCTGGCTGCTCATAATAGTATTCCCACGGGTTTTCCAACCCAAATCTGTCCTCATCCTGTATCAGCGGCATATTGGATTTTTGCAGATCAATCATCGGGATATATTTTTTCTTATGCGCAAACTCTATAAAAGGGAGCATATAGAAAATCATACTATACAATCCCATATACTTACCATCACAGGAAATGACAAAAAAAGTCTTGTCCCTGTTTTTATCCCCAAAGCAAAAATGTGTCTTTACCGTCATGCGGGTTTTCAGAATCTGCAGTTCCTTCCGCACCTTTCTGCCTGCCCTGTGGAGTTTTCCAAACACCACCTCATACACAGCCAGAACAGCCTTATTCTTTTTTAAGTTTTTCTTGATAGTTCCCATCATTTCAACCCGTCATTCCCGCCTATCTACTCCGCCTACTCCCCAAACACTTCCCTCTTGGACCGTTCGAACATCTTCCCATCCTTCACTTCATAAATATAATCACATCTCCGAATCGTCGTCAGACGGTGCGCCACCACAATAAGCGTTTTATGCCCCAGCAGCGCCTCGATCGCCTCCATCAGCGCGCTCTCCGTCTCATTGTCCAGCGCCGCCGTCGCCTCATCCAACACAAGTATTTCCGGATTGGTATACAGTGCCCTTGCAATTGCCACTCTCTGCCTCTGCCCGCCGGAGAATTTCACCCCCCATTCCCCTACCTTGGTGTTAAGTCCCTTGGGCTGACCCTTCACGAAATCAGACAACTGCGCCATCTCCAACGCCCGCCACACCTGTTTGTCGTCTATCTTATCTTTATCAATGCCAAAAGCGATATTTCCTCTGATATCATCATCCACCAGATAGATATTCTGCGGCACATATCCGATATTTCGATTCCACACCTTGCCCATCAGCGCCGTATCTTTTCCATCCATAAGGATTTCCCCGGATTCCGGCTCCAGCAGACCAAGCAGCACGTCAACAAAGGTCGATTTGCCCGCCCCGGAAGTACCAATCAGACCAATAGAGCTTTTTGCCTTAATTTTCAGGCACACATCCTCCAGAATATATTTGTCAGTTGCCGGATATTTATAATATATATGATTAATCTGCAGTTCCCTGCCAAATCTGATATCTTCATGCTCCTCTAAAAGACCTTGTTCTTTTCTCTGGGCAATCTCGTCCTCTAGCTCATTCACCCGCTTAATCGTTTCGTAAGAGGCATTGAAGGACGGAATGCTGCTTCTGATAGCGTTCATCACACTGCTCACGGAGCCGACTGCCGGCAAAATCCGAAATGCGGCAATACCGATGGCGGACAGAGAGGCAATCATATCCGTCGTAATTCCGCGGCTGCCGACCTGTACCACCACAGCCAGAAGCAGTCCGATTATACACACGGTTTCTATGATATATGCCGGAACCGTAGTCGCCATCTCAATCTTGATACTGCATCTGTTGTGCTCGTTTATACTCTGCACATACCGTCTTTTAAAATACTCCTGTCTCCCGGTAACAAGCACTTCCTTGCTTCCGTGAATCATTTCCAGACATGCCTGATTGTTGTTCCAGCTTGCCTCCCTCTGCTGCTCCCCGTATTTTTTCATGGAATTTTTATAAGTTAACTGCACAGCCACCACGCAAATAACAGACAAAATCAGCAGGGATATCGCCATAACAGGCTCCTTAAGCAGGATAAATATGCCGATTGCCCCTATGGTCAGAAGTTTCGTGGACAGGCTGAAAATGCTGCTGATAATGCTGTTTACGGCATTGATGTCCCCGGAAAGCCCCTGCAGCAGTCTGGAACTGTTATGATTCACGAAGAAAATATATCCCTGCGCCATATAGGATTCCATCACGCGCATACCCAATTCCCGCTTAATTTTATAGGTATACTTTTTTACCAGCCATGTATAAAATATAAAATATATATTTTTAGAAAGATAGACCACAATAACGCCACCGCATACAATATAAATCAATGTGCTGGCGTTCTCAATATGAAAGGTGCTGATAAACGGCTGCAGATACCATTTCTCTCTGAGTCCATCCACATCTGTCAGTCCCTCTACCACAGGCATAATCGCCGAAACGCCCAGCGTTTCAAGTCCGGCAGACAGCAGCGTACACAAAAAGACCATTACGCCATACTGTTTCTGCTGTTTTGACAATACATAATTCAGTTTGTGAAACAAGTCCTTTATCTTGGCAAGCTCATGTCTCATTTTAGTACCTACATTCCTTTCACCGTGTGCCAATTGTGTACTCGTGCACGAATTCTCAAATCATCAGAATGTGTTCACGCTGTCAATCACATACTCAATTTCCGCATCGTTCATTCCCGGATACAGCGGCAGGCTCAGTTCCTGCGCACAAATTTTTTCCGTCGCACTAAACTCTGCCATATCCCATCCCCATGCCTCATATGCGCCCTGCTTCGGAATCGGAATGGGGTAATGAATGTTGGTACCAATCCCCTTCCTTTTCAGAAATTCCTGTAATCTATCCCTCCTCTGGCATAAAACCGGGAATATATGAAACACATGCTCCTCCGGATTCTCCGTATTTATCTCCGGCAGGACAATCTGATTACTTTTGATTCCCGTCAGGTACTTTTCTGCAATGCGCCTTCGCTCTTCATTCCATCCCTTTAAATAGGGAAGTTTTTTTAATAGAAAGGCAGCCTGCAGTTCATCCAGTCTGGAATTACACCCCTGATAAATATGATGGTATCTCTGAAAAGCCCCATAATTCGCAAGGGCACGAATCTTTTTTGCCAGTTCTCCGTTATTTGTCGTCACCGCGCCGCCATCACCGAGTGCGCCCAGGTTTTTGCCCGGATAAAAACTAAATCCCGCTGCGTCTCCGAAACTGCCCGCCATTTTTCCATTCGCCTTTGCGCCATGAGCCTGCGCGGCATCCTCTATCACATACAACCCATGTTTTTTTGCAATCCTGCATACCGCATCCATATCGCACAATCTGCCATACAAATGCACCGCAACAACTGCCTTGGTCCGCTCTGTAATATGACTCTCTATTTTGTCCGCATCTATTAGATAAGTGTCGGAATCTACATCCACCAAGACGGGAACTGCCCCCACATAACTCACTGCCAGCACTGTTGCAATAAACGTATGAGCCGGTACGATGACCTCATCTCCGGCTCCGATGCCCATTCCCATAAAAATCAGGCGCAGTGCGTCTAAGCCGTTTCCCACACCGATACATTCCTGTACACCGCAATATGCAGCAAATTCCTGCTCGAATTTATCGCAGTATTCTCCCTGAATATACCATTCGTTAGCTGTTACGGCACGATATGCCTCATCCAGCTCCTGCTGCATCGGTTTATGTATTTTTGATAAATCCAAATACGGTATATTCATGTTTCCCCCTGTATTTTATCCCTGACAGAATCCATAAACCGATCATAGTCACGGATGTAATCGTTCTCATCATATATTTGGGATGCCAGCACAAGCAGCACGGCATCCGGAGAAAAGTCGTACATTTCACGCCATGTATCAGGTCCCACATAAATTCCCTCATAAGGCTTGTCCAAAAGAACCGTTTCTTTCTCTCTTCCGTTATCCAAAAGCACACGGCAGGAACCATGAATGCAGATCAATATCTGCTCTAATGTCCTGTGGGAATGAAATCCTCTGCGCACGCCTTTTCCGGTATCATACATATAGTATACCCGCCTGATTGCAAAGGGAATCTCTTTCGACTCTTCCAAGGCAATCAACTGCCCTCTTTCATCCCCGTGCTCCTGAAAGGAATATTTCACAATTTCCATAGCTCACCTTTTCTCTTTATGATTTCCACCTAAAATCAATAAATATCTCCGACCCCAGTTCCGGCATATACTCCGCCATTTTATAAAATCCGTCTAAAATCTGACGATCCACAATACCCTCATCCATGCACTTCTTCATTTGGGCATGTGTAAACGGTTTGACAAAATAACTCCCCTGCTCTAATATTTCCACCTCTCCGGTTTTTTCGATAAGCTCCTGCAGCAGTTTCCGGTCAAACACCGTATTCTGCTGAAGCATCCTGTTATTCTCGGACATATCGTGTGTATCGTCGATCAGCCCGCTGCACATGGCAAGCAGACGGTGCATCGACTTTGCATTCGGTACATTGATATGAACGATTGTATCATTGTCCGCCACCGATTTCATGCTCATTAAGAACTTTTGCGGCTCCTCTACCTCATGCAGTAAACCGCTGCATATCATGCAATCGACCTTTTTCGGCATCCTTGAGATTGTATTTTCAAAAAAATCATTAATGACGACAATATCATCCCTGTCCTTTTTCTGTTCCATGGCAAGCCGGTAAAATTTCTCCGCCGGTTCCACACAAATAAATTTACTGAAACTGTCATAATACTGGAATATGGACTCCAGCCCGCAGCCGACTTCCACGATCACCCCGCCATCCGCAACTTTTTTCAATGATTCAAGAACCCTGCGCTTCCTGTATAGCGCCTGATATACCTCAAAATCGTTCTCTCCATTATATACTACTGATTCGTAATCTCCAATATCTCTCAAAATATTCTCCTCTTATTCACAGCAGCAGAAATCCTGTTTTACTGCCGCAACTCACATTTTCTTAGTATACACGGGAAGCAGCAGATCCCCGCCGCCAAATTCCGCCTTATAACTGTACAGGCTCCTGTTCAACACTTCCCCGCCGTCTTCCGTACTTGCGCCAAAGCTAAAATAGCGAAATCCCATCCCTCTCGCTTCCTGAATCAACTTCGTGATCAGCAGCAAATTGGGGTACTGTCCTGCATATTTGTAATTGACATCCAGATATTGTGTATGAAATACCTTTTTAAACAGAAAGCACAGTGCAAAGGCTCCATATGTGCCGTCTGACGCATCCGCATAAAAGGCTTTGATCTGGTTCGGGCAGCGTCCCTGTAAATCTCTAATCTCCTCAAGCGTATGAGTTGTCTTTGCCCCATACTTATTCCGAAGATTTTCATTCATGTTTTTCCACACAGTTTCCCGAATTTCTTCTTTGCGGGAAAGCGCAAATATCCCTTCCCGAATGACCTTCCTCACTTGATTACGCCGTTTGGCATGAAACAAAGCAAGAGTATCTTCCTCAGTCCCAATCCCATCTATACAGATGATATTCGCCAGCGCAGACATTCCATAGTCATACCCGCGCCGCAGCAAAATATAATCAATCAGGTGAAACGGCTGCGCCGCATAGTATTCTGGCTGTTTCTTAATCTTCACCTCGCTATATTTGCTCTCATAATAACCAAGCATCCTGTCCAGCACCGCCTCTGTCGTCTCCAGCTTAGCCGTCCTGTCCACAACCGGTCCGGCAAAGGTAGTTCCCGGATAAGAAATAATGCTGTCATTATCGCCGCGCGCCGCCATCATAACGCCCCTGACTTCGCCAGAGCCCCTATCCATCACCACAATCGAGTCGTCCTGAAACCGTCCTTCCGGGTGGTAATCCAGATATCGGAATGTGTTGATAAATTCGCCTGTCGTACTGTCCTTCATGATAAAGGCATCAGCTTTGGCAAGCTGTTTCTCCGTCAATTCCGGTTTATGCTTGATTTCTAAATAATCCGCTGTTCCCATCTATTTCATAAACTCCATAAAACTTTCCTTGTTTTCCCTCGCGCTCTCCTTCGGTCTTCCCAAATTCGCCCTTGCATCCAGCGTCACAGGTATCTCCCAGAAAACGGGACCTGTCTTTTCCACAATCCATTGTCCGATTTTGTCAACCTCCGTCATCGCTTCCAGTCTGGACGCTTCGCGATATCCCGCAGCCTCTGCCACCTGTGCAAAGACCGTTCCCCGGCAGCCGGTCGGCATAGCTCCCACAGATTCATGCGCCTGGTTATTGATCACAATATGATAGAAATTCTCAGGCGCCTGTGCCGCAATAAACGGCAGCGCTCCCATATGCATCAACGCAGCGCCGTCGCCATCGATACACAAAACTTTTTTGTCCTGCCGGTTTTTCGCGATGCCAAGCGCAATCATGGACGCATGACCCATGCCGCCCACGGTCATAAATAGGTTGTCGTGGTTTCCATACAGCTTTTCGCTCTGCTCATACAGTTCTCTGGATATTTTTCCTGTGGTAGACACAATCACCGTATCGTGGGACACACCTTTCAAAATATGCGAAAGCGCTTCCTCCCGAAGCATGGAATTGCCGTTTTCCCACTTGAACGGCTCCTCCTTCTCGAAGGTACCTTTCTTCACAATTAACGCAAACTGGTCACCCTGCCTCAGAATTTTCTCTGCTTCAAGCAATATCTCATCCATTTCCCCGTCTGACGTATTCTGATCAATCACGCGATACGGCACCGCCAGCGTATCAAACAATTCACAGGTAATCTTACCCTGAAACACATGCTGAGGCTCATCCTTCACACCCGGTTCCCCGCGCCATCCCACAATAAACAGCATGGGAATCCCGTACACATCCCGATTCGCCAGCGATGCAAGCGGATTCACGGCATTGCCGATGCCCGAGTTCTGCATATAGACACAAGCAGGTTTTGCGGTCGCAAGATAACTTCCGATTGCCAAAGCTGCCGCCGCCCCTTCATTGGCGGTCACGTAATGTTTTAAATTTCCATGGTAGACCTGCACCCCGTCACAAAACTGTTTTAATGTGGAATCCGGTACTCCCGTGATTGTCTGAATCCCCATGTTCTCCAACTGCTCTAATAATTTGGACGCTTTCATCGGTTCTCATCCTTTCCTCCGCAAATTTCACCGCCGTCATCTAACATATATTTCCCCGGTTTCATACATAGCCTCTGTGTCATGTGCCTGACCCGGCTGCATATATTCCACCATGTAATCTTCTTTCAGATACTCATAAAACAGAAACCGCCGCTCTCTCTGGTCGCCGCTTTTCCAATCAAATATCGAGCCTCCGTCTGCTCCGTTTAGCAGTCTCTGATACGCCTCCTGCAAATCTTCAAAGGAGATTGGTGCGTCTGACACTGTAAAATCATGCGTTTCATTCACACCTTTCACAAAGAATGCCGGATTCTGTCTACCGTGCGGATCCAACCAGTTATAGCCGTGATCCGCCATAATAATAATGACAGAATTGTCATACACCCCGCTTTCCTTCAGCTTATCCAAATATGCCCTTGTCATTGTCAGACATGCCTTGAGATTATCCTCGTAGCTTCCTGACTCCTCAGGGATTTCTTCCACCTTTTCATTATAAATAAAAGGAACATGACCACCGTCCACATGGATAAACCGAAAGCATTTCTGCTCCGTGTAGGCAAGCTCCTGATGAAGAATCCCGTCATACAGCTCCGTATTGGAAGGGGTAAACAGCGTCTTTCCCTCTGGCGTAATCTTAAGGGTGCTGAAGGCTTTGGGATTGACAAAGGAAAACCGTTTCAAATCATAAGGCGCATACTTAAATCCCGTCATCAAAAGCTGCCACCTCACAAACGCCCACTTGTCTTCCACGCCTCTGTCATTGGGCAGAATATTCTCAAAACGCCCCATACCACCGTTGTCTAACAGCAAATCCGCCTCATATAGACCCATATGATAACCCGCCGATTCCATTGCTTCAAGAAAGGGCGACTGCGCATAAGCTTCTCTTTCATATTCTTTAAATGACGTCTCATTCTCATACCAGCTTCCCGATAAAATATAGGGAATGGAATGCTGCGTGTACGGGTAAGCCGCCACCACATTGTCATAAAAAGTAAAATCCGTAAAAATGTCCTGATATTCAGGTTCCGTCTCCAACATACCTTCCAGCACTTGTGCGTCTACTGCATCCAACAGCAAAATCACAAAATTAGAATCCTGCGACATAGCGAACATGTTTTCAGTGGTCACGCTCATACTCGGTTTTTTCGAAAACCCCTGGTTTGTCATAGCCAGCGTCAACAGTGTCACCCCAAGCATCAGTGTCATGCAAATGCTGACAACCTGGACAATCCGCGAAAAAACTTCTCTTTTTAATTTACAAAAAAGCGTTATCACCACAATCGCAGCAATTGCCCAGGCAATGACCGATTTCACCCGCTCTCCTGTATAAAGATCCCAGTTTATCGGTTCGCCATCTAACGGCGGCAGTCCGGATGCCAGAAAGTTACCCTGCACATACAGTCCGATATATCCGATGAATCCCACTGCCAGCCCAAGCCAATACAACCCTTCATTCAACTTCCCCAACAGAAAAAACAAAAGTATGGCGCATACACATCCAATCCCAAAAGGCACCAGCATAAGAGGCGTGAGGATATACGCGTCGAACCAAAACTCATCCTGATTGGTAAACAAAAGCTCCAACGGCGCATAAAGAAAAAGCATAAAGCACACCGCAATGGAAAGCCATACGTTTACCCCCCCCCCTCTAAAAATGTGAACTTTCCGATTATCCTTCTGCATTCTGCCATTGCGCCTCCACTCGGTTCCATTCCTCCACCGTATCTATCTCCACAAGCTGCCCCTCCTCCACCGGCTCTATGGTCAGCTTCAGCTTGTCCAGATTCCGGTCCACCACATCATCCCAGAACAACTGGCTGTTTTCCTCCCAAGCAAAGGCTTTTTCAATCTCTTCTCTCAGTATCCGGGCATCCTCCTTCTTAAAATAAGCGATACCCACCATGTTGTAGACATCTTTTCCGCCTTTTCCCACCCGCGAGATATAGTCGCCGTCCAGTTCAAATACCCAGTCATCCGAATAACCCGCCTGCATTCTGCCAAAATAACAGGAATGGGGCAGTTCTTTCTGAAAAATCGTCGAATCCGCCACATACAAATCCGACTCACAGATAAAGCAATCCGCCATGCCAAGCGCCTCTTTCGCCGCGTAGATGGAAGAGATATTATTTTTTGTAAGATAATCGGCATTGTGAAGAATCCGCACCTGCGGATACTTTTCGCAAAGCGGCGCAAACTGCTCCCCCAGATACCCCGTCACAATGTAGATTTCCTCCACTGCCCGCTCCAAAAGTCCCTCAATCACAGTCTCAATCATAGCTTTTCCGTGAACCTTTATGAGCGGCTTCGGCGTCGTCTCCGTCAGCGGCCGCATACGATTTCCAAGCCCCGCAGCCATTAAAATTGCAATTTCTTTCATCATTCCGTCCCCGCTGTGCTTCCCTATCCACCTACAGACTTATGTGACAGCATCAAATCTCGTCAATCAGCCGTATGATATCCTTAAAAGGCATCAGCTTCGCATCTACTTCCAACGCTCTGTGATTTTTCAGGATTTCCACCGCCGTACCCTGCATCGCCGGAAATGCGCTTCTGGTCAACTGATTCGCGTAAATGACAATGTTAACTCCCGCCGCGGCAAGCTCCTCCTCCGTAATGCTGTTAAAGGAGGTAGGTACCACCACAATCGGCGTCTTATCATCCTTTTCGCGGAACTGTCTGCAAAACTCCAGAATCTCATCCGGTGATTTTTTACGGGAATGAATCATAATGCCGTCCGCTCCCGCTTCCGTATAAGCAAATGCCCTGTTCAGGGCATCTTCCATGCCCCGCTCCAGAATCAGGCTCTCTATTCTGGCGATGATCATAAACTCCTCTGTCCGCAGCGCCTTTTTCCCCGCTGTAATCTTCGCACAGAAATTCTCTATACTGTCCTGGGTCTGCTCCACCTCGTTGCCAAAGAGTGAATTTTTCTTTAGTCCCGTCTTGTCCTCTATAATGACGGCGGACACACCCATCCTCTCCAATGTCCTTACATTGTATACAAAATGCTCGATCAATCCGCCCGTATCCCCGTCCAGAATAATCGGCTTCGTCGTCACATCCATTACATCATCAATCGTCCGTATTCTGGACGACATATCTACCAGCTCAATATCCGGCTTCCCCTTGGCGGTCGAATCGCAAAGGGAAGAAATCCACATAGCGTCAAACTGATCCAGCCTGCCCCCTGTCTCCACAACGGTTTTTTCCGCAATTAACCCTGTCAGTCCTGAATGCACCTCCAGCGTCTTGACAATAGGACGCATCTCTATTAACTGCCGCAGCCTTTTACGCCGAAACTCCGGCATCGCCAGCTTTTCCTTCATCTGATCATCGATTCGCCTGACATTCTCATTATAAGTATAGGGAATCTCAACCAGCTCGCCCCCTAGCTTCGACAGATTCGCCATGACGTTGTCACGGATTGCTTTTTCCGGTCCCTCCGACCAGTTATCACCGTGCACCACATAATCCGGCTTAAGCTCCGCCAGAATCTGATCGTACATCACATCATTCTGCACCAGCACTTCTTTGACAAGCCCTGTTTCCTTAACAATCTGCATCCGCTGCTCCAGCGATATCGTCGGGAACCGGTTGAACCCCACCATCGCTTCATCCGAGAGCACACCAACATAAACATCGCCGTATTCGGATGCCCTTTGCAAAATATTCATATGTCCTTCATGAATCACATCTGTGCAGAAGCATGTGTATACCTTTTTTGCCATAATCTGTTTTCCGCCTTTATCCTAAATTCTGATTTCCTTTTTTCATCCGGCATCCATCACTGATATTTTACCGGAACAGTAACGCCACATTTCTGCAGGGCTTCCTCAAACACAGCGAAAAAGTCCTCAATATCTTTCCTGTCGATTGCGCCCAGCGCACACAGCCGGAACATCCCCAGCTTCTCCACCTTGCCGGGATAAATCGTAAAACCTCTCTCATAGCAATAATCATGTATCTTTTCAAAATTCCAGTTCTCGTCATCTGGGTACAATGCCGCCGCCACCAGCCCGGACTCATTCTCCTCCGAGATATAAATCCGAAATCCCAGCCTGGTCAATCCTTCTCTGATGGCTTGAAAGACACGGCTGTGTCTCGCCCATTTCTTTTCTTCCCCCTCTTCAAAATACTCCGCAAGCGCCTGCTTCACCGAATAAATCACCTGCACCGGCGGCGTAAAATGCATTTCCCCATGCGCCTTGGCATACTCATACTGCATGTACAGGTTGCAGTAGTAGGAGCGCTTCGGATAACCGGCGGATGCCTCAATCACGGATTTTTTCCCGATAATAAAGGATAAACCCGTCATCGCCATAATGCCCTTCTGGGCGGAAGCCATACAGAAATCCACCTCATCCTCCGCTATGTTGATGGGTCTCATTGCATAGGTCGATGTCGTATCTACCACAAATACGCCCTGATAACGGTGCACCAGCGCGCCGATTTCCCTGATGGGATTAAGCAGTCCCGTTCCCGTCTCGTGGTGTGTCGTATAAACCAGCGCAATATCAGGATTTTCCCGCAGCGTCTGCTCAATCTGCGCAACATCCGCCGGTCTGTCGAGCGGGAGCTTCAGATTGATAAAAGGCAGTCCGTAATACGCACAGATTTCCGCTCCCCGGCTGCTGTACGCACCGTTATTAATAATCAGTATCTTCTTATTCTCCGGGAGCAGGGAGTTCAAGCAGATATCCATGTTGATCGTGCCGGAACCGCAAAACAGTACCGCCGCGTACTCTTCCGGATTTGCGTGAACAATGCGCAAAAGCCCTTCTTCCACTTCCCGCATAACCGATACAAACTCTTTCTCACGCGGACAGATGTCGGGAACCACCTGCGCCATTTTTACCGTATCGGTAGTGGTGGCGGGACCCGGATTTAATAGTATGTTTCTCCTAATCATTTAAATACCTCCTAAGCGCCGGAACGCTTTACCAGCTCATCGATAATATATTTCGCGCCGACCTTTCCGCTGACGCCGTTATGATAGATATATTCTTCTTTCAGCTTCCGCATGGCATCACGGGAAAATTGTTCGTCCGCAAGGAGCTTATTCACGGCAGGTACGATTTCTTCCGGTATCTTTTCCGGCTCAACCGATATACCCACCTTATCCCGCAGCTCTATATCGATAGGAACTGTAGCTAACTCTTGATAGTCCGGATTGACAATCTTCATCGGCGTATTGATAAACAATACCGGCTTCAACGTGGAAAAAGCGTATTCAAAAGCAATGCTCGACCAATCCGTGACAAGCAAATCCGCCATATATACTGTCTTATTGGATGAAAAGTCCTTCTGGAAGGTCACACCGTGCGCCGCATATTTTGCCGCCAACGCGTCAATCCGCGCTTCAAAATGACGCACATACTGCGGATGAGGACGAACGACAATATGATGCGCCGTCTCCGTCAATCGGTCAAGCATCTGCTCAATACAGGAATCCAGTATATTATCCGCCTGCCATGAAGGCGCAATCAAAACAGTCTTTTGACTTCTCTGTGTCTTCTCCCCGCTTCCTTCCGAAAGCATCTGCTCATAGGAAACGGTCATATTATCAATCACAGAAGACCCCCATTCAATCAGGTTCTTCTTTGGCAGCGCAAACTTTTCTTCCCTTTCTGCAATCTCCGCCTTGTTTTTAAAACCTGACGTAAAGATGGTGTCAAAATGATCCAATGCATTCTTGTGAAAAGTCAAATTGGAGCTGTTCACATCGTGAGGAACATAAATATACTCAATATCCTTCTTCACATACGACCGCTTAAGCTGGAAATTCTCCAAATCCGGTGTCGTCATAACCATGATGTCCGTTTCCATCTTCATCATCAGCACAATCATTCTGTTTTCATTGATGTAATAAGGTTTAAACTGCTCGCTCTCCAGACCGAATACCTCGTCCTCCGGGTCACTGGTGATATAGTGGATGACGATATTGGTACGTCTTATTATCTCCTCAATGATGTTTTTGTAATATTTATAAAACCCGTTTTTTTCGGAATAAAATACTATCTTTTTATCCTCTGTTTTCAGGAAACGTTTATAATCCGCTTTCCCCTTCGCGCGGTAAGGATTTGACTTGTCCTCCTTCTGCTTCGCGGACATAAACTCTTTCGCTTTCCGTAGCGCCTCCTTACTCTCCTCCAAGGCTTCATAATCGATATAGTTCTTCGGATTGATCCAGATGTTTAAAAGAACCAACTGTACCACCGAAAGAATATTGCTGCAGCTCCAGTAAAAGCCCACACCGATAGAAACGAAAAAGCCCAGATACAGGGACAAGCCGACCGAAAATGCCATAGTCCCATACTGGTTGACACGCCCCTGCTCTGACTGCAGCACATTTGCTTTATTCTGCACATAACACATGAAAAAGGCGGATAACGCCGCCAACAGGGGAATCAGTAAAGTAATTCCTCCCGTCTGTACGGGAATATCCGTCAAATCCGTCCCCCTCTTCACCGCCTCAACAACGCCCATCAACAGCGCAAGCTGAACAAAGAGCGGCACCAAATCCGCAAAGGGACTATATTTTTCTTTTTTAAATAATTTATACTGTTCTTCCGAAATGGCTTCCTGATTCCCGAAATATGCTGCCTTGATATGATTCATTTCAGGCGACATACGCACCGTCTTGATGGAATTTTTCTGCACCCACACAGACAGCGGCAGTAAAATCACCTTCGTCAAAAGGGTAAAGATAAAAATTGCTACCCAATAATTACCGCAAAAGCCATAGCATAAATTAATGAGCCATAGCAGTCCGCCCACAACCGCATCTATTATTGTACCCATAACCGCCTCTTAATCGTCTACGTCCTTAAACTCAATCGCCGCGCCTTCCGTCTGTCCGTTCTTCTTATTTTTCTTAAAGAAAGCAAAGATTTTATGCCTGAAAATAGTGAAAGCCGCCCCCAATGCAATCAGAACACCCGCTACCGCCTGAATAATATAGGTGACCGCTGATGGGTCGATATAAGCCTGTGCCGGTATCGTAAACAAATACCAGAAACAGCCTGCAAAATAGGCAAATTTAAATACCTGCATCAAATTCTTTTTCATCTCCAAAAACTCCTTTCTCCAATCAATGGTTACCATTATACTCCATTTAATGGTGATATGCAATTACCGTGCATTAAATTCTCTCCCGGTAGGCACTGTAGTATTCATATCGCCTGCCCGTCCGGTCTGTTCATACTCCACAATATGTGTATCATCCTTGATATCGTACCACATAAACCTCCTGCTCCTCTCCTTCGGCAGTCCGGTAAACACTGTCTGCCCGTCTCCTCCGTCCAGCAAATGCACATATGCATCCTGCAAATCCTCAAAAGATATCGGACTGTTGTCAACCCGGAATTTATGTCTCTCGTTTATCCCTTTTATAAGCAGCACCGGGTGCTGGCTCATATTGTCCTCCTCGTAATATTCTCCGTTGCCATGATCGGCAATGATAATAATGACAGAATTGTCATATACATTTGCGTTTTTCAATTTCTCCAAATACAAATCTGACAGGGTAATACATGCTTCCACACTCTGCGTAAGCGTCCCGCCCTCTGGCAGATAGTTTAAATCTTTATCATACTCATAAGGCGGATGAGCGCCCCACAAATGGATAAACTTAAAGCTTTTATCCTCCCGATACTGCAGCTTTCCCTGCGTCAGCATATCATAAAAGTCCCTGTTATTGTTATCCCGAAACGCATTGCCACTCCCTTTCAAAACACGCAAATCCTCAAAAGCATTCGGGTTAACAAAGCTGAAACGCTTGAGGTCAAACGGCGCATATTTCATGCCTGTCAGCATGATCTGCCATCTGGCAAAATCCGTATAAGAAGAAACCCTCTTCGTATACTCACCCACATTTTCAAAGCGCGCTCCCGTTGACTCATCAAGGTCAAAGTCCACCTCATATAAACCAAGCGCATAGCCGCGATCTTCCAGCGACTCAAAAAATGGTGATTCCGTCACCACCTCCCGAAAATACGCATCACCGTCAGTCTGGTTTTCAAACCACATGCCAGATAAGAGGAACGGCACATTGTAGGTTGTGTGGGGATATGCACTGACAGTATTGTCATAATAAGTGAAATCGTCGAAAATACTTTCCGTTTCTTCATTTCCCACGACCATGTCGGAAAAAGCGCCGCCATCCAATGCATCCATCAGCAGAATGATAAAATTCCGGTCCTTTGACAGCTCCATCTCATGCTCCGTGGTGACACAGATATTCGTCTTGCTCTCCAACCCCTGATTCGTAATACAGAGCGTAGACAAAGTCACCAAAAACAACAGCAGCATACAGATGCTTACCGTCTGAATGACCTGATACATGCGCTCTATCTGTAGTTTCTTAAAAAGAAAAAACACAGCGCCCGTTACTACACACCAGAGAATCAGCGACTGCGTTCTGCCCACGCCCGCATACTGACTCCAATCGATGGCTCGACCGTCAAATACCGGCAGATACTTAATAAAATAATTTCCCTGTACATAAGAGCACACAAAGAGGGTGAACAAGAACAACACCGCTGCGCGAAACAGCTTCCCGCCGCACTTGTGCAGCACTCCGAACCCCGCAATACATATCCCTGTAAATACAAGAAATACACACAGCATAATAGGCGCCAGCACCCATATGTCATACCAAAACTCATCCTTATTTGTAAAATACAGCTCCAACGGCGCATACAGAAAAAGCATAAAGCATGTTGCTGCCGATAATAGAAATGCCGGTTTCAGTCCTGTCTTTTTTTCTTTCATTGTACAAGCTTCCTTTTCGTAACAGTATGTCTTTTTTCCGCGTCAATCAGCCGCCTTTTTGCGAATCAGCCGGTCTTCTCTCATGAGAAACGCCGGCATTTTTCTGTGATTCAGCTTCATTAAAAATTTAATCCACGCAAAGCTGAACAGTTCATCCAGACGCAATACCTTTAATAGATTCAACACTGATTTCCATCCGTTGTTTTGGATATAATAGTCAATACATCCGCTGTAGTAGGTTACCTTAGCAAGCTTAAAATTGTATTTTCCCCCCGCTGCCTTTTCCACCGCATGAAACCCCCTCGCATAGTCCCCCAGCATCTGCAAAAAATCACGTGTCGCGTTATAGCTCTCACTGCCTCCCTCATTCCTGAAGCAATAAGTGTAAACGCACTCAGGAAGGATCACCTTCTTGCTCTTTGTCAATGCATAATACCATATCTGAACCTCCTCGTTATTCCTGCTGGCTTTACAGATATACTCCGGTTTATCTTCCCGAAAAGTATTTCGTATCATTCCCGAGAAAAAACGCACCCGTACACCCCTGAGAAAATCCAACATCGTGTATTCTGTGTAGGGCACTTTCCCGACCGACTTCGTCCCCTTTTCCACATTATAGTCTTCGTTCCACCCGGTCACGCTGAATATATCTTCATGCGCTTCCAGATATCCAGTCAGCTTCTGAAATACATGCTCTGTCGAAAGATAATCATCCCCTGCACAGTCATAAATATACTTACCCCTCGCCTGCATAAAAGCATCATACATATTTCTGCACAAGCCAAGATTCTCAGACCGCGCAAGCACCCTCACCCTGTCCCCATACTTTTTCCGCACTAACTGTACCGTGCCGTCCGTCGAAGCATCGTCCGCAAGCAGAACTTCATAGGAAAACTCTGTCTGCTGTCCGAAAATACTTTCCAGACAGGTATCAATATATTTTTCATGATTATAAGTATATACCACAATACTTAGCATTGGATTCTGTTCTCTCTGTATCATTACTTTCTCCTTCTCTTAAGCTGCATTTCCATATCCCGCTCCATCCAGTCCACCTTATCCTTTATCCGGCAGCCCTGTCCGCAGACCCACTCGTACGCTGCCCGTCCTCTTCGGGCGCGCTCTCCGGCGTCATGGTACAGTTCTTCCATTGCCTGCCGCATCTGTTCGGTATCCTCCACGATATACGCCCCATCGATTCTTTCGTAAATTCCCACGTTCGTGCTGATAATGGGCATCCCGACAGCCGCCGCTTCATGCGCCACAATCGGGTAATTCTCCGACAGACTGGAACAGGTGAACACATCGCTCGTGCGATATAAGTCAAGTACCTTATCCCTGCTGACATGAATGCTAAACTGCACTTCTTTGTCCGGCTGCCCGTCCAGCTTCTCCCGAATTACTTCCCGCAGGTAATCATAGTATGCATTTTCCTCAAATCCCACAAGAATCAGTCTGCTCTTTCCGATTTTTGCCGCGGCAAAAGCCCGAATCAGCATTTCTTGATTCTTATTCTCGTTATAATTAGCCACAAAAAGGTAGCTGACACATTCCTTTTTCTCGTAACTGTGCCGCATTTCTTCACTAAAAAAACGGTCGTCAATGGCATTCTTAAGCACTTTGCCGTTAGTCAGCCCGAACTGCTCCGCGTACACGGCGGCGTTGCTGTCCTCCGACAGATAAATCGTCCTGTCAAACAACCTGATATAACGGTGCAATTTTTTATAATACCGGTCCGCCTTGTATGCCGCCCATGCGCCGACAGCATCCAGCTTTTTGAGAAACCCGCCGTAGGAGACATCCGTTTTCCATGCGGAATAGCCATGGGAATAGAATATCTTCACACAATCCAGCTTTTTCAGGCAGGGCATAATCCAGTCAAGCGTCCACGTCTGGGAGCACACCACCACCAGCACATCAGGCGCAAAGTCCTTTACGGCATTCCTGTACACTGTTTTCGTGCTCTTTTTATCCCGCCCTTTGATATAAAGCGGCCACCTCGTATGGATACGCATTCTTGTGATGGCAACGCCCTCATGCACGTCTTCCTCGGGAAGTTCCTGAAGCCCGCCATTTCCTGCACTGGTGAGCACGAACACATCATGCCCTTTTGCCGCAAGCCCACCCGCCAGATAGCTTGTAATAATCGTTACCCCGTCCTGAGAAGGCCAGTAGCAGGGCACCGCAAACATAATACGCATATATTCTCCTTTATGGATTCTCTGTAACTTTACCGCTGACTTTCTGTCTCCAAAATGTCCATAAGCCGCCGCGCCGTCGTCTCAATCGCAAAGCTCTGCTCCCACAGTTCATAGCTTCTGTCCTTTCGCGCTATCATTTCCTCAGCGTCCAGTCGGCACAATTTATCCAATGCCGCCGCCACTTCCTCTGCGGAAGGATCACACGAAAGCAAGATGCCGTTTCCCCGGACCATCTCCGGGATACCCCCCACCGAGGTCGCTATAACCGGAATACCGTACGACATGGCTTCCATAACGGATACGGGTACGCCCTCGGTAGCGGATGTCGTAATAAAGCATTCCACCTGCTCCGTCTCATAATATCGGACAACTTCCTCATGTTCCATCTGTCCGGCAAATGTATACTGTATATTCTCCTTGTCTTTCAACCGTTCCGCAGCATATTTGCGCAGGTTTTCAAGCCCTTCCCCGCCGCCGATATGGGTCCATTGTATCTTTCCTTCTTCCGCCTTCACTGCTGCAAGCCCATCCACAATGCGTTCCACCCGTTTGAGCGGGATTACCGCCGAGCAGCTTAAGACCCGAAATATCCCGTCCTCCCGCGGCGGCATACGTCTTGCGGGGGCTTCTGTCCCCAGCGGACATACATACAACGGCACATCCGAGCTTCTGCTCTCTCGTATGCGCTCCTGATAATACTGTCTGGCAAAATCCCCCAAAAATAGTAATCCGTCCGTTCCCGCTTCCATCTGATGCTTCAAGGGCTGCCTGTCTCCCGACACTCTCTCATGGTACAGGTCGAACCCGTGCAGTCTCGAAAAAACCCTCACGTTCGGATGCCGCCTTCTTTCCCTGACCGCACTATAACAATAATACGTATTCCAAAAGCTATAGTAGATTACCGGCTCCGCTCCTGAAAACATACCACTTGCCCGAAGTTCTTTTTGATCTGCAAGGGACTGCGCATAAAAGGCGAGGGACTGATAGATACGCTCCCGCCTGTCCTCCCTGCATTTCCATATTTCACGGATTTCCTGCCTGCCGTCCACAGACAAAAGATAAGAAAAGAGCGCTCTCACCTTATCCTTGAAACGTATAACAGGTCTTGGAAAGCACAACACCTGAATGCCTTTCAGAATTTCCGGCTCCACATAATCCAGCTTTCTCTGCTCCGCGTCCGCATGGGATATGACAGTAATGTCATATCGTTCCCGCAGCCTGTTAAGTTCCGGAAGAATAAAAGCTTTTTCACCTGTGTTATACGGAAAACTGTTTGTCGCAAGAATCAACTTCTTTTTCATGTGTTCCCCTATCCGTCAATCGCTGCTGTTTCGCATCATGCTCACCGCATGGAAATAAACCGCACGGTCAAAGATGCCACAAGGGAAAACACCGCCGCGCCAACTACCGCCGCCACGCCAACTACCCCGACATCCGTCAAAAGACATGCCGCGCAAAGCACCAACACCAACAGCACAAGCGTACACGCCAGAATATTTCGGTAAGTCACATTTTTCTGTACTGCCGCCTGTTTTGCTCTCGACGCGTCGTAAATCTGCCACTGACGCTCGATATACTCTCTATAATAGGGACTTTCCATCGCATATTTCCACCAGACGTTGTAACCCGGCACGAGAAAAACAGGATTCCACGGCTTACTGTAATCCTTGTAAGAAGAAAAATGGATAATCTTAGCGGTTTTCTCACAGGCAGCCACATAATCATAACCAAGCTCCTGCATATACCGCTCGTTCTCGTCGATACAGGAAATCTTTCCGGGCACATACTTTATTTTGCCCTTAAAAAGCAGTCCGAAGGTAAATTCCATCTGGGAATTTCCCACATGCTTCTTCACAATTTCATCCTCTGCCAGAATTTCTCCCAGCGTAAAATCTTCCCGAATCCTTTTCACATCATACATGGAAAGCACAAAAGTAAGACAGTCCCCGCCAATTTTCTCCATAAAATCCCGGTGGTTCTTCGGTTTATGCTCCGGTCCGGGACAGATGGCGTACGCCCCGTCAAAATCCATACGGTAAATCTCCGAAAGGTCTCCCACGATCACCGTGTCAGACTCAATCACCAAAATTTGATCCACATCCTCCGGCAAAAGCTCATGAAACAGCCAGTAGCTTGACATCGTCCCGATGGGCCAGTGGTCGTCCGCGTGCACCTGAATATGCCTGCCTGCCACCTCCTCATCGAAGCGCAGAATGATAATGTGATTGCCATACGTTTCCGCCAGTGCGTACTCATGCGCCAAATCAGCTTCTTCCAGATCTTCCGACACGATATACAGATAAATTTCCGCATCGGGATTGTTCTCAAACAACGACTGTATCGCCACATATGCGTACTTGTAATTTTTCCTGCCCGTTGTCAGATATACGTTCATTCTCATACTGTCTGCCCGTTCCTTCTGGCGTTCTCGCTGGCGCTGAAACTGTTTTTATTGTGGTACAACCCGTTATCAATCAGACAATAATCTTCCCACTCCGCGTCAAACCAAGCCCTTCGCATCACCCGCGCAAGAAAAGTGATGTTGGAATAACCGCACACGATCCCTTCACAGTTAGTCAGCGTATACTGATCCCGCAGAACCTCCAGTCCCAGCTTATAGTGGTGGTGTTCCCTCTCTGATTTACTGAAAGCAATAGATTCACCGCTGCCGTCGTCCCGGTAAGTGTCCTCATAAACCTTCACCGCGTCGCCAAATTCTTTTCGGAACCTCTCCACCACGGCAGTTTCGTCCGTCGCAAGGAAAATCTGCTCATAATCCTTCTTATCAAGCAGTTCCCTGACCTTCTCTATCTCCTGTTCCACCTGCACGGGCACGGGATGGTTGTTGTACCCTTTATTAAAGTCTGTACCCCGATAATGCACTGCTATTGTCTTTTTCCTGCCGAGAAGTTTCGTAAACTCATCCGCCAGATACTTCTGCGTCTTTTCATTATACCTGATATACTTTTTAAGCATCCGCGCCATAGCGTCGATATAACCCTGCGACACGTCATAGCTTACTGCGCCGTACAGCGCCTTGACCTGATTGCATTGCCACGGCGTCTGGTAAATCACATGAGCGGCATGTTTGATGGATGCGATTTCAGAAGCCGGTTTAAAATAATGCAGAAACGCGTTCTTCTCCCCGTCTATACCCTCCGGCTCATAATAGACATAGTTTTTCCCCCAATGGATATAAGGTGTAAGCCCTCTTTCATCCGCAAAGTGGAGCTTAATCAGCGTCATCCCCAATTCAGCAAAAAAACCTATGCCGTTCCCTGTCTCATTGGCGGCATAGATGATACAGCCCTTATATTCCTCTCCGAAATGGCGCACCTCCAAATAATCCGGATTGTGATACCCGTTTAACACCATTTCCCTAAAATCAGCCTTCCCGCTGTGTATTCTGCACCGATTCCAGAATACAAGCTTCTCCGATTTTTTTAAAAAATCCATCAGACCCATGAACGCATGTCCTTCCCGTTTTCTACACGCCAATTCCGTAAATCTCCGCCGTGACTTTTTCCCATTCGCCCCGCGCGCGCAGCAGATGCTCCACAATATCCCGCACCGCACCGTAACCGCCCTTAATCGTGGACACATAATCCGCACGGGCTTTTACCTCCGCGCAGGCATCTTCAGGGCATCCCGCAAATCCGCAGCGGCTCATGCCCGGCAAGTCGTTTAAGTCATCTCCCAAATACCCCATTTCTTCCCAGGAAACGCCCTGTTCACACAGAAATTTTTCCAGATAAGGCACTTTATCCTTACAGTTCTGCACAAGAAAATCTACCTTCATCTCACCCATGCGTCTCGTCGTGGCGGCGCACTCCCGTCCCGTCAGGACAAGAATTTTAATCCCCGCCCTGCGTGCCGCGAAAAATCCCGCCGCATCCTTGGTGCAGAATTTTTTCAGTTCATTGCCGTGCTCATCATAGAAAATCCCCGCGTCCGTCATGGTGCCGTCCACGTCAATCACAAGATATTTAATCTTTTGCCAGTCTCCCACGTTCCGTTTCCTTTCTTTTTCGCTTTAATGATATAGCGATTTCGTCAGATAGCAGATGTTCATCTGCTTCTCCATCTGCCCCATACGCTCCTTAATCCGCTTATTTTCTTCATCGCCCTTCGTATGCTGGCTCGCCATGTAGTCCGCTACATAGTTCTCCCTGCTGCCCGCCCGATATCCGTCAAATCCGGCAAGCGCCACATCGGACACTTCCAGCTTCTTTAAAAGCCGCAGCAGCATTATGACACTATTGTCATATGGTCTTTCCTCGTCAAAATGCAAATCTGTATAATTCACAATCAAGGGCTGCCTGCCGCCAAGTCTTTCATCCTCGCACATCTCCAGCAGATTAGATGTAACCACAAGCGCCGGCATCGTCTTTTTGCCAAGCAGCATCTCAAACCGCATGGCGTTACAACAGAAAACATAATCCGCCTCATATGTCTCCGGCACGAAATTTGCCGAGAATACAATCGGATTTTCCTCCGCAATATAGTGGTCAATCCGCTCCTTTTCCCCAAGGATGCTCGAACCCGGCGCCAGAATCAGACATTTCTTTCCCGCCAGTTTTCCTGCCAAGTCCTTAAGCGTCTGCGCATCGTCAACCGCCTTATTCTGGAAGTCCTGATACAACCCCTCTATATATGTCTCATCATAAGCGGTTTTCTTGTGTTCCTCGATACTCCCGAGAATCTGGTTAATCTGCTTTGCGCGAAGCCTGCCCTTGTCTAGCAGAAACTCCGCATAGTTGCGGTGGAGATTATACTTCGCCGACAGTGCATACGCCGTGTTGTAGCCCCAGGGCTCTATCTGCTTCAGCCTTGCGATATGATCGTCGATGCCGTCCAATACGGGATTCACATCATAGTGCCCGGACTGGCGCTTATTCATATAATCCATGATAAGCTCCATGCAAAGATTGCCCGGCGAACGCCCCATACCGAGCATGGACGCGTCAATCACACAATCCCTGTCGCTCGCCTTCATGCCGATGAAATCCTGCGCCAGCGAGTAGGACAGCGCCAGATTCTCATGCAGATGCAGACCAATCACAATATCCTTGCGCAGATTGTGCTCAATCAGGGAATAAATCCGCTGCAGATCGTCCTTCATCATGGAACCGAAGGTGTCAACGATAGAAAAGGCATAGGGCTGTATCTCGTTGATTTTCTGTAACAGACGCAGAATCATTTCATCCGAATAGCCCATGATATTGATGGGATTGGCAAACACCTTGTAGCCCTTATCCTTCACTTTTCGGATGTATTCCAGCCCCTCGTCGATGTCATAGTCGTGAAAGGTCACCCGCAGCGCATCTATCGTTTTCCCGTCATAAGGCTCCAGCTTGTCGATGCTGTATTTATTGTGCAGGGACATGGCGGTAAACTTCGCGCTGCCGCGCTTCTCCGGCAAAATGTGAGCAATTTCGGCACAGTTATTGTAGAGGGCTTTGTTCCTGTCATACACACAGTCGCGCAGAAACCCCACTTCGATATAGTCCACGCCGGACTCAATTAATTTCGACAGGATGTCCCGGATTGTATATTCTCCGAAATTCCAGTCGTTGATATACCCGCCGTCGCGGAGGGTACAGTCTAATAGTTTAATCTCTGACATAACGCTCCTTTTACCTGTCATATCTGCACACCGCTGCAGACACGCATCTTCCATACCTAAGATAGTATAGCATCTGGAAAAACTCAGTGCAAATGAGATCGCCTTTTATCCCATACCAGCATGCCACATAATATTACAATTCCCAAAAATGTTACCGCAAAACCCGCCTTTTCGAGAGTCGGCTCATACACGAGGCGAACGTGATGCCTGCCCTCGATCAGCTTAACCGCCATAAATCCTACATTTGCCCTGTAAATTGGCATCTGCACATCATCCACGTAAGCTCTCCAAAACTTATCATAGGGAATGCTCAGGAACAGATAACCGCCCGCCGACGAAATATCTCCCTCGATTGCATCGTTACTGTACTGCAAATTTTCAAGGCTGTGTTCCTTCCGCCTCCTGACGGTTTCGTCCAGCCCGTCAAGCGAATACAGATATATCTGTATATCCTCCAGGGTATATGGATTGTCCTTCGGCAGTTTTATCGTTATATCCTGCCCATCGGCATTCACTTTAACCAGATAATCTGTTTGCCCGGTCGAATACACATTTTCAAGGTCGTGACTATCCACATACAAAAATTTATCTCCTACAATAACACCCTGACTCCCCATAGAATGATGCCCCTGAAAACCTTTTAGCCAAACGTACAGCTCCGCTTCCTCCGCAGGCGGCAGCTCCTCAGAAATCCGTATGCGCATTTCTGCATTTTCCCCGGGAACAATCGTACTTCCCTGCTTTACCGCGTTTTTGTACTGTATTGTATACGACAGCTCCCGAAGTCCCGACCCGCTCGTGTCTTCCGGGCTTTCAGATACATCCGTCTCCTCCAACACCATTTTGTTAAGTATGCTATCCTGCCTCTCCAACGGGGGCATCCGCTTCCATTCATCCTCCGAAATTGCTTCGGCGTATTCAAAACCAAACGGAAGCATGTAGTCGTTTGGCTCTGTTTCCATATTATCAAAGTATTTCACGCTGAGCAGAGACCGCAATACTGCCCGTTCATCCAGTCCAATCAAGATGTGTACCGCTCCGCAAATACCGGGAGAAATTTGCAGCATATCATAAAAGGACCAGATATTTTCATTCATTGCGCTGTAATATGCTTCGCAGCCCTTATAATTTTGTATGATACTTTCCGCCCGCGTGCTGCCCTCGCAGTCTATTCTATACCATTCATCTTCCGTCACTTCGGACATGCACATATCAGACGCGGCTTTTTCTACTCTATCCAGGGTATGAAACCGCTTCCACATATCCTGCCCGCATATCTGATAAGGCGCTGTCAAAAAAATAATATTTATCAGTAAATTTCCCATACACAACAGCGTCAGCGCCCGTAATCTTATTTTCTTGTCTGCTTTTAAAAGATACAGTCCTAAAAACGCTATTCCTGTATAGCAAAGGGTTCTTATCTTATCCCCACAGGTATAAAAATGCATGCACATGGATACGAGGAACAGAATGCATCCTGCAAGCTCGAGCCATCTGTTTTGCCCCCCCCCCATCGCTCACATGTTCTATAAATAGAATCGTGCTGTATGCAATCGCAAAATGGACCACATACATCCAACGATGCGATGGATAGGAAAACCCGTTAAATATACTCCATGCGACCGGACAGATATAGGCGAAGGCAAGCAAAATCGCAAGACTCCTCTCTTTTGCTCTCTTACTGACAATGCATGTCAAAAACGCCAGTAAACTAATCATGGAAATTCCCAAAGACGCCTGATCCCAGCTCGTTAACATGGGTACAAATAAATCTGCGGCCATAGGTATCAACTCATCCGCAGTCCAAAGCAGCCGCATCCTTCCGCCGATTCCCACCCCGGCTCTCGCGCTTGTCAGGAAACCGCTGACCGCCGGAAAAATCACGACCGCCGAGGCCATAATTCCCAGCAAATAATACATGCCGACAGAAATGACCTTTTTCCCGAACAGAAGCCAGTCGTTCTTATATGTGGTAAAGAAATCGACTACCGCATATACAAGCAGCATGATAGTCTGCATATAGAGAAAATAGTAGCTGCAGCACGCCTGAACCGCAATCAGCAGAGCAAATTTTATCCCTGCGCTGACATCCGACTCTTTTCGTTGTATCAGCCTCTCCAGTTGAAGCAACAGAAACGGAAACAGGTACGCCGCGTTCATCGTTTGATAATATTGTAAACCATAAGTAATCGCAAAAAGTGAAAACGCATAAGAAAGACCAGCCAGAATACATAAGCCTTTATCCTTCCCATGACTGCGGCAATACATCAATAAGCCAATCCCTGCCAGATACATCCGCAGAAACAGAGCCAAGGCATAGACCTGCGGCGCCGCTTTCCCAACTGCAAAGACAGAAAGCAGATTGAGCGGATCTCCAAGTCCATTATTATTCAGATATGAAATCAAATCTGCACCCAGACCGATAGAAAAATCATAAAAATGCAGCGTCCCTGAGCTGAGTGCCTGCCTGAGCTGTCTGCCCAGATATAAAAAAACCGAATAATCCTGATCCAATATATCCACTACGTGGATAAAGGATCTTCCGTTTATAACCTGAAAAAATACGATAATTCCTGACAACACACAGAATCCTAGCGTATAAAGCAGATATACCGTCTTTCTGCTCTCTGCGGCACGTTTTTCCATAACATTATCTCCTCTGTCCCGAAAAAATTACACCGTCGGATTCGGATCCTTCATAGCATACAGCGCCTTTGCCATCTCATAGTCGTACAAATCGTCGATATCCGCCGCCTCGCGCTTATTGATAACTAGCTGATAATATTTCGGACCGTAATTGTAATGCCACTCCCGCACTTTCTCGGTAGGCGCCAGATCGATGCCGTTTGTAAAATGATACATCATCGGAAGCTGCTCGGAATTTTTATGCTCCAGCCCCATCTTAAAATTCAAAGGACCGTTATCGTCCATCAGATACGTCTGGTAAGGAGAAACCGTAATCAGGGAATCATACCCCTCCTTCAGCTTTTCGAAATATACCTTGATTGCCTTTTCATACAGATAAGGCTCCACGCAGGGCGAAGTCGCGCAGGCGTAGAGAAGGTGGTCGCCCTCGATCGTATCGCACAAATACTCCAGAAACATACCGAAAGGCACGGATTCATTGGCATACTGCTCCGGTCTTTTGATAGCCTTCACCCCGCATTTTTCACCAATGGCAAGCATCTCATCGGAATCGGAGGACACGATAATCTCGTGAAGCCCCTTCACCTGCTTCAGCTGCTCAATCTTGTGCTGCAATAAATTGGAGTCCCCAAAAGGTAAAATGTTTTTGTTGGGCAGCCTCGTGCTGTTTCCCTTTACCGGTACTACTGCTGTAATCTTATCGCTCATATTCTTTTCCTCCGTTTCAGCAATTACATTTTATTTTCAATCGTCTACTGCTTACTGTTTCCTTCCAACTGCGCCGCGATCTTTCGCACAATCGCCGCAATCTCCTGCTCGCTCGTGCTCTCGATGGCAAACCGCTTGTTCCGCTCCGCCTTCTGCCGCCGCAGGGCGCGCTGTTTTTCAATCCATTTATTGTGACAGTTCTCATCCGCCAGCATTTTGCGGTATTTATCATAAAACCAATCCTGCCGCTGGAGCATTTTCTGAATTTTCACGGTCACCGGCTGCTTTCTCCGATAGGATTTTAACTGCTCCGCCGTCAGCGCGTAGGACGGGTCGCGCAGCACCTCCTCTGCCATATCCGCGAATTTCACATAACTCGGCACATCATCCACAAGATAAATGTCGTTGATCGCCTCCCGCGAAATCGGGAACGGTCCGCCCTCCCCTACAGCCGACCTGTAAAACGACTCATAGTCCCGAATCTTTTCCCCTTTGCTGATCAGCTTCAACTCATACCCGTCCGTCACTTCATAAGGAAAAAGAAGGTAGCACATTTTGTCCGCAAAAAACGCTTCCACGATTGTAGAGCTGTTGCCCGTGTATATGACGTCGGAAGCTAAAATCCACTGTTTGACGGACTTCTCGCTGATTACTTTAAAATTCGGGCATCTCTTGGCCACCTCAGACATATGCTTCCCGATGTGACCGGGATGAGGTCTGTAAATCACTATCATATCATCCCGCTCGTTGCACAGCTTTTCCATCCACTCTAAAATGGCTTTTTCGGACCGCATCATAAACGCATAGTAATCGCGCCAGTCATCCCCGTGCCTTTTACACATACCGGCGATATACTGCTCAGTAAGATTGTCCGCATAGAAAGGCGATGCAAACAACAGTACCTTTTTATCCACAGGCAGGTCATACTGCTTAAAAAGCTCCTCCCGGCTCAGATAATATCCTCTGAGACTGCTTCTCAAAAAGTCCATTCCCACATGCCCTACTACTTTGATATTGCGCTCGTCCATATGCGCCGCCTTCAAAAGCCGCCGTTTGTTGGCTTCTCCCCAGGACACACGCACGACCTCTCTGCCGATTCCCGTATAATTTTTGAAGACGCCCGCCCGCTCGTCCTTCGGATAAACGATGTTCTCCCACTGCATGTCTATCACTTTGTCGAAGGATACAAAGTCTTTGGTATGCCATTCTAAAGACGCGTTCTGGTAACATGCCATCGTAGTGACCACCTTCGCGTGATAGACAGGCTTGACCGCATCGAGCGCCTCCTCGTCCTCGATATGCTTGATGACGACCTTATATCCCCGTCTCTCCAGCTCATATTTAATCAGGCACAGGTTTTCCAATTCCCTTACCTTATGCTCGTAAATCATAAGAAAATCTACTTCTTCCACCTGTTTCTTCATACTCACTCCTCCATGTCAGAGCATACCGCCATACGCTATCCGTTTACCGTACCGCCTTCCAAATACAGATGCACTGCGCTAAGCACCGTCAGCACCAGACTTTTCTCAACAAAATTTCCCTTCTCGTAAAGCCCGCGCATATCATCCGCCAGCTCCCGGGGCAGCACTGCGCTTTTCATCCGCTCCGCATACATGCTGTCCAGATACGTCCTGACCTTTTCCTCCCGGCTGTACCAATAATCCATAGGGTTCATGGAATCAGCATCCGGCTTATGCAGCAGTCCGTGACAAAAACTATTTGCCAGGCGCTGCGTTGTCTTTACCTTTCTGAAAAAAATATGGCTCTTTTTGGGCTTTACCCCGCCCCATTTTTCCCAGCCGAACTCCGCCGCGCCGGGATACTTTTCCGCAATCCAGCGCAGATATAATTTATCGTCCACACGGTATTCATAAGGGATGGAAAAGGCTGTCTCCAGCATGTCCACATCCGCAAAGGGAGACGCGCACTCGATATAGTTCTGTCTGGTCATATAAGAAACCTGCATCCCCAGAAGTCCGCGCGTATTCATAGCAAACGCTTCCTGCGTCTCATGCTGCGCAAGCACTTTTTCATCAAAAGTATATCCGAGTTTTGTAGAGTAAGTATTCAGCCCATACCGCGGTTTCGCGTACGCTGTCGCCCGGTCCTTGTAGTAGCTCGCCATAGTCGGTCCGCCGATAATTCCCGTATGCTCTATCCCATATCGTTCCATATTGACGGATTTGAGCATCCGGTTGCCGCCGGTCATGCCATGACAAATCGCCGCGCCGTTATTTTTCAGGGTCATCTCATCCACATCATACATCCACCGCACATCATCAAGCGCCCGGAAAAGATATTCGTGCCCCAGATGCGTCGCAATTTTTCCCGAAATAAGGTCATCACGATAGCCAAGCTTACTGTAAGACAGATTCGTCTGTTCCGTATAGCCCATATCATGCGCCACCCAGCAGACCATGCGGCTGTCCAGCCCGGCGCTTAAATCAACCAGATGTTGATAGCCGTACTCCTTATCCTTCTCAAACTCCCTTGCCACTGCCTGCCGGAACGATACATCCAGTCTCTCCAGCGCTTCGTCCTCCGTCATGGACTGTTCGTGACAGCACAGCTTATAATACTGCGTTATTTCCGCCCCGTCCCCGGCGACCGTCATATAACAGCCCGGAAGCAGGCGGCGGATTTCTTTCACATAGGTACTGTCATCCAGCATGTACCCATAAGACAACATATATTTGGCGGCAGTCTCATCGAAGTGGAAGGCAATGCCGTTCGCCCGCAGAACGCGCACGATAAAATCCACGTAATTGGAAAAAATCCATCTGTCGCCATCCACATAATAGTATAGCGCCTTATTGGAAACATGATCCGTATAAGCGGTAATCTGATTCGTTTCCTTATCATAGAAATACCCGCAAAAGGCTCCTCTCAGTTTTCGAAAATGAGCTGTCCGGTCTTTCAAAAAAGAGCTGGCAAAAGATTCCTGCCACTGTCCGAACCCTTCGGGGCAGAGGAACTCCTCCTTATTGTGCACATAGCCGTCCAAAAAGCAGACCTGATCCGCATCCGACAAAAAAATCTGATCCTGCGGAAATTTATTTAGCAGATTCCGATACTGCACGCAGACGCCCAAATCCATATATTCACCAAGACAGGTGATTTTCATATCCCGGCTGGCGGCAAGCCAGCCCCGCAGTTCTATCTTCTCGTCCATATCCTCTTCTCTGCCGTCAGGCAGGCATGCTTCCTGCCCTCAAAATGCGTTCTTCCTCATCCCACAGCTTTCTTCAGGCTCTCACACACCGCCCGGAGCTCCGCCTCTTCCATATAAGGATGCATCGGCAAAGACAGACATCTGTCACAAATATACGCCGTATTCTCACAGCGCTCCGCCCCGCAGAGCATCCCTGCAAATGCCTCCTGCCTGTGCATCGGTTTCCTATAATAGACTGCACTTGGTATGCCGTCCGCCTTCATCTGCGCCATCACATGCTCTCTCTCCTGCGCATCTCTTAAACAGATGGTATACTGCGCCCAGCTCGAACGCATACCGTCCAAAATAACCGGCGTTTTCACGATTTCCCGCAAGCGTTCGTCATATTCAGCCGCCACACGCTCACACGCCGCTATCTCTTCCTCGAAAAACCGCACCTTCTGTAAAAGCACCGCCGCCTGCAGCGTGTCCAGCCGGGAATTTAATCCAATGCGGACATTATCATATTTATCGCTTCCCTTGCCATGCACATGCAGGGATTTTAACCTCTGCGCCCATTCCTCATTGTCAGTGAAAACAGCGCCGCCATCCCCGTAGCATCCGAGCGGCTTTGCCGGGAAAAAGGAAGTAATGGAAATATCCCCGAAGCTGCATGCCTTTTTCTCCTCTGTCATGCCGCCAAAACCCTGCGCCGCATCCTCAAGAACAAGCAGCCCATACTTGTCGGCAACCTGTCGCACCGCCTCATAGTCCGCGGGCTGTCCAAACAGGTCCACCGCCACCACTGCCCTCGGATTTAAATCCGTATGATGGAGCACATACTCTATGGCTTCCCGCAGACTGTCCGCGCTGATATTATAGGTGTCCTTATCGATATCCACAAATACGGGAACGGCACCCACCAGCGGAACGACCTCACCGCTGGAAAAAAAGGTGAAATCCGGCACAAAGACCGCATCCCCCGCTCCGATTTCCCACGCCATCAGCGCAAGCTGCAGGGCATCCGTGCCGTTGGCGCAGGCGATGCAGTCTCCTACTCCGACATATGCCGCCAGTTCCCTTTCCAACTGTGTCACCTGGGGACCGCTGATAAAATGCGCGCCGTCAATAACCTCCCGCACCGCATGATCAATTTCCTGTTTATGAACTTGATATTGTCTTTTTAAATCCCGAAATTCCATGATTTCCTCCATGTCAGAGCAGCTTCGCCGCTTCCAGCGCCCGCACGATCTTTTCCGCCGCATGTCCGTCCCCATAGTAGCGGGGTCTTTCCTCCGGCGGCACACGCTCTGCCAGAGACGCGAAACGAAGCGCTTCCGCCACGCTCCCCTCATCCTGCGGGTTAAATTTATGAATCCATCCGTCCCGTGCCAAATCTTCCCACACGTCAAGCTCCAGCATGAAAAGACATTTCGCCCCGGCATAGGAGGATTCCTTGGAAACGCCGCCGGAATCCGTCAGAATAAGCTTCGCCCTGTTCATCAGCGTCACCATCTCTACATACCCGACCGGCTCTATGATTTCAAAATTGGGAATCGCCGCCGCACGCTCCATCAGCCCGTAATTTTCCAGGCATTTTCTGGTACGTGGATGCAGGGGGCAGACCACCCTGCTTTCCAGCCGTTCTACCAGGCGAAGAATGCTCTCCATCCGCTCCCTGTCCGCCGTGTTCTCCTGCCGGTGCCAGGTCATCACGACAATTTCATCCTGCGCCGCCTGTCCGGCAGAAGCTTTTTTTGCAATGGACAAATATGTGTCGTACATGATATCCCCTGTAATATGCGCCTCCTGTCCCAGACCTTCCCTTCGCAGATTTTCCAAAGAAACAGCGTCCGGACAAAACAAAATATCCGCCAGATGATCCGTCACAATCCTGTTGCATTCTTCCGGATTTGCCTTGTCATGCACCCGCGGTCCCGCTTCCACATGGGCTGCCGGAATACACAGCTTCGCCGCGACTACAGCTCCCGCCAGCGTCGTGTTGGTATCGCCGTACAGGATTACGAGATCCGGCTTACCATCCAGAAGAACCTCCTCCAGACCTGTCATAGCTTTCGCCGTCATCTGCGCATGGCTGCCTCCGCCCGCAAGAAGGTTGGTGCAGGGAGCCGGAATCCCCAGTTCCTCAAAAAAAACATCGGACATATTCTCATCATAATGCTGTCCGCTATGAATAATATTCTGTTCATACCCCGCCTTTTCCAGCTCATGGTACAGAGGAGCCAGCTTGATAAACTGAGGTCTGTTACCTACAATATGTGTAATCATATAGTCCTTTCCGCATAACTGTGGCGCTTACTCTCCCGCCGACTCAATATAGGATACCACCGGGCGCATGACCGCCTCCATGCTGACATGCGCAAGCGCAAACTGCCTGATGGCGTCTGACAACTCTTTCTTGCTGTCTGCCAGATATCTGACCTGCTCATAAAACGCCACGATTTCCCGGGTATCCACCGGGCTTTCGTCATTCGGGAACACCTTCGCGTAAGGGTAATCCTCCGGCAGAACATCAATGGCGCAGCCGGTGATTAACGGCATTCCCTTCGCCAGACACTCTCTGGATTTTAACGCGCCCATCTTTCCGTAAAATTTCGCCTTGTACATACCAAAAGATACCAGCGCAATATCACAGATATCATACAGCCTGTCCAGCTCCGCCCCTGAGAGCGTAGGGTAAAAATGCACATACTCTTCCAGATGATATTTCTCCGTCAATTCCTGATAAAGCGGTTTCTCCGGTCCGTCTCCCACCAGATGAAGCTCTACCCGCCACTCAGGCGTTCCTGCCCCGCTATAGTATGCCCGCAGTCCCTCTATGATACGCTCGTAGCCATGATGCCGCTGCATAAAGGCGACGCCGATGATATTGATCTGTTTCTCCCGAAACTCTCCCCCAATCTGGGGAATGCTCTCCACGCGGATGCCATTGGAGGAGTGGATTGTGGGGATGCCGAAGATCACATCATCCTCCGTGTAAGTCACGAAACGATCGATATATTTTTTCAGTCTGGGGCGATAGAGCAGCTCCTTTACATAAAAAGGCCACGCATTCCACTTACCGAAATCGTCCCTGTCATAAGGATAAGTAAAAAGCTCTACCACAATCAGGCATTTCGGATAGCGCTCTTTTATCTTCTTCCAAAAATGGAAATAAGCCCTGTCCGCAACGGTTCTCCTGACATAAAGAAAATCAGGGTTCTCCAGCTTCGCAAAGGCTTCCTCGTAATCTCTTTTGATAGAGGCTGTTGGAAAAAGTCCGAGCACACGCGCAGCAAGCGGGCGGGAAGGCGTCCCAACCTCTATTTCACGCATATCGTAAAACTTCCGAAGCTCTTCCATCTGCATATCAATCTTCTTGCTGACACCGATGGACTGCCGCCCCTGAAAATGGATATAATACCCTTTTTTCATCATAGCATACTCCCTATTTAATGTAAATGATTCAATAACGCTCCGCCCTTCCCAGGCGTCCCCTGTGATAATCCGCGATTCCCCGCCAGGTAGCCCGGATAAGCGCACGTTTTCCACGCACCAGCCACAGTAAACAGCAGGCTGTTCGATTCAATACATAGTAGGCGAGAAACAGCGGATAGCGCCGTCCCAGATGGATCCTGCCGCACAACAGCCAGTTGCGGGCGATATAATAGGCACACAACGCACTGTCTGCCCCTTTCGTACTGGCTCCCACTTTATGGTACATCACCGCGTCCGGACAGTAATAAATTGGGATATCTTTCCTATGCAGACGTAAGCTGTACTCGGTATCTTCATAGTAAAGAAAAAACCGCTCATCCAGCATCCCCGCCTTCCTGATTATCTCCATCGGAATCCACAGACAGCATCCCGTTGCAAAATCAACCGCGCGCTCCTCATCATACTGCCCTTCATCCCTCTCGTCAAGCCCGGTATGCCGTGCCTTTTTTATCACGGTCGAAAAGCTTCCCCCGGCTGACCAGAGCCGTTTTCTGTCGTCACTGTAATAAATCTTCGGCACAACCACGCTGCCCGGATGTCTTTTCGCGCACACCCATAGCTGAGACAGCATATCTGACGCAATCTCCGTATCGTTATTTAAAAGCAGCACATTATCCGCCCCCCGCTCCCCGGCACGGCGGATTCCTACATTGTTCGCGTAGGAGAAGCCATAGTTATCGTCCAGCCTGACAAGTTCCAGCCGCCCATCCCCCGCATACTGTTCTTCCAGCATTCGCATGGACTCATCTTGCGAAGCATTGTCCACAACAATGATGTTCACTTCCTCCATGCCGCTGCTCGCAAGTATGGATTCAATGCACGCCTTATTATAATTTTTGCCATTATAGTTTACCAGTATTATCCCAAGTTTCATGTTTGCACTGCCTTTTCTATTCCAGATATTTTCGTAAAAGTTCGAAGTATTTCCGGCTTAATTTCATCTGGTCATATTGAGCAAAATCCATCTCCGCTATCCTGTCCACCGGATTTTGCATCACCCTGATCCATTCCTCCACATCATAAGGGTCTTTCACATAGTTCGCCTTCCCCTGCGTCACCTCCGGAACACATGCCCTGTCCGTGGCTATCACCGTCGTGCCGAAAAGCATTGCCTCAATCGGCGGCATCCCAAAGCCTTCAAATACGCTGGAAAAAAGAAAGGCGCGGCAATACTTGTACAGTGCGTTCCTCTCGGCATTTTCCACAAACCCCGTAAGCGTCACTTCCCGCTCCAGACCCCGCTTTCGAATCTGGCTTTCCAATTTATCCCTGCTCTCCCCGTTCACTCCGGAAATCAGCAGTCTGCACGGCAGCCCTACATCTGTATTTTTAATCCGTTCCATCACGGCAATCAGTGTATGCAGATTCTTATGGGGAATGAGCTGCGCCACCGTATAATAAAATTCGTTTTCCGCCACATGATATTTTTCCGCAAGCTGCTCAAAAGAAACAAGCTCCTCTTTGTCTACCGTAATCGGATTGTAGATGGTTGTAATCTTCCCGCTCTTCACATGATATTTTTCTCTGACATCGTTCCTCACCCAGTCGGATATCGCCACCAAATGCCTGGAAAAATGCGCATCCAGCCACCAACATAGTCGGGAATAAGCAATTTCGTGAAACGGATGGTACTCCGGATAATGCGCCGCCTGCAGATCATGAATCACATTGACATAAGTAATACCGCCGTTAAACAGCGGACGGCAGTACACCGGAATAAAACACTTGCGGATTCCTTTTTTCCTGAGGAAACGGTTTTGGCAGAAAAAATTCCACAAAATCCGCCCCGCTATATTGGCGGAAACCACCTCCGTCTCCAGAAGTTCAATCCGTTTATCCTGCGTATAGTGGCGGAAAGTTTCCTTATTATCCTTTGATACCAACAACCAGAGACGGAAAGGCTCCTCAAGCTGCAGAAAACCGTCCAACAGATTTCTGATATAAAATTCGGTGCCCCCCACCTTTTTGGGGCGGAGCCACAATAAATCAACTGCAATATGAAGCATCATGGCTCCTTTCATATACTACAACATCCTCCAAAACAGGCGCCGTCCCATCAAACAACATACCGCCCTCCGTATACCAGCCGTCGAATACTCTGTCCCCGCTTACCGTTCCGGATTCCTCTCCCGGCATCCGCTCAAGGCAATCGCCTTTTAACACACTCATATAATTGTGGATTCCGCCGTCTTCCGAAACGAAACTTACCGTACATATCTCCCGCTGCTCTTTCCATACCTTGTCCAAAAACAGCTTGCGCGCAGACAGGAAATCCCGAATCCTCTGTACCTCACCCTCATAATCCACTGATTCCCCGTAAATTTCTTTCCACCTGATTAAATCCATGTCTTTGGCGGCATTGATTTCCGCTATATATTCTTCAATCTTTTCCTCCTGAATCGTCTGCATATAATCGGCAAAAAATTCCCCATAACACGAGGAAACCATCCGGCGAAAATCCGGGTGCTCATTGAGATGCCAAAAGAGCGTTGTAGGATCCGTGCCCCGCTGCATCAGATAGCACAGGTCATCCGTTGATTCGTTAATACCCGTCAGGTTGGCATATGCCTTATCATAATCCCAAACCGGTCCGGCGAAGAGTTCCCGGCTGACCTCATCTTCCGGTTTATAGAAAAAAGAACTGGTCGCGCCGCCGCCATTGTTTTTCGTCAGCTCCTCCACAATATATTTTTGTGCAAAAGAGCGCATATCTATGTACTCCGAGTAGTGCATCCCGCTTTCCGGATTCACGCCATCCTCCGAAACCACAGCCAGCTCCAATGCATTCACAAGCCCACTGATATAATCCACCTGCGCTTCCGAAGCATATGCAGGCTCTTTAATCGTATACAAGTCTTTCAGCGTTTCCGTATAAAACCCGCTGACCTCCTCGTTGAATTTCTCAACCACATCCCTCTCAAGGAGATATCCCCCTGTCAGGTCACGCGGCTCGGCAGGAAGCACCACACCCTTTTTTCTCTCCGTCCCGAAGCGCCCGCAGTTTTCTATATCCCTGTTCAGATTTTCGTTCTCCGCCTCTAAATCGGTTATCGGCACCCTCTCCGGGTCAATCTCCACCTTCTCGCAGAGCTGGTACATGCCGTGATATCTGTGATTGACATAGAGATCGATATACTGCGACTGCGGCGATCCCGTCATTCCCGCCGCCACGCCCATATCGTAGGTAATCTTATTGCGGATATAAGTGCGGTCTTCCACATTGCTCAAAAGAATCCATTTATCGGCGCTTCCCATATCAAAGAGATCCGCCCTGCTTTTCAACCGGATACCGTAGGACTTCTTCGGGTAAGCCCAGGTGGAATTTCCCCGCCCGGAAATGCGGTCCAGCTTATCCGCACACACTACGTTTCCCGCTGCGTCAAACAGGACAATCCTTCCCTTTTCCGCATAATTTTTATCTGCGTTTAACTGATTCAGGGAACCGCTGTCCGTTTCCAGAAAAACAGCCGGCAGCCCGGCGGAATGCATAATAACCATTTCTTGTTTTTCCAGCTTTTCTCCTTTTTTGCCACAAAAAAACAGTTCGTATTTTTCGCCGCAGCAAAGCGCCCCGACAGACTCGCCGTTTACCAGCGAAACCTCCCCCTGCGTCCCCGCAAAGACCACGGTTGTGGCCCCCGCAAAGGAAATCCGCACTTCCTCCATCTTCGCATAGGACGGGAGAAACAAATAATTTACCTGTGCTGCCTTATCCGTAAAACAAAATATTTCCTGTTCCGATGCGGAATTACTCAGGACAAAGCAGAGATTTTCTATATAAGCGCCGTCTTTCTGTATTTGGCTGTATTCCCGCTTCTGCATAAATACCACGATCAACATCAAAAAAACAGCCAAAAAAACAAGTATCCCGCGCCGTTTCGTTCTGTATCCCATATCACGCCCCATTATCCCTTGCCGGAATCCATACCTGTCAGTCCGCATCTTTCTTCTCCAGATCGCGCACCCGCTTCTCTAAAATTGCCAGCTCCTGCGTCAGTGTCCTGATCTTCTGGTTCTGTCTCGATGCAATCGACGTCAGGGAAAGCAGGATCATAATCATAAACCCGATAGCAAAGATAAACAGACCGTTCATATTATCCTGTATACCGAATATACGGATAATTTTCACTAAAAGTTCCGGCACGGCAACCAAAATGCCCATAACCAGACCGGCTACCAGCCATAACAGCGTATATTTTAAATTCAACGCCTTATTTTTCAGAAAATACAGAATAATAATAAAATAGCAGACCACCGCAACAATCAGCGTCACTCTGAGTGTAGCAGGTATCATAAATATCCGCCCCCTTCCGGCTCCTATCCGTTTTCCCTTTTGACCCTTCGCACCCCATAACCCATTCTGCAGATTAATATCGCCAACGACACTTTGATCATATAGTAAATAGATTTCTTAAAGGTAATGGAGCTGACGCCGCCCTCTCTGGCACGCATCTGCACCGGAATCTCCTTAATCCTGCCCCTATGCATGACCGCCGAGACTATTGCCTCCGGCTCCGAATAATCCATCGGAAAGTCCTTGCTGTATATCTCAATAAACATCCTGTTCACCGCACGGTACCCGCTGGTCACGTCCATAACCCTTTTTCCGGTCACCAGCCAAATTAGTCCGCTCAGAATATTAATTCCCATCCTGCGGGTCGCCGAGGACTGAAAGCCTTCTTTTTCCAGAAAACGGGAGCCGATGGCAATATCTGCCTCGCCACATATAATTGGCTCTAACAGCTTATCCAGATAGGCGATATCATGCTGCCCGTCCCCGTCCATCTGCACGGCGATATCGTAATTGTTCTTTCTCGCATAAATATATCCCGCCTGCACTGCGCCGCCAATCCCCATATTGATAGGGAGATCCAGATAATGAAACCCCTCCTCCCTGCAGAGATCAGGCGTATTGTCTGTGGAGCCGTCATTGATCACCAGATAATCATACTGCGGCGCCTCCTCCATCATGTGCCTTACCACATGCACGATGTTCTCCGCCTCGTTAAACGCCGGTATAATAACTAAAACTTTATTATTTTCCTCTCGTCTCATGTCCGTTTTCAACCTTATTTCCTTATCTACTGCCCTTTCCCGCTTTTACCTTTCCCCGCTGCGCACCATTATCTTTTCGGATCCCTTCCCACACTTGCCGTATTTTGCCGCGAAGATAAAGATTCCACAGTTTCCGCAGAAGTACATAATAGGCGATATAGAACATGCCAAAGGCATATATCAGATACCGCTGCTGCCCGAAAAACACAAGAGATATGACAATCACAAGTACCAGGTTCGTCCCCAGAATAAGAGCCATGAACTCCGCGCTGCTTTCTGAAACCTTCCTGTCCATATAACCCCATATCATCAACGCCGCCGCTGATAAATAAAGGAAAAGCGTCACCAGATGACACAGAAGATAAATCGGCGCAATCTGGAAAAAGACGGTACAGATAAATGCCTGTGGCAGCAACATCAGCGTATGATAAAGGAAACGCGCGAAATGCGCCTGCAGCAGCTTGATCCCGATTGTCTGCAGACTGCGGTTCCAGACTTCGTTAAATTCATCGCCTCCATAAATTTCCGGATAATTCTCCTGATAATACGGTACCCCCGCATACAGGCAGGTCTTGCCCGCCTGCCCGATACCGCCGACAATATCTTTCCACATCCAGAGTCCTTTTTGCTCATAGCTGTATCTCTGCTGTTCCTGATCTACCGCCTCATAGAGAGTCTCATACAGACCGCGAACCATCTCATCCTCAAAAAGCCATCTATCCTCCGCGTCCGCTTCATACATTCCTCTGGACAAAATAAGCGACGTGAACTGGCTTGTCACAACAGGTCTTCTGGCTGTTGTCTCCTCTTCCTGATCCTTCCGTATCGCTTCCTCTAATGTCTCGCCTTCCCTCGTTGCTCCATTCTCATCCGTACTCAGCTTATCATAATATTCCGGATCCTGCACTTTCATGGCAAACGCGTTGAACCGCAGGTTATTTCTAATCATATCATTGTACCCTGCCAACGTCCGGGCGCTGATCCAGATACCGAAAAGGCTGAGCAGGACACATCCCGCAAGTCCAGCCATAAATCTTACCAGACGTTTTTTCTTCGTATTTCCCCCTCTCCACATCACATACAAAAATACGATACCACATACGCCAAATAAAATTTGAAGCTGGGAGCGCAGCATCGTCAGCAAAAATACGACCACATAGGAAACCACTACCCACCTGATGCGCTTCTCCCAGACTGCACGAAGAAAGAACAGCATTAGCAGATAAAACGCCGCATACGCCAGCCCTTCCGTAAGGATTGTCTGTGTCATCATCGCCTGCGGTAATTCCACCGTAAAAGGAATCAGTGTCAGCAAAAAGAGAAAATATCCTTCCCAATACCGCATAGAATATTTATTTATGATTACCCTCACAAACAGGATTGTACAGACTGCCGCAAAAACCGCCTGCTCTACAATCACAAAATCCAAATATCTCTCCAGACCAAACAAATACTGATTCAAAAACAAAAAAAGCGGATAAAGCGGCATGACACCCTCCGCACGCTGCAGCAGCATATAGGAATCGCTGTCGTCAAACAAAACCGGCTCTCTCGAACCGACAAACATAAAAACAAAAAGAGCAAGCAAGACCAGAGAACCATAAAACAACCGATTCTTCTGCCTTGTATCCAATTGGCTTCGTTTCCTGTTTTCAGCCATGCGCATCGTTTCCTTCTCTATTCCCCAAAGACCTCGTCCTTGCTCTTCTCTGTTACCTTACCGTCTCCCACTTCATAAATCACATCCACGCTTCGGATGGTAGTCAGCCTGTGGGCAATGATTATCATGGTTTTCATACCCTGCAGATGTTCAATCGCCTCCATGACCGCCGCCTCCGTCTCATTATCCAGTGCGGAAGTCGCCTCGTCCAGCACCAGGATTTCCGGATCGTGGTAGAGCGCTCTCGCGATACCGATGCGCTGTCTCTGCCCGCCGGATAATCTGACACCTCTGTCACCGACAATCGTATCCAACCCGTGCGGCAGACTGTCAATAAACTCTTTCAACTGCGCCTTTTCCAACGCCGCGCTCACCGCCGCCTCATCAATCTGTCCCTCCTGCACACCGAAAGCAATATTATTACGGATCGTATCGTCGGAAAGATAAATTGTCTGTGGAATATAACCCACCTGTGCATGAAACGTCTTAGGCTGCTCATGGATATTGACCTCATCCGCCATCACCACACCTTTTACAGGCGTCAAAAGTCCCAATATAATGTCCACCATCGTCGTTTTCCCTGACCCGGTAGACCCGATAAACGCCACGGTCGTTCCCTTTTTAATCGTAAATTTTACATCCTTTAATACCCACTCTTCCGTGTCCGGATAATGGTAAGACACGTCCTGCACACAAATTCCCCTTTGCAGTCTCCAGTCCGACTGCCAGTCCGCTTCCCTCTCGCCTTCCTCATTGGTGCGCAAGCCCTCTATCCCCACCAAATCGTGATACACAAGATCCACGGACGGAAGGGCATAAAGCATGTTTGAAGCATGTTCATTGATCCGCCCGACACTTGGCATCAGCCGCATAGCAGCCACCGCAAATGCCGCAAGCTGAGAGATAAAGTAGACCGAATCCGCCTCACCAAAAAGAAGCTTCACAATCACGGCAACCAGAAGTCCGGTCATGGAGACGGCTTCTACGGTATATTTGGGCAGAATCGAAATGGTTCTGGCTATGCGCAGCCCTCTGGCATATTTTCCCCAGTATTTCCGGAATTCATCGGTAAAATAAGCCTCACGCTCCAGAATCTTTATCTCTTTGATTCCGCCCAGCGCCTGGTTCATCCACTGAAAAATTTTACCCTGATAGCCTTGATTTTCAAACCCAAGCCGCCGGCTGTATTTCCGGCTTACTATCAAAAAAATGCCCACAAAAACTGCCAGAAATCCCAACACGATGATGGTAATGGACTTGCTGATAACCAGCAGGTAAATCACCAGCGCTCCGGACACCGCAAACTCGGCGCCCAGCTCCAGCGCATAGAGAATGACCTGCATAAACCGCGACGTGTCTTCATGCAGGCTTCGTTGTAAAATCGCAATATTATGGTTCAGATGAAACGTGTAAGGCTCTTTCATATAGGCAGCGAGCAGTCTTGTGGAAAGCTTCATCTGCGTATTATAAGAAAAACGGAAAATATAATCCTTCTCCAGAATCAGATAAACATTCTTAACCACATAGATTCCGATAATACCGACGGCAAGCAAAATGATAAAGCTCTTGTTGGAACGAAAGCCAAAGAAATCAAAAACTGCTTTCAGATACCATCTGTCCTGAATGGTGTTCTGGTTTTGCAGTACCTCAATAAAAGGCACAAACACCATGACCGCCAAAAGCTCCAGAAAACTGCCGACTACAATAGCTGCCGTGAGAAGGACAAGTTTCCACTTATCTCGTTGATCAAAGATATATCCCAGTTTGGAAAGCAGGGACACCTGCTTTTTTTCTCCTGTTTCTCTCATACTGCCATTTGCCTTTCTGTTCTGTTCCTTAAATATCCGCCTCACGCAAACAGCGCGCCGCACAGATTGCTGTGTGAATCCTGTTCGCTTATCTTCCTCGCCGGTATGCCAGCCCACGTAGTCCCGGACTCTACAATGTCCTTTGTCACCACAGCGTTCGCTCCCACAGCCACATCATCCGCTATACGGACAGCGCCGATTACCTTCGCGCCGCTCCCAAAATAACAGTTATCCCCAATCACCGCCGCCTCATGGCTTCCGTTCGTTGCGCCGATGGTCACGCCCTCCTGTAAGCGGCAGTTTTTCCCGGCACGCACATTTCCATGTACTACAATCGTCCCGTAATGCGGGATGGAAAGTCCCGGACCGAACACGTTCGGCGGAATCGTAAACCCGAGACGCACACTCAAGCGGTGAAACCGCATTTTATGCCATTTCCCGATTAGTTTTCCCACCACTTTTTGACGACAGTTTATGTCGAACTCCACCTTGCGAAGCAGAATCTCAAACTTCCAAATCTCATCCCCGAACAACCGGGGACGCACGTCCTGCTGCCGCCCGAGGGCAAGTTTGTCCTGCTCTATATATTGCTGATATGTCTCCTTACTATTTATCATATCCTCACCTTAATCTGCTCCAGATACGCCGTATACCCCGCCGCCCGATTCGCTTCCTCACTGATGCAATCATGCTTCTCCAGTTTCATCTTACCAGGAGCGCTTCTCACAAACCACTCATATTCCATATCAAGATTCCCGATATCCAGCGCACGGTATCCACGCTCAAACAATTTCACCGCCAAAAACTTCGCCGCCACACCTACCGACAATAAAAACAGCCTGTCCTTATCGTATGCCGTACAGGCTTCCAGAATAGCGGGAACCGCCCCGTAGGCGTCGCTTGGCGGACAAATGATACGCTCTATGCTGCGCGCCGTATCGAGCAGATCGTTGCCGACGCCATTGTGCGTTCTCTCCCCCTCCACAATAACAACATCTCTATTCTCCCATATTTTTCGGATTTTAGCAAATTGTGCACCGCAGACGCTGCGATCCTTTGCATAATAATAGCCGCGCGAGACAAAGGTGCTGTAATAACGCCGCCTGGGATCACAGTACTTCTCGTATGTTTTTCTGCAAAAAAGCAGATGTTCTCTCCAAAACTGTCTGCTGGCGCTGTGATGATCCGACAAGGTTTCAAAAATATCGGGAATCGTCACCATCAGCTTTTCATCGGGGTATGCCAAAATTTTTTGAAGTCCCTGCGCAATCTCGGGGCTTGCCTTCTGCAGCATCAGACTGCCGCCCTTAATCATCACAATCTCCCCGTCCCCGAAACGCACCATGCTCTTTTCGGTATGCAGAAGCTCGTCAATGGTCTCGTCGATATCGTGAACCTTTATTCGATTGTGCAGGATGCCCTTTTCATATAAAAAATAGGCAATCGCCGCCAAGATATCTTTTATTTTCTGCTTCATTGTTCTACGGATACACTCCCAAATCAAAAATATATTTGTACTCAAAGCGATCGTTCATGAGCATCACGCCCACAGTGCCTGAGGTATGGCCTCCGACAAAGCAGTCGCATCTGGCAAGCAGCGCAATCGTTACGAGGTACTCCATCCCCTCTGCCTTGAGGTCCTTCACATTCTCCCGAATTAACTTTCCTATCGCAGTCTCTCCATTGTAAGTAATAAACTGTTTCCGGCTTGTTGTTACTTTTTCCCCATACTTTTCTAAAAACCGTGAATAAATCTCTTTATCTTCAGTACCCAAAAATATCTTTGTGCACTGATACTTTTCCATCACATCATCCAGCTTTGCAAACATCTGCTCTATATCCGGCTGTATCGGATGTCCCGTTGGCTTATTGCTTGTATAGTCTGTTCCTCTGCACAAAACGCCGAGCACTTTATGCCCCTTCAATACAGAATCAAAAAAGCGCTCCACCATTTCCTGCGCCTCAACGCTCAAATTAAAGTATTGTTGTGCAATCTGTTGATACAGGCTGAATCCGCTCTTTTCGTCCAATAAATATTTTACATCCATATATGGAAAAAGTTCTTCTGTGTACCCTGAACCCCAGATTACATTTTTAGCTTTCAGCGTATTTTCCAGCGAATATCCGCCCGGCTGCCTGAAAAAATATTCCCACGCATTCACCTTCCCAATCTGTTCTTCCTTCAAATACATATTTTGCGACGTCTGCATATCAACTATCGGAATATATCCTTTGTCTAACGCCAGCTTCGTCTTATACACATAAGCGATAAAATCTGAAAACAGCCCCGTATATACCTCCCTGCGCCTGACTATATAAAAGGTTTTGTCGGCGTACTCATGACCATTACAGACTCTGTGCTCACTCCAATATTTTCTGTATTTCCAATCGTGAAACCGGTCTCTGCATCGAATATAGGTGGCATGCCAAACAACTTTAGCAAACGAATATATCTTATCATGCATTGCTGCGCTTTCCTCCACATGCTTTCCCTTCCCGTTGTATTTTCTCCCGCATCCCCATAACCGTATCAAAATAATTCTTAAAATTATACTTTTCCACCACCGCGCGGTAACCCGCCGCCCCCATCTTTAACATCCGTTCTCTATCCGACAGCATAGCGTCCAACTTCGCGAGTAAATCCGCTTCGTCGCAGTCCCGAAAAAGATACCCTGTCACGCCATCCTCCACATAGCAGGACGTACCGTTCGTATCGCTGCAGATTACAGGAAGGGAATAACTCATTGCCTCAAGCTGCGACACTGACGCCATCTCCAGCGTGCTCGGAATCACATACAGATCCGCCGCCAGATACTCCCGCTCCATCCCCCGCTTCGGCACGTTTGTTTTCACCGTAACCAGCTTTTCCATGTGCTGCTCCCGCACATATTTTTTTACCTGTTCACAGTATGCCTTCTGAAAATGATTCGTGGCTTCGCCCACCAGCGTCACATAGAGCTCGTAGTGATCCTGAAGCTGCTTAACGGCGCGCAGAAGCTCCAGATGATGTTTCCTGATTTCATACTTCCCTATGCAGAGGATATGTATCCTGCCGCCCTCAAAATAGGTTCGCTCCTTCGGCGCTTTCTGCGGTTCCACCACAAAGGGTACAAAATAATCGTTCTCCCTCACAACCGTCCCCGGCTTTTTTTCACCCATCACGGGCGTCATGCGAAGCGGCGGCGTCATGCAGTCTACCAGACGATGCTTTAGGTCTGTCTTTGCAGGCTCCGACCAGAGCGGATTCTGGTTGTAAAGGATGCAGGGATAGCCTTTCTTTTTGCAGACGCGGTAAGCCGCCATGGAATACACCGAACGCTCACGCAGAATAACCAAATCCGGCTCAAATCCGCAAATCAGCTTTTTCAGTTTCCGAAGCGGCGGAAACCCGTGCTGTATTTTAAACACGATCGCCGTCGGGTCTTTCCTGTGAATCACCTTCACATACAGAAAATCAATGAGCTTGTAAAGCCGCGAATACCCCAGCACAATAGGCGTCACACAGGAATAATCTTCAATCATGGCGGCATAGTGGCTGATAAAACGCACCTCATGCCCGTTTTCCGTGAGTCCCTTCATAATATCCATCTGGTTGGTATGGTAGCGCGGTGCCACATACAGGAATTTCATGCAGTCCTCCCCAATTATTTCTGCTTGATATAGTCATTTTCTTTCAGGCTGTACTTACCGCCCTTTAAAAATTTGTGTTTAACCACCCACCAGCCTGGAACCCAGATATACTTATGCATCGCCGGGGACGCGGAACCAATCATCCAGCAGTTCCTTCCGCACTTTTTCGTGCACTCCCGCACCTTCTCCGCCTGCTCGGAATGCCACAGTTCCTCCCAGCTCTGCTCTCTGAGATTTCCCATGACCGCCTTCTTCTCCATCCCGTTACACGGAATCACATCGCAGAAAGGATCGATAAAAAAGGCGTTCTTCGACATATCGCAGGGCAGAAGCCGCTTATTGCCGTAAATATAGTTGATAAGCCCATGATTAAAGTAAGCGCGGAACCACTTTTTCGGCGATTTGCTCTTTAACAGCTCGTTGATCAGCTTTTCAAAATTCTGCGCTACCTTGTATTTGTCGTCAATCTTATTGTCCGTCTTGCGGAAATAAAAGGAATTGTGCAGCGTCGCCGTGGCGAACTCCATCCCCATATCATTGGCAATATGGTAGAGCGGCACCAAATCCTCGCAGTTCATATCCTGCACCGTCATACCGAAGCCCACGTCAGGATGCCCCATCTCCACCAGCGTTTTAAGCGTCTTATAGCCCCTGTTAAAGCCGTCGGGAATCCCGCGTATTTTATCGTTGGTCTCCTGCAATCCTTCAATGCTGATGCGGATGCCCACCTTCGGGAACTCCCTGCAAAGAGCAATAATGCGCTCTGTAAAATAACCGTTCGTTGATATGACAATCCTGTCAGATTTCTTGTAAAGCTCCCGCACGATATCCGGAATGTCCTGCCTGATAAAAGGCTCCCCGCCCGTGATATTCGTAAACGCCATCTCCGGCAGTTTCTTAATATCCTCGAGCGTAATCTCCTCGTCCGGTCTCGTCGGATCCCGGAAGCAGTCGCACATGTTGCAGCGGGCGTTGCATCTGTATGTTACTATCACAGTCCCATAAAGCGTTCGTCTTGCCATTCCGTCTATTCTCCTGTCTTATATACATTCTTTTCTATTTTATCACAGTATTCTTCTATTGTGTCAAAATTTATACTCCGGCAGTTCTCCCGATACACCCGACACAGCTCCGGCTGTTCCCACAGCTCCCTGATATGCGCGGTCAACTCCTGCGCGTCTCCGCCCCGGAAAAGCTCTCCCGTCCTGCCCGCCTGCACCAGCTCCGGCGCGCCACCAAGATCGGAAACAAGCACAGGGGTGCCGTACATCTGCGATTCCATCACGGAAAACGGACAGTTCTCGTACCACTCGGAAGGATAAACGGAAAACCGTGCGCCCGCAATCAGCCTGTGCAGCTCTTTTCCTGTCACAAAACCTTTGTTCTCCACATTTTTGACTTTCGATACCTGCTCCGCCAGCGGTCCTGTTCCGGCGAAAATGAAGGGGATATCCGGCAGCGCTTCACAAGCCGCTAACAGCGTACCGATTCCCTTCTCCTCGGAAAATCGTCCAAAGTAGAGTACATAATCCCCCTGCTGTGCGCTTTCCAGCTTTCCATCTTTTTGTATCACATCCGCCGCCCGCTCCACAAAATTGCACATCATCACGGTTTTCTCCTCCAAAAGCGGATTGCTGTCAAGCTGTCTTTTCATGAACTCGCTGGGACAGATAATGACGTCGACCATACCGTAAGTCCTGCGCCACATATAAAATTTTGCTTCCATTGTCCCCAGCAGACTCTTTACCCGCGAATTGTGGATACAGCGGTTTTTCGTGCACGCGCCGAAATACCCGCCCCTGCAGGCAAAACAGATTTTTCCCGTGGAAGGAATGCGCATCATATGATTGGGGCACACCCACTGGTAATCGTGCGCCGTGTACACAACCCTCACTTTTCTCCCGGTTTTCTTTTCATACGCGCGCACCGCGTAGATTACGGAAGGCGTAAGCTGAAAGTTGATGTTGTTGAGATGCACCACATCGGGAGCCATATCCTGCAGTACCCTGCCCATCCCGCGCTTTGCTTCCATGGAATAAATAATTTTAAAGGGATAGCACAGCTTTTGCAGCTTTCCCGTATGGAAATCCATATCGGACGTATAACAGTTCATCCGGTTTCCCACGATGCGTCCCTCGTGTTCCATACCGAAATACTGTACCTCATGTCCCCTCTTCTGTAATTCTTCCCCCAACTGGAAAATATAAGTCTCCGACCCGCCGTTAGGATGTAAAAATTTATTGACCATTAAAATTCTCATAATGTCTCCCTGACCGCCCATTTCTACAGAAAATACGGCTACTCCCATTTTGCATTGTACATTTCCATATCCTCATAAACAGGAATATAACTGCTGTAAGGCTCGCCGCTGCGCCGGTATACCCATCCCTGGTACACGCCGCTGTCATAGTCCGGCGTGTAGGAAAGCGGCTCTCCGTCCGACGCTTCCACCGTCTCCACCACGCCCTCGTAAACCGAAAAGGTAACCTGATGCATTTCTCCGCTTGCAGGCGCGGTAAACGCTTCATGAGGCACATTCCATCTTGCGCACAGACAATTCAGACGGTTTGCGAGAAAGAATTTGGTATAATTGACATTCGCGTCATAACTTGCATACCGCGGCTGGTCGCCCTCAGAAGCCCTGACACTTTCCCACCGGGCGTCATCCATCCGAACGGAAGCCCTGATCCGGTCCGCATACCTGTCGATATCCGTACTTAAAAGTTTCTCGAAAAACGGCAGCGTTCCCGCATACTCCTCCACAATGCACTGATAAAGCGCCGGTGTCTCATAGAGTTTCTGATACCAGTTGATTGCGATTGCCAGCCGCTCATTATTGTTCACGATCGTTTCCCCATAATTCACAAAGAAGCCGTCGCTGTCGCTATCCTCGCCGAACGCGTTATCATAATCCCATGCAGGACCAGAATAGAGCTTTTCCTCTCCTCTGTCCTTATAAAAATACATGCTGGTAGAACCCGTGTCCATTTCCAGCGCAATCTCGTCCACCAAAAACCTTTGGGCAAAGCTTGTCAGATCCAGCTTCTCCCAGACCGCAGGATCCGCATTCTGCACGAGAGCGTCGATTTCCTCCACATAATTCCGGATATAAGCCACCTGCTCCTTCGACGCATGGCGCGGCGCATTAATCGTAAAGAGATCGCCCCGGGAAAGGCGAAAGCCGCTTTCCTCCGCTTCCCAATGTTTCGGATGATCTTTCTCGATCAGATAACCGCCGTCTGTCTCCGTTCCGTTCTCCAACAGGAAACCTTTGCTGTCTTCCTCCACATACTTTTGTGCCGTCCCCGCTTCTATGGATGCGTTTTTTCGTTTGTTGTCCTTTTCCATATCATTGATATTAATCCGGCCTTCTCCGACCGTCACAGACTCTGTCAGAAGATAAATACCTCTGTACTCCCCGTTCAAATACAAATCTACCCAGGTTCCCTGTGTACTGTAAGAAAGCCCCAGTTCCTGCGCCAGATCCATGGCTATCTTATCCCCCAGCCTGCTGCCCTCATTCCAGAGCGCCAAAAGCCGCCACCGGTCACTCTCCCGCAGACCGCAGAGGGGCTGGTCCTCCTTTAGCTTAAGCGCATAGGGCTTTTTCGCAAACTCCCATGTCGAATTTCCCCTTCCTGAAATGCGAAGCAGCTCGTCCTGATATTCCGTAACGCCGTTTTCCTGCACCACACAAATCTTTCCCGGCTCTTCGTTCTCCTTATCCTCATGCAGATAATCCAGACTGCCGCTCGCCGTATCTATAAACATGGCTGGGATGTGCCCTGACTTCATAAAACAGACCTCATAGGTATGCGACTCGTAGGAAGCGTCCGTAATCTGAAACCCGTATATGCGATTCTCCTCCCAGGTAAAGATGTCTCCCTCCTCATAGAGCCTTCCGTCGATTCTCACGCTGCTTTCACCCGTATCACCCAGACGGATTTTATGATGATTGACGCAGGATGGCAGAAAAAAGTATCCTGTCGGTCCTTCCTCCGCATTCCCATCCTGCCACAGAAGCACTCTGTTTTCGCTCTGCGCGGTCCCGACACGGACATAGAGAGCATTTCCCTCTTCCTTGTCCGTTTCCAGTATCACATTATTCTGTCCGGTGGCATATAAGAAAACCAGCGCCGCCAGAACTGCCACAACCAGCATGATACCCATATCAATTCTTTTGTGCATCAAACCTTCTCCTTTTTCCCTGCCGCCTTCTTATATACAAAAATCGTCCGCTCCGTCACATCATCCCACTCGTACTTGCCGCAGATAAAGTCCACGCTCTCTTCCCCCATGCGGCGCACCTCGTCGGGGTGTGAGAGCATCCACGCAAGCTGTCTTCTCAAATCTTCCACGTCGCCCTTTTTAAAGGTCAGCGCCTTATCCTCCACCACTTCCGTATTCTCGCGGATGTCGCTGACCAGACAGCAGTCTCCGTAGCTCATTGCCTCTAACAGCGTAAGCGCCATACCCTCCACATCGCTCGGCAGCACAAAGGCGTACGCATTGGCATAAAGCTCTTCCAGAACCTGTCCCTGCACAAAATCCGTCATAAGGATTCTCTCATCCTTCGCCGCCATCCGGTGAATCTCTTCCATGTAGCCGACCGCCTGAGAGCTGCCCCCCGCAATTACCAGTTTTTTATCCGTATCCAGCCCGGAAAACGCTTTTATCAGATAGTGCAGTCCCTTTTCCGGCACAATCCGCGCAAGGAACAGGAAATAACCGTCCTTTTCCAAACCATATTTTTCACGAATCACGGTCTGCCCCTGCGCGTCCGGTCTGTTAATCCCGTTGGGAATATATATTGTCTTTCTGTTGTATGTGTCCAAAAAATACTGCTTTACGTTTTCCGACAGCACGATAATCTCGTCCGCATATTTCGCCGCCATCCGCTCGCCGAATTTGATTACAAAGGATGCAAAATTCCCCCATTTGGCACGCTGCCAGTCCAGACCGTGAATGGTCACCACAACCTTCCTTTTCAGAAAGTGCGGCAGCCAGAGCATGGCGCAGGGACCCTCCGCATGATAATGAATGACATCATAGTGATGAAAAAGCGCCATAATCGTTGCAAAAAAGGTATATACAATCGCATTCAGGCTGCTGCTACGAAAAGTGGGCACGATATAAACACGGATGCCCTTGTAATATTTCCGTCCCTTCCAGCCGTACTCGTCATCGTATTTTTTACCGGAAACATGGTGCCCGAAACGATTATACGCGTCCACACGGTGCCCCTTTGCCGCCATGCGCACGGAGAGTTCTTCCACCACCACCTCCACGCCGCCTTCTCTGGACGGAATCCGCTTGTGCCCAATCATGGCGATGTGCATTCCCTTTTTCGCCGCCTGCCTGATTTTCCTTCCCTCACGGTACACATGATACAAAAAAGAAAAATTCGTACTTAAATATCTGGGCAGCATACGTTTCGGATCCCGCAGAATGCGAAACACCCATTCCATACACAGCTTCTGCATCCACATAGGCGCACGTTTGGTCGTGCCCGCCGTAAAATCAAACGCCGCACCCACGCCAAGCATCAACGCCCTGATTCTGTGACGGTGCTCGTACATCCACCACTCCTGCTTCGGCGCGCCAAGCGCCACCCACACAAAATCGGCGCCGCTGTCATTAATCTGCCGGACAATCTCCTCATCCTCTTCCTTTGTCAGCTCTCGAAACGGCGGAGAATACATACCCGCAATCTGCAGCTTCGGATACCGCCGCAGCAGAACCGCCCGCAGCGCTTCCAGCGTAGCCTGCGTACTGCCATAAAAATAATGTCGGTATCCCGTCTTTTGCGACAATTCAAGAATCGCAGGCATCAAATCCGGTCCCGGCACCCGTCTTGCCTGCGAAAAGCCTCTTTTTCTGCTGACGATGGACAGGGGCTGTCCGTCAGGGAGCGCCATCGCCCCGCTGTTTTGCACATTGCGGTACGCTTTGTCACGGTAGGCAATCACCGTTGTGTGCACATTGGAAACGCAGATGTAGTCTCCCTTCAATTCCTCCAGATTGTCCGTAATGTAAGAGATGGTGTCCCCCATATTCGTGACATTAATGTTTGTCCCCAAAATTTTGCAGTAAGTCAGTTCATTTTTCATATCCCGAAATCTCCGTCACAGCCACAGCCAATTTTTTTCGTTTTCCCATATTCCACAGGGTTGCGGCAGCACCCCCGAACAATCCGCCAAGCAGCATACTTCCCACAACGTAGCGCGCCGTCTCCAGTTTTACCGCCTTGCCCGACACGACCTGCATGGGCGTCTGCGCATCCGCATAATTCATAACCCGGTAACCCTCATATACCGGATCGTCCTCGCTCTCCAGATAGACGGCATCTTCTATGTCCTCCAAACCGTCCGTATAAAACCGCTGTACCACATATCCTTCCGGCTCCCGGTACAACAGCGCACATAAAAGTCCGCCCAATAACACGCCCGCTGCCGCCGCACACAAAACTTTTCCCCGGTTCACCCGGCAGACTGCCCGCACGCGAAGAAGCACCCGATCCGGCAGCCCCGCCAGAGGAATCCTCACCCGGCTCCACCGCCCGGATACGCGCGAAAACAGACAATATTCCCGCTCCCCCTCTTTCTGTAAAAACAGAAGCGCCCCCAGGAACAGCAGGGTAATATTTTTGAAAGAGGTGTTAAACAGTAACTGCTCCGTCCACCCCGCGCCCAGAAAACATACCAGAATGACGAGCTCCCTTGTGCGCTGCTTGTGCGTATCATAAAACAACAAGGCAAAATAGCCCATCAGAATAATGACCGTGAAAACCAAACCATAATTGATGTAACACCAGACATAAGAATTATCCAGCGTCATGGAGGACTTGACGATTTTGGAAATGTCCGCACCAAACAGACTGCGGTATTCCGATTTCAAAAACTGTTCCGCCAGCCAGATTCTCGTATTTAACAGGAAATTCAACTTCTGTACCATAGGGCTGATCCGATGATAATTGATATAAAACGGCAGTACAAAGGTCAAAATCAGACAAACAGGCAGCACCAGATTTGCCAGCAGCTTTTCCACGACGCAGAAACGGGGGCGGAATTTCACATAGAAGCATCCCGCTAGCAGCACCGCCACAATGCCAAAACCCGTATAGCTGACAGAATAGAAAAACACCAGAATATTACCGAGCATTAAAAGAAGAAACGCCTGAATCCCGTATCTTTCCTCCATCACGAGAATAATCAATGCACAGAGCATCAGATATGTGATATGCAGAATATTCGGATGCGTAAAACCCAAGCTCCAACGGAAAATATGGCCTAACCCCATCTTCGCGTGTACCCGGTAAACCGTATGCTCTATCAGGAAAAAGGAGACCGCAGACAATACAACCGCACAGACAGACCATATCCAAAGAGCAATAGAAAGAACTTTTTTCACCGGAATACCCTTCATACCAAGTATCGTGAATACCACAAAAAAAATGGCAATCTGCCGCGACTCATAATAAATCACCGCCGTAAGAGCCAAAAACAAAACCTGTAAAACCGCCTGCCTTTTCGTATAAGGCGTCAACAGGATTTTCAAAAAGCCTAAGACAAGCGCAGGACAAGCAAGCAGATAAAAGAGCTTCTGCCCCTCGTAAAAGCCCAACCCCTTCGCCAGAGACAGGAGGATAAAAAAGCCATAATAACACGCTTCCTGCAGGGTAATCGTTTTTTCATATTTTTTCAATCGTTCCATATTCCCGTCCAGCCCTTTCCCTTTGCGGCATCATTTCCTGATAGTTTCTTTGTCCGCATCAGAGCAAAGCGTCTCTAACGCCGGACCGAGCGACCACGGATAGGCGCCGTAACGCTGGGGATACCGGGAAAAGCCCTCGCACTCCCCTGAACAATGATACACCCGACCGTCCTTAACCGACCGCTCCAGCGCATGCATTCCCGCCGCCAAAGCGTTCTCATATGTCTCACCCGCAAGAACGTCTTGTGCCATCCCCTGTTTGATACAGCTACAAATCATGCCTGTAGCGGAGGTGTCCGCAGGTCCTTCCACTGCCTCAAGCTGCCAGGCGAAATAGCCATCCTGCCTCTGAAAGAAAAGCGCTGCATCCACAAGCGCGGTAAACGGCGCACGCAGCCGCTCCCTGCCATAATCGGATGCCATACAGCCGGTCATACCCCGAAGCAGCCAGCCGACAGCCCTTCCCCAGCCGATAATCCCGTATTTGCAGCCGTCACTCATATCATAACCGTGGTAAGGCAGTCCCTTACCGCCGTCCATACCATAAGACAAAAAATTCACAATCTGTCTGAGCGCCAATTCTCTGTATTCCTGTTTATCAAAAATTTCTCCATACCGGTAGAGGAACGGGCACGCCAGCCCAATGCCGTCCACAAAGACCGTCGTCTCCCCGTTAGCGGGACGATAGAGGAAGCTGCCTGTGGCGTCCGTGGGATGCTCTGCGGCATAAGAAGCCATTTTATCCACCGCATTCTTAAGCTGCGCTTCGGACAGCTTCCCTCCAAAGTCCACCGATTTATCGCACACTCTTTGATATATATTTAACAAAGTTTCCCCGGCAAGCAAATCGTCTAAAACCGCCAAGGGCATACCTTTTTTCATCCATCTCTCATAATATGCCGCAAGCGACCGGTCAATCAGGGCAGTGGTATTTTCGGTATTCTGAGAATACTCCCCCTCTTCACGGCATGTCCAAAGTCCCGCCGCCAGAAGTCCCGTATGCCAGAAAATAGGGTCTTCTTTCGGAATCCTTCGTCTAAGAAGCAATCCTTTCACCAAATCTTTACCCTTTTCCCGCCTGCCGCGGACGCCGTATTCCATCAGTTCTTTACAAGCATTCTCTATCAGAGGAATCTTATTCATGCGAACCTCCCTTCCGGGATATTCTCCCCAATGCCGGAACCCTTGCTGCCACCGCATCCCACAGGTAAGAAAACTCCTCCGTCCTGTGGAACACCGCCAGAAATACCAAATTGTAAAGCATCGTAATCAAAACCACCATCAGGGCAAAGGTAAGCATCGTAACCTCCCCCATAACCACATGACGAATTGGTGTAATCACCGCCCCCACCGCCACAATCACGCCTATATATTTGAGAGAATCTTTAAAATAGGCGCCCGCCTTTTTCTCAAAGCAGACCCGGTAGATAATGCCGGGACGAATCAGGTTCGCAAGAATGCCGGACACTAACGTCCCCACATAAACGCCCACCACGCCGATTTTTATTACCAGCGCAATCGAAACCACCAGATTGACGGCGCCCTGTATCAGCGGAAGAAAACGGTCCTGCTCGAAAAGCCCTGACGCAATCTTAAAATTCAGGAGCACCGTGCGCCCCCCCTTCAGATAGAAATCCATTACCAGAAGCGTCACCGTCACCTGCGGCAGCGTCCAACCGGCGTCCCGCAGCCACACCCCGCCGATAAAAGGAGTGAGCAGATGGAAAAAGCCCACTGCGCCGAATCCGAAAAGCCAGCAGGCAAAAAAGCGGTATACCTTAAAAAGCAGATACTGTCTCTCCTTTGACTCCGTTGCCACCACATTGCCAAAGCCGGAAATCGCCGAATCGAAAATAATATTTACAAAATTTCCCACATAAGTAATGATATAGACATAGTTGTCTACAACGGCCGCCGTATCCACGTTGACAAAGGACGAAATGATAATTTTATCCGTCTGCAGCCTTGCCACATCACCAATCTTATGGCAGATCAACGCCTTCGTCTTGGTGGCGACCACCTGCGTTTCCTCTGCTGTAAGCTTCTTTACATCCTTATCGCGAAGATAAGGGTAGAGCCTGTTCAGATAAACCGTCACAAATATTTTCTGTAAAAGCTCCACGATGGACTGTGCCAGCAGATAAAATAAAAAATTCCTGAAAAGCAGCAAAACCGCAATCTGCACCGTTGCCGTCGCCAGCTTCGTCAGGGTGGTAATATTAGTTTGAATATAATTTTTCTGCTCCGCGTTTACCAGGCTGTATTTATAAGTAACGAAATAACTAATCACCGTGTTAAAAAGGAACAGATAATAGTACAGGGTCAATTCCCTTACTGTCAGATTACCCGGATTCTTTAAAATATACTTTAAAAATGGGGAAATACCTATCCCCAAAACCGCGATTACACCTGCAATCGTCAGATACGCCTTCTTGTAGAAGCGCATGTAGGATTTAATCTTCTCAATATCGTGCTCCGCCACCGGCTTATACAGGCTGTAATTTAATGCTGTGCCGATTCCGAGCTCCGTCAGTGACAGGACGCTTAATACATCAGTATAGACGCCGTTTACCCCTGACAGTGTCCTGCCGAGCACATAGATAAAAACGGTCCTCTGAATAAAATTCACCAGCAGAATCACCAGATTGCTGATGTATCCGAATATGATATTTTTTCCGGCTTTCTGTATTCTACCCATGTTCCTTTACCTTCAGCCTGTCTCCCGCAGCCAGGGAACGGTTTACTGCTCCGCCCTGCTCTCATGCAGGTCCCGCCACAGCCTGCGCAGCTCTTCTCCCGCCGCAGCCGCCTTTTTGCAGTAATCCGGCATAATCTCCCGCAATCGTCCCCGGATCTCATCCTCTCTCTCCATCATCCACTCAAAAGCGCCAATCAGCTCCTCCGAGTCGGAGAGAGTCTGCACGGGAAGCACATAATGCGCCGAATCGCCAAACAAATCCTGCGCGATTCCCCTCGCCTTCACGGAATACCCCACCACCAGCGTGGGAACCATGGATGAGTAGGCGGCGATAGTTGCGTGTGTCCTCGCCCCGATAAAGGCGCGGCATTTGGAAATCACATATTTAAGCTTCTGACAGGACATGTCCTCAAACTTCACCACCCTGTCATTTCCCTGATAGACGCCGTAAAGCTCATGTATGGTCAGTCTGTCGTCATTATTTTTCCACATCACATGGGGAATCAGCGCGATATGGCAGTCCGTCGTCTCCAGAATATGGTCAATTAGTTTGCGGTAATTTTCTATCGTAATTCCATTCTTTTCTTCATATTTCAGAATCATCGGGCTGATGTTGATGCCGATGGTGTTTCCTTCGCTGAATCCAAAGGGCAGCTTCGTTTTCTCCGGCTCCAGCGCAAAGGCTGGGTCAGGAAACTGCTTCACGTTTTCCGTCACTCCTGCCGCCGCGAGCGCCTGTGTCGTAATCGACTCCCTCGGCGTAATCAGCGCATACCGCTTCATGTCCTCCACCACCTCCGGCTCCTGCAGAAGCTCTGGCTCCAGAGAACAGCCCCAGAGGACGGTCTTCGCCCCCGCCCTGTTAAACGCGCTGTTGGCGGTAATCGCTTCCTTCTTTGACAGCTCGTAACAGTACATATCCCCGCCGATGGAGAGGTAGAGGGGCGCCAGATTTTTCCCCATCACATCACGAAAACGATAGCGCATAAAGGATTCGGGGTCACGAAACACCTTGCGCCAGACGTAATACCACACATGGGCAAAAAAATGCTCTGCAATCTTGCGCTCCTCAAGAATCTCGCAGAGCGGTTCCACCGAATAATGTCTGTCCTCCTGCTCGCTGTTGGTCACAAGAAGCTTGGGAATCTCTTCTATCATATGGCAGGTGCTGTTGACAATCGCCTCACAGCCGTGATTGCCGCTGCCGCCGTGTAAATACATTACCATTTTGTCATTGCTGTAGTTCATAGTGTTGCCTTTCCTAACTCCGCAGTGTAAGCTCGAAAAACCTGCGGTTTTCCTCGCTCGCGGGCTTCGCCCTATCATCCGCTAATCTGACAAAATTGTCTGCAAGCAGCCATTTTGTCATCTTACCGTCTGGCACTGCTCATTGCCATCGCGGACATTATACCATCATTTTCCTTTCATATCAAATGAGCGTCCCCTGCGGGGTTACGAGGGTCCAGCCTGCCCACAGCTTTTGCATTTCTTCCGGAACACAGGTCTGGGTATTTTTGTGGATGGAAGGGCGGAGCATGATTTTTTCGGGATTGCCGTTTAGGCGCGCTCCCCAGAAACTGAATGTGCTGTTCGCGCAGATATTGTGCTGACAGCAGCTCATCAGCTGCATGTCGTAAAAGCTGTTCTCTTCCCGGTTCCAGTCCACGATATGAAACTCTCCGCCTTTAAAATGCGCGCGCACATAATCCGCGTCATCCGAAAAGACATAGAAAACCGCGTCGGGACACTTTTCTTTTATAAGCTTGACACATGCGTCATAATATGCTTCCGTACAGATACCGCCAAACATGGATACATTGGCAGCGTCCAGATAATCCCCTCTGCGGACATGGATGCTGACGGAAGGCTGCGCCGACATCTCTGCCATCGCCTCCCGGTTTCGGGCATCGCCGCTTTCGGGAAATCGGATTTCCTCCCGAAGCCTGTCTAAAATATCCGCATAATATGCTTCACAAGCCCAATAGCCGACCAGATAACGCTCCCGCCATGAGAAAATCTGCGGATGGTACATTTCCGATTCCTCAAACAGCGGCATCTTTTCCGGCGCAAGCCGTTTCTTCATTTTTTCCGCCAGACCCGCCTTTTCCTCATAGGCTCTCCCGAGAAGCGCCCGCACTTCCTCTTCGGAAGCCGTTTCCAGAGAAAGCCCTTCAAAGTCGGCGAGAGCCAGCTTTCTGGGCGCCGCCGCCGACTGCTGACTTCTCCTCGAAAACCAGGAAAGGTCCAGCTTTGTTTCGACGCCGAGACTCTGAAATTTTCTACACAGGGCGTACTGCTGCAGTTGATTGCCCAGCCCGCCCATCACTCTTATGATAATCATGCCGTCTCCATCCCGCTTCCCTGTGATTTCCCCGTAAAACGCGCTGCCGTATCGCATCCCCTGCCGGCTTACTTCCGGTCATAGATGCGAAGGACGAGCCGCAGCACCCGCAGCAGCACACCGCCGGGATACATCATGCCCAGATACAGAAGCTGGTTCGCGCGCTCCGTCACCGTAATCGGTGTGTTCTGCAGCATCGCCCTGATTTGCTCATCCCCGAAAATCGACTGAATCCGCTTCCTGTAACCCTTTCCGGGGCTTCGCAGTTCGTTTTTCATCACATACATAAGCATGTAGCAGTGTTCCCGTGCAGCGGCACCCTCGGCATCCGGCGCCTTTTTCTCCTCCGCCGTCCGCTTCACCGCCTCCATCAGCCGCTCCACACCCACAAAAAGCCCCTCGTCGTAGCCATGCACCAAAGAACCTTCCACATAGCGGTAATGATAGTAATAAGCGCCCTTCATGATGACGACCCGGCGGCTTGCAAGCAGAGCGGGATACATCAGGTTCGTGTCATCCCCAAAGCGGAGACTGTAGTCATAATATGTTTCATTCCCTTCAAACAGGGATTTTTCGCACAGCTTCATGCACCTTGAGAGGGGAACGACCTTTTTCTCCTCCCCAATCAGCTTTGCCTTAATCTGTTCCCGCAGCCTGTCTCCCTCGTAAATGCCGGGCTCCGCTGCGCTCTTCATCTTCTCCGTCCCCCGCTGCTTCTCCACCACATGATTGCAGCAGACAAGCTCTCCGGGCACGCCCGCCAGACGCTCGACCATCTGCGCAAGCATCTCCGGCTCCAGATAGTCGTCGCTGTCCACAAACATATAATACCCGCCGGACGCCGCCTTCATGCCCGTCACACACGCCGCGGTGGGACCGCCGTTCTTCTGATGGATGACGCGCACCCTCACATCCGCCCGCCCAAATTCGTCGCAGACCGCGCCGCTCTTGTCCGTGGACTCGTCGTCCACCAGAATTACCTCGATGCGCCGATAAGTCTGCTCCAGAACACTGTCCACACATTCCCGCAAGTACGCCTCTTTGTTGTATACAGGCACAATGATACTGATTAACGGATTTGTCCTCTTCATTTGCTTTCTCCATTCTGAAAGAATTTACGGCATCCGTACAGCCATACATAAAGCCACGGCAGACGCTCAAACAACCGCACCTTCACGCCATAACCCGCCGGCAGATAGGGGTAACACGCCCCTTTATCGGCCATATCCTTCATTTTCCTGTGGCACACCCGCACATACTCTTTTGCCCGCCTGCGCTCCTTCCCGGACAGCAGGGCAATCTTTCCCGCCGTCAGCATGACCGCCACCATAATCTGGGCGTCTGCCTGCACCGACAGCGTGGAATCCCGCTTCACAATCAGCTCACGCGCCATCTCCCAGCAGTAAATCTGATCCATATAAGACGGAGTAAAAGGTCTGTGCATCGCCCCTTTTGGATTCTGATAATATCCGTAACCGGGATAAGACGTCTCCACCGCCTGCCGCATACGCGGCAAAAGCTCCACAAGAAACAGCATATCTTCACCGATGGTCAGTCCCTCTCGAAACCGTACCTGTCCGATAAGCTCCCGCCTGTAGAGCTTACTCCAGCAGCGCGTATTCCCCCGCAGTATGTTCTCTTTTAAGTAGCAGTCACTATTATATATTTTCCCTGCCTGTTCGCCTGTCAGCTCTTCCGGCATTGTTTTCCCTGTACGCAGCTTTTCCCATCCTTCCGGCGTTCCCCATACAGCAAAGCAGCAGCCTGCCATATCACTGTCCGTCCGGCATAACAGCCCGTGCAGACTCTTAAGCACTCCCGGGCGCAGCCTGTCGTCGGCGTCCACAAACATAATATATGCGCCCTTCGCCTGCTCCAGCCCGCGGTTACGCGCTGACGAAACGCCCAAATCCGGCAGCGTAATCACCCGCAGACAGGCATACTGCCCGCACAGCCGCTCGCAGAGCGCCGCCGTATCGTCCGTAGAGCCGTCGTTGATGATAAGCACTTCCAGCGCTTCGTAATCCTGCGCTAGAATGCTGTCAATGCACGCTTCCAGATAAGACGCCCCGTTGTGCACCGGGACAATCACGCTGATCTGTTCCACTTTTCGTCAAACTCCCTTTTTCTCTGATGAAATCGGGGCATACACCGTTTCTCTTTTCTGATAACAAATGGTATGGGGCGGCACATCTTTTCTAATCACACTTCCCGCCGCAATCACGCAGTCGTCCCCGATATGCACCCCCCTTAAGATAGTGCAGTTTGCGCCAATCCAGACTCGGTCGCCGATTGTAATTTCCCCGATCAGGAACTCCTCCCCCTGCCCCTTAAAATTATGGTCATGGTCCACAATGACTACATTATTGCCAAATCTGCAGTAATCACCTATTTTGATATGCCCCATGCATGTAATGCAGCCGCCTATCGCATAAATCACATGATTTCCTATCTCCAATCTACCATCGCCCGCGCAGATAAAATGCATTTTGCCCCGGTTCTCATTTCTCTCCCCGAAACACATCTGCCCGTGCCTGGACAATTCCAGATAGACCTGGTCAAATCCCTGTATCCACGGCATTTTGAGCCGGGAACCGTAACGGCACTTCCAATACGCTATTTTAAACAAACTTTTCGCAGCCTTCAACTTTACATTCATTTCGTAAAATATGCCTTTCTGTAAGTCTCTTCCAATTTCTGCAGATGAATCCTTAAACTGTATTTTTGCTCTACCGTTTCCCTTGCCAGCTCTCCCATATTGCGGCATAACGCTTCATCCTGCAAAAGGCTGCTGACATCTTCCGCCATAGCGGTCAGCTCACCGGGCGCTTCCAGAAACCCGCTCTTTCCATGCGCGATTAATTGCGGGATGCCGCCTACCGTTGTCGTAACAATGCCCAAACCGTAACCCATAGCCTCCAAAACCGCCACTGGCATCCCTTCATTGTAGCTCGGAAAAAGAAAGACCGCACTCTGCTCCAACAGCGTCTCCTTCTTCCGTCCGCGCACCCACCCCGTAAACCTTACGTCAGACAGGAGATTTTTTTCGGCAAACGCCGCTTTTATCTGCTGCATCTGCCCGTCCCCCGCCATAACAAGCCGCGCATCCGGGCATTTCTGCTTCACGCTTTCAAAAATGACGGGTATGTCATAACATCCTTTTCTCTCTTCCAGCGCACCGAGAAACAATATCTGATTCTGCCTCCGTTTGGCGTGATTTCGTTCCTTTGGCAAATCACAATAATTCTCTATCACATCGATTCTGTCCGCCGGAACAATCTGCGCTATTTTTTTTCTCCATTCCTTTGACAACACAATGAACCGTGTACATTTTTGATAAACGCTGCGCACCCTCCTCTTTTTGGAGGTGGAAGCATTTTCATAAAAAGTGTCAAACTCCGCTCCGTGAATATGATTCACAACCGGAATTCTTGCGAACCGGCTCAAATAGATAAACGGTATTTTCCGGTAAAAGCTCGGTCCAAAGGACGAATGGATATGCACCAAATCCGGACGGTCTTTCCGAAGCAGCCTGCAAAAAGCCACATATCCCTTAAGGGCTTTTCGCAGCTTGTCCCACCTGCTGCCATCCTGATAGGATTCGATATAGGTGACGCGGCAGCGTTCCTCTAGCTCACTTCCCTGATAGCCGTTCACCACAGAGGCGATCCCGCCCCTCACCGCCTTATTTGGCACAATCATACATACGTGCAAGCTCTTTCCTCCTCATGCATGACACATCTGTCATTTCTCACTCATCGTCCCGGGCGTCGTCCCCTATTTGGACCCTCTGCCCGTCAACACCACCCACACCGTCTGGAACAGGATTTTGATATCCAGCCCCAGCGTCCAGTTGTCGATATACTCTAAATCCAGCTTCACAACCTCATCAAAATCCACAATCTCACTTCTGCCGCTGATCTGCCAAAGCCCCGTGAGCCCCGGCGTCATGCTAATCCTGCGCCTGTAGTGAGAATTATACTGTTCGAACTCGCCCTCTGTCGGCGGTCTGGTACCCACCAGACTCATATCGCCCTTCACAATATTAAAAAACTGCGGCAGCTCGTCGATGCTCGTCTTTCTGATAAATTTCCCCACCTTCGTAATCCGCGGATCATTTTCCATCTTAAACATAAGCCCCTGCATCTCGTTCTGGGCTTCCAGCTCTTTCTTTCTCACCTCCGCATCCGTATACATGGAGCGGAACTTATAAATCTTAAAGCGGCGCCCGTTTTTCCCGATTCTCGTCTGCGCAAAGAGTACCGGTCCCGGCGAATCCAGCTTGATGGCAAGCGCCACAAAAGGAGTGATAACAATCGTTATTAAACATCCCACCAGACCGCCTGCAATATCAATCAGCCGCTTCACTACCATACGCCTGTAGTCAAAATGGTTGATGGAGTAGGTCACCACCGTAAACCCGGCGAAACTTCCCACCCGCACTTCCTTGCTGGGTCTTTCTATGATATCAATATTGTAATGACATGCCACGCCCATGGACTCCAAATCATAAATGATATGCTTTACATATGCCATATCTTCATCCGGCAGGCTGATAAACACCTCGTCCAGCGGCATCTGCCTTGCCATGGAGAGCACGTTTTCCCGATTTGCGTTGACCTCGACGCCCTCCACCGTCTCGCCCTTCCTGTCCTTGTCCACACAGGCAAGCGCCACGATCTCATAGTTGATATCCATGGCATCCTTCAGCTTAGACAACGTTTTCTCCATCGCCGCATCCTTCGTGATGATCATGATTTTGACAATATTGGACTTGGCGGTGAACCAGACCCGCAGCGCCTTTTTCATGGCGAGTCTCACAAGCCATACGATAAAGATATTCAGAATGGCAAAATAACCCATCACCAGACGGGAGACATCCGCGCCCCTTTGCATCATAAAAAGGAAAGCCATTACGGACAGCTCCATAAAGACATTGAACTTGGTAACCGCTATAAACTCGACAAGCACGCCTCTTTTGATAAACTCCCTGTTCCAGTCAAACAAGAAGCTGTAAATCGTGCAGAACAGCAAAAAACCGATACATACCACGAAGTGAAGCTCCGGTTCCATAACGCGGGAAAACTTCCGGTATCGTATCAGAAGAGCGATGATATAGGCAAAAGCGATACTGCACAAGTCTGTGAGGAGCAGCAGGTAGCTCTCGATCAGTTTCATTCTACGATTCATAAAAGTACCTCTCGGTATCTATTTTACCATAATATTTCAAAAAACTAATAATTTGTTTAAAAAACTATTATCATATATCCAATTATGGTACAATATTAATACAAAAGCAATGGAGGTGCAATATGGCAACATTACAAATTCGTATAGATGACACATTAAAAAAACAAGCAGACACCCTATTTTCAAGTCTCGGATTGGATACTTCGACAGCAATACGCATTTTTTTAAATGCTGCTATCGAAAATTCTGGCATTCCTTTTACAGTGCAGCATAAACCCGTTCCCGCTGCTCTTCAGGAAGCCGTTTATGACAGCAGATTCCGTCATAATCTTCATGGTCCCTTCAATAGTGCAGAAGAAGCCGTAGCTTCTATGTTGGAGGATTAGCCTATGTACAAGATTGAATACACCAATCGTATGAAAAAGGATGCAAAGCTAATGAAAAAACGCGGTAAAGACATGAATAAGCTTATCGACGTACTTGCCCTGCTTGCCAGCGGTAATCCTCTGCCTGTCCAATACAAAGATCATTCATTGGTTGGCAATCTGCAAGATTTTAGAGAATGCCATATAGAACCTGACTGGCTGCTCCTATATCAAATCTACGAAGATACACTATTACTTTCCGCTACAGCAACCGGCAGTCACGCGGATTTATTTGGCAAATAAGGTCGAATCTCCCTGTGCTTTCTGCGCCGCCGCTTCACACCCCATCATCAGCAGCAGATAATTCCTGCCGATATAGACGGAAATCAGATGCGCTTCCACCACCGTGTATACCGCAAACATGACAAACAGGATCAGTCCGCCCGCATCGCGCCTTCGCCAAAGCCGCCACAGCAGAAGCAGGTTCGCCGCCACATACAAAATCCCCGGAATCACGCCGTAGCGGTAGAAAACCTTGACCCAGCCCATATCAAAATAGTAATTCATATTATTTTCACAGGAAAAAGCCGACCATGTCTGAATCATGCCGTCATTGTTGTCAGAGTCCGCCAGGGAAACGATTCTGCCGCTGATATGGCGGTCAATCTTCCCTAACAGCACGATATGCTTATTATCCCGGGGATTGCAATAGAAAAACTCGTTCCACTGCGCTTCCCTCACCCGCTGGGCACAGACCGCCGCATCCACGGAAAACGCGATGCACAGGACAAAAACAAGCAGACCGCAGACATACAGAACCGTCTTCTTCCGCAGCCGCTTGGCAAACGTCAGGAAACAGGCGCCGCAAAGATATGCCGCCGTAATCAACATGCTGGTCTTGGAGCGGCTCAGCAGATAAAGCCCCACATTTAACAGCATCAAAAACAGATAGCTGTACCATTTCATCCGCTCAAACCAGACATAAACGCCGAGCGCAGTCAGCATGAAAAACATGCAGGAAAGTGCGTTCGGATGCCCCATCCCGAGCGTATAGCGGGTTTCCGCCGCCGCCTGCTCTCCGATATAGATAGTATCTTCCAAAGACTCATGCCCGAAAGCCTGTGTCAGGCTGATATCTCCGTAAATCCCCGTCACGGCAAGCGCTACAATGGCAAGGCACCCTGCCAATGTCACATAAAAAGTATATTTCAGGGCTTCCCGCATCGGTATGCCCTTACATGCCGCTACAAAAGTCACCACGCGGATGATATCGTTGGCACCCGTCACCCGATAGGAAAGAAAACCCACCGCCTCCATCGCAAAAATGAGCGCCCACTCCCGCCACTCATAGCGCGTGAGCAGGAGCTTGCAGGTAAACAGAAGAAAGGTCAGGCGGAACAAATACCCCTCGATGGGATTGATATAATTGCTCTTGTCGATAATCACCATCAGCAGCTCTATGGTCAGTCCGATATAGAAAACAAGACGGGGAACCGGGCTCTCCTCCCGCAGCCGCCTGTAAATATCCTTCATCATAGTTCCTTCCATTCCGAAGCGTTTTACGCTGAAGCCGCAGCGCTTCCGTTTTATCTGTGCAAAATCCGCGTCGCCGCGCCGTGTATCCTGCGCAAAAACTGCTTTCCCGCCAGCTTCGTCCTCTTACAGAAAATTCCCGCCGGACTGATTTTGGGAGCAGTCAGAAAATCGTACTCCTCCTTGTGCTCCCGCAGATACGCCGGAAAGCTCTCGTCAATCTCCACCCGCACAAACTTCGCGTCTCTGTCGAAAATATCCTCGCCGCAGAGCAGCCTGTCCACCGCCTCATTTAAATAACGTTTGGTATTGTATTCCGAATGTGCCGCCGCCTGCACCTTCACGCCGATGCGCTTCGCCACATCCCGCTCGCCGTCGCCGCCCATATAGCCGAAATGCCAGCCCCCGTCCGCAATGCGCACGCTGCGCCTGTCTTCCGGCGGCACCTCCCGCAAATATACAATGCCTTCCTTGGGCAGCTCCGAAAAGCTGCAAACCTTCGTGCCGAGCCACTGTCTTCTCGCCACGCCTGGAAATTCCCCCGTGATAGACAAAAGATTTCCCGATATCTCTTCCATATTTAAAAAGCAGTAAAACATCCGCTGCGCCAGATGATACACTTTCCCGGACTCAAACCCTTCGAGCAGACGTACCAGCGTCTCCGGATTCGGGATTTCGTCCACATCACTGAAAATAATGATATCCTCCGGCTTACAGTCGAAAAGCCCCCGGATCAGCTGATTCTTCTGGAATTTATCCCGCTCATGGGTGGTAACCCCCTCCATGGGCGAGTTTTCCACCGCCACATAGCGTATCTTCTCCTCAAACTCCGCAAAAAGCTGCCTGTTTTCCGCAAAAATCATCCGCTTCGGCTCCCCCGAAAACGTGACCGAAGCCTCCTCAATCACAAAAAAATCCACATAAGGCGCCATAATCTGCATTCTGAGCTTCAAAATATCCAGTTCATTAAAAAAAGGGACGCAGTCATATATCATGTGTTATTTTTTCCTTTCCAAGTGAGACTTAGTGCTTCTTGGCGTCTCCGTCCTATGGCGGGACGTCTTTAGAAGCACTTCTCACTTTTTTCTCCAGAATAGGAATGGTCTAACCAAATCCTTACACCTCTGCCATCTGACCTTCCACGGATTCTTAAACTGCGGGTACTGCGCGTTTCTGCCGCGCCACTTATGAAAAAGAAAAGGCTTCTCCACATCCATGATCTCGGGAATCATGTGCTCGTGCCCGAAATACTTCGCTACCTCAATGGGTGCAAAGCGCATCCCCGCGTCCTCGAGCACATTACGGTATTTGCAGCAGAGAAAAATATCCTCGTTATACTCATCCTCTTCCTCAATCTTTTCCCACTTAAGCCCTGCCCGCGCGGGGTAATCCATAAGCCGTTTGCTGCGGATCGACACACTGTTTCCCACCCGGACAATCTCGCCCTTGGCGTCCCGGTAAGAGTAATCATTCTGCGGCAGCGGCCAGGGGGAACCGATATAATCATAATCCAGAAACGCATCCTGCCAACTCTCGGGATGCACTACGAAACCGTCCGCATGTACGATCAGCGCATACTCCGTTTTGATGTGCTCTCCCAATTCGTACACCATTTTATAATTAAATTTATCGATATCATCCAGTTTTGAGGTATAGGAAAATCGAATGCTTTTTGGCAGGGAGAGCGGTTTTCTGTGGGTAATCAGCACCACATCGCCAAAGTCGATTCCCCGCATACTGTATTCCAGCGCACGAATTGTCTCATACACGTTCACACTGGTCATCGCCGCCAGCGTCACATTCGGGAGCTTTAATTTTCTTTCCGCAGCTTGATTCATCGCATTTTCCTCTCAACCAACTCAGAGAATGCCTGTTCTTTGGGCATTCTCTCACGCGAAACATAGTACTTCCAAGTCAGCTTTGCTGACTTTGTGCCTCTGTCCTATGGCAGGGCGTCTTTAGAAGTACTTTTCGCGTTTCTTACATTGTCTTTATGATAGTACCGTGCAACCGCCAGATTCATCCAGTTGCCCTCATCCTCGCTCAAGTCCGTAAAATCAAAGAGCGCCGGTCTTGCGCTGTAGGGCGCCACTTCCACCTCTGCAACGCTATCGTCCGTATAAAGCGCGTAGCGCGCCATCGATTCCTGATAAAAAGTCTGCGCTTCCCCTTTTGCCACGGAACGCAGGGCAGAAATGCTCGTGTAAGTGTTCTTATCCGCCGTAAGCACCCAGACTGCCAGAAGCAGAATCAGACAGACCGCCGTCATCCGACCGCCCGCCCTTTCCAGAAACACGCCAAACGCCGCAGCCGCGCCATTTCCGAAATCGCCGCCCTGCGCCGCCTTGCTTCCAGCCACAGCGCCGACCCGCTCTGTCCTGTGGGAAAAATATCCCAGCCAGTAAGCCGTGACCAATAACACTGCCAGATAATAAGTCATCTGAATGATATTATCCACCCGGGAAAGCCCCGTCATACCTACCGCATAAAGAGTCGGCGTAAACATAGCCGAAATCACACAGTACGCCCCCGCCGTCACGAGGACAGGATGGGAAAAGTCTTTTCCGGATGTTTTCATCCGTTTCCACAAAATTGGCAGAAGCAAAAGCCACAAGAGCACCACAAATACCGGCGTCCAGCGGATTGCAAACACTGCCGTATTGTAAAAGGACAAGGCGATCGCCTTCACAGCGGAATATCCCTCATCCATATCGATGCTTCCCCGTTTGCCGTTGCCCGGTGCAAGAACATTTACCAGAAATCCGGCGCTTCCTGTCACAAGCGGAACAATAACATATGCTATTCTATCCTTTTTCTGAAAAAAAGCATAACAGACGAGAAACACCATCAGCACCTCCGCCTGCAGACCAGTCACCAGATTGCCACCGCCCACAATCACAGAAAGGACTGCTGCCGCCGCACAGCACACACACGCCCGCGCTTTTTTCTCCGCCCAAAGACTCCCCGAAATAAGCGTCAGCAGAAAAAACCATATGGACTGCATCAGCACATAGTGGGTAGAGCCGTTATACCAGTAAATTCCCTCGAAAGGCGCTTCCATCACCTGATAAAACACGAACAGCAAGAGCAGCATACAGAGGGATGCACCCTCCTTTTCACAGCCGAGCCACCGAACCAGAATATGCCGTCCCAGCACAAAGGAAGAGGTGGCAAACATGCCAATCGTCAGAATCGGAACCACCCACGCGATATGATAGTTAAAATTCATAGGACACATGCCCATCAGGAAGCAGGATATATAAGTTCCCTGCCAGTCCTGATAAAAATCCATGTTCTGCCGCCACGCCTCCTGCACGGAAGCCGCGAAAGAGCCCGTCTCCAGAAAGACGTCATGCACCCGCCTGCCGTAATCGTAGTCGTCGATGCACATCACATTATATTTTCCCAGCCAAAGCAGGGGAACAAACGACAAAAGCAAAAGCCCTGCCGCCAAAATGACTGCCCGTCTGCCGCTCAAGAAATTTTCAACTTTTTCCCAAACCTTCATGCAAATCCGCCTTTTTCTCTGATTACTCCCTATCTGCTCCCGTTCGGTTCACAGCAGTTTCTTCACCCGCCGCATCACACCTCTGCCAATTTTTCCAAGATACGCCTTCTTATAAAGATACCACGCGCGCAGTTTCATCATCTGCAGTCTTACGCCCACAGGCTTTTTATTTACTTCCGCATACTTCTTCGAGCGCTTTTTATATGCCGCCAGCTCTTCCCTGCACTCTTTATCCGTAAACACCCGCCCCTTCCGGTCCATATAATGCCAGCCCTCGTAAATGTTCTGCTCCGAAGCCCAGTAGCCGTCAGACACATTATGTCTCGCCCAGTACTTTGGCGCCAGAATGTACTTCACCGTATCGCTGGTAAAGGCAGGAAAGTAAGCAAACGACGAGTTTGCGAGCAATAAATAACGTGCGTTTTTTAAAATAGAATAATCCGTTGCCAAATCAAAATTGTAAGCCGGAATGCCGGGCAGGAACTTGTTTGCCTCCCGCACATCATTCGTAATAATCATAAACTGCATATCCAGATTGAGCTTCCGCATCTGCCGCATCCCCTGTATCCAGTAGCGTTTGCGCAGATAAAGCTCCGGTGAGCCCATATAGTCGCTGCAGCGAAGATGCAGAATACAGAGATTGTCCCGGCTGTACTCCTTACAGTCATACTCCGGCTTCACTTTCAGCCATTTTTTAATCTCTTCTTTATGAGAAATAAAATATGCCTCCGCCTGCAGATTGCCGTAAAGAAGCGTGCCGTCCTCCACTTCGAAAAGCTGCTTGTCCGCATCCGTCACATAGACGCCGTGAGTCAGATCATGTTTGGAATTTCCCGCAAAAAGCCGCGTTTCCTTCTCATGATAAGTCTTTTGGTAATCCTCCTTTTTCGAAGGGACTCCCATGTCCAAGTCCATAAAATAGAGTCCGCAGTCGCTATGCATATTGTTGGCAAAGTGCTCCGGGTCAAGCACGCTGAACTGATATCCTTTGTCCTGCGCGATACATCTTGCCGTCACATAGAAAAAAAGCTGATTCCCCAACCCGAAGCCTTCCTGTGTCTCAATTCCTAACATTTACCCCTCCAGACTTGTCTGCGTAATCTTTTCATTTTCTACCTTATAAATCACATCACATTTGGCAATGGTATTCAGACGGTGGGCGATAATCACCATCGTCTTTTTGCCGTGGAAGCTGTTAATGGCTTCCATCACCGCCGTCTCGGTATCCCCGTCCAGCGCGGAGGTTGCCTCGTCAAAGACCAGAATCTCGGGATTATGGTAAAGCGCTCTGGCGATTCCCAGCCGCTGCCTTTGTCCGCCGGAAATTCTGACACCCCTGTCACCTATTGTTGTCTCCAAGCCGTCCGGCAGCTCCTCCACAAAGCTCTTAAGCTGCGCTTCCTCCAGCACCTCCCAGATTCGCTTATCGTCAATCTTGTCCGCGTCGATGCCAAAGGCGATGTTGTCCCGGATGGATTCGTCAATCAGATAAATGGACTGCGGAATATACCCGATTTTGGAAAGCCACGAAGGATAGTTTTCAAAGATATCCCTGCCGTCGCAGGTAATCGTCCCCGCCTGCACATGCAAAAGCCCCAGCAGAATATCCACAATGGTCGATTTGCCTGCACCCGACGGTCCCATAATGCCCACCGACTGCCCCTTTCTGACTTCCATGTGGGCGTCCGTGAAGATTGGCTTGTCCGTGTTCGGGTAAGTATAGCTGATGTGGTCCAGCACAATCTTATCGGTTAACGCAAGCGCTGTCTTTTCTTCCTCCGTCTCTCCCGTAAGCCCTGTCACGCTGCCGTTCACGTCCTGCTTCATATTCTCAGTCAGGTTCTCGTACAAATAATCCAGGCAGGGCTGCGCGTAAGCAATTTCCGACAGATACGTATTGATACGGTTCGTAGCCGGCATCACACGAATCGCCGCCGCCGCAAAAGCCATCAGCTGGGGCATCAGTACCGTAATGTCGCCGTCCTCCAGCAGATAGACAAGAATAAAGGACAGCATTGCCGCGATAAAGACTGTCTCAATCAAAAGCCTTGGCGTATTGTTCATCACCGCATAGTTTCTCGCCACATTGGCGCCGACCGCGCCGCTCTCATAATAATTGCGCACAAAAAATTCTTCCCTGTGCAGCACCTTCACATCCTTTAAACCATAGATAGACTGGATTCTCCACTTGGCAATCCGTGATTGGATCGCCTGATTTTTACGCCCAATGGCATTCAGCCGGGGCTTTAACACCTTCGTGATCATCAGCGTCATGCCAAGGAACAGCACGCCGCAGCCGATAGAAATCAGCGGACTCATCCACATCAGTACGATACAGATTGACACCGCAACCACTATCTCCGTCGTCATCTGGATTAATACAAGCACCAGCTGGAACGCATTGGGAATATCACTGTCCGTCAGCCGGAACACCGTGGGAATGTCCGCTCCCAGATAGTCCTCATAGGGACGGTTTAAAAACTCCCGCATCACACGACTTATCATCCGGTTCCTGTTTCTCGTCACAAACGTATTCTGCACAAAAGTCAGAAGCAGAAGATACGCATTTTTAAAAATAAAAATGGCAATCAGCGCGCCCAGCATCCAAACAATCAGGCTTCTCGAAGAAGTGATTCCCAGAAACGCCGCGACCTTTCCCACCAGCTCGTTCTCCATCACTTTATCCGGCGACATGACCGCCTCCGCCACAGGGAGCATCATAGAAACGCCCAGCGTCTCCAAAATACCGCCAATCAAAATAAGGATGGCGAGACCGCCAAGCTGCCAGCGCTGTTTTCGGTCAAAAAGGTATGCGATTTTTTGCAGCAGACCCACCTGTGCCTGTTTCTGTTTCTTCATATTATATATGTTCCTCTCAAATGCTGTGACGGATTACGCCAAAGCCACAGCCACATTGCAGCACTCATGGTTCCTGCGGAAGCGTAACCTTATGCATATCCGCCCGGTAAAAGTCGCGGTTATCCACCCCGTTCAGCCAGCGCTGCGGCGCGAGGACCGTCTTTTCCGGATTTTTATTCAAATAGGATGCCCACCAGCTAAAGCTGCTGTTGGCGAGAATATGATGTTTACAGCGGCTCATCAGAATAAACTCCATATAATCGTTATCCGCAGCCCCTGACAAATCAACCCAGGTAATATCCGCCCCGGCAAACGCATTCTCCGCACAGTCTGAGCGTTCCTCACCTCTGCCCCGCTCTTTCGCCGTCTGCCGCTTTCCATCTGCATTCTGCCCAGACTGCCGCCTTGCCCACTCCCTGTCATTGGTAAAAAGGAAAAACCGGCATCCCGGAAATCGTTCCCGCATCTGACGCATTCCTTCTATATAATAGGCATCCGTACAGATACCGCCGTACAGCTTTTGGTTTTCGGGGGTGAGATAATCTCCCCTGCGGACATGGACACTTACAGAACACCCGTTATCCATTTCTCGCATATACTGCTCCGCCGTTTCTTTTCCCCGAGCGTCGCCGTCACGTCCGCTTTTTCCTCTTTCCGCCTGCCTTGTATTGTCACTCCCGCCGCGCAGGCACCCCGCCTGTTCCAGATACGCAACCAGCTTATCCGTATCGTAGGCTTCCCGCACCTGCTTCTCCACAGCCTGAAAATACTTCTCCGTCTGCCAGTAGCCCTCCAGATAAATGTCGTCCCACGTCAGTACTTCCGGAATAAAAAGCTTACCTTCTTCAAAATAAGACTTTTTGTGCCTGCCGAAAAGTTTCCGCCGCACCCGGCTCCACGGCAGCATGGAGGAGTCGAGCATCTGAATCAGTTCCTCCTTCGTCGGTCGCTCATAAGTGATTCCAAAGGGCGAAAGGGCAGGCATTCGCTGCGGGTCCTGCGCGAATCCCGACACATCATCAATCTTGACCTCTCTGCCGAGAGCTTTCAGTTGCAAATAAAGGGCGTACTGGAACATCTGGTTGCCCAAGCCGCCCGCAAGTTGTATGATTACCATCTTTTCATCCATTTTAAGAACGCACGTTATTTATTCATACCAAGAATCCGCTTCACCTTCACCTTACAGGGAATCACCACCTGCTCATCCCACCGCAGCTTTTTACAGTAGGCATGGGGCGAACGATAAAAGAGCTTCAGCTTCTTACGGTCCCTCGCATCCGCTATAGGTGATAGGAACGCCTCCTCCGCACGCTTTCTGTCCTTCAAAAGAATCTCCTGCAGTCTCAGCATGTAAGTCTCTCCGTCCTCCACCTTGGAAAGCTCCCAATAAAATAACAGCAGCCTTTTATAAAAGAAATAGTCGTGCGTCAGCGCAAGATCCTCTCTGCCGAGAGTCTGTAACAGCTCCGTCTTTTCATAGTATGCCGGAATCTGGTCCGTAAAAGTACGGGAATTAATCCGGCAGTTCATAATGCTGTCCTCTCTGTCTATTATATAGTTATACATGGCAATGTCAAGGTAAATGCAACGTCCCGCCCGCGCCAGCGCTTCTGTCGCGAACACAATATCTTCGTACCAGCGTCCCTCAGGGAACATGTTTCCGATAAGCAGTTCCCTTCGGTAGAGCTTGTTCCACGCCGCATTCTGAATCGAAAATTCCTCCCGCTCCTCCACATAAACCTGAAGCGCTTCCTGCCCTTCAAAGAGAACTGCCCTGTCCACCGAGCCATCCAGCGTGCGCGTGCGGGAAATCTGTCGGTAACGGCATACCGCCAAATCCGCTCGTTTATCCTGCAAAGCGGAAAACAGCTTCTCATACATATCGGAGTCAATCCAGTCGTCCCCGTCCACAAAGCCGATATAGTTTCCCCGTGCCATCCCAATCCCCGTATTCCTCGCATGGGCAAGACCGCCGTTCTCCTCATGGATAACCCGTATGCGCTCGTCACTTTCGGCAAGCTCATCCAGAATCCGCCCGGTGGCATCCACCGAGCCGTCATCCACTGCGATAATTTCCAGATTGCGGTAAGTCTGTTCACAAATGGAGCGGATGCCTCTCTCAATATAATCCTCTATATTATAGGCGGCAACAATCACGGAAATCAACTCCGTCTGTTTGTCCTCATGCAATTTGGGTGGTCGATATTGCTTTAAAATTTCCATGGCTGTTTGTCCTGCCTTTCCTTCTTCCGCCTCTTGTCTCTCCGCTTCCAAATTCTCCCGCGCCCATGTTAAATGTCGCTCGTTATCCTTTATTTCGTCTTTGTTTTCTCGTCATTATCTGCAATAAATAACGCTTATCACCTGTTATGAAATCTTTTCTCAAAAAGCTTCTGTTCACTCATAACGACCGTTTCTGCAACTTTAGAACAGGTATTAAAATAAATCAAGATTTAATTTTTGTTCCATTTTGCCACTCCTGAAACATCAGAAGGTACCAAATCTGCGGTCTCCAGACACTTTTCATAATATAATCATCCCATAATTTCTTTACAGCCGCCGCGTCAAACAATCCCTGCGCTTCCAAAAGGGATGGCGCCAGCAGGCTCTCCGCCCACTCCCGCAGCTCCTTCTCCTTCAACCAGCGATGAAGCGGAATCGAGAACCCCTTTTTGGGACGCTCCATCAGTTCACGGGGCACATAACGATAAAGAATATCCCGCAGAATCTTCTTGCTGACCCCGCCGCCCTGCCGGTAAGACAGTGGCAGCGTCCATGCAAATTCGACCACATCCTTATCTAACATCGGCACCCGCGTCTCCAGGGAAACCGCCATCGCAGTCCTGTCTACCTTATTTAAAATATCGTCGGGATGATACATTAGTAAATCCATCAGCATCAGATTGTGCTGCCCATCCTCCAGAAGCCCTGCTGGATAGGTGTTCATCCATGTCTGACCTGCCCTGTGGGGCTGTATCTCATCCCAGACACCGAAGTCCGAAGCGCCGCCTGCCCTTCCGCGTTTCACCAATCCCAGCCCTTCCCCGATTTCCGAGCGCAGATACATATCTTCTATGCTCTTCGCCCCAAGAAGCCTTGCCCGGGTAGCCAGCGCAGCATTTCCGGATGCGGCAAGCCCCAGCACAGCGCTTGCCGGACGACGCAGGACACCCGGTATTTTCCTCACCTTATTCCAGATGCGCTCGATAGAATAATAGGTGTTATATCCGCAGAAAAGCTCGTCCCCGCCGTCCCCGCTCAAAGATACCGTCACATGCTCTCTCGTCATCCGGCTCACCAGATAAGTCGGAATCTGGGAAGAATCCGCAAACGGCTCCCCGAACATCCCCGCCAGCTTTGGAATCACGCTCTTCGCATCCTCTTCCGTGATATAGACCTCCGTATGCTCCGTTCCCAGATACGCGGCAATCTCCTTCGCGGTCGGCGCTTCGTTATACTGTTCTTCCCACATGCCCACGGTAAACGTTCTGACCTTCTGCGCGCTCTGCTCCTGCATCAGTGACACCACCGTACTGCTGTCAATCCCCGCGGACAAAAAAGCGCCTACGGGCACGTCCGCCACCATCTGTCCGGCGATGGCTTCCCGCAAAAGACGCTCCAGCTCTTCAGCGGCTTCCGATTCACTTCCCCGGAAGCGGTTTTTTTGTCCTATAACAGCTGTTTCCATCATCGACCAATAGCTCTCAAGCTCCGGTTTGTCAAATGGTGCTTTAACCTTTAATATTTTTCCCGGTTCCAGCTTCCAAATCCCGCGATATATGGTATATGGCGCCGAAATGTAACCATAACGCATGTAATCGCCTATAATATCTACGTTGACCGAATTGGTAAATCCATCCATCGACGCAATCGAACCAAGCTCGGAAGCAAAGACAAAGCCCCCATCATTCCCCTCGTTATTTATATCATCTTTTAATATTCCATAATATAACGGTTTTTCTCCGACTCTGTCCCGCGCAAGAAATAACGCATGTTCTTGTCTATCAAACAACGCAATCACAAACATTCCTTTCGCCATTTTCAGTGCATCTTTCAGGCCATACGCGGCAATCGCTTCCAGAAGCGTTTCTGTGTCGGAGCTCCCCCGGAACGCAGGCAGCCGTTTCTCCGCCAGCAGCTTTTTCCGAATGGAGGTATGATTGTAAATCTCCCCGTTATAGGCAATCACATACCTGCCGTCACGGGACACCATGGGCTGCGCCCCCGCAGGCGACAAATCCACAATCGCAAGCCGTCTGTGTCCCAGCACTACCCCGTGGTCCTCCGAAGCCCACACCCCCGAAGCATCCGGTCCCCGATGCTTCATCTTATCGCACATCCGCTCGATATTCTTCTGCCAGTCTCCCCTAAAGTTGCAAAAACCCGCAATTCCACACATGTGTTATTTATCCTTTCTAATCCTCTTCCGCGATTTCAGCATACTCCCCGTTCGCAATCCGCTCTCTAATCGTCCTAGCAGCCTCATCCTGCCTTGTTTTCCATAACTCATAGGCTTTGTCCCACGAATCGTAAGAAACGTCTCCACGGTGGTCAGGGAGCGCGTAGCGGGCAGTCAGATAATTTTTCAGGAAATCCGTACACTTTTCCGCCCCCACTGCATTGGTATGGCTGCCGTAATCCGCGAAATCCTCCTCAAAAACAATGCCAATCTCATCATAGTAATCGTTCATATTCAAAAAGGCATAGCCGCTCTCTTCCACAATATCCGCCATATAGTTGAACATCTGTTGTTCCTCCAGAGATTCCCCGTAAGGAGAGGCGATAAACAACGCCTCCTGCCTGTTTTCCTGCAGATAAGCAAGCAGCTCCCGTAAATACGCTTCCTGCTCCTTTGGCATTGCCAAAACGCCTTTTGCGCCGCCACAGACGGGCTGCGGCTGCGGTCCCACCTCGTCCCGGAAAGTATAGCCTTTCAGCGGATGGCTGTGATGATAGAACATGTTCGCCCACTCAGAGGGAAGCGCCAGCATTTTCCAGTTCGTGTGATATTTCATAATATCAAAATAGTAGCTTAGCCGCCCTTCCGCATCGTCCTCCGGCACCAACCCTCGTATCGTGCGGATTCGCTGAGGCGAATAGCGCAGATTATCCGTTACGCCCCGGGTATATGCCATATTCTCCATCAGCCCCGCCTCTTCCATCGTAAACATGCGCATCTCGAAAATATAGAGCGCAGGCGACTGGCTTTTCGCCGCCTCCTGTGCCAGATAACGCATGGCGGCAGGGCGCTGTACATTGGTAGAAAGCGGGTACATGGCAATCCCCGTCTCCCCCCACAGCTTCGGCGCCGCATAGTAAGGAAAGACCGGGCTGGAACCGATGATCACAACGTCGAGCGAATCTTTCTTTTCCGCATAAAAGCCTGCAAAACGGTCCTTTACGTCGCCGTTTGTCCGTACCATATAAGATACGGGCAGAAGGATACCCACGAATATCGCAAGAAAAACCATAATTCGCAGCGCCGCCTGTATCGCACTGACCGCAGAATCTCCGCCGCCCGTTTCCCTATTTACCTTGTTCTCTGTCCCTGTTCCCACAGAAAACCTCCTTCATTAATATCGCGTGTTATTTATCTATAACTTTCTCAAAATACGCTTTCCACATGGAATTCACCCGCTCCGGCGCAAGACTTTCCTGAATCCGCGCCGCTTCCCTGCCAAGCCTGTCCGCATAATCCGGCTCCTCTAAAAGCCTGTCCATGGCACGTGTAAGCGCCGTCTGATCCCCCGCGGGAATCACCAGCCCGTTCACGCCGTCCGTCATCAGCTCCTCCGTGCCGCCGCTTGGCACGTCCGTGGCAATCACCGGCAGTCCCAGCGCCAGCGCTTCAATCAGGGCATTGGAAACCCCCTCCGAATAGGAAGTGAGCAGAAACAAGGACGCTTTCTCAATCCGCGCCGCCACGTCCTGCACCACGCCGGGCAGAAAAAGCCGTTCCGCAATGCCAAGCTGTGCCGCCGTTTCTTCTATATGGGAGCGCAGCTCCCCGTCACCGTAAATCTCAAGCGTATAATCCGGGTATTTGTCCTTTAAAGCCGCAAACGCGCGAAGCTGCATCTCATGGTTCTTGTTGGCATCCATACGCCCCACAGACACAATCCTCTTCTCCCGCACGCCCTCATACCGCGGCATGATAAAAGCTGGATTCAGGGAGTTGGGCAGGATGACAGCCTTCTCCCTCACTTTCCTGCAAAAAAAGCTCTTGGAACGCTCTGTCTGTAAAATAACACCTGCTGCGCGGGAAAAGAGAAAATCCGCCAGCATCCGCATTCCCCTCGAGGGATATTCCTCCTTCGTCTCCCCGACCACAGAAACCACAGCCTTCGTTTTTGTCCCCATCGTGGTGACAACTGCCATAAAATTATTTTTTCCGATGCAGGACAACACGAGATCCGCTTTCTGTTCTTTCCATATCACATGTAATTTATTGAGCCGTCTGAAGAAATTCACTACCCGGCTTGCGGACACTTTTTCTTCTTCGATATCGGAGAGAACCCGTTCCATTCCATCGGGCAGTTTATACTCCTCCTCCTTCTGATATTGTGTCACCATAACGACAGCGTATCCTTCCTCCCGAAAGTACGCCGCCAGATTCACAAACACACGTTCTGCTCCGCCTTTGGCGAGGGAGCCAATATAGAAGGCTATTTTTTTTCGTTCGTTTTTCTTATTCATGGGCTTGCATAAATTCCTTCATTTTTCGACTAATTACACCTGTTTTCGAATAATATTCCTGCATTTTTCGCCTAAATCCGTCAAAAATTGCATTCTTAATTAAATTCTCATTTATTTTCGTCTGTCTGAAAGTATAGATAATTCATCTTATTTTCTGAAAATTCTTTTTCAGTTTCGTCAAAATAACATTCGCAATTCTTGCGTTTTTTTAAATCTCACCCGTTACGATTCTCGTGGAAATTTGCGTACCACTGTTGGAAAACAAAGAATGCCCAAATCAGTCCGGAATAATTTTCTCCCGTTCCCCGCCCCCTGTCTCCTTTCTCAAGGTAGCTCTTCACCAGCTTTGACACATACGATTCGTCGAATAGATTTTGACGCTTCATAAAGTCATGTCCTGCGTAAAATAACAGTTGTTCTCTGAGTGCCCCCCTCAGCCATTTATCAAGCGGCACGCCAAACCCTTTCTTCGGACGATCCAGCAGCTCTCTCGGCATATAGTCGTAAGCAATCTCCTTTAAAATATGCTTTTTGTCCCCCGCCGCATATTTATAGGAGTGGGGAATCCGATAAGAAAAGTCCATCACATCCGGGTCAAGAATCGGGCATCTCGCTTCCAGCGAATACTTCATGGACGCGCGGTCCATCTTGCAGAGAATGTCCCCCGGCAGGTAGGTGTCCATATCCAGAAGCATCCGGCATACCTGCCAGTCTTTGACCGGATATCTGCTCTCCACCGGATAATGTACCGGCAGCGCCTGTTTTCCGGAAGGCATCCCGCCCACCATAGCGCGCGCCATCTCAGGATAGTTTCCCGCACTAAACTGTGTTTTCGTCTCCCGCTCTCTGTTTCCGGCAATCACCCGCACTTTAAAGGGCAGCTTCTTCTCCAAATCAAGCCGTTTTATGCCCGGCATATCACATAAACCATGTACAAAAGCGCCCGGCGCGTCCAGCTTCTGCGCCTGCGCCACTTTCTCATAGATATGGTAGCCACAGTAGAACTCGTCCCCGCCGTCGCCGGAAAGCGCCACCGTCACCTGCTCTCGTGCCAGCTGACATACCAGCATCGTCGGAATCTGAGAACTATCCGCGAAAGGCTCATCATAATACTTCGGAATACTCTCCACCATCCGCAGCATGTCCGACTCACTGATCGTCAGCTCCGTGTGGGCAGTTCCCAAATAATCCGCCACCGCTCTGGCATAGGGCGCTTCGTTATAACTTTCCTCCTGAAAGCCGATGGAGAAAGTCTTGACAGGCTCCGCGGAATGTGCCTGCGCTATTGCCGTCACCAGCGAGGAGTCATAACCGCCGCTTAAAAAGGTCCCCAGCGGCACGTCCGAAATCATGCGAAGCGACACGGCACGCTGTAAGAGCGCTTTCAACTGCTCTTTGGCTTCTTCATAACTCTTCACGGGCTCTTTCACCGCTTCCGCATAGGCTTCCCTCACATTCCAGTAGCTCCACGTGCTAATCTGCCCGCCCCGAAACTTGAGAACCGCACCGGGCGCAAGCTTATACACGTTCTCATAAACGCTCTCCGGCGCATTGATGTACTGCTGGAAGAGATAGCGCGAGAGCACGCCCTTGTCTATCTTAGCCTGAAAACCCGGACATGCCATAATCGGCTTTAACTCCGACGCGAACACGAGCTCTTCCTGCTCATACCAATAATAGAGCGGTTTCTTGCCGATGCGGTCACGAATCAGATAAACCGCCTCTTCCTCCCTGTCAAAAAGCGCGATGGCAAACATCCCGTTAAACCGCTTCACACAGGAAAGCCCCCATTTTAAATAGGCGGCTATGATAACTTCCGTATCGCAGTCCGACCGGAAGGGATAGTCCGCCAATTCTTCCCGTAATTCTCTGAAATTATAAATTTCCCCGTTATAAACCACAACAACCCTGCCATCCGCCGAATGCATGGGCTGATGCCCCAGAGCCGAAAGGTCCAGAATAGAAAGCCGTCTCTGCGCAAGCCCCACAAGGTAGCCTCCGGCTATCTCATAGATCTCTTCCCCGCTGTCGTCAGGACCCCTGTGATACATCGTATCATTCATCTTTTTCAGCTGTTCGGGCGTGACCTCCCGCCTTCTGATATACCCGCAAATCCCGCACATATAAACTCCCCTATTTTACGTCCTTACCCATAAAATATTCCTTATATTCCCCGAAATCCTTGCATTCATTATCCACGGACTGCACCAGCTCCTCATATTTCTCCTGTATCAGCGCCCGATAATTTTCAAAATTATTATACCCTTTCTTGCTCCACGCAAAAGGATGCGTCAGAATCTGCACCTTATCATAACCTGTAATATTCGCCTCATCCGGGTAGCCGTAACGCCACACATGGTTTGCATCCGACATATATTTCACGCTCAATTTCGTATCATCTGTTATTTTATCTGCAAAGGTGAAAAAATCATCCTGATACGCATTGAGCAGACCGTCCAGCTTGATATTCTCCCGAAGCACGTCCTTGGAAGGTCTGTGCACAGAAAATTCCGTAATGGCGAAGCCGAACATCTCGCTTAAAATATCAATTTCCATACGAATGCGCTTCTTGATCTGTTCCATATCCGTCATGCCGTTCAACGCAAAATGAAGCCCGATACGCTGCCCTCTCTCATGCATGTCCTTGATGATATCCATATTCTTTCGGGAAAGGATATTATAGGAATTGTTTGTCCACTGGAAAAAGAACGTAGAGATAAAGTCCATGCTCTGCTCCACTTTGGCAAGCTGCCACGCCCGCTCCACGCTGTACTCTACATCATGGCGCATAATAACAAAAGAATCTCTGTTTAGCGCCTCCGCGTAGCCGCACTGTCTGCCCGTAGACTTTATAATTTTAATCATTTCCCTGTAATCGTCAAATGAAAACATATTTTCCTCCGCTCTGCTTATTGTCTGTCTGCGCACTGCTCATTGCCATCGCGAACATTATAGCATAAACAGCGGGGAAGCGCAAAACTTAGCGAGTGAGGAGGATAAATTTTCATCCTTGTCACATTAGGGTAGAGATGAAATAATACGGTAAGTTGTTTATAAATGTATCATGCGACAAGCTGCTTAATAAAAAGAAATGGAGATTGTATATTTGATGGAAAATAAATTTATCAAAGTCAGTGGCACACAATTTGTCAAAGACGGCAAACCTCTGCTGTTTCAGGGCGTAGGCATCGGAAGCTACCTGAATCTGGAGCATTTTATGATTGGTCTGCCTACGCCGGACCATCAAATCCGCGCGGCCGCTGCCGCCATTTTTGGCGAGGAGGTCAGCGTTCGCTTTTTCGATTCCCTCATCCGTAATTTTGTGACGGAGGATGATTTCATTTTTCTGAAAAAATGCGGCGTTAACATCATCCGCGTGCCGTTCAACTACCGGCTGTTTATAGACGACAACCACCCCGAACAGTTAAAGACCAAAGGATTCTCCTATTTTGACTATCTACTAGATCTGTGCGACAAATACCAAATTTATCTGCTTCCGGACCTGCACACGGTCCCCGGCGGGCAAAATCCCGACTGGCATTCAGACAATGCCACAGGCATTCCGCAGTTCTGGTTTTATAAAGTATTCCGGAACCAGATAGTCTCGCTCTGGAAAGCCATAGCTGAGCGTTGTGCAGACAGGGAATATCTGCTCGGCTATGATGTGTTAAACGAACCTTACCTCATGGATGCGCCCAATCTTCTGACTGATTTTTATGAGGAAGTGACCGAAAATATCCGCATGGCAGACCCTCACCACATCATCTTTCTGGAGGGGGACCATTTTGCCATGCAGTTCGACTGCATCGAGAGAATACAGGATAGCAATACCGCCTTGTCCTTCCACTACTATCCGACGGTGTGGGAGCCAGACCTATTCAGCCCCGCATATGAGCGGGAAGCCAGAAAACAGAAATTCCGGGAAATCTTAAACAAAATCGCTTCCATACGGGAACGGTTCGGACGACCGATTTTGTGCGGTGAAGCCGGATATGACATTGACCGCCAAAACATCAATCACACTATGGAACTGCTGGAAGATACTTTGGATCTATTCGATGAAGCCGCAATTTCTTGGACACTCTGGTCATATAAGGACGCACAATTTATGGGAATGTGCTATCCCCAGAGCAATTCTCCGTGGATGCAATTGGTCAGCCGGATTCATGAAAAATGGACACATTATAAAGAGATGGATGAGGCAGACCGGCTCATGAAAGCCATCACCAAGCTGCCTGAATTTTCAGCCGCCTCCCAAGAATTAAAATATAAGATGCAGTTCAGGCAGCGCGGTATTTTATACAAATTTCAGGAGGAATGCATTCTGAAACCGCTGCTGCAGGAATACAGCGCGGAGGAGCTGCTTACCATGCCGGATTCTTTCCTGTTTAAAAACTGCGAATACTATCCGGAGTATGTGGCACTTTTACAAAGCCGGACGAAACGGGCATAGGCAGCCCGTCAGATGCGCGGCAGGAGAATCTCGACCGTTGTGCCCCGATTTTCCACACTGTCTATCGTAATATGCCCCTCGTGCGCTTCGATAATCTTATAGGTCAAAGACAGACCGATGCCCCAGTGATTCGTCAGCGGATGGGTCGTGTAAAAGGGCGTAAATATATGGGGAAGCTCTGCCGCTGGGATTCCTCTGCCATTATCCGTAATCTGTATGGTGGTCCACCTGTTGATGCTGTCAAGAGATACGGCGAGTAGTCTTTTCTCGCCCGGCATACCGTCCATTGCATCCAGCGCGTTGCTCAATATATTATGTAGCGCCTGGAAAAAATAGGTTCGGTCGAGCAAGGCGCCCACTGTTTCTTCCGGCATCCGAAGCTGTACACGGCATTCACGCAGTTCACCGGAAAAATCAGACAGTAATTCTCTCAGAACGTCATTGACACAGGTTTCCTGCAGCGTGAGCACAGAAGCTCTGCTGCTCCTGTACAGAATATCCAAGCGCAAGTAAAGATGCTCGCAGCGGTCTATGATTTCTCGAAAGAACACCGCCTGCTCCGGTGTCGCATCTATGATTTCAATTTCCGACTGGATGGCAAGCACCTCATTCTTGACATAATGACAGAACGCCTTGGATGTAGTATCTGCCGCCGAAATCTGTTTAGACAGTGTAAAACTCTCGTTTTTCAATGAAGTCTCTATCCTGCCCGCGCGATACAGGCTAAAACAAATCAATATAAAAGAGCATATCAGGTAATAAGGGAATAAAGCGGAAAGCCACTTATCTGTAATCAGGGGTGCCGTCAGGTAGGACATGATACCTGCCGTCTTGGATATCTTCACAAGGCATATCGGGTAGCGCCCAAACACAAAAAGATAAGAGCCCATAATCAATGCATGGCAAATGCCGATTCCGGCGGAATACGCCTTAATAATACGAACCGGAGAAGACTTCCTGTAATTCCTGTACAATAACAGCAGCCCTGTCAGAATAACTCCCGTATTGGCAGCAACCGTGAGTCCGTGCAAGCCATCTTTGATACGGTTAAATTGCCGGAAATCCAAGCAATCTGGATAGAAAAACAAATAAGCGGCACCAAACAGATCCGGGTCATACAGTATCCATTCCAACGCGAACAGAGCAAGAAAAATACGGGAATATTTACGAGTCTGTCTGTCCGGCAGATCACAGATAGCAAAAACAAACCGGGTGCCAAAGTAAAGCGTCGCAAGAATAAACAGATTCATCAGTCGGATAACCGGCTTTAAGGAAACCGGAAAAAACATCAGCCTGTTCCAGATTGGCAGGGGGATAGAAAACAGATAGTTAATCGTGTTATAGTAATAAGAGTCCTTCGATATATACAGCGCAAACATAAACAATGCCAGCGTATAGCTGCACATGGTAAGAATGCTGTACCGGATGGATTTGCTGTTTCTCTCCTTGTAAACCAGAAACAACGATACGATAATGAATGTAAATATATAATAAAACATGAAAATACCTCGTCACTGATTTATTATCCTATTTAACAGGAAGAAAGGCAAGGGGGATATTTTATCCACCGGATTGAAAAGATGAATAATAAATACAAAAATTTACTATACAGCCTGACTACTGCCCTGTGTCTGTGCGGATGCGGCGGCAAAGCCACCGGCACAGACAATCAGGCTGCTTTATCGGCGGACAGCCGGACGATCACCTACTATACATGGCAGGATGAGCAGGCTTACGCGGAAAAGCTGGTCGCGGCTTTTTCCGTGAAATACCCTCAGATACATGTAGACATACACTATATTTCAGATTCACTGACCGAAACGGAGCTAGAAGAGCTCGTCGAAACACAGGCTGTCGACGTCATCGGCATCAAAAACATCAATCATGTGCTGTCTCTTTCCGAACATGGCAAGCTGACGGATATCACAAAAAGGATCGCATCCGGAAACATCGATGTAAGTCATTACGGCAATATGTACAACAGCGTGTCCTTTCAGGGGGCTTATTATTGTCTGCCCTTCAGGAAGACAAGCTGGGCATTAATCTATAACAAGGATATTTTCGATGCGGAAGGACTTGCCTATCCGGAACAGATGACATGGGAGGAGTACGCGGCGCTGGCAAAACGGCTGACACACGGATCAGGGACAGACAAACAATGGGGCGGCTATTTCCCCGACTGGGTCTACAATTTTATGGGAATACAGATGCAGAATTACCTGTATGACGACGACCTGACTTACACAGAACAGTCACTGGCATTCTTAAACAAACTATACAACGAGGACTTGAGCCATATGACCCCTGACGAAATGAAAAAGGAACACTGGCTGAAAACCTTTGAGCGGGGAAATATCGCCATGATGCCGCTGGGCGAGTGGTTCGTGGGAATGATTCTCGCTGACGAGAAAGCCGGTGTCTGCAATCTGGCATGGGACATTGCGCCAATCCCGGTTGTAAAGAATCAGAAAGCAGGAATTACATGGGGACAGTATCAGCTCGCTTCCATAACGTCCAAATGCAAAACTCCCGATACGGCGTTCTTATTTCTCGAATTTCTCTGTGGTCCCGAAGGCGCCGGCATCTATGCCGCCAACGGAATGATTCCCGCCTATATCGATGATGATATCCGGCTGGTTTATGAGGAAACCGTTGCGAACCGCCATACCAGTGTCTTCTTTGAATCCTTTCAGATTCAGGAGCAGCCTGCCTGCCTTGGCTATGACTCATTGAAAGAGATGCTTGAAACGGAAGCCGTCGCTTACCTCTCCGGTGGGCAGACTCTACAGGACGCCATGGCGCATTATGCGCATAAAAGGGCAGCATACTACGAAACGCAGTAATTTTGCAAGTCTCAGCTATTTTTCAAGGGCATATTCTTGCTGATATTTCTGATATAATCAAAAATCTGCAGCTCGTTGATCAACGCCACCACCTCCGCGGATGTGTTTTTATTAAACTTTTTCAAAATGCTTTTGATATGGGTTTTCACCGTGGATAATTCAATGTAGCGTATCTCACAGATTTCCGCCCTCGAATATCCCTGACTCAGCAGATCCAGAATATCAATCTCCGTCTGTGTCATCTCCGTGATAATATGGAGACAGTACAGAAAGCTTTTCTCACTGTTGCGTATCCGCTGAAACTCCCGGCGGATTTTTGCCGCAATGACCGGGCGTATCGGAGAGCAGTTGTTATAAGCGTCCCTGATACATCCCACAATCTCGCCCGGCGCTGAGTTCTTCAAAAGATAATCGGACACACCGAGCTGAAAAGCTTGAAAAACCGTCTCGTCATCCTCATATACCGTCAAAATAATAATTTTGGTCGCAGGCAGCTCCTTTAAGATCACACCGGCGGCGTCAATCCCCGCCAGCCGGGTCTCCATCTCGATATCCATCAATATAATATCCGGCTGCAGTTTTTCGGCAAGACTGACCGCCTCCACGCCGGAACATGCCGTCCCGACAACTTCCATATCCGGCTCTTTATTGATGTAGGTTTCACAACGTTTACAGATTGGCATCAGATCGTCGGCAACAAGAACCCTTATCATAGACACAGCACCGCCTTTGCAGTCTTTTTGTAGATATCTTATATCCGGCTTTCCGAAAAGTCAATCTTTCAGGGGGGATGAAAAAATATCCGACTATTCAAAATATCATACCCTTTTATAAAATATATGCGTACATTTAATCGCAATATTTTCACAGAAAGGAAAGGGATTTAATATGAAAAGAAAATGGATAACCGCACTCCTCACCTCAGCCATACTGTTTGGAATAGCCGGCTGCGGCACACAGGACGCTCCGAAGGACGAGCGAAACGCAACGGCACAGGAAGGACAGGCGGCGCCGGAAGCTGCGGAAAAATCCGCAGACGCCACAGTCAACGTATATGTCTCTACCGACCTTGAGTCCTCCTTGGATGAGGAAATCGAAGCCTACAAGGAAGTAAAACCGGGTGTGGAAATCGTCAAGCATGTCATAGCAAACGACGACTATGACGACAAGATGAAGGTTCTGCTCAGCGGCGGTGCCAAGGATGTAGACGTATTCTGGGGCAGAGTTCCCGCTCACGTCAACAATTACCAAGCCGTAGGCGCGCTGGAAGACCTCGCGCCCTATGCTGCCGCAAGCGGTGTTGACCTTGGACCCGTTAAGGATACCGCTCTGTCCGTTGTCTCCGACGGCGACGCCTTCTACGGACTGCCCATTTACAGCAGCTGCTGGATGCTTTTTTACAATAAGGCGCTGTTTGATGAGGCAAATGTTCCTTATCCCACAGAGCAGATGACATGGGATGAATACTGTGAGCTGGCGGAAAGCCTGACCCATAAGGACGGCGACACGCAGTATTATGGCGGACAGTGCCCGAACTGGACCATGAACCTCGGCGCCATTGCAGCCGGAGAATATCTGACAGACCCAGAGCCCCTCGAAAAGACCAGAGCCTATCTGGAGATCACGAACCGTATGTATTCCAAAAGCCATGTGTCGATTGAGGACATGTCGAACAGCTCTTGGGACAACAATGCCAGTTTTGCAAACGGCAACGTTTACATGATGATTCTTGGCGATTGGGGTTACCGTGATTTGGACTGCCCATTTGAGTATGGCACGGCGCCGCTGCCGGTCATGGACGGCGTGGAACCGGGCTCCAGCGTCGGAAACGCATGCTACCTGTGCATGTCCAAAAATGCGACCGACAAACAGGCTGCCTATGACTTTATGGAATTTTATACCACATCGGGCATCGGAACAAGCATAACTGCTTCCTCCGGGAATATTCCGAGCTATGCCACAGACGCCGCTATGAAAACTTATCAGGAATCCGTCAAAATAGACGGCATTGAAAACCGTTTCGCAGCCAAAGTGCTTGCCGAGCAGACAAGCGACACGGATTATGCGCAGCTCTATGAAGCTTTTAAGCAGGAAGCGCAGCTCTATTTGCTCGGAGAAGAATCCATTGACGACTGTATGCAGAAATATTTTAATATGCGGGAAGAAATCAAAAACAGATAGCAAGCATCAACAACGAGGGGGTGTACCTATGGAGTATCGCAAACAGAAAAACAAATTGCACCAGAAAGAGACCGTTGCCGGTTATCTGTGCCTGCTCCCCAATTTTATCGGTTTTGCCGTATTTACGATGATACCGGTAATCATGGGATTTATTATCAGTCTGACAAACTATAACGGTTTCCCCGGATACCGTTTTATCGGTCTGAAAAACTACCTGACGATGTTCGGGGATTCCATGTTCAGGACATCACTGAAAAACAATCTGATCTACAGTTTTTCCGTGGTGCCGCTGACACTGGTGGTTTCCCTTGCGCTTGCTCTGGCTTTGAACCGGAAAATATTTTTAGGCGGTTTTTTTAAGACCGTGTATTTTTTCCCAAACCTGACTTCCATGGTAGCTATCGGCTGTGTCGCCATGATGGTTTTCCAGCCCATCGGCGGCGTGGTCAACCAGCTTCTGGAATTTTTGGGGATGGCGCAGGAGAATCTGCCGAAATGGTTTAACGCCACATCTACCGCGTTACTAACCGTCATCATCGTGGTCGTCTGGAAGCAGGCAGGATATTACATGATCATTTTCATGGGAGGGCTGAAAAATATCCCGCAGCATCTATATGAAGCTGCCAGAATTGACGGCGCTAATTCATGGCAGTGTTTCCGCCATGTAACGCTGCCCATGCTCTCTCCCACTACATTTATGGTCACCATCCTGTGCTTTATCAGCTCTTTTCAGGTATTTGACATCATACAGATTACCACAGAGGGCGGTCCCGGGCAGGCAACCATGGTACTTGTGTTCCGCATTTTTAAGGAAGCCTTCCAGAACTCCAACATGGGATATGCCTCCGCTATCGCATATTTCCTGTTTCTTATCATTTTTGCGATTACCCTGATACAATGGCGCGGACAGAAAAAATGGGTGAACGATTAAGGGAGGGATCCGATGAAAACAAAAAAGCAAAAAGTTTTTTCGACAGTCATTTTTATTTTGTGCGTACTGGCAGCTATCATAATGCTTGTCCCGTTTCTATGGATGGTCAGCGCATCGTTCAAATCCAACACGGAAATGTTTGAAAAGCCAATTCGGTGGATACCTGAAGTGTTTCACCTTGACAATTATGTGCGGGTTTGGACAGATGTGGATTTCCTGCAGTATTACCTGAACACCTTCAAGGTAACTGTAGTCAGCGTATTCATACAGGTATTTACCTGCTCCCTATCAGCATTTGCCTTTACCAAACTGAAATTTCCGGGACGGGATAAAATTTTCTTTGTCTACATCGCAACCATGATGGTTCCATGGCATGCGATCATGATACCACAGTTTATCACAGTCCGAACCCTCGGTCTGTATAATTCCCATATGGCTCTGATTCTGATTGGCTCCTTTAACGCGTTCGGTGTATTTCTGCTCAGGCAGAATATGCTCTCCATCCCGTCTGAGATGAATGAAGCGGCAAAAATAGACGGCTGCAGCATTATGAGAATTTACTGGAACATTATTATGCCGCTGACAAAGGGCGGAATAGCGACATTGATCATCCTGCAGTTCAACACCGTTTGGAACGACTATATGGCTCCCATGATTTATCTGGACAGCGACGCCAAGAAGACAATCCAGCTTGGTCTTGCATCTTTCAGACAGCAATACAGCGCGGACTACGGCGCAATCATGGCAGGCACGGTCTGCTCCGTCATACCGATTATTATTATCTACGCTTTTGCACAACAGTATATTATCGACGGCGTCGCCCATGCCGGCGTGAAAGGATAAGCTTATGGACCGGAACGAATACGCAAAAACAGCAAGACAGGCTTCCGCCGAAGGAAGTGTCCTGCTGAAAAATGAAAACGGGGCTTTGCCACTAAAAGCTGGAGAAAAAATCGCCGTGTTTGGAAGAATACAATTCCACTATTACAAAAGCGGCACGGGATCCGGCGGTATGGTATATACGGCTTATGAGACAAACATACCGGATGCTCTGAAAGAACAGGGCATACAAATCGACAAGCTTCTGGAAGATGTATACCGGAAGTGGCTTAGTACGCATCCTTTCGAGAGGACATACGATAAAAAGAATTTCTGGATTACGGAACCGTGGGCACAGGAAGAAATGCCGCTGTCCGCTGAAACTGTACAGGAGGCAGCCTTGCGCAATGATGCCGCCGTGGTTATCATCGGAAGAACCGCCGGGGAAGAGAAGGATTTCTCCCCAGAAAAGGGTAGTTACTATCTGAGCGATACGGAAATGGATATGCTGTTAAAAGTAAGCCGGTCTTTTCAAAAAACAGTCGTTATTCTAAATACGGCAAATCTAATCGACCTAAGCTGGATGGAACCGTGCGATATCGATGCCGTCCTGTGTGTATGGCAGGGCGGCATGGAAGGCGGCAATGGAGCAGCCGACGTCCTTACCGGTCGGACCAATCCCTGCGGTAAACTGAGCGATACCATTGCCTGCCATCTGACGGACTACCCTGCCCACAAAAATTATGGCGGGAAAGCCCAAAATAGGTATCAGGAAGATGTTTATGTAGGATACCGTTTTTTTGAAACCTTTGCGCCGGACAGTGTGCGTTACCCCTTTGGGTTTGGTCTTTCCTATACAACATTCCGAATACAGCCTGCAGCCTTTGCCTTCCATTCTTCACAGGTGACCGTGGACGTCGAAGTCCAAAACACCGGCAGCATGTGCGGGCGCGAAGTGGTGCAGCTTTATGTCCGGAAACCGCAAAAAGCGCTGGGAAATCCGCATAGAATCCTGACTGCCTTTGAAAAGACAGGTCTTCTTATGCCGCAGGAGAAGCAGGATATAAGCTTCACCATCCCTGTCACTGAACTGGCATCCTATGATGACAGCGGCGCAACAGGTCATAAATCCGCCTATGTGCTGGAGTCCGGATCCTATCAGTTTTATGTAGGAAACAACGTCAGGGATGCTGTGTTTGCGGGAAGATTTGAAAATCGGAATACCATGGTGGCTGTGCAGCTTCGGGAAACCCTTTCCCCCGCGGAAAGCTTTACGAGAATGAAGGCGCTGCCCTCCTTATCCGATTCCGATGAAACGCCCGCTTCTCTCTCCTATGAGCCGGTTCCCCGTCGGACAACGCTGACAAAGCAAATGGCAGTCAACCACCCGGCGTACATTCCCTATCAGGGGAATCAGGGCTATATCCTGTCGGATGTAAAAAACGGTCAAATCACAATGGAAACGTTTCTATCTCAGTTGACCGATGAAGAGCTTGCCTGTCTCATCCGTGGGGAAGGTATGCGCTCCCCGAAGGTGACGCCGGGCACAGCTTCAGCCTTTGGCGGCATTACCCCGGCACTGCGGCGCTATGGGATTCCTGCCGCCTGCTGTGCGGACGGTCCCTCCGGCATTCGACGGGATGACGGGCATCAAGCCTTCTGCTTGCCGAACGGAACTGCATTAGGCTGCACCTTTGACCCGCTGCTTATCGAAAAATTGTTTACGTTTGTTGGACAGGAACTGCTGGAAAATCGGATTGATATTTTACTCGCCCCGGGAATGAACATTCACAGATATCCTCTGAACGGCAGGAACTTTGAATACTTTTCAGAAGACCCGCTGCTGACCGGCAAAATGGCAGCAGCCGAGATGCGCGGTATCCGCAAGAGCGGCGTTTCGGGAACACTCAAACATTTTGCGGTAAACAATCAGGAAACATATCGGACAGAATGTAATGCCGTGGTATCGGAACGGGCACTTCGGGAAATTTATCTCAAGGGATTTCAAATTGCTGTCGAGGAATCGGATCCGCTTGCCGTTATGAGCACCTACGGTCCTGTAAACGGCACCCAGACAGCGGGAAACTACGAGCTTCTCACTACGATACTCCGGGAAGAGTGGGGCTACGGCGGCATGGTTATGACAGACTGGGAAGCAAAAATCAATGACGGAACCGAAGAAGCGTCTGTCCAAAATACAGCCGCCATGATACGGGCGCAGAACGATGTATATATGGTAGTCACGGACGCGGAGACAAACAGCAATGACGACAATACGCTGGAAAGTCTGGAAAACGGGAAAATCACCCGGGGCGAGCTGGTCAGAAACGCGAACAACATCTGCCGTGTCATTATGAATCTGCCAGTCGGTTCGTCGCTCTGATGTGCCGGTTTATTCAGGCAGAAGGATATGACAAGCGTCTGTCACTGTGCCCGCCGCACAGAGCGTTTCCCGTAATATGCCGCCATGCCCTGATTCACCCAGCCGCTTTCATCCTCATCGATATAGAAGCACTCAAAATCCTCGATATACTCCGGCACTTCCAGCTCTACATCCTCCTCCGGGCTGGTTTCCAGATAAGCATAGACCGCGGCGCATTTTTCGTAATACGCCCTGTAGCTTCCGTTGTGCACATGACGCGCCACCCGATAAAGCGGCAGCTCCTCCACGGACAGGGGCGTGACAACAAGCGCCGCCAGACAGATGTAGAGCAAAATCGTGACGGTCTTTCCATCCGACGGCAGCCCGCAAAGCCTGTGCGCGCAAATCCCCAGAAACAGCGCCAGATTCAAAAGAGATAGTACCATCACGGTATCTATTATAAAATAACACCTGTTTGGCACATAATAGCCGCCGTACCCGAGCGCCACCGGAAAATACGCCACACACCCCGCCAGAAGTGCAAACGCCGTAGCAATGCCATATTCCCGCAGTGCCACCCGGCATTTTCCCGACAAATACAAACCTGCCGCGATCATCAAAAGAAAGGCAAGCCCGAGCATCGTCTCCCGAAACAGCCTGCACGACTCCTCTGTAAACATACGCAAGGTATAAAGAACCGCCTGTCCGACATGCAGCCCCTCCCCCGCGGTCCCGTCATGTCTGGAAAAATTGCCGGGTGCGGCAGCGTTAATCAACGCGCCAGCAAAGCCCGCCGCAAAAACCGTCAGGTTAGCCCGGGAAACCTTCTTTGTCAAAAGAAAAAATACCGCCGTCAGCATAAGCGCCATATAACATCCCACGCCTGCCACCGCCAGCGAGCCGCCGGAAGAGAGAAAGAGAAGAACCGCCGCCGCGCCCGCACAGATATTTTTCCCGCGCCGACTTCCCTTTTCCCTATTCATAAGAAGAAACAGCGAAAGCGCAAGGAGCAGAAGCGAAAAGGGCATACTGTACGCCACCGCCCCGGAAAACCAGAAATAAACTTCCGCATAGACATCTGCGTTTACCACAGTCAAAAAGAAAAGCAGGAGAATGATAATCCGTCTCTTTGCCGCGCACCCCGTCTCTGTCCGAAAAAAGGAAAGACCCGTCCACAAAAGCGCCGCCAGTGAACCGAGAAACAACAATGCGTTTCCCACCATCACCGCCCGTAACTGCGGCAGTCCGAAATTATTAATAGGAGAGAGAAACGCCTGCAGAAACATGGAAAACCACGTTCCCTGCCAGTCCATATACAAATCCTGCACATACAGAAGAGACGCCGCAAAATACTGCGGCAGCGAGACATGAAACGCCCCCACTCTCACGCCGTGCGTAAAATCATCCCCGCTGAGAACCGTGTATCCTGCGCCTGCAGCAAAAACGACCATCACCGCCGCCATTACAATAACACATGCTATTATTACGGCAATTTCCGCTATTCTTTTCCTTCTCACTCTGTTGCTCCTTCCGCCTTCCGTTCAGCACACGCCCATTCAATCTGGCTGAACCGTTATTAGAAGCTTTGATACAGAAACGCCGCCGTATCGTAACTCCCGCCGTAAATCCCCGTAATCAGCAAAAGCAGCACTACGCCGTAATAGCAGCACCACCGCACCGCCGCCGGAGAAGCCGCCAGCATCCGCCGCACGTCCTTCCCCTTTTCCTCCCAGACGGAAACAGCCAGCCAAAGCAGACATACCGCCGCCAGAAGCAAAAATCCGTATCTGCCAAGACCGTAGTCGCTCACACTCAAAATTCCCGCTTTCAACCGGAAGTCCGTAACCATCGCCCGGTAAATCTCCCCTGCCTGAGACAAACTCTCCGCGCGAATCAGCACATCCGCCACAAACACGATTATCCACGTTCTTGCCATGCAAAACAGCCCATAAACTTTTCCCTCTTTGATATGCAGTTTTTCCTTCCACACAGCATACCGCGCCTCCAGCACAAGAGAAAGGCACATAATCACGCCGTAATAAACGCCCCAAAGAAGATAACTCACCGTTCTGCCATGCCACATGCCCGTCAGCAGCCAGACCAGCATGGTCCCGATAATGCCCGTCACATGCTTCCCCAGCTTCGACCATCTCTTTTTCGCGCTCTTGCCGATTTTCCGCCCCGTCCCCGACATCACGAAGGAAAACATCACATAGTCCTTAAACCATGTCCCCAGCGTAATATGCCACCTGCGCCAAAATTCCGCCACAGACTTAGAAAAATACGGTCTTTTAAAGTTCTCCGGAAGCGTGATGTCAAACGTCTCGCTGATGCCCAGCGCCATATCCATATATCCCGAAAAATCCGCATAGAGCTGAATCATATAAGAAACCACCGCCAGCGCGTAAATGCTGCCCGGAAGCCCGCCTTCCATGCTCCCGAACACATTTCCCACAAAAAGATTGATGCGGTCCGCAATCACCAGCTTTTTAAACGCACCCCAAACAAACCGCTGCACGCCGAAAAGCATCCTCTCGTAAGAAAAGACATGTTCCCGCTCATACTCTTCCTGCAATTTCGCATAACGGTTGAACGGTCCCTGCGTAATCGCCGGAAAATAAGCTAAAAAGAGAAAAAGCCTGACAGGGTTTTCCGCCGCCCGGCACTGTTCCCGCCCCACATCCACCACATATCCAATCGCCGTCAGCGTGTAAAAAGAGATTCCCAAAGGCATCACCACGCGGGCGAAAAACGCATCGCTCCGTGGTGTCGTCAGTCCCAGCTTTTGGAAAAAGGGCAGAATCACCACCATATACTTCGTGCCAAGCAGAATGCCGAGACTGCAAACAAAATAAAGGATTTGAACGCGTTTTCTGCGCCTCTCAAATCCCTGCTTCACCGCCTTTTTCCGCTCTTTGTCCGCCATATCTAAAAGCGCTGCCTTCTGCGCCTCCAGACTGCGCGTCAGGTAAATACCGCAGCCGTAAGCGCCTGCCCCTGTCAGGACAATCCCGACCGGAATCCCGCCTGTCCCAGCCACATAAAACAAGCCGCTTGCCACGGCTAATATCATCCACTGCCGCTTTTTCGGCACCAGATAATAAAGGGCGAAAGAAATCACCCACAGTATCATAAAATTGGTTGATAAAAACTGCATATTCTAATCTTCCACCAGCTGTCTCACCAGCTCTATAATCGCTTCTTTGTTCCTGAAATTCTCCGCCACCACATACTTAGCGTCAATCTCGATATCGAAAGCGTCCTCGAGCTCACTCACAATATTAATGACCGTAAAGGAGTCAATCACGCCCTCCTCCATCATATTGTCGCCATCGTAAGTAAGAGCTTCCTCACAGTATTCTTCCAGTATTTCCAATACTTTTTCTTCCATAAACCTAATATCCTTTCTCGTCAGTCATTCATCTTTATATTTTACACCTGCATCTGCAGATTCTAAATTCCTCTTATTGCCATATCATAACATCCGATATTTAATCTTCAACAAATCTCCATCCTCGAACGGCAGATACATCATATCCGCCCCGACCTGTCGTTTCTCCGGCGCTATCTTCCGATACCGCAGCGCCTCCGCCCGCGCGCCCGAAACTTCCATCTGCAGCGGCGGAAAAATCCCGCTTTTCCCGTAATCCACACTGCGCAACAGCCGGTATATCTTCTCTGTCGGCTCCTGTAAATCCAGAAATCCACCCCCGGGTATCTCAGAGGAACGATACATCCTTCGTTCCCGTGAAAAGCCCTGCGGTCTTGCCGCGGCAGTTTCCTGCAAAACAGCGTCAAAGCACTCGCCAAAACCTTCATATGCCAAATCCATCAGCACTTCCGTCAGTTCATATGCCTTCGTATCCGGACCAATCTCACAGCTTTTCTGTATAATAATATTGCCTTCATCCACCCCTGCCGTCACATAATGCCATGTAATGCCCGTCCGCTCCTCGCCCTGATAGATAACCCAGCTCGGCGCATTTCTTCCGGGATAATCCGGCAGAAGCGCGTTGTGGAAATTGATGATCGTGATGTTTTCCCGCTCCACAAGTGCCGCCGGAAATAAAAAATTATTGCTGGCGGAGACAATCAGCGTTTTTTCCTGTATTTTCTTAAGATAATCGCCAAGCTCCCGCTTGTCCGGCATGGACGCAAAGGGAATTCCCCTCTCTTCGCAAATCTGCCCGGTAACGCTCAGGGCATGAAGCTCATGCTCGATAAACTGAAGCGTATAACCGTAGTCTGCCCGCCTGTCATCCGTATATTTCAATATTTCGCCGGTTGCCTTGCCGTAACCGATTATCACGATTCGCTCAAAATTTGTATTCATGCAATCCCACTCAATTATCACACAACCGCCCAGCCTGCGCCATTCGCTGCCTTACTGTTATTTTATATATTCCTTCAGCTTGACCCGGTCAATCTTCCCGTTCGCGTTAATCGGCATTTTTTCCACCCGGACTACCTTATTCGGCAGCATGTACTCCGGTACGAGATGGGAAATCTTTTCGTTGATATACGCCTTGTCCAGCTCCTCCTCGATAAAAAGCACGATTTTCTGCCGTTTCTCGTCATAAAGACAGCAATTTAAGGAAATCTCAGGCAGCGATGACACCGCCGTCTCAATCTCCCCCAGCTCAATCCTGTGCCCCATATGCTTGATCTGGAAATCCTTTCTGGAAAGATAGATAATCTCGCCGCGCTCATTATATTTCACGATATCGCCTGTCCGGTAAATCAGCTCCGGCACCGCATCGTTCAGCGGATTCTGCACGAAGGCTTCTCTCGTCTTTTCCGGATTCTTATAGTAGCCCATGGACAAAGATGTCCCTCTGACACAAAGCTCTCCCGGCTCCTCTCCCGTCACCGGCTCATCCTTCTCATTCAGCACAAGAATATCCGTGTTCGGCATCGGGAATCCGATAGGCAGCGGCTCTTCGTCTGAAAATTCGCGGTCTACCACATAATAAGTGCAGGCATCCGTAATTTCCGTAGGACCGTACAGGTTCGCGTACTGTACATCCGGCAGGAATTTCCGCCATACGTTAAGCTGCTTATTCGGCATGACCTCCCCGCAGAACAGCACCCGCTGCAAAGTATCCGACAAATCCACGTTCTTGAACGCCTTGAGCTTCGCTACCACAATCAGCGCCGACGGCACCCAGAAAATCGTGTTGATTTTCTTTTCCTTCAAATATTCCAGAAGGGGCAACGGCTGGGCAAAAAGCGTTTTCGGAATAATATAAGTCGTCGCACCCGTTTTCAAGGTGCTGTAAATATCCAAAATGGAATTGTCAAAATAAAACGGCGCCTGATTGCCAAAGCTGTCCTTCTCCGTGATGGCAAAAGTCTCCGTCACCCAGTCTATGTAGTCAATCACTGCCCGGTGGTTAATTGTCGCACCCTTCGGCACACCCGTAGAGCCGGAAGTAAAGAGCACATAGAGCAAATCCGTGTCAATGCCCTTCCTGCGTGCCGCCTCCAGCGCTTCTTCCCGCGCCGTTTCCATCTCCCTATTCTTCGCATCCGCTGTCAAAACATCCTCCAGCAGAAGGAACTCTCCCTTATAATCATACGCCGAAAAGACCTCCCGCAAGGCACCTGTGGTAATCACCACGGAAGGCTCCAATACTTCGAGAATCTTGTTGACACGATTCCCCGGCATGTCCACGTCAATCGGGGAATAAAAGTTACAACTGTAAGCCGCTCCCATAAAGGAAATAAGCACGTCCACGCCCTTTTCCAGAAAAATGGCGACCGGCTTCTTAAAAAGCCCCCGTGCCGTCAGTTCACAGGCAATCGCTCTTGCCTGCGTCCGCAGCTGCCCAAAAGTAATTTCCTTATTTTCATCCGCATAGGCTGTCTTATCGGGGAAACGTGCCGCCGTCTCATCCAGCCAGTAAGTAACATTCGCCTTCATCGTTTCATCCTTATTTTTATGTACCAGCCCCGGATTTTCTTTTCCCCAGCCCTGGCTGCCGCCGTTTTACTACTCGCCGGAAATCACAGGATAGTAAGTATCCGCCGTCTTTTCCGTTTTCACATGGTACACATCATACAAATCCGTCATCTCAAGACCGCACCCCGCCGGATTATAGGAGCCGTAGAGCGCAATCCCTTTTTCAACTGCCAGATCTTTCACCTTTTTCTCCACATCCAGCGCAATCTGAAAAGCCTCCTCAGATTCTATGTAATTATACATCATGGGCGAATAGGGTGGCAAGTATAAAATGACCTCCACGCCCTCCCCCTGCAGGAAGTCAATCAGCTCTGACAGACGGCCAAAATGATGCCCGTCTATTTCTGCGTAATCCGTCATCCGATAGACTACGTGCTCCTCCATGGACTGCCTTGTCATCTCTTCCACGTCAGAGGGATTTACTTCACGAAGTTCCCGCTGGTAACTGACACTTCCGTCAAAATGTTTGAGATAGCCCTCCGTCTCCCAATCATCCGTATAAGAAACGGAAAACCGCTTTCTGTCGGGAAGCAGCGTAACGTTGTAGCGGAAATAGTCCAAGGAAAGGACTTTCGACAGCTCCCTGCCCGTATCCTTACGCGGCTGCGCCAGCTCCGGCGACAGCTTCCCGTCCAATGTCAACGCCATATAATCGGCATAACTTTCCAATTCCTTCCATTTCTCGTTGTCATGGCTTTTGTTAAACAGGAAAGCATCTACCCCAATCACCACGGTTTCCGGCAGTTTATCCTGTCTGAGCAAAATACCCGATACCGCCAGTAAATCGTAAATCGTTGCTTCCGACAACCCAGCATTATAAAATGAGTCTGTCCCAAACATGGTATGGTCGAACGTATACACCCGGCTGGAGCCGAGAACCATGACCTGCGGCGGCTCCTCCATCCCTTTTATGCGCGCCGCCAGAAGGTTTCTGTCATTATAATCTGAGTCCTCCAGTCCTTCCACATTTTTTCCCGCCGCCATCTGCGCGGCGATCTCGTCGTAGGTAACGCGGAGAAGGGCGTAGGAATCCACATACCAGTTGACAAAGCCTATGAAAAGAAGAAGCGGCAGGAGGAAAAGCGCCGCTTTAAGCCATTTTTTCATCATCTGTTCCTCATAGATTTTGATTGTATTTTTCGCTCATTTATTCGCTCATAATTCGCTCGTTTAAATGAGCGGATTCGTTGGAAATTTATATCTTGTTCATGATCTTGTTCACTTTGAACAGGATACAGTTCGCCGTGTGGCAATTTATCATGACCACATCATAACCATCTTGGTCATGATGTGGTCATGTTTTTGGTTATGAATAATGCTCTTTATCCTGTAACAGTTCATAAGTCATTGTCTTTAACAGTTTTTTCAATGCAGCTTCACTTGAACAGTTTCCTTCCTCACTAATGCGATGCACCAAATAAAGAGAAATTGCCTGTATTGACTTATTTATATTCACACTTGAAGCCTTCATCCTACTATCTCTCTTTTCCTTGAATTATCAGCAACATTTACATACTCCCTCCCAAACCCCACACTAAACAAAACCGGCAACGCCACAAACACCCCATACGCATACCGAAACTCATTGTACACAGGCGTCGCCAAAAGCAGGCTCCCCAGAAGCATCACGCAGGTCGCAAAGGCAATCGCCCGCCGCCCCCTGTAAAGGGTGCAGGCAAGCGCAAACAACAACAGCCACGTATTCATCCCCAGACTCCATACTCTGTTGTAAAATGTCTGAAACCACTGCAAAAACTCACCCATAGCCAGACTGGCATCATAGCTGAACATCTTCCTCTCATTCTCGATACCAAAGGGATTATCCACCATAAAATATTCACTGTAAAGAATCTGGTCATGGGGAATATGTAAGGCGTAGTACCCCGCCGTCTGCCGAATCTCCGCCTCCAGATAAAGCATGGGATTGCGAAGTCCCACATTCAGCCAAAGCTTTGCGTATGCCCCCTTGTTTTCCGCAATAACCGATTGATTACCGTGCTCGCGTATAAAGTTTTTCGTCATATCAAACAGATAGGGATTGTAATACTCGTCTATCTGCGCCAGCGGCACCACCGCTTCCAGCATCTCCACTTCCTCCGGCTTCAGATTTCCGCCTCTGGCATAAGCGCAGAGCAGATGCTGTACCGGCATGGTCAGGCTCTCGATGGTGTCCGGCGGCTCCACCTGCAGAGCACGAAGAATCGGTCCCTGCCAGAGCAGATAGCAGACAAGCGCCGCCGCCACCGAGGCGTACATGCGCTTTCTTTCCTGCCGTTGTGACAAAACCAGCAGCACCGCCGTTCCCAGATATACAAAAATCCCGTTGCTTCGGAGGAGGCAAACCGACAACCCTGTCATAAAAAACCAGAGCCACCGCCGTCCGCTCGATGCCTGTACCACGGCACAATGATGCACCGCCCACACAAACAGCAGAAACGCCGCCGTAAACCATGCGTCCTTGCCCATGCAGATACTAAACATGCCATGGATAGGGAGAAGGGCATAAAAACACACCGCAAGAACAAGCCATAGAGTCCTTGTGCCCCGCCGATACAAAAGATACAGATAAAATCCGAACACCGCCGCCGTCAGCGCCATCTGACAAAAAGTATACAGCGCCACTGCCGCCGTGTAATCATGAAAAAGACCATACCCCACTGTCAAAAATACTTTAATAATGAGCGTGTGAAAATAAGGGTGGTGATTAGAGCGCGCCGCCATCCCGAGCGCCTGCTCCATCTGCCACACCGCATCGTTGTTAAACCACGTCGGATAATACATAAGATAGTAAGGCAAATAGCAGAACAAGCATACAAGAAAAAAGAAAAGCCAGATCCACCAATGCCCCTGCCGTTCCTTTCTCGGCGCAAACACTTTATCATAAACCGCGCGCACGCCGGAAGGCATCAGGGCAAGGAGAGCCGCCCAATTCTCCATAAGAAAGCCCGCCGCAAGCAATACACCGAAACTTCCCACTGTCCAGAGCACAAGCCGCCCCAGATTCTGCGCATTGCTGTAATCCACGGAGCCCTGCCAGTCACCCAGCACCACAAAACAGGCATAGCAAAGGGCAAAAGGAAGGAGCACCAGGAGCTTACGTCCCGTGGGACGCTGTATTTTTATATCCCGATTCCATACCATGCATCATCCCCCATGCTTCCTGCGGTACACCTCGCAAACCTCGTCGATGTAATCCCGCCACTGTCCGTAAATCGCTTCGTCATTCGCCCTGTCGGCAATCTTTCTTGCTTCCCGTCCAAGTCTTTCCGCAAGCGCAGGGTCCTCAATCAGCCGGTTGATGCCGTCCTCCATCGCCTTCTGGTTCTTGATGGGAATGAGCAGACCGTCTACCTCATTGGTCATAATCGTGCGTGGACCACCGCAGGGACAATCCGTCGCCACAATAGGCAGCCCCAGCGCCATCGCCTCCATCAGCGCGTTAGGCAGCCCCTCCCAATCCGAGCTGAACGCGAAGAGCGCCGCATCCGGAAGCTGTTTTTCCAAGCTGTCGCTGGCGCCCATCAAATGTACATAATCCTGCGCCTGCAATTCCTCTATGGTCTTCTCCAAAAGCTCCTTCGTGCCGTCCTCCGTGTCCCTGCCATATATTTTCAAATCGTAGTCGGGATGCTTTTTGTGCACCTCGTGGAAAGCTCGAATCAGCATGACCTGATTTTTGAAATCCACCAGCCGCCCCGACTGCACCACCGTTTTCGTCCGTTTCTCCGGCTCCGGCACGCCGATATATTTGGGATTGAGCGGATTTAAGATAATACGGGAGTTTTTCTGCAGTCTGGGCGCAAAAAACTCCCGTGCCCCCTCCGTCTGAAAAACACAGCCGTCCGCCCGCGGAAACAGAAACGGAATCTGCACCTTGTCAAAGGGTCTGTCGTAATGTCCCACCGGATCTGTGCGTATGGATATCAGCACGGGGATTTTGATAAAAAAAGCCGCCGTCAGCCCCCGGTACAGCGCCTTTCTGGCAAAAGGAATCAAAATATCCGGCTTTTCCTTCTTTAAAAACTCTTTCAGATAGCGGATGCGCAAAAAAAACTGAATCAGGCGGTTTTTCTTCTCATCACCCGGACGCAGCCCCACATGCACGCGCCGCACTCTCTCATCAATCCAAAATTCATCCTCGCCCTGCCACTCCGTAGCGACAAGCACTTCATACCCGTTCTGCACAAAGCGGTTGGACAGATTGGAAACCACCCGCTCCGCGCCGCCCTGCTCCAAGCAATTTAAATGAAACGCAATCTTTTTTGCCATATCGTTCTCCTAGTTGAGGGACCATTCCCTAATCTTCCGAATATACGACTCTTTGGAGTACACGCTCGCCCGCTCTACCGACAATCTGCTGTAGCGCGCCATCTCTTCCTCATTTTCCAAAAGAGAAACCACCCGTGCTGCCGTGCGCTTCTCTTCATCCTCTATATGGGAAGCATCCATATCCGGATCTTTGCCCATATTCGGTACGAGAATCCCGTATTTTCCGTCAAAAATCTCTGCCGGTCCGGTCATGCAGTCCGTTGCCACCGCCGGAAGCCCCATTGCCATCGCTTCCACCAGCGCATTGGGAAAGCCTTCCCAGTAGGAGGTCAGCAGATAGAGCGTGCCCTTCTTCAAATACGGATACGGGTTTTTCTGCAGTCCGGCAAAATGCACCGCGTCCGCAACGCCCAAATCAGCCGCCAGTTTTTTGTACTCTGTAAATTCACCTTTTCCAATAATAAGAAGCTTGGTATCGGGCAGTTCCTTGTGCACCAGCGAGAAAATTTTCAGCAGATGCCAGTAGCCCTTTACTACATCTTCCCGTCCCATGGAAACGATGATGCGTCCTTCCCCCCATGGAAGCTGCGGCTCCTCTTCCTCCGCTCTCGCCCGAATCTGGGGAATATCGAAAAACCCCGTCAACGTGTAAGTACAGCCGCACGCATATTTCTTTTCAATCATGCCGCGAAGCGTCTCCGAACAGCACAGAAGCCTGTCCGCCTTTTTGCAGAAAAGCCCAAGCCACGAACTGTCCATATCCATATAACTCATCACACCGAGCCAGCATTTCGCACCCTTCCGGGAAAAAAGCCGTCCGGCAAAGACATTTGCCAAATTAGCCGTGGGTCCAAAGCTGTACGCAATATCAATCTGTTCCTTCTTTTTCAGCCGTTTCAGCCTGTGCGCCCGCCTTAAGACATTGAGGACTTTGGCAAGTTTTCCAGGTCTGCTCGGCAGTCCGATATCCGTAACCGGAATGTCCTCCACATCAAAATCAATGTTTTGAGAATCAAAAATGGCAATTTGTACATCAAAATACGGTTTTAAAACAACAGCCGTTGTCGCACATACTTTTTCCGAACCGCCCTGATGCAGGGACGGCACAATCAGCAGCAATTTTTTCATCGTGTTTTACTCCCTTTCAGGCATCCGTCGTTTCACTGCGCACTTACACTTCCAATATGTTCAGCGCCTTCGCCCAGATAAAACCGTCTGTACCCTTCCGCCTGTGTCCGCACGTCAAACCCTGCCTGCCGCAGCTCCTGTGCCGTATCTCTTCGGGCATAATCCGCCTGCTTTAAGATTTCCTCCGCCCACCTTTCGGGCGGTTCCTCTATACTCAGGTAAGTAACCAGGTCTGTCGCCTGCGCTTCTTTCGTCACGGCATCCGAAACGATGCACCGAAGCCCCGCCGCCTGCGCTTCTACCAGCACGCCCGGCAGCCCCTCGAAAAAGGACGGCAGCAAAAAGAAATCCATCGCCTGATAAAACCGCTCCGCATCCCTGCGGTTCCCAAGAAAATCCACCCGTTCCGCAATGCCAAGCCGCCCGCATTTTTCTTTCATAGCAGGCATGTCCTCCCCTTCCCCGAGAAGAAGCAGGCGGGCGTCCTGTCTTTCCCTACAGACCGCCGCGAAAACCTCCAGCAGATAGGGATGATTTTTCTGATATTGAAAACGACCTACATGCCCAAGCACAAGCCCCTCACCGATACCGAGCTGCGCCCGCACTTCCTGCCGCGCTTTTTCATCATAAGTAAACCTGCCCACATCAATGGCATTGTAAATGATTTTGACCCGCCCTGCCTTCACAGTCTCCTCACCGAACACATCCTGCCCTGCAAGCACAGAACAGGCAAAACAGTAATCCGCCTTCTTCGCCAGCCCCCGCCTGAAAAACCGGGTTGCCAGCCCCTTTGCTCCCTTTACCACACCCGCGTTTCTGGAGTGCGCCACCGTGACGGGCACCCCTGCCTTCTTCGCAATCGGCAGATAAATGCCGGCTGTGCTGGTCATATGTCCCTGCACCACACGAAACTCCCTGTGCGCCGCAAAAAATGCCGTTACCGCTTTTCTGTAGGCAAAATAGTTATATACCTTAAATTTGGGGAGCACATAAATATGCCCGCCCATCGCCTGTATCTCCTCGTCGTAGAACTGCGGTTTTCTGACGTTTGTGTCATTTTTCACGCTCTGCTTTTCCGAGCCGCTTCCAGTCTGCCACATCTCCTGAAAGCCTCTTTTCACAGCATCTGCATGTACCAGGAAATCAAACTGAATCTCCTCCCGGTTCATCTGCCGATAGAGGTCCATAATGCGGCTCTCCGCACCACCCAGGCCCACGCCGCCCAGCACATGCAGCACATGTATCGGTTTCGCCATATTCTATCCTTTCCCCAGCCGTTCCCATTAAGCAAGAATGTCCCCCGCTTCCAGCGTCAATCCGCTCTCATAACGGTCAATCAAAAGAGACCCGTCCACCGTCCGCACCACGGGCTTTCCGTCAAACACGTCGATTACCTCCCCCGGCGCGTAGGCGGAAAAATCAATCATCTCGTCAAACGGATGCGCTTCCCAGACACGCACCTCCTGCTCGTTACAGTAGGCAAAAGCCCCCGGAAAAGGCGCCGCCACACCGCGAATCAGATTATAAATATCACGCGTTCTTTTATGGAAGTCAATTTTCCCGTCCGCCGCCGTGCGCTTTTCGTACCAGGAATCAAAATCCTTGGAATCCCTGCGAATTTCGATATGCCCGCTCTCATAGGCGGCAAGCAGCCTACGAATCAGCCGTTTCGAACAGATCATATTCTTATACTGCGCCGTACGGATATCATCGTGAGGCGTGATGGAAAACATCTCCGTGGCAAACACGTTGGGGCTGTCCGCCTTTTCATCATACTGAAACAGATTCAGGTTAAAACGGGTATCCCCCAGAATCACCGACCAGTTTAGGGGCGAACGTCCCCTGCCGAACGGCAGATAACCGCTGTTTCCATGGAAACCATAAATCCCATACGAAAAGCAGTCCAGCACCGACTGCGGAATCAGCCGCTGCCACCCCATCGAAATACCAATCTCAAACTCGTTCTCCCGCATAAACTTCTGCGTCTTTTCGTCTGTCAGGAAATAACTGTCCGCCTCATGCACCGGAATCCCGTACTTTTCCGTCAGCACAGACAGACCCTTATAACCCGAAACCTGATTCTTCTTCGTCACCTCCGGACTGATTGTAACCACTAAATCTACCGGGCAAATTTCCTTCTGAATAAAATCCACAATATTTTCCGAAGTATCCTTCACCCCAAATACAACTACCTTATATTTCATATCCGTTATTTTCCCTTCTCTATCAAATAATCGTATATAACAGCCAAACGCCTTTACGTATAATATTGAAAATACAGTAACCGCGAAACGCTTCTTAACATAAATGCATTGTGCATGTTGTATAATCCATAAGCAGACCCTCAAAAGACGCCGGTACTTAGCGAGGTATTGAGTTGCTTTGCAACTCACCTTTATTTCAGATATTCTTTATACCACTCAATCGCCAGCCCAATCCCCTTCTCAAAATCAAAAGAAGGCTCATACCCCAGCAGCTTCCGCGCCTTACTGATATCCGCATTGGAATCCCGCACGTCCCCCGCTCTCGGCGGACCAAACTCCGGCTCCGCCACTACGCCCAACGCCTCACAGAGCTGCTCATACATATCAATCAGATACAGTCGTCCGCCGGCACCGATATTGAACGCCTCACCCGCCGCGCTGCTGTCCGCCTTGCACGCGCGCAGATTCGCCTCGATCACGTTGTCGATATAGGTAAAGTCCCGTGACTGCCTGCCATCCCCGTTGATGGTAGGCGTCTCTCCGTGGAGAAGCTGCTTGATAAACTTCGGAATCACTGCCGCGTACATACCGTCCGGATCCTGCCTGCGTCCGAATACATTAAAATAACGAAGTCCATAAGTGTCAAGCCCGTACAGCTCTTTGTACAGCCGTCCGTACTCCTCATCCGTCTTTTTCGTCAAGGCATAAGGTGAAATCACCTTTCCCTCCTGCCCCTCCCTCTTAGGCAGCTCCGTGGAATCCCCGTAAACGGAAGAGCTGGATGCGTAAACGAACTTTTTCACCCCGCACTCTGTCGCCGCCTCCATCATATTTAACGTGCCGCGGATATTAATCTCCTCATAAAGAAGCGGCATCTCGATGCTGCGGGGCACGCTCCCCCATGCCGCCTGATGCAGCACATAGTCAGCGCCCATACACGCCTGCTTGCATGTCTCAAGGTCTCGGATATCCCCCTCTATAAAAGTAAAGCCTTCTTTTCCCATAAAATGCTCGATATTCTCATATTTTCCTGTGGACAGATTGTCCAGACAGCGCACCACGCAGCCCATGCCAAGCAGCGCTTCGCAGAGATTCGAGCCGATAAAGCCCGCGCCCCCTGTCACAACAAACACCGTGCCCTTTTCAAATGTTACATCCTGATAACCCATTTTTTCCTCCCTTCCAACGCGTCCGCTTCCCGATGAAAGCAGCTGTCATGCAAAGCGGTCCGTCTTATCCTGCCCGCTTCTCCACAGCAGTCTGCCTTCACACACTTCCCTGACAAGCAGATACAATGCGATATAAAACAGTGAAAATCCATAAATCATGTACCGCGACAGACACATAATGGTTATCGAAGTCGCGCACACATTCGCCGCGATAAACAGAAGCGCCGTTCCCATCAAGATCGCCGCCTGAAACCGCCTTTTGACAAGCATCTGCCGGACCAGAAGTCCCGCCGCCAGCACATACAGAAAGAGTGCGGCAAAATTGATAAGCGGATGCACGACCGCTATGCTTCTGACAAACCCGTTCCGGCATAAAAGGATATAATCATACAGCCATTGCCCGAAACACGCCGGCAGGAGTTTCTTCATCATCCTGCCCGCCATCTCATCGGACATGCTGCTCTGTTCGTAATAATCCACCTCTCCCAGACCGAAATAATAAGCCGACAGCTCCGCTTCCAATATCTGGAATTTCAAAATGTCATGATGCTCCTCCAGATAGAACGACCGTTCGTCGAAAGTGTCCCCCGCGTACACATAGTTCAGCCTTTGCTCCATCGCCTTACCGTAAAAACTGTCAAAAAAAGCCTGCGCCAAATCCCCTTCCTCGAAAACCTCCCTATCCTCCTCGTCGCAGGCATATATCACATTAGTCAGCGTATTTACCTGCCCGTAGGTATTGCCCATAAAATACCCGGTAACGCCGTAATTATACACATGCACCGTCAGATCCCGCAGAAGGAAAACAAGAACCACCGCCGATGCGCACATAAATAACGACCGATATTTTTTATGCAGCAGCATACGAATCCCCAGAAGAAGCGCCCACAGAAGAATCGTGGTCATCATCTGTCCTCTGGTCATGGACAGCATATAGGCGAAAAGAAGCGCAAAAAACGCGTCCCGCCCTTTTCCTTCAAAAAGCATCCGCAGAAGAAAATACACGAATATGGTAAAGAGCGGAATGCACAGCCCTTCGCTCATCACCGAATTTTCCAAAAATATACCAAGCGCCGACACATACCGCGTAATCAGATGCGGCAGAAGCTGCAAGGCAACAATCAGCAGCTCTTCCCACAGCCGGAGGGCAAAACGCTTCGTCAGGTACTCCGCAAGCAAGGTAATCCCGACAGCCGTGAGGATTCCCTGTCCCGCCATCGCCGCCGTCAGATACCCTTCTCCGCAGATGACCCGAAAAGCCGCCAGATAAAGGGGATAAAGCGGTTCCCTGTGAATATGCATCGTGATATATTGCTGGGAATCATTATAAACCCCGACCCCGCCGACTGCAAGCAGCCCCCAAAAAAAGATGAGGAGCCCTGCGAAAAGATACAGAGCCCTTTTTTTATTTCTATCCACACTATCCCCCACAATTCCGCAGAGAATGACGTTTTTCGGCATTCTCTGGCGCGAGACTTAGAACTTCTTCACGAAGCAGCCTTTGCTGCAAGTGATTTAGAAGTTCTTCTCGCGCGACTACAATCTCCAATACAGAAAATCTTTTGTCAGATATTCTTTGCGCTCCAGTATTCCCTTCAGATCCATCAGCACCTTCCGCTTATGCGCCGGGTTATAGAAGGAAGAAATCTTCTCTCTGTCAAGGCTTAAGAACTGCTCGTGCGCCACCGCGATAATCAACGCGTCTACCTCGTGAATATCATCCATGGTTTGAAACTCAATGCCATACAAACGCTTCGCTTCCCCCGCGTCGGCCGCCGGATCCACCACAATCGGCACGATTCCGTACTCACCCAGCTCCTTGTAAATATCAATCACCTTCGTGTTTCTCGTATCCGGACAATTTTCCTTAAAAGTAAAGCCAAGAATCGCCACCTTCGCGTGCTTAACGGGAATATTCGCTCTGATCAGATCCTTCACCAGACTCTCCGCCACATATTTGCCCATATCATCATTAATCCGCCTGCCGGAAAGGATAATCTGGGAGTGGTACCCCAGCTCCTCCGCCTTATACGTCAAATAATAAGGGTCTACGCCGATGCAGTGACCGCCCACAAGTCCCGGCATAAAGGGCAGGAAATTCCACTTCGTCCCCGCCGCCTCCAGCACGGATTTCGTATCAATCCCCATCTTGTGGAAAATGATTGAAAGTTCATTCATAAACGCAATATTGATATCTCTCTGGCTGTTCTCAATCACCTTAGCCGCTTCCGCCACTTTGATGGATTCCGCGCGGTGGACGCCCGCTTCCACCACAAGCTCATAAACCTTCGCCACGATATCTAACGTCTCCTCGTCCATACCCGACACGATTTTCGTGATCGTCTCCAGCCTATGCACTTTGTCACCCGGGTTGATGCGCTCGGGGGAGTACCCAATCTTGAAGTCAACGCCGCATTTTAAGCCGGACTCCTTCTCCAGAATCGGCACACAGATATCTTCCGTCACGCCGGGATAAACCGTGGACTCAAACACCACGATGGAGCCTTTTGTCAGATTCTGCCCCAGAATGCGGCTTGCCCCTTCCACAGGAGAAAGATCCGGCGTATGATCCGCATTGACAGGCGTGGGCACCGCCACAATGTGAAATTTAGCTTCCCGAAGTTTTTCGCAGTCTGCGGTAAAATCCACCTTCGTATTGCGGATTACCTCGCCGCCCACCTCGTTTGTGGGGTCGATTCCTTTCTTGTACAAAGCTATCTTTTCTTCGTTTAAATCAAAGCCCACCACTTTAATCTTTTTCGCGAATGCCACCGCGATCGGCATACCCACATAGCCGAGTCCTACCAGTGAAAGCTTTTCTTCCCCGCTCACGAGCTTTTCGTATAAATCCATCTCACTTCTCCTTTTCCCGATTTCACACATCGGCTTTATTTATAGGAATCCATTTTTTCGCACATTTCTTCCCAATTCTTAACTGTCGTCTGACTCTCGTTTCAAAATCTGCTCCGCCTCATCCATATAAGCCGCCGTCACAAACTTCCGGTCAAATTCCCGCTCCATCTTTTCCCTGCCGCGCCGCCCCATGGACGCCCGTTCCTCTGTGGAGAGCGCGAGAAATTTTTCCATAGCGTCTATCAGTTCCACGGGCTTTCCCGGCGTAAAGCCGAAGCCTGTCACGCCCTCCTCAAACGCTTCCTTACAGCCGCTGATATTCGAGGCAATCACCGGTCTGCCCGTGGCCGCGCCTTCAATCAGCGCATTGGACATGCCCTCATGAAAAGAAGCCACCACGATGGCATCCGCTGCCGCCAGATATTCGTGCACCTGTGTATGAAAACCGAGCTGCCGGATGACGCCTTCCTTCTCCAAATCATCCAAAAGCTCCTGATAATCCTCGTCACAGTAACCCATGATATCAAAAAATACATGTTCGCTATGTAAGCGTTTCGCCGCCTCTAAATATTCAAGTATACCGCGCTCCTTCATGACTCTGCCCACAAAGAGAAAATGCGTTTTTTCTCTCTCGGGGTACGGCTCGTAAGTATGCTTTTCCAGACTCACCCCGGAGCCCATGACCATCCGCGACTTCTTCGCCGTAATGCCCATGCGCTGAAAAATCCCTCTGTTCTCTTCATTCTGGAAGAAAACGCAGGCGGCACGTTTTAAACCCGCGCGGTACATCCCGACAATCAGCTTCAAAAGAAAGCCCGTCCTGTCAAAAGCGCCCCCCAGCCCCGTGATTGTGGCGATATAGGGAATTTTCCTCATGCCCGCCGCAAACCCGCCGTAAATATTGGGCTTAATCGTATAAGTCACCACCAGAGAAGGGTGCAAATCCTTCATTATTTTACCGTAAGCGCGGTATAACTTCAAGTCCTCCAGCGGATTGATGCCTCTGCGGTTGATGGGCGTTTTGATAATACGGCAGCCCATATCCACAAGTTCATTCTCCTTCACGTCGTCCGGCATACTCACCCAGACCTCATACTTCTCGCAGAGCGCCTTTACAAATTCTCCCCGGAAATCGCAGAGTCCGCCGGAAGAGTTAATTAAAATCAGAACCTTTTTCACGGCACAATTTCCTCCCCCGTCATATCCCGTATCATCACCTCGTTAAACTTCATCATGCAGATCCCTTCCCGATACGCCCCAATCCGCACCTCGTTCTCCTGTCCGGAAAGATTTCTCACCACCGCCGCAGCCATATTCACGCCGCAGCCGTAAGCGTGAGGATATCCGCCGCCGAAGCGGGGATTCACCTCGGAAATATAATAAACGCCGCCAATCTCAAAGATATCAATGTCTATCATGCCGCGAAAACCGCATTGTTCCGAAAAATCGCGAATCAGTGAAAATAATTTTTCATCCTTAAAAGACACGGATTTATCGGTCTCACCCGCCCGCATCTTAATCTTCTTCTTCACAAATATATCCGTACATTTTCCGGAGAGCATGTCCACATACACATCCGCTCCATATTCCTGTCCGTCCATATACTCCTGAATCATCAAATCCTCGTAGAGCTCGCAGAGTACCTCAATCTCCTTTTGGCTCCCGACCTTATTGATATGGATGCTGGCACTGCCCCGCACCGGTTTCACAAAGACGGGATAGGTTATCTCCCCGGCTTCCTTTGCCCGATAAAAAGACTCTTTGTCCGCGTAACACTTCGCCGTCGGCATCTGCATTTTTTGAAGCAGTTCAAACATCCGGTACTTATCAAAACAGGTTTCCACCAGCTCATAATCCGAGACAATGGGTGTCGTTCCCACCGCCAGAAACCGCTCGCGCTCCTTTGCCAGCAGAGACAGCTCCGGGTCAATCAGCGAGAAAACACCTGTTATTTTTTCTTTTTCACAAATATCCAGTATCACATCCAAATATCCCGGCTCCGTAATTCTGGGCACCAGATAAAAGGCATCCGCTTCGTACACCGCAGGCGCCAGATTAGAACAGTCCGTCGCAATCACCCTGCCCTTGTCCGCCAGCTCCTTCTTAAAATACTGCACCACTTTGTCGCGGGTGCCCGCGCTTAAAATCAGGATATTCATGTCCGCCCTTCCCTATCAAGTATCACTTATACAGATTCTTGTTTCTGCCGCTCCAAAAAATCGAAATACAAAGGCGTCCCGCCCGTATGGATGAACAGGATCTTCTTCCCCTGCAGCCCATGGGCTTCCACATACCCCCTCATCCCATGGAACGCTTTCCCCACATAGGTCGTGTCCATCGGTATGCCATCCCTTTTCATGACTTCTTCTATCGTTTCCGCTATTTCCGGCGTATACTTTCCGTAACCGCCCATGCAGTATTCATCCGTAAAGATTAGTTCCTGTTCCCGAAAAAGTTCGGTATAGCGCGCGCCCAGATAGTCCTCTATGCTCTGTCTGACCACCTCGCGCCCCCGCTCCTCGTTTCTCGCAATGCTGATGCCGACGATTTTTTGCCCGCCGACGACTTGTCCACTCTCTTTCCGCTCCGCGTCCGAAAGCAGCTTCCCACACACCAGACCCGCCTGTGTCGTCCCGGTCCCGGATGCATGGAAGATATAATCAAAGTGCAGCCCATGTTCCTCTTCCCAAGCCGCAATTTCGCGGTAGGTCTCCACACAGGCGCGCGTACCGGGATTGCCGTGTCCTCCGCCCATAATGAAGTAAGGATTGCGCCCTTCCTGCCGGAAACTTTCCATACGCCGGTCTATCGTTCCCGACACTTCCGTCACGGGGCAGGTCTCAACCGTCGCGCCAAAATCCTCGACCAGCCTTGTATTGTAGAGCCTCTCCCTGTTTTCCTCCGGTGAGATAATGTGGCAGGCAATCCCCATGGAAGCCGCCATATTTGCAATAATCCGGCAATGATTGGAGCTGTTGCTGCCATAGGTCATCACTATGTCCGCCCCGCACGCCTTGATTTCCTTATAAAACACCGCCGCCTTGCGCGCCTTATTGCCCCCAAAGCTAAACGGAATCATATCCTCTCTCTTGATATAATACTCATTTTCCCCATAACAGCCCGACATTTTCACAATCGGCGTAGGCGAAATCCCCTGTTCAAACAATGCAATCTGTCTCATACCGCCCCCATGTTAGAAGTTCTTCTCACGTTGCGTTTCGCGGTACACGTCAAAATCCGCCACCGTCTGCTCGGCGCCGGAAAGCGTGCCGGACCGCTTTAACACCTTTCCCACCGTCATGCCGAGAATTTTTAGGTCCAGTCCGAAGCTTATATAGTTTACATAATCCAGGTCGTATCGAAAGCGGTCTTCCCAGCCCAGCGCATTGCGCCCATTTACCTGCGCAAGTCCGGTCAACCCCGGTCTCACATCATGGCGATGACGTTCTTCTTCCGTATAATAGGGCAGATAGCGCACCAAAAGCGGGCGCGGTCCGATCAGGCTCATATCGCCCTTTAAAATATTGAACAGCTCCGGCAGCTCGTCCAGACTGGTAGAGCGCAAAAGTTTCCCGAATCTTGTAAGCCGCACTTCATCCGGCAGCAGATTTCCCTCCGCGTCCCTTTCATCCGTCATGGAACGGAACTTATACAGTTTAAAAATTTTCTCATGCCTGCCCGGTCTTTCCTGATGAAACAGAACCGGACTCCCCAGCTTCACCCGCACCAGAACCGCCAGAACGACCAATATGGGGCTGAGTACGACAATGCCGCACAGGGACAGCAGAAAATCCAACCATCTTTTGAGCCATTTCTTATACATATATTGTTCCTCTCTGCGGACATTTTATGATTCTCAGAAGCCTGCGGTTATTATAGCATATATAAAATAAATTGTCTCCCCGCTCCCATGAAATTATCATTACAATGTCACATTTTCCCAAAATCACATTGCTTTACATGCGCATAGGCTGTATAATATTTACAACAACATGATAATTCCTTAGGGGAAAATTGTGCAAAAAATAATTGTATCGTGACAAGGAGGTATACACATGAAAGAACTGATTAAAATTCACTCCAAAAGCCATCCCAATATTGAATTAAAGGCAATCCACGGGCATTTTGTAACCCCCAGCTCCCATATCAATTACTTTTTGGATATGACCACGATGAAAACCAGACTGAGCGAAGCGTCTACCGCCGCCAAAGAATTGAGCAGACAGATCATGCTCTCTACCGTGGTAGATACCATTGTCTGTATCGACGGCTGCGAGATCATCGGCGCTTTCTTAGCCGAGGAACTGACAAGAGCCGGTGTCTATTCCCGCAATGCGCACCAGACAATCTATATTGTGACTCCCGAATACTCCACATCCGGGCAGATGCTGTTCCGCGATAACTATCTGCCGATGATTAAGGACAAAAATGTACTGCTCCTTCTTGCAAGCGCCACAACGGGACGTACCGTCACCAAAGCGGTACAGACATTAACCTATTATGGCGCGACCATCAGCAGCGTAAGCGCGATTTTCAGCGCCGCAAATACTGTGGCAGGCATTCCGGTCAATGCGCTGTTCACCACCTCGGACATTCCCGAATACAAGACTTACAGTTCGGAGGAATGCGCATTATGCAAGGAAAAGCAGCCTATTGACGCTTTCGCAAACGCGTATGGGTACTCTGCGATACAGTAGAAACGAAGGAAGTACTTTTCGGCGTCCCGCCGTAAGACGGGGCGCCGATTTTTCCTAAAACAACTCCTTCACCGTGCGGATAATCATCTCCATATCCTCTTCGGTATTCTTAATATCGCTGGGCAGACACAGCCCTCTCGCAAAGACATCTTCACCCACACTGCTGCCATCCTCATTGTGGGCAAAGAAATCACATGCCGCAAAAACAGGCTGCATATGCATCGGTTTCCAGATTGGTCTGCACTCCGCATTACACTTCTCCTCCAGCGCATCCATAACCATATCCGGCGTCACCTTAGAGTCCGCGGCAATCGCCATGCCGGAGAGCCAGTTATTCGCGTCTCCTTTCGGGTTCATGGGATTCATCTGTATCGCGGGCACATCCGCAAATGCCTTGCAGTACTGCTCGTAAATCGCTTTCTTTTTCGCCTTATGCTCATCCAGATGCAGAAGCTGCCCCCTGCCGATTCCCGCCGTTACATTGCTCATGCGGTAATTGTAGCCAATCTGGGAGTGCTGATAATGTCTGGCGGGGTCTCTCGCCTGCGTCGCCAGAAAGGTGACCTTCTTCGCCGCCTCTTCCTCCGCTGACACAAACATGCCGCCTCCGGACGTGGTAATGATTTTATTGCCGTTAAACGAATAAATGCCGTATTTGCCGAAAGTGCCGGTATACTGCCCCTTATAGGTGCTGCCAAGGGACTCCGCCGCATCCTCCACCATCGGCGTGCCGTGCGCCTCGCAGATTTCCATAATCTCGTCAAGTTTCGCGGGCGTGCCGTACAGATGCACGCAAATCACCGCCTTGGGATTCGGGTACTTCTCATAAGCTCGTTTCAGGGCTTCCGGAGACATATTCCAAGTATCCGGCTCCGCGTCGATAAATACAGGCGTGCCGTTTTCGTATACAATCGGGTTGCAGCTCGCGGAAAAGGTCAGATCCGACACAAACACAATATCTCCCTGCTTCACGCCCAGAAGCCGCAGCGCCATATGGATTGCCGCCGTGCCGGAGGATAATGCCGCCGCATGACCGCAGCCCGTATACTCCGCCATCTCCTTTTCAAAGGCGTTCACGTTCGGTCCCAGAGGCGCCACCCAGTTCGTATCAAAAGCTTCCTGCACAAATGCCTGCTCTTCCCCGTGCATGGTGGGGGAAGAAAGATAAATTCTTTTTTTCTCCATGAGTTATCCCTCTTTTCTGTCTGCGTAATGATAGGTCGGTACAATCTTTTTAATCAAAGGTCTGATATCCGAGTTTTCTATCTGACACTCGTCTTTCAGCTCCTTCAACTGCGCAAAAAATTCATGTTCATCCAATTCAATCGGCTTGCCGATATGAATCATGCGGTTCGCTGTGTCCTTCATGCCTTCTTCGTCCATCAGAAGCTCCTCGTAGAGCTTTTCTCCGGGACGCAGACCCGTAAACTCGATTTTGATATCCTCGCCCACACGGTATCCCGAAAGTTTAATCAGATTCTCCGCCAGAGAAAGAATTTTGACAGGCTCACCCATATCCAGCACGAAGATTTCCCCGCCCTTCGCGTAAGCGCCCGCCTGCAGAACCAGCGACACCGCTTCGGGTATGGTCATAAAATAGCGTATGATATCCGGATGTGTCACCGTCACCGGTCCGCCCGCCGCAATCTGCTTCCGGAAGAGCGGAATCACGCTGCCGTTGCTGCCCAGCACATTGCCGAAGCGCACCGCCACAAACTCCGTCTCATAATGCTTGTCAAAAGTCTGAATGATCATCTCGCAGATTCGCTTGCTGGCGCCCATGATATTCGTGGGATTCACCGCCTTGTCGGTGGAAATCATCACAAACCGCTGCACGCCGCTCATCGCCGCCGCCTGCGCCGTCTTAAAGGTGCCGAACACATTGTTTTTAATCGCTTCTGTGGGGCTGTCCTCCATCAGCGGCACATGCTTGTGCGCCGCCGCATGGTACACGATATCCGGCTTATACTTAGAGAAAATAAAGTTCATGCGGTTCGTATTGCGCACGGAAGCGATAAGCACCACCAGATTCAGCTCCGGATATTTCTGTTTCAGCTCCTGCTGTATGTCATAGACCGAATTTTCATAGATATCCACAATGACAAGCTGTTTCGGTCTGTGCGTCGCAATCTGTCTGCAAAGCTCGCTGCCAATCGATCCGCCGCCGCCGGTGACGAGCGCCACCTTCCCCTGCACATAGCCGAGGATGGAGTCCAAATCGACGCTGATAGGGTCCCTGCCGAGCAAGTCCTCCAGCTCCACATCCCGCAGCTTACTCACATTGACCTCGCCGTTCACAAGCTGGTACATGCCCGGAAGGGAACGCAGCTTACAGTTCGTATCCTTACAAATCTCAAGAATTTCCCGAATCTCCGTCCTCGGCGCGGAGGGCATCGCCACAATAATTTCGTCCACATCATAGACGTCCGCACACTCCACGATCTTGTCCCTGCCGCCCACGACCTTGATGCCCTGGATATATCTCCCCCATTTTCCATTATCGTCGTCGATAATGCATTTGATGACCATAGTGGAGAAATTGCTGTTTACAATCTCCTTAATAATGAGGTTTGCCGCTTCGCCCGCACCAATCACCATAACCGAAATCAGATTCTTCTTATTTTGCTGCTTATGCTTTAACCCGCGGAAAAACCGATAGGAAAAACGGCTTGCAAAAATGCAGACCACCAGAACTGCCATGTACGCGGGATAGTAGCTTCTCGGCACCGCCCGGGTCGTCACCTTGAAAAACTGCAGACCGACAGCATCCGCCAGCATAGACAGCACGCAGGCCACCACGATATTCTGCAGCTCCGTCTCCCCCGCAAACGCCCACAAACTGCTGTAAAGGCGCATACCGTAAAAAATCGCCAGCGTCAAAAGAACATTCAGCGGCAGAAATTGTTCTATCGGCTGCATGAAATGTCTCGGAATCCCGTCCAGATGAAAATCATAACGCCACAAAATCGCCACATAGCTTGCGAGAACAATGCTGATAATATCGTATATAATCAGGCATGTCCGTCTGTAAAACAGTTTTGCATTAAAAGGTTTTCTTGTTTTCTTCATATCCGTTTTCTTAAGCTTCTTCCTTTCGTATATCCACGAGCAGCGGCGCCATCACGAGGAGCAGGCAGTAAGCGATGGGACAGCAGGGATGAAAAATCCACTCCGTCAGCCCTGCTACCGCAAAGAGCAGCAAAAGCGCCATCGGAAACAGCGCGCATTCCCTGTCTTCCCTGTGCCTGCAGTAGTAGATAACCGCCTGCACAAGCGTCCCGATTCCCAAAAGAAGAAACACGCCGCCCACGAAAATCCCGTGGTCATACGCCACCTGCAGGTAAATATTGTGCGCATGCGCCAGATAATTGCCGTCCGGCTCCATCACGCCCATATCGTCATGTCCCGTTTTGTTCAGTCTCTCGTAATAACGGGCAAATATATATAATCTGCCGTTTGTATAAGAATCTTCTTCCTCATTCTCTGCCGCTGCCGCCATGTCCTCCGCGGACGCCAGCAGTATCCTGCCGCCGTTTTCCAGATAAGGGCTTCTGTACTCCGACTCTCCGTCCGCCTTGCTGAAATAGAGAAAAGCGTTCAGGCATTTTTCCTGCGGAATCCCCAGCACCTTCATCTGAAAGGTCTGGATAAAGCGCTCCACCGTAATATAATAATAGGAATCCATATCCCTGCCGTGCACAAGCTCCGAGGGAAACTCTTCAATTTCATGTGCCCTGATATCAGCCGCCACAGCCGGAATCGTTCTCTGCGCCGTAAACATCACCGGAAAACTGATAAGCACGGAAAGTATCATCAGCCCCATTCCCTGCAGGAAACGCCGCCATTTTTCCCGAAGCGGAAGCGTCTTCCCGGAAAAGAAAGCCACGGGAATCACCACAACCGCCGTCACAAAAATGGCAAGATACCCGGTTCTTGACAAAGTAAATAACAGATACATGGCGGATACGCCGAGCACCGCCAATTCCTTATAGGTCCCTGCCAAAGTCGCCCGCCGCCCGTAGGCATCGAGAAACTTAATCAGCGCGGCGCACACCGCCAGCGCCAGATATACGGCGGAAATCGTCACCGTATGGAAATGGAACGGATAGCGGTAATACTGAAAATACATATAAGGTCTGTGCAGCAGACAGTAGCCCACCGTCAGGACAAAATGCAGCAAAATGCCGTTTACTATATTGTGCAGCAAAACCGTCCGTTTTACGCCCGAAGCCATCCGCAGATAATAAAGCGTGAAACAGCAGACAAGAAAAATAGGCCATCCTCTCGTATTCCGATAAATGATAATCAAGGCAAAAAATATGCTGACAAGGATGCCGTATGGCACGGAAATCCTTTTTATTTTCCTCCCGAAAAGAAGTTTCACGGTATTCAAAATCACAAATCCCGCAAGAACGCCCGCCCAAACCGTCAGCTTCAATGCCTTAAGCTCCAGCTGTGCCGGCTCTGCAAGTCCTGCCTGCACGCTCTTGTCAATCAGCGCCGCCAGCGCGTCCCTGTAATACATCGGCGCAATCACCGCAGCCGCCACACCGTAAATCAGGCTGCTCCAGCAAAAAAGCTCCTTCTTCCGATAAGTCACAAGTAACGCCAGCGCAAAGAAAATGAGCGCCTGCCTGTACGCCACCGTATGATGAATTTCATACAGCGCATTCATGTAATTACAGCATCCCCAAATCGCCCCGGCAAACATGGCGGACTGCAGATCATCCTGCCATCTCTCCCTGATCACCGCAAAGACCGTCCTGTCCGAAGCAAGCCCGGTTCTGTCGTGATTCACCGCATAAAACGCCGCCGCTGCCGCAAAAACCACCCCTGTCTCATAAAACAGGATGGAATAGATATCTGTCGTGAAAAGACGGCATGGTCCGATTGCCACCACTGCCGCTGCCGCTGCTGCCGCAATCAGCGGATTCAGGATAAAACGCATTGTCCGTTCTACCGTAAGCAGGGTGTTGCGCTCCGGACGCTTCTTATAATAAAGTGCCGCAAAACAGGAAACAAGTACACCGGCGAGCAGAAAAGCCGCATCCAGAACAAGTGTCTTCCCTTTCCGCAAAGGCACCTCATAGACGTAGTCCGCGACCATGCACCGCTCCGTGTCCTCCACATCGCCGTAATAGAGCGCGCCGATATAAATATTCATATTTTCTCCGGTATTGTCGGCATAGGTCACATGAAAAGCGGATTCCACGCCCTGCAATAAAAAGTAGTAGTCCCGCCCAACCTCCGTGTCGATATTTACCTGTATCTTAAGATAACCGGGAAATGTCTCCATATCCCCGGTATCTATTACCTGCTGCATCAGCGTCTGCATGGATGCGTCACGGAGCACAAAATTCAGTTTCCCGCTCCCCGCTCTGTCTGCCAGATAAATTTCTATTTCTTTCAGCCTGTCATATTGGGCAATAAATCTCTGCTGTACCACGTAGTCTCCATTGATTTCTTCGGAGACCGCCGCCTGTTGCCTGCCGCTCCCCGCCCGCACTTCCTCGTGAATCAGACGAAGCGGCCAGAGAATCAGCGCAGCGCACACCGCCAATATCCAGACTGTTCCGCAAATGGCTTGTTTTCTATTTAAGATTCGGTTCATACATTTCCTCTTATTCTATCCCGTAGTGTACCACGTTTGGGATGTTTTTACAAATCAAGCCCCTTTGCCTCGTCGCATCCTAAAATCAGGTTCATGCACTGGATGGCGGCGCCGGACGCGCCTTTCCCCAGATTATCAAACTGAGAGGACACAACAATGCGCTCTTCATTCCCCATCGCATAAATTTTTAACCCGTCCCAGCCGGACAGCCCGTTTCCGGCTAAAAATCCGCTGGCAGCAATCTCATCATCCGCGGCACTTACCTTGATAAACTGTTTGTTCTTATAATAATCCGCATAATACTGCCGCAGCGATTCGGGTGTCTCCTTTTTTGCCAGCATATCCGCATAAAGCTGCACGGAAACCACCATACCACTGTAATAATCGTCGATAATCGGTGAAAACAAGGGGGTGCGCGCAAGCCCCGTGATTTTCTGCATCTCTTTCAAATGCTTGTGCTGCTGCGTCAGCGCATATTCTCTTCCCGCCGACAGCTCTCTCGGTCGGTCCGTGCTCTCATAAGCCGCAATCGTCTTCTTTCCGGCGCCGCTGTACCCCGAAATGGCGAAGCTGCTTACCGGATAATCTTTGGTCAGAATCCCGCCTGCAATCAGCGGATAAACCAGAGAGATAAATCCTGTGGCATAGCATCCCGGAACCGCGATTCGCTTGCCCTGCCTGATGGCGATTTTATGTGCCTCCGACAATTCCGGGAAACCGTATGCCCACCCTTCCTGCGTCCGGTGCGCCGTGGACGTGTCGATGATTACCACATCCTCATTCTCCGCCAACGCCACGGATTCCCTCGCAGCCGCATCCGGCAGACACAAAAAAGTGATATCCGAGGCATGAATCATTTTCTTTCTCTCCTCCGGATTTTTTCTGAGCTCCGGAGTGATGTGCAAAAGCTCTATATCGTCACGTTTCTCAAAACGTTCGTTAATTCTTAAGCCTGTCGTTCCCTCGCTTCCGTCGATAAACACCTTTGTCTTCATATTATATACGCTTCCTTTCTACCATACATCTGTAAATTTTACATCGTGTCCGCCCATAAATCAACACAATATATTGACGCCGTTTTGCTTATACTATCCACTTTCATGTTTTTTCACCACGCATCCCCATCTGTGTCACGGCAAGAAGCAGCGGAAACGCATACCACAAAAACAGCACATATCTCGGAAGATAAGTCGGACCGAGGAGCACAGTCAGCCAAATAACGAACATGGGCAAAAAGGGACGCAACAATTCATATCGCCCGTTATTTAATAGCCATGCAAACAAAAACGCATACAGCCAGAACATCGCTCCCGGAGAAAACAGCCAGGAAATCACGGGAATCTTCTCCTTCCAGACTTCCAGCGACAGCTTGCGGTATACCTCGTTAAGCCATGGGATTTTGCTCTCCCTGACGCCCGGCTGCTCCACCTCGTAGCCAAAATAAGAGTTGTCCTTATAGGTAAAGGTAAAAACCGTATTTCCGCCATACACGTTTATTATCGTATCGGGGTACCAGAAGCCGTAGGAGGTCATCCACCATGCATTCAGATAAATCAGGGGCTTTTTCATGCCAACGCGCAGCCAGAGCTTCGCGTATTTCCCCTTATTCCGCGCAAAAGTCTCATTGTCAAAACGGTATTTGACCGGATCGGAAAGCCGCGGTGTATACAAAGAAAGCGTCTCCTCATCCAAAATCTCATAAAGACTTTTAAGCTCCTCTCCAGAAAATACATCCGGCGCATACTGATAAGTTCGGGCAAGCTGCTGGATCGGTACGGTCAAAAGCTCCTGATACTCAGAATCCTCCGCATGGAGCGCCGCTTTCAGCCCACCGTTTATCAGCATACACCCTGCCACCGCGCAGAGTGACAAAAAGAGCAGCCGCCCGCGCCTCTTTTTCTGCACCAAAAGCAATAGAGGAATCATCACCAGAAAGGCGTAGAAGCCGTTGTTGCGAAGAAGCATCATTCCCATCCCGCCAAGCACAAAGAGAAGCTGCCAGCCCCTTGCATCAAAAAACGTTTCCCCCGTGCCCATCTCCAGAAGGCACACCAGCAAAAGCAGCAGCGCAAGCGTAAACAGCGCGTCCTTTGCCGAGCAAAGGGTAAACATCACCACCGTCGGAAACACGCCCAGCCAGACAAGACCGACCAGCCGCAGCATACGGGAAACCTTTTTCGTCCGCAGATAGGAAAATAGAAAGGTGAAAACGCCTGCTGCCAAAACCATCTGAAAAACCATGTAGCAGGCAATACCCAGATTATAAGAGCCCGTCAATTTATGGACGCCGCAGAGCATTCCCCCGAGAAGCAGCACATGCACAAGCGGGTGATGCGTGGAAAACACCCTTGTCGCCACCTGTATATACTCATCCTGCGCGTCATATACAAAAAAACCCGGATATACCGCCAAAAATACGGGAAGCCAGCATAAAAGCAGAAAAAGAAAAGCCGCAACATCCGCCTGTGCATCCGTCACATTGAAAACACCTGTTATTTTGTTGACTGTTTTCCCTGCAAAAGACACGCCTCTATCCTGCAGCCCGTCCATAAGCCGCCACAAAAGCAGCGAAAGCCCCGTAAAGATAACCGTAAACGCCGCCAGCTGCAGCCAGAGCGTGATATCTTTTACATCCACATTCTCCACGCTGTCCAGCCGCGCGCCGAACAGGATTGCTGCCGAAAATAGAAAGGAAAAGCCGCCGGCAATCAGAAGGCTCCTGCTTTCCTTTCGCTTTTTTTCACTCCGCATCTCTCTCATCCACACACTCTCTGATTACATACTGGGGGGAATTATTCAGGGAAATATAAATCCGCCCGATGTACTCGCCAATAATCCCCAGCATCAGAAGAATCAGCCCGCAAAAAAATACAATCGACGCCATCAGCGCGCTGAATCCCACCGGCACTGCCGGATATAATAACTTTTTAGCAATCGTATAAATTCCGTAAAGAAATCCCGCACAGGCAGAAGCTACTCCGATTACTGTTGCCATTCGCAAAGGTTTTACGCTAAAAGCCGTAAACCCGTTAAACCACAAACCCAGGAGTTTTCCCATCGTATAGCCGGAAGTCCCGATTTCACGCTCCCTGTGCGTCACTTCCACATTCGCTATTTTCTTCGTAGCGCGCAGTACCAACCCGATCACATAAGGATAAGGATTTTCATAACGAACCAGCTCCTGCGCCACAAATCTTTTCATGGCAAAATAGCTGGAAATATAAAGCTCTTTCGGTTTTCCCAGCATAACCCGGGTCATCCGTTCATTTACTTTGCTGCCGAAATTGCGAAAAACCGAGTGCTGTTTCTGCGTATATTTGGCATAAACCACATCATAGCCCTCTTCCAATTTGGCAAGCAGCTTTCCGACCTCATTTGCAGGCGTCTGCCCATCGTCATCCAGACAGACCACCACATCACCGTGCGCATATCGAAATCCCGCCATAAGCGCCGCGTGCTGTCCGAAGTTTCTTGCCAGATTCACACCGCAAATATCCTTCCGCCCCGTACACAGACTGCGGATCACATCAAAAGTATTGTCCGGTGAAGCGTCATTGACAAGCACAATCTCATACGCATACCCGGATAATTCTCTCATCGTCGTGTCAATCTCTTCTACCACTCTGCCAATGGTCTGTTCCGAACGGTAGCAGGGAATCACAAAACTGACCAACTGCTTCATATTTTCTCCATTCCGGAACGCTTCGCGCTCTCCCACGCGCCACGCTCTGCTTCCATAAAAATAACGTCCCTTTTTCCCTGTTCCAAGCTAACGGTTTCCCGTCTATTTTCCATCATTTGAAAGCCTGCTTTCTCATAACTTTTCCTCGCTCCCACATTGTCCTCCAGGACCCGCAGAAATATCTTTTCCAGATGAAGCGTCTCAAATCCGTACGCCAGCATAAGTTTTGCCGCCTGGGAACCGTAACCGCGCCCCAGCGTATCCTCCTCGCCGATAAAGACGCCGTACTCCGCATTTTTCTTCTCCCTGTCAATATCCCGCAGATATACGCTGCCGATTTCCCGGACTGCCGCCTGCGACGACTCTGCCGTTTCCTTCTGTGCGCCTGTCTTTTCCGCACCGCCATCTGTCTCCACACAGATAATAAACTGCGCCACATGCCCCGGCTCCACCTGTTCCCGCAGCCATGCCATATGACCTTCCTCCGTGAAAAGCTTTTGGTAAATAAAATTTCTCCGCACAAAATCTTTGTTCCGCCATGTGACGACCTTCGCCGTGTCCGCCGCGGTAATCGGTCTCAAAAACACCTTCTCTGTGCTCATCCGCCTCTCCTCATACGCCATTCCTCTTTATCTTTCCCACCTGTCACATCACCGTTTCCGCTTATTGCTCCCATTTCCTATCGCGCAGAAACTGTCCACTCTCTGAAACAGGAATCACCTGATATACGCCGTAGCTGTCCCCTATCCTGCCATACTCTTCTACATATACAGCCACATCATGTTCCGCGTAGGGAATTTCCATCCATATCAGTCCCCGCAGCGCTTCCTCCTCGTCCGACATAATGAAATCGGCTTTCCCCTCCACAAGCGCCTCCGCCGCTTCCTCTATCCCAAAAGCCGCAAGTTTTTTCCGGTACAGCGGACTCTTGCACATCCAGCCCCCTGCAATGTCATAGTTTGCAATCACATTGTCCCTGCACGCAAAGAGTTTATCCGAAAAAGCAACCGTAGAGTAGACATCTTCGAAATAGAACGTATCCGGATGCACCTTGCAGTAGGCGTCTATCGCTTCCCAATCCCTGTTGACCTCCTGACGCCTTATCTGATCGGCACATACCGCAGGGAAGCCCTTCCACAGTCCCCATAGGGAAAGGAGAAAAAGAACCGCCACTGTACCTGCCGCAATATTTTTCGCCGCCACACTGCGCCGCAGATGCCACAAAAGCATTCCCGCCAGCAGACAAAATTCCACCAGATAGAGGGGATGCGTAATCCGCTCCGGGTCACGCCCCCGCACTAAAACAAACATCCAAAGAGCGCTCCTCACAAACAAAAGTAAAAAAAGCTGTGCCATCGCCACGAGCAAAACACAAATCTCTTTCCTTAATAAAATAACAATCGCAATTATATTGGTGGCATATCCTACTATCACCAGCAGATTATAAGGCGCATCCTCACCGTGAAAGCTTCTGTAACGGTACAGCCGCAGCTTTTCCCTAAAAACCGCGCCCCAATCCCTCGCACCGCCCACATGCTCCTTCGCATACGCCGCCACATCCGCAAGCATCTGCGCGTCAATTCTCCCGTCTAGACCAAAGTTATAATTTCTCAGCAGAATCTGCGAACCGACAGAAACGCCCAGCTGTTCCAGCTCTACATCAGCAAGTGCAGATTCCTCTGGCAGTACTTCGGGATAAAAGTCATAAATCGTCGTCCTGTCGTCAAAAAACTGTCGAAACTCTTTCCATTCTCCGCCATAAGCAAGACTGTCCGCCCCTATGGAAAGACCCATGCCTGCAAAGAGAAGCAAGAGCAGTCCGCCGTATTTACACCAGTTTTCTTTCGTAAAAAACGGTCTGTCAGCCCACCAGCAAAAAAACCCCGCAAGCCCCAGAAAAGGCAGGGTAAGAAGCGCCATCTCCGAGCGAAGGTGAAACGCCAGCAAAAATAAAAAAAGAGACGGCAGGCTTTTGAGGAGAAATGCCTTCGCGGAAGGAGTCTCAGACCCCTCTTTTCGAAACACAATCCCCGGAATCGTCAAAAAAAGAAAGACAGCCGCGCCCACAAGCATACCGCATGTTATTGTATATTGGACATGAACCATATGGGACAGCCATATGCCCCACTGGAAAACCACCACTATCAAAAGGCAGAGTAATTTGCCTGCAAAGCGTCGTGCCTTTCCTGCTCTGTCCCATATGCCAACTCCGTCATCTCCCGTACGCATCTGCTTCCACACGCAAAACCCATCTGCCAACGTACACAGCCTGACGCCCACCAGAAAAAAACAGCCGAACTGGCACAGAAACAGGAAAGCCCCGTACCACGGGAAGGAGCCGCACATCCGATAGCACAGCGCAAGCAGCGCTCCCAGCGGATAGAGTGTCTGCATATTATATCCATCCGGCGTACCACTGTAAACGCCGGACATAATATCCCGCATCATGGTATCGTCGTTCAGGTCAAAGTAAAAATCAAAGAAAATGCCCATCAGGAGCGCGCTTGTTCCCATGACGGCAAACGTCAGTATGCAGTTTCTGTAACCCTGTTTCTTATCCTGTCTCATCAGTTCGATGCGTAAAACGCCCCCACCTGCTCCGCGATATATGACGTCTCGTCCGCCGTCAGCTTATAGAACAGCGGCAGGCGCAGCAGACGCTCACTTTCCTTCGTCGTATATCTGTCTTCGCCATGGAATCTGCCATACTTTTTCCCTGCGGGCGCGGAATGTAACGGCACATAATGAAATACGGACAAAATATTTTTTTCCTTCAAATAAGCAATCAGGCGGCTTCTCTCCTCCATATCCTTTGTTTTGATATAGAACATATGCGCATTATGCGTGCAGTACTCCGGAATATAAGGAAGTTCAATCCTTCCGGCGTCCGCCAGCGGCTTCAGCAGTTCCAGATACTGATTCCATCTGTCCATTCTCGCCTGCGTAATTTTCTCCGCCTGCTCTAACTGCGCATACAGATAAGCTGCGTTCATATCGCTTGGCAGATAGGAAGAGCCATACTCCTGCCAGCGGTACTTGTCCACTTGCCCTCTGTAGTATTTGCTGCGGTCTGTACCCTTTTCCCTGTAAATCTCCGCATCCTCGATATATTTTTCATCGCGTATCAGCAGCGCGCCGCCCTCGCCCATACTTAAGTTTTTCGTCTCATGGAAGCTGAAGCACCCGAACTCGCCAAAAGTTCCCAGCGCCTTCCCCTTATAAGATGCCATGATGCACTGCGCAGCGTCCTCCACCACCATCAGCTGATGTCTCCTGGCAATATCCATAATGACATCCATCTCGCACCCCACACCCGCATAATGCACAGGCGCAATCACTTTTGTGCGCTCCGTGATGGCGTCCTCAATCAGCTTTTCGTCTATGTTCATGGTATCAGGCCGGATATCCACAAACACCGCCGTTGCGCCTCGCAGCACAAACGCATTCGCCGTAGACACAAAGGTGTAGGAGGGGAGAATGACCTCATCGCCTGGCTTAATGTCTGCCAGCAATGCCGCCAGCTCCGTAGCGTGGGTACAGGAAGTAGTAAGCAGACACTTCGCCGTGCCGGTCTGTGTCTCAATCCATTCACTGCACTTTTTCGTGAACGGTCCGTCACCGCAGATTTTCTCATTCTCTACAGTCTCCTTCATATATTCAAATTCTTTCCCCGTGAAGGGAGGGACGTTGAAATTAATCATATTTTTTCCTCTTTCTCAATTTACTCCGCAGTGCACGCTCGAAAAACCTGCGGTTTGCCATCGCGTACAGTATACCACATCACTAAGCAAATTCCTACTCTGATAAAATCAGATCGTCCCTGCTCTTTGCAAGCTCCCGCAGGCGGGGACTAAAACCGCTCATGGAAAAAATACAGTATAGTTCCTTTCTGTTCTCCTTATGCCACGGCACTCTCCCGGCTTTTTCCTGCAGCTGATAAAAGATATCCACATCCACCTGCTCACTCCAATATTTACATTCCCCGAACAGGATAACGCCCTCTTCCTCATTTAACGCCACAATGTCAATCTCTGTATTTTTATCCCAATACCGCCCAATCTTCGGAAAATGACAGGGAAGGTCGTTCCTTGCCGCCAGCTCCTCCCGGCAGATATCTTCATAGACAAAGGCTGCGTGGCTGCGGACAAAGCTCTTTCGCACTTTTTCCATAACATATGTTACGTTTCCCTGCTCAATATCCCCCTGATTCGGATAAATCATAGTGAACCAAAACCTGATATAGTAATCCGTAATCCGGTAAAGCCCCTTTTTGCTCTTTTCGGGATTCTCCTCCGTAACAGGCACTTCCCGCTGTACCAAATCAAGCTCAATCAACGTTTTCAAGGTTCTGGTCAGGTCGGTAGCCTTTGTCTCCATAAAAGAAGCAATCTCCGATAACTTTGTCCGCCCAAAAGCAATGGCACGCAGAACGGAAAAATAGCCGCCCACCTCCGACACTTCCTGCTGCAGCAAAAAATGCGGTTCTTCATACAGATAGCCCATGCGGTTTAAAATGTTTTCCTCGATACCGGCAAAGATATCCGTACAGTCCGAAAAGGATTCGATATACTTAGGGACGCCGCCGGTCACCGCGTACCGCTCAATCTGCGCCTTTCTGGATAAATTCGGAACAAATTCCCGGTAGTACCGGAACGGAATCTGTTTGAGCCGAATCTGCGCCGTCCTCCTTCCATACAAAGGGCTGTTGTAAGAAAGCGTCTGGGACACCATCATGGAAATCAGGGAACCACACAGAATCACCATGACAGAGCTTTTCATCAGAAGTTCGTCCCATATCCTCTGAAAGACGGAAGGAAACGCCGGATTCGTCTTTCCCAGATATTGAAATTCATCAATGATCAAAACCGGCTTCTCTTCCCAGTTGCAGGAGACAATCGCCTTAAAAATCGTATCCCATTTATCCACAGAAGTCTCCGCCAGAAGCTCATTCCCGATAAAAGCCGCCGCTTTTTCCCGAAATGCGTTGCGGTTAACCGCTTCCGATTCCTGTGTCGCCAGAAAATACAATGCCTTTTTTCCCCTCATAAACTCTGAGAGAAGCGTCGTCTTTCCCACCCGCCGCCGTCCATATACAACGACAAGCGAGGACTCCTTTTTCGCATATTCTTTTTCCAGTGTCCTGATTTCCGGTTCACGGTCTACAAATTGTTCCATATACCCTCCAGGCTGTCTGCGCCTCTGCTTATCCCCTATATAAAGAGTATACCACATTTTATATGTTTGTAAACATTATGTTTCAAAACATAATGTTTACAAACATAATGTTTCAAAACATAATGTTTACAAACATAACTTTTTTTCAAATCAGCCCTGTCTATTTCGTATAAACCACATACCGCGCATTCCCGAACCGTTCCGTATAGCCATAATCCCTGACAAAATCCCACAAAATTTGCTGCTTTTCATCCGCCGCCATCTTCTCTGCATCCACACCAAACCAATTGATCGCCTGACCGTCATCGCTCCAGTAAGCCGCCACAGCCGAGGAAACAATAATAACCGGTGGCTCCTTCCCCGCCTTAATGTCTGATTCTACAGCCGCCATATCTCGTGTATACTCCGCCATGCGATAGGAGGTCAAATCCGGCCAGCCCGTAGAAAGCGCCGGCGGCATATCCAGCAGATAGTGGAGACCGGGCAGTTCGCCATAGGTGACAGCCTCCCTGCCCGTCAGCCCCTCCTCCTTTATGAATACGGCCAGCTCTTCCAGAAGCGCGCCGTTTTCCCTATTCGTGTAAACGCCCGCCGCCTTTTCCGGCGCCCTCACCCGCATATCTCGTGGTTCCCCGTAAATACCATCCTGAAAAGCAAAACAGACATGAGAGCCAATGCTCTGCACCGTCACAAAGATAACAAGCATCAAAAATGGCGCGCACCATATAAAATCATAGCCCATACTACTTTTCAGCCGCCTGTCAGCCGCTTTTCCCTGCCAATCGCTCCGCTGTCCTGCTGCCGCCCTGCCTTCCTCGCACCGCCGCACAAACCGCTCCCACGCCGTCCACAGCAAAAAAGGCGCAGCCACAAACAGATTATTAATAATGGGATACAAGTCGTTGTTGCTGCCAAGGGGCGTCAGAAAAATTTGTAAAAGCACGAATGCCGCCAGTATCTTCTGCTCCGCGCATACCCTTTTTCCAATCAGACAGAAAACCGCGACCGCAATCGTCACCAAAAGCAGCAGCACCGCCGGATAGTAAATACTGCCGTTGCCATATTCATAATATCGGAAATGAAACATTCCCCTGCCCCAGTAGAAGCGGAGCAGTACCAACAGAAGCAGTAGATACGCCGTTTTTATGATTATGCCCGCTATTTTATATGCATTCTTCCCCGCGCCGTACAACCGCTCCCGCACCCAAAACGCAAAAGCTGCCGCCGCCGCACATATCCCTGCGAACGCCAGCCAGTACAGCCCTTTCCCATAATCTCCCAGCATCCCCGTCAACATCGAAGTTGGTTTATAGTCAACCGCCTGCTCCGTCATGGCGAACATGGTCTGCACCATATCCGGATAGGCGGATACGCCGTACCGCACACAAATTACCGCCAAAGGCACCCCAAAACCGACCGCATAACCTAACAGACACCACCCGGTAACGCCCGTAAGCTCCCGCCAAGGCAGCGGCATCCTGCCTGTGGCTCCGTTTGCCCTTTCCGACTGACCTCCCGCGTTGCCAGCGGTCTTCCCGTCCTGCTGCCCGCACATCAACACAATCCCATACCACACCGCCACGATAAATGCCGCCTGCACCACATTCGGCATCCGCACCGCCACATTGGCTCCGAGGCAGATCCCTGCCGCCGCAAAGCACAGCCTTTGTTTTTTCCCAATCAGGCTCCTCCCACTGCCGTCGAAACCTTCATGCACTCCAACCGCAATATCTCCGCCAAATGGTTCTGCCGCTCCGTCATCCGTCAGCCCCCGGTAAAGAAGCAAAATCCCCGCCGTCATCAAAAAATACGTCAGATAGTTGTACAGAATCGTGGACGGACACCAGCAGAATCCCAGCGCAAGGAACTCCCCAAAAAACAAAAGCGGCGCGGTTATCCGTTTTTTCAGTCCGAAATAGACCATGAGCGCCGTCGCCGACTGCACAAGCGTCGTATAACATTTCATGCCAAGCAGCGTTCCCCCGAAAGGCAGATGCATAAACAGCCACCCCGCCGCATTGGACAGAAAAGTCGCCACCATCCACGTCCCGTTCATAGAATCAAAATACTGGAAATTCGTGAGACTGTACGTCGAGTCCGCCACGTCAAGCCCCTGATTGACGATCAGAAACGGGTACAGCAGAAGAATTGCCGGAAACAGCCAGTTCTCTATGAAGTTATGATATTTCCGATAAATACCCACCATTTTATTCCTCTGAAACTGCGTCTGCTAACATTTTCTACACTCGAAAATCCAGCCGCTTCGCTTCTGCCGTGCTTCGCACTCACTGATTTTCTCGTTATCATGTTAGGTGAAATCAAATGTCTGCTTCGCAGCCGCTTGATTTCCTGCTAACATGATATAATATGGACAGATATCCTCGTAGTGTCCGTCCTTCATCCGGAATCCTCCCGGAATCGTGCCAAGCTGTGTAAATCCGACTCTCTCATACAAATGTCTGGCATGAGTGTTTGACGCAACCACAGCATTAAACTGCAAAACCCGGAATCCAATCCGTCTGGCATGTTCGATACAGTCAAGCACCAGTTTTTCCCCGATATGCAGCCCCCTGCTCCCCGAAGCCACAGCATAACTGGCATTACATATATGCCCGCACCTTCCCACATTATTCGGATGCAGAATATACAGTCCCAAAATTTCCCCACTCTCTTCCTGCGCAACTCCGCAGTAACTTTGTTCTGCAAAAAACGCCGCGCCTGTCTGCCCCTCCAGAAAATCTTCCTGTGGGAAAGCGACGCCCTCCTCCACGACCTCGTTCCAAATTTTTATCATAGCGGGAATATCCTGTTCCCGGTAAGCCCTCACTATCATCTTCATCGATTCTCCTATGAAATTTTCGGCAGTTTCAACTATTCTTTGTAGTCGTTTTGGCATCACTGCGTTTTATTCTCAGCCGCAGCAGCCACTCTCGCATAGATTTTGCCACGCTCCATATCCACCACAGTTCCGACCACAAAAACTATGAGCACAGACAGGATCATATGCGGCACAAAGAGAAAACTATCCTTCACCCTCTCCACGCCCAGCCAATTCATCCACTCATACCGCACGAGCATGTGCTCATGCAGCAGATACACGCCGAACGTACAGGGCGCAATCTTTCTCACCAGCCCGGCAAACCGTCCCTCCCCGACGCGCATATTTTTGAATACATAAAAGAGGGAAACCGCCCCCGCAAAACACAGCAGATGATTGTAGTTGTAGAGCATATCCGCATAGCGGGCAAACACCTCGATTTTACTGCCGAGCGTATTGGAAGCCAGCGCAAGCAGCCAGATCCACGCGCTGCAAAGCACATAGGCGCCCACCGCATGAGACTGCTTTTCCAGCCAAGAAATGCCGTACAGCCTGATATAGCCCGCCACCACAAACAGACACAAAAACCACCCAAAATCATAGCCGTACCGATCTGTCGCCAGATACATAGGGAGAATCGTCTTTTCGATAGAAAAAAATGCCAGCAGCAGCGCCAGAAGAATCTGCAGATTCCGCTTTTCCAGCTTTTTGATGCCCGCCGCCAAAAACGGTGCGAACAGATACATCACAAGATAAGCCGTGGCAAACCAGTAATGCTCTGTCCCAAAAGGAAATACAAACCCAATCCAGTCATAGACGTCAAGATCCCCTCCGGAAATCCCTCCGGCAGCGAGAAAGAACAGCGGAATCAGCAGGGAATAAAAAAGAACCTGTGCAAGCAGGGAGATCAGCCTCCCCGGCTTCCACGCAGATTCCACAAGAAAATAGCCGCTGATAAGCACATAACAGTTTACCGCCACAATACAGAAAGCCTCGATCAGCCACGCCAAAACGCCGACCGGATTTTCCTTTGCCACAAAGGGAAACGGCGTGGCAACCCAGCCCTTCACCAGATAATGGAGGGAGATAATCATAAACATCGCCACAATGCGCAGCAGTTCAAAATTCGCCTGTCTCTTACCTTCTGTGCTCATACATCTGTTTCCTCTTCATCCAATTCCTTCCCCATATGCCACGGTCTGCTCATTTCCGGCAAATACACTTCATCCTCTCCCAATTACATGCTTCCCGAAAACAACCCTCTAATCTGCTTTGTCGGATGTATCCTTGAAAATCCAGATTTTACTGAGCACATAGTTCGCCAGAATCACGATCGTCTGGCACACCAGCTTGGAGATTTTATCGTTAATCGAACAAATATCCACCATCACATACATCAATACAATCTCCAGCACTTCTGTCGCCACCCTCGCGCCGATAAAAGAGACAAACTCCCGCACAACAGAAGCCGCTGCTTTATTCTGGCTCTTGAACACAAATGTCCGATTCGTCCAGTAGGCAAATACCACCGTCAGCACCCATGACAGTACCGTAGCCGCCATATAATGCATGGCAATGGTGTCCGCAAAGATGAAATACAGAATATAATTCAGCACAAAGGCAAGAAATCCGAAAATCAAATAGTTGATTCCCTCCTCGTGCTTCTTATACATTCCCCACCCGAAATCCCACAATTTTTTTATCATATTCCTTTACCTCTCTCTGGAAATGGCGCCGCCTTGTACCCGGTACACCATATCGCACTTCTCAATGGTCTGCAGCCTGTGCGCAATGATTACGAGCGTCTTTCTCCCGTGCAGCCTGTTAATGGAATCCATGATCGCCGCTTCCGTCTCATTATCCAGCGCGGAAGTCGCCTCGTCCAGCACAAGCACCTCCGGGTCCTCATAGAGCGCCCTCGCAATACTGATTCGCTGTCTCTGCCCACCGGAAATACGGATGCCCCGCTCGCCGATGCCTGTCTCCACACCGTCCGGCAGACTCTTTACAAAGTCATCCAGCGCCGCTTCCTGTAACGCGCGCCAGACCTTCTCGTCGTCAATCTCCTCCTCCGGCACGCCAAACGCCACATTCTTGCGGATGGAATCGTCTATCATAAAAATGGTCTGCGGAATATACCCGATATTTTTCAGCCACGCCGCATAATGACCGTTTACGTCCACGCCGTCCGCCAGAATCCGCCCGCTTTCCATCTGCAAAAGCCCCAGCAGGATATCCACGATCGTCGTCTTCCCCGCGCCCGTAACGCCCACAATACCCACGGAAGAGCCAATCGGGATCTCCATATCTGCATGGTCAAAGATCAGTGTTTCCGTATTCGGATATTTGTAAGTGATATCCTCCAGCCGAATCAGCTTTTCTAACGGCAGCTTCTCCACATTCTGCCGCTGTTTATAGACTTCCGCGTCATAAGTTACGCTGCCGTCGTGAATCTCTTCCTGCAGGTTGTCGCTGACACCCATAAAGAACGGCTCAAAATAGGAAATCGAAGTCTGGTAATTATTGATTCGGTTCACGCTGGGAAGCAGACGCATTGCCGCTGCCGCCAACGCCGAAAGCTGCGGCAGAAGCTCCTTCATCTGTGTGCCCTGTCCGATGGACAACACAAAATACCCTACCATACCCGCGATACACACCGTCTCAATCAAGAGCCTGGGCGTCGCGTTAAAGAGATTGTATTTCTGCACGGAGCTGACATAGCCCGCCCCGCACTTTGCATACTCATTGATAAAATAATTTTCCTTGCAGCCGATTTTAATCTCCTTAATGCCCATCACCGACTGCTCGATCCATTTGTAAAGCCCGCTGTAATAGTCCTGATTGTCCTGTCCAGCCTTGATCATGATAGGCTTTAATACCTTTTTTATCACAAACAGAAGCGCCACCATAAGCGCCGCCACCGTCACAATCATCATCGCATCAGAATAAAGGAAAAGCGCCACCACCAGACAGACAAAAACAATACACTCGCTGAAAAGCTGCAGACAGCTTAAAATCAGACCATACATATTGTTTACGTCAGATGTGATATTACGCTGAATAACAGACGTGTCCGCGTTTAGATAATACTCGTAAGGACGCTGCATAAAATTAATCATCATGCGTCTCGACGTTGCGAACTGATTCGTATAGACGAATTTCAACTGCGCTTTCTGCTGGAAGAAGAGGTAGATATTTTTGATTACCGTCATTCCCACAAAGGAAAGCAGCAGAAACATGGCAAACTGCGCATTGCTCTCCATCCCCAGTCTCTCGTAAATCGAGGAGAGCAGCGCGCTCTCTCCCACCGCCTCCGGATCCATCACCACAGTCACAATGGGCACCAGCATGGAAACGCCGAGACTTTCCAGCACGCCACCGATCAGCATCATAATGATAAGCGCAATCATAGCGCGCTTTTGCCTGCCGTCCAGCAGGACATTCATTTTCTTTAAAATCTTTACCATCGTCAGGTTCCTTCTATAACCGGGCGGCTGTTCTTCCCTCGTCCGCACTCACTCGGCTTTCCATTCGAAACGCTCCTTCAATCTCTGGCGTTCACTCAGCTTAACTTCCATCGAGTATACCACAAGTGTACACGCCGTGCAAATTTACCGCACAATTCCCGATATTCTTTCCCGCGCACGCATAATGCTCCGGCTTCTAAATCTCCTCATTCTGCCGGTGCAGCTTCGGGTCCTCGTACTTGTCCATAAAATCTTCTCCCAAATAGACAATCTCCTCCGCGAAACGGATGTTCCGCACCACCGTAAAGACGGAAATCACCCGGCGGAAAGTCAGTCCTTCCATAAAATTCAACACTTCCATCGGAAATTTCCGGTCAAGTACGATATACTCCGAAAACTTTTCTTCATAGTCCAAAAGATCTCTCGGATGGGGTTTAATTAATATCACTGACGCCGCGCCTTCTATTTGACCATACAAGTCAATACAGTCCCGAAAAATCCGTTCGCGTACCGGAAGAGCGCACAGCGGCTCCGTCAAAAGAAGGATATTGTCCTTTCCCGTAGCGATCTTTTCCTCTATTTCTTCTATGTTAGAAATAAACAGCCGCACCAGAAGCGCCTTATCCTCCTTCGTGAGTGCGTCCGCCAGCTCCTGTCTGGATTTTTCGATGTATTTCGGACAGGGATAAGGCAGGACGGAAATGTCGTTGACCTCCATATCCAGACAATACTTCCCCCAACCGTTTTGAATGAAAATAAGGTTCAGCGAGGCGAGAAACGCTTTCAGCTTAAAATGCCCCCTGTTGTCGTAGCGAGCGGTATCGTAGGTGCTGATGCAGTCGAGTCCGTCCTCCAGCGCATGATAATGTATTTTTTTATAGCTCAAATAATAGCCGACCGGGTCGGAATCACAGAACACATAAATATCTTTATATTCCTTGAAGTCCACCGGCACGTAAGGCTCCTGCGCCTTTCCCAGAAGCTTCGTGTAGCGGATGCGGGTCAGCAGGTTTAAGAAAAGATTGCCCCTGTCCACATGATACTTCATAATCTCCGGGAAATTGACGTCCTCCTTCTCCTCGAACACGTACACTGCCTCGAAGAGTTCGCAGTTTAAGGCGCGCTCCCGCAAATCCCCGAAATCGTTGGACATGGTGCTCATGACAAGGGTCGCGTTCCCCCGCTTTTCCCGTTCCAGATTCAGTTCCTTTAAACACGCCACATATACGTGATAGTATGTGTGGCAGACATAGATTCTATCTTTCATGTTGTATCTCCACACATATCTGCGCCATTACCCGTTTCCCAAGCTCCATCGCCTGCTCCGCCGTCTCCCCCGTCGTAATCACATGCCCCAGCCTGTCATTGCTCGAGCGTGTCCCCTGCACCGGGTCTCCGGGCTTTTTATAAAGACTGATTTCCTCCACACCCTCCTGCCCGTAAAGAGCGTCCGGCACGATAATCCGGGTAAGCACGCCCTCCTGCTCCTGTCCGGCATGGATAAAGTGAATCGCTGCGCCGCGGTCCCGCTTCGGGGTAAGCTCGGGCACCTCGCCCGTCGCCAAAAGCACCGAAGCACCCACCATATCAATGCCCGTCGAGAGCGGCACCAGTCTGGACGTAATAAAATCGCCGCCCAGCCTTGCCGCCAGCTCCACAATCTTCGCGCCTTCCTCCGTCACCTTAATCTCCACATGAGCAGGCGCATTCTCAATGCCGATCGCCTTGACCGCCTGTATTGCCACTTGGCGTATGTCCTCCTGCGTCTTTGCATCCAGTCTGCTTGGCTCGCAGTGCGCCAGCTCCACGAAATAAGGCGGCGGCGTGATATACTTGTCCGTGATCGTGAGAATATGCGGCTCGCCCTCTATCACCATAATTTCCACGCTGACCTCCGGACCATGCATGTATTCCTCGACCATCACCGTGCCATTTCGGGCGTTGCTCCTACTATATCGATATGTTTTGTTTTTAAACTCAACAAGCTTCTTATAATATGCAGCAAGTCTCTCTGTAGACCTTTCCAACGCCGCCGTCTCATTCTCTAATTGCGACTGATAGGCGCCCTGCTGTCGCGGATAATCAAAATGCACAACCCCCCGGCTCCCGGCATTGTCCGCAGGCTTCACGATGCAGTCCCCTCCCAGCTTGTCCACCGCCGTAGAAAACGCTTCATAATCCGCAGCGGCATAGTATTCTGGTATCGGTACCCCGCATTGCTTTAAACGGTCTCTCATTTTGCTCTTTATGGTGGCGCAGATCGCGTTCTCGTAGGACAAATCCGGTCTCTTTCCCAGCTTTTCATTGACGTAAGCCGCCGTGCGCACAGGACCGTCGCTCGTTGAAGTCATTACCACGTCGGGCTGGTAAATAAGCGCCTGCCGGTAAACCTCTTCCTGATCCAAAGTACTCACCACCAGCTTTACATCCGCAAGTGCAAAACCCACCGCGTTTTCGTCATAGTCCACCAGAATAATCTGATACCCCAGCTCCTTCGCCTTTTTTATGGCGGGAACCTGCAGCGCGCTCGCGCCTAAAATCATCATTTTTTTCTGCTTTTCTTCCACTTTGTTTTCTCCATCAACGCCACATTCCTGCCACGCAGGGTTTACTCCAAAAACTCCCACTTCATCGGCGTCCCCCGCGAAATGTCGCAGCGCGCCCTTTTGCCTAATATCTCTTCATAATACATGGGCGCCATGCCGAACGCCGGGCGAATGGAACGCAGATTTTTTTCCGTGAACACCTCTCCCTTTTTGATATCTTCCGTGATAAAGAGGGAACGTCCCTCCTCCCGGCTTCTCTCCTGCCTTTCCGTCAGTTTGTAAGTCACCCTGCCGAGCGCTTTCTCCACAATACGGATTTCTTCCACCATCTTTTTAAATTCCGCAGGCTCCATGGAAAAGGCGCCGTCCGGTCCGCCGTCCGCCCGTGAGAGCGTGAAATGCTTTTCCACCATCCGCGCGCCGAGCGCCACCGACGCCACGGCAACAGCGGAACCCATGCTGTGATCCGAAAGCCCCGTCAGACAATCAAACGTCTCCGCCATATGGGGAATTACTTTGATGTTCATATCCTCATAGGGCGTCGGATAAGTAGCCACGCATTTCAGAAGTATAATCTGCTCATTTCCTTCCTCCCGGCACGTTCTCACCGCCCTCTCAATGTCCCCCAGATACGCGAGTCCGGTTGCCATGATGACGGGTTTCCCCTGCCTTGCAATCTTACGAATCAGGGGAATATCCCAAATTTCAGGAGAAGCAATCTTATAGGCAGGCATCTGCATCTGTTCCATAAAGTCCACCGCCGTAAAATCAAACGGAGAAGAGAAACAGTCCATCCCCAGCTCATTTGCCAGCTTCATCAGCTTTGGCTGCCACTCCCAGGGCGTATATGCCTCCTGAAATAAATCATAACAGGTTCTGCCGTCCCAAATCGTCCCCTGCTTAATCTGAAAGTATTCCTTGTCGCAGTCCATCGTAATGGTGTCCGCTGTGTAGGTCTGAAGCTTAACAGCATCCGCTCCCGCCTCTTTTGCCGCCCGTATGATTGCTTCCGCCCTGTCATAATCCTGCAGATGGTTTGCCGACATCTCCGCCACGATGTATGTCGGCTCTCCCTCCCCGAGCAGGCGATTGCCAATCTTTATTTTGTCCCGTCCCATTTATCCTCTCTCCCTGCCGATAATCCACTCCACATACCGACATCCTTTCCATTCACTTCCCGTATATCGGCTTTTTCAAACCCGTCTGCCACAATACATTTTCTTACTGCTCACAATTCTCCCGCATCATCCGGAATTTCATCTCCGCCAGCGCCAAATCCGACGGATTGTCAATATCCTGCACCTCCGTCTCCGGTACGATAATAGGCAGATACCCGTCCGGCAGGTCACCTCTGCACGCCAGATAACGCTTCACATGATAACAGTAAAACTGCCCGCTGTCATGGTACACCGGCTCTAAATCCTGCGAGCGTTTCATGGCGTTTTCCGGATAGCAGTACACAAGCTTTCCGTCCCGAACCGCCATCCCCCGCTGGGGCGGAAACGAGTAACGCACCACCGGCATCACACCGGAAGCGTCCTGCGTCACCAGAAGGTTCATAGCGTCTCTCAGCTTTTCAGCCGTTACAAAGGGAGCCGTCGGATATATGCACGCCATATAATCAAAAGTCTCGCCCCGCTCCTCAAAGTTACGCAGCACCTCCATCAGCACATCATCCGTGGTGGCAAAGTCGCCCGACGTCTCTTCGCTCCTCATAAAGGGAACCGCCCCCCCCGCATCCCGTGCAATCCGCGCAATCTCCTCATCGTCCGTGGAGACCATGACCTCACGAAATATCCCTGACTGCAGCGCCGCCTCAATGCCGTAAGTTAACATCGGCTTCCCCATAAATTCCCTGATATTTTTTCCCGGAATGCGCTTGCTGCCGCCCCGGGCGGTGATAATTGCCACCGCGTTTAACTCTGTTCCCATTCTACACTCTCTTTCCTTCGCTTCTTTCTACAATCCCATAATCTCCGCCGCAATCCGTTCCGCCCCGTTCCCGTCCGTCACCCGGGCAAGGCTGCCCTTCATGCGCTGCCGCAGTCCATCATCCGATTTAAGGCGTTTGAGCCCCTCGCAGATTGCTTCGATACAGGCGTCCCTGTCTTGCGTGATATCTCCGGCGAAGAGCATCCGCTCCTCTGCTTCAAAAAACTCCCTGTCGTAACGCTGGTTATCCGCCGACTGGAAAAACACCGTGGGAACCCGCATAGCGGAGAGCTCAAACAGCATCGTTCCCGCCGCGGAGACCGCCGCGTCACAGTCCGCCATCAGCCCCGCCATATCCAGACAGGGACGGTATACCTTTACCTTTTCATGGATCTTTGCAAAGGCTTCTATGGCATCGCCCTGCGGGTGATACGCACCCACCGCCACATGAAAGATAACGGATTGCAGTTCCTCTATCTGCACGGCTCGCTGCAAAACGCCGAGAATGGCATTCTGCGCATCCCCGCCGCCGCTTGACAGGAGCACAGAAAATGCTTTCTCCTCATCCTGCGCGTCCCTGACCTGCGCCACACCGAACTCTTCCCGCAAAGGCACATAATCCGTCCCCAAAAGCAGTTTTGTCCTGCCGCCATAAGTTTCCTCATAGGGGAAACGGGTGTGATACGCATTATAATTAATCAACATATCCGCAGGGAAAACCTGCTCAAAGCAATCGTCAATGCAGGCAAGCTTCACATAGCCCCGAAGCGCTTCCAGGTAAGCGGGCGTCACCTGATAGGAATCCACCAGAAGCGTCTTTATCCCCGCAAGCTGCAGAACCTCCCGCAGTACCGGCAGCTCCTCCTCCATGCGGTTCCACTGCGTATGCAGGCAGACGTGCTCTAACCCCGCCCGGGAAAGCATATTTTCCGCCTGCTCGTCGGCGGTGATAAATAATACCTGCCCACCCAGCTTTTTTATCTGCTCCGCTATGGTCATACAGCGCATGACATGTCCTGTCGCCACCGTTTCATTGGCATCGGCGCGTATGCCGATTACGGGCTGTTTTTCATATAAGGCAAGCACTTCCGCAATATGCGCCATCTCCTCTATTCCGTAACGCTGGTCAACGGGCAGCGCCAGCATATGCCCAAAAATATATGTCTCGTCCCCTTCCAGAAAATCTTTGTTCTCTTCTCCAACCGGCCAGAGCACTGGGGCGTAAATGCCGCGTTCCGACAGAAACCTCTGTAAGCTGTCCCTCTCCTTCACATAAACCGGCAGATAGAGGGGCGCCTGCATCTCCTCTTCCGGTAAAGCCGCCCAAAGACGTTTCATGCCGCATATCTTTTGATACAAGGTATGATAATTTTCCGCTCTTCTCCTGCGCGCATCCTCCTCGTCCACTTTGGACAAAATCTCGGCGGATATGCTTGAAATACGCCGCACGCCCTGATAACCGTCAAGCGCATTCTCCAGCGAACGGTTACGCCGCAGATACTCCGCCTTTCTCGGCAGCCATCCCGCCGTCAGCGTGCCCCCCGTCCTTCTTTCTTTCTCCTTCAGATACTCCCATTTCTGGACAAGCGGCACCAGCCGTTCTCTGGCATACGCCTCTCCCGAATCCAGCACGTCCTCCGCCAGAGGGATATCGGATGCCACGAATCCACCGTCGGGTACCGCATACCATTTCCGCAGGCTTCCCACCACAAAATCAGCGTCTTTTCCCGCCTCCTCCAGATAATAAGACTGGGTCACATCCTCCATCAGCAGGATGCCGCTTCTCCTTAAGGCGGACAACTGACCGCGAAGTCCCGCGCAGGTATCCGTCCCGTAATAGGGATGAATGAAAATCAGACCGGGATCATACTCTAACGCAAGGCGAAAAAGCTCCTCCCCTGCCGTCTCCATATCCCTGTCCACCGAATAGAACACCATTTCCCAGCCCCGGTGCGCAAAGGGCAGAAACACGCAGTCGCACATATAAGCAGGCAGCAGACAACATTTCGGTATATCCGGACATTCCCGCTCCAGACTGATTAATGCCAGCTCTATCGCCTCCCTGCCGGAAGCCGTAAAACAGCACTGTTGTTTTCCGTACTTATCCACCTGCGCAAGGTGAAGCGCCTCTGTCTCCCCGCCTCTTTTTACCGTAGCGGGATTGATTTCAAAGATACTTCCGATTTCCATAAGCAGTCCTCCGCCCTGTCTTTGTTCTCCTCGCTGCGTTTTCCGCAGTTACCGTCACATCATCCGCTTTATTTTTTCTTTCTTTTCCTAAAGTTTCGATACGCCCAAAGCAATTTATAATATGCCATAAACCACAGCGTAGAGCGCATCTGCATACGAATCAGTTTTTTCTCTTCCTCATGCGTCCGCTCGAGATAATAGGAGTTCTCCTGAAACTTCGGGAACAGACATCTCATTTCCTCCCCCAGCTTCTTCACGAACCGATACTTTGTCCGTTTTACGCCTGCCATATAAGTAAAAAGCGTATTCACGTAAAAGAGCAGGGTAAAGCTGTACTCCAGCTCCGGACGGTATTTATCCAGAAAATCATGCCGCTCGGCTTCCTTTAACATCAGCCTCCCCGCCACGCAGCGGTCCTCACAGCGTTTCTCCGAAATGGTATGCACGGTGGAGGATTCATGCTGATAATAATAATACAGCGGTTCCTCGATATATTCAAAATGCTTTGCCAGCACGAGATAGGAATTTCCCAGCGCATTGTCCTCATAAAAGATATGCTCAGGAAACCAGAGCTCATGCTTTAGAATCATGGAGCGGCGGAAAATCTTTACCACCAGACTGCCCCCGTCCAAAATCAGGCTTCTTTTCTTTTCATCATCCAGAACGCCCGTCTGACTGCTCTTATTATTGTGTACTACCTGTCCGACTTGCATGGAATGCTCCGACGTAAGGCAGTAATCGCAGCCCACAAGGTCGGCGCCCGTCTCCTCCGCTCTCTGAATCAGACGCTCATACATATCCGGCGTAATCCAATCATCGCTGTCGATAAATCCAATCCAGTCTCCCTGCGCTATTTTTATGCCCGCATTTTTCGCACCGCCCTGATGTTTGTTTTCATTAAGACGCAGCGCGTGAAATTTTTCGGGAAAGCGTTTTTCATAGCGTCTCAGTATATCCCACGATTCATCGGTGGAGCAGTCGTCCACCGCGATAATCTCATAGTCTGCCACGGTCTGCGCCACAAGGGAATCCAGACAATATTCCAGTTTTTTTTCAGCCGCCATATTATAGACCGGCACAATAATGCTAAGCTTCATCTAACCTCCACAATTTCGCTCTTAAATATCCGAAATTTACATTTTCTGTCTTTCAATCATTTCCAGACGCCGTGTCGATATCCTCTCCTTCTGACCGTCTACGAAGCGGAAGCCGTTTACAAAGCCACACACGGTATAAGCAGTAAATAACCGTCAATGCGGATACCACATCCGCAATGATAAATCCGGGCACCGGGCCATAACGCACATAAATCCGATGCTCTGCGCCGTCCCCGTTCACAAAAAAGCGCATCCGTCCGCCTTCTCCCTGCTCTATCTTCACAGGCTGTCCCAGCTCATCCTGCGCCCGGTAACCCAGATAGTTTTGCAGGGGCAGTTCAATAAAGGCATCCTTGGACCGTGCCGTATAGGACACCGCCGCCTTCGTTCCCTCTTTCTTAAAATCATGCACGGACACCTCGCTAAAATCCGATAAGACAACACTTGCAGTCAGCTTATCATCCGTTGCCCCCAGCAGTCTCCATTCGTGGGGATAAAACAGACCCACACTGGTAACCAGCTTCGTCTCGTGCCCCTTGGAAGCCACCGACTGCGCATCCTGATAGGGTACATGGTTGTTGTCGGTGGGCACGGTAACGATAATCAGCAGATTCAATCCAACCAGCATGGCGGCAGCCACATTCCGATAAGGCTTCAAAAACTCCGATTTAGCGAGGCAGAAAGCCCCCACAAAGAGAAAGCATGCCGACGCGGGTCCCAGAAACCGCCACGGAAACTGCAGCATCGTCGCAATATTATAAAAAAGACCGTTCGACATAAGCGCTCTGCTCGGAAAATATCCCGTCGTCAGAAAAACGAAGATACCGCCAAGTGTCAGCAGGTAAAGCACAAAACCATCCGTTTCGCTTACCCGTCCGCGCTTTTCACATAAGAGATATACCACGCCGATTCCCACACAGCCAAGCAGCGCAAGCCCCAGTGAAAAATATTGTTTATTATACAGACTGATGCTCTGCGTCATATTGGAGAGATTGATTGACTGCTCGTAGTAACCGCTCCAGCGCAGAACCTCTTTATCCAGCTCCTCATTAAAATAGTAGTACAGAAAAGGAACCACATACCACGCATTTAACAGGATGGTAAGACCCGCCGCCTTGAAAACTTCCAGGCAGCGCCGCTCCTTCCAAATACGAACGCAATATAGGAGCACGGTGATCACGCAGACCGCCGCCACATAGACCACGCTCAGAATGTGGCTCTGCAGCGCGCCGGTAAACCCGATGACGAGATAATACCATTTTTTCCGCTCTCCTATCACGATATGATAAAGCCCCGCAATCACCATAGGCCAGAAAACCAGAGCAAGCGTCTCTCCCAAATCTCCTCTGGAAAGAATATTCGTAAAGCGATAAGGCATAAGCGTATACAAAACCACCGCCAGATACACACTGCGTCTGGATTTCACCATGGACTTTACCGCCACATAGGCGCATACCGCAGAGCCCACATTCGCCAGAAAAACAAGCGTCTTATAGGAAAAGGCAAGAGACACCCTGCATATCCGCAGAAAAGCGCCTATGTATAAAAACAGGTACGGATACATGGCGTTCATATAACCGTTATTCTGCAGCCCTTCCGGCAGAATATTGACAGGAATCACCTGTCCGTCCAGAATCCCGTCCTTAAGCCCTTCCAATCTTGCCAGATGATAACAGAGATCATCCGCATTGTAGAGATACGTCTGCATCATCGGCGTGGTGGCAAGAAGCGCCGCCCCAAGAACCACGCAGATATCCACAAGCTGCTCTCCGGACATTCTTCTGCCGCTTTTCAGATACAGCCAGACAGCAAGGTTGAGAAGCAGAAAAACCGCAATCAAAAAATAGGTATCCGTATAAAAAAGCGTGTAAGGCGCAATGGAAAATTTCTTCAGCGTAAGCGTACCGTTCCCGCTGTAGTTGATGCGGAACTGTAACTCCTTCGCGTCCTTAGAAAGAGTAAAATCCGCCGTCAATTCCCTTTGCGAGGGTTCCATCGCCCATGCCGCAATTTTATTATCCTGCTCCCACAGTTCCAGCACGCTGTCTTTCTGCTCCGCGCTGTAGCTCATAGATACCGTATAGCTTCCCCGGTTCATTACATAAACAGGCGTGCTCGCCACCGAACTGTAACCTGCGTAAATATCTCCCAGAGTCCTCATATCCTCCGAATCAATCAATCCCGTTGCATTTTTAATCACCAGCGCATTTTCCGTATTAATCAGCCCCATGGAATGCTGCAGTTCGATACCGTCATAAGCGATAGGCTGCTTTCCCTCATCGCCAAGCCATAAAAGTACAATAAGCAACGCCGACAGCGCCACATATAAAATTTTTGCTTTCAGCGAGATTTCTTCTGTCATTTCCACCTCTGTTCCTTTGTTCTTACGCGCGCAATCACAAATGTCCTGACCTGTGCCGCCTCATTACCGCACGCGCTCCTTCGCGTAATAAGCAGCAATCTTTTTCACTGCCCGGATCACGCTCTCCACGTCCTCGTCGCTCATCGCATAGTAGAGCGGCAGGGAGATGATTTCCTCATAGAGCTTTTCCGCATTGGGACAGAGTCCCCTCTGATATCCCAGCTTCTCATAGTAAGGGAAATAATAGGTCGGTATGTAATGCACGTTACAGCATACATTCTCCGCCGACAGCGCCTCAAAAAACTGTTTTCTGTCAATGTTTAATTTCTCCGGCACAATCCGCAGGATATACAGATGCCTCGTGGTGTCCGACTCCGGAATCTCCCGCTGGACGAAAAGTTCCGGCATTTCGGAAAACGCCTCGTCGTACCGCTTCACAATCTCTTTTCTGCGCCTGCTGAACATGGGCAGCTTGTCAAGCTGACTAATGATAAGCGCCGCCTGCATGTCCGTTATACGGTAATTATATCCCAGAGCAATCTGCTCATAATACCACGGTCCGTCCGGCTCATGCACCATCAGGCTTTCATCCCTCGTGATGCCGTGAGCACGGTATAAAAGCAGCTTTTTATAATAGGCTTCGTCGTTCGTCAGCACCGCGCCGCCCTCGCCGCCTGTCACTGTTTTCACCGGATGAAAACTGAGTGTGGTCATATCGGACAGGGAGCCGTTGGGCTGCCCCTTATATTTCGTGCCAATCACATGGGCGCCGTCCTCAATCAGAACCAGCCCGTGCTTTTTACAGATTTCCCGAAGCGGATCGAGCGCCACAGACTGACCTGTATAGTCAACCGCTACCACTGCTTTCGTGGCAGGCGTGATTGCCGCTTCCACCTTCTCCGGGTCAATATTGTAGGTTTCGGGGTCAATATCCGCAAACACAGGTCTCGCCCCACAGTAGAGTGCGCAGTTCGCCGAAGCCGCGAACGTGATAGGCGTGGTGATGACTTCGTCCCCCTCCTTCACGCCTGCTGCCATCGCCGCCATATGCAGCGCCGCCGTGCCGTTGGAGCAGACCACCGCGTACTTCGCTCCTGTCAGCGCGCAGAGCTTTTTTTCCAGCTCCCCTATCTTCGGTCCGCATGTCAGGTAGTCGCTTTTCATGACCTCCACCACAGCCTGAATATCCGCCTCGTCTATATACTGATGCCCGTAATAAATGGGCGTTTCTCTGACGGGCTTTCCGCCCTCGATTGCCGGTTTTTCCATGTCCCGTCCTCCTCTTTGCTCTCTCAAATCCGCACCGGTTGAGAAATACCTATCACGTTAAGGAAGGACACGTATTTCCACACATGTCCTCCTTTCTGTTGTCCTATTATTTTTCCAGCTCTACGTCCTTTAACAGCGCGCGAATATCGTCCACACCAAGCCATTCGGTATTGTTATCGGAGCTGTAATGGAATCCCTCCGCCACTTTTTTGCCGGAGAGATTAGGCTGCTGTCTGTTATTCCATGTCATCTGCGGATAGACAATGAAATGCTTGTCATACTCGTAGGTGGTCGCCGAATCCTCCGTGGTCACCATAATCTCGTGCAGCTTCTCCCCCGGTCTGATGCCGGTTTCGACAATTTTACAGCCCGGCAGCATCGCCTCCGCCAAATCCGTAATCTTAAAGGAAGGAATCTTACTGATAAACGTTTCCCCGCCGTTCGCTTCCGCCAGCGCCTTGATTACCAGCTCCACGCCCTGCGTCAGACTGATCCAGAACCGGGTCATGCGCAAATCCGTAATGGGAAGCTCCTCCGCCCCCTCCTGAATCAGCTTATGAAAGAAAGGAATGACAGAACCCCGGCTGCCCGCCACGTTTCCGTATCTCACGATGGAGAAATTGATATCCTTCGTGCCCACGTAGGCGTTCGCCGCCACAAAGAGCTTGTCCGAAACAAGCTTCGTGCCGCCGTAAAGATTGACCGGATTCACCGCTTTATCCGTTGACAGCGCCACCACCTTGCGCACCCCCGTATCCAGCGCAGCGTCAATCACGTTCATGGCGCCGTGGATATTGGTCTTAATTGCCTCGTTGGGATTGTACTCACAGGCTGGCACCTGTTTCAATGCCGCCGCGTGGATGATGTAATCCACACCCTCACAGGCGCGTTTCAGGCGTTCCACATCACGCACATCGCCGATAAAAAACCGCAGCTTCTCCTCATGCTCCTTAAACTCGTTCGCCATCATCCACTGCTTAAATTCGTCCCTCGAATAGATGATGATTTTTTTCGGCTCATAGTGCGTCAGCACGTATTTCGTAAAGCATTTCCCGAACGAGCCCGTTCCGCCGGTTATCAGTATGGTTTTATCTTTTAACATAAGTCTCCTTTCTTTCGTGCGGAGAATGCCGCTTTTCTCATTTCTCACCCTATGCCAAGTTCTCGGAACGCCTGCCCATAAGGCGCTCTGCAAAGCCCTTTTTCCGTAATAATTCCCGTAATCAACGAATGATCCGTCACGTCGAAAGCGGGATTATATACCTTTACGCCCTCCGGCGCCATCCGCTCCTTATACCACATCTCGGTGACTTCCGCCGCGTCGCGTTCCTCTATCGGAATCTGCTCCCCCGTGGCAAGCGACATATCTATCGTGGAGCTGGGCGCGCACACATAGAAAGGAATCCCGTAATGCTTCGCCAGCACTGCCACCCCCGAGGTGCCAATCTTATTGGCGGTATCACCGTTTGCCGCCACCCGGTCGCAGCCCACAAAGACCAGATTCACCAGACCGCTCTTCATCACGGTGGACGCCATATTGTCACAGATCAGGGTCGTGTCAATGCCCGCGCCGTGCAGCTCGAAAGCTGTCAGTCTGGCGCCCTGCAGAAGCGGTCTTGTCTCGTCACAGTATACCCGAAAATCTGTCATTCCATGCTCCAAAGCCACATACATGGGCGCTGTAGCCGTACCATACTTCGCCGTAGCAAGTGTCCCCGCATTACAGTGGGTCAAAATCCCGTCCCCCGGCTTAAGCAGCCCGAAACCAATCTCCCCGATGCTGCGGCTGATTGCCACATCTTCATCCCGGATTGCCTGCGCTTCCACAAACAGACACTCCTTGATTTCCTCCACGGACTGCTCTTTATGTGCCCGCAGGGTGCGCTCCATCCGCTCCAGCGCCCAGAACAGATTAACCGCCGTCGGACGTGACGAGGCAAGATAGTTTTTCTGCTCCGTAAATGCCGCGAGAAACGTCTCATAATCCTGTGTTTCTATGCGGGACGCGGTAAGCGCAATCCCATAAGCTGCGCATACACCGATAGCCGGCGCCCCCCTGACACGAAGAAACCGAATCGCTTCATAAATATCTTCTATTTTATCTATCCGCAGCGCCTTGACCGTGCCCGGCAAAAGCGTCTGGTCCAGTATTTCCAGACAGCTTCTGTCCGCGGAAAGACGGACGGTATCTAATTTCAGTGCATCCATATTTTTTCCTCACTTACAATATGTTTATTATAGGCAGTTTCCGCAGGCGTGTCAACGTATTTCACGCTGTGCCTCCCACTCGTCACGGGGTATTGCCACCAGCGACTTTTTCCTGAAAAACTGCGCCATTTTCTGATTCGACCACTCTTCCTTGTCAAGCGTGACAGGCAGATGCACCAGCGGCTCCTGCTCCCCCACGATAAAAGGCACCACTGCATCCTCCACGCTCTCATCCGTCAGTATTGCCGTCAGCTCATCCATCTGCTCCTTATAGACAGCCGCCCTTCCCGTGCGAATGTAATAATAGCACACATAATCCGTACTGTTTTTTAAATCTATACGGCAGATACAAAGAATCAGAAAAACCACGAAAAAGACCGCCGCATACACAGGCAGCCGCCACTTTTCAGTGCCGCCGCTTTTTTCACAAATCCATCCCAGCCCGTAAAGAATACTGCCAAACAGTGCGAGAAGAAAGGTCCAAAAAATCGTATTGGGAACGCCTACGGATACCGAGCCATCGGAAACAGAGCCGCCCACAAACAGTACCGGCCAGTAAACCGCACAGTACAGCCCCCACAGATACAAAATTACCAAACCCGGACACGAAAAATGCAGATGCAGTTCGGAAACTTTCTCCCGCAGAATATCCCACAAAAATACCGCCAGAACAAGCATGACCGCCATAGCCACAGGATACTCCCGAAAAGACTCCCATGCGCCCTGCATCCCATGCGCCAAAGCCTCACCGACCGCACGAAGCATTCCCGCCACCGTGATACGATATGTCGAACCGCCACGCACCGCATTCCCCGGCGCCAGCGCGCTGACTAAAAGCCCCGCCATTTCCAGCCCCATGGGAATCAACATAAGGAGCACCCTGCGTCCCCTGCAAAAAAACAAAACCACGAAGAGCGCAAACAAACCCAGCCCAAAAATCGCCGTCAGGTAATTCGTGCCGCCAAGAAGCGTCATCCACAAGGAAGCCAGCGCCAAATCCCGTTTGCGAAAATCCAGCGCATAACGGACAAAACGCGCACAGGCAAACATGACAAGCGCAAAGGGCACCGTATAGTGCGCCGCCCCGTTATACCAGAAAATTGCAGAAGTCTGATAGGGTACAAACTGAATCAGGACAAGCAGAAGAATGGCGTCGATCAGTAAAAAATCCTGTCTGGATATGTGCAAAAACCGCACCAGCAGACAGTAGAGGAAATCCGATACACCGCCGATGAGAAGTCCCGTCATCAGCACAGGAACAATCCAGTAGGCATCGTGTGAAAAAACCTCCGGCTGCAAGGAAAACAGAAAAACCGAAAACCACGTTCCCTGCCACGAAAAATAATACTTTTTCACGCTTGCAAAAGCCGCCTGTAAAACCCGCAGTACCGAGTGCGTATCCACCCACGCAAGATGGGTCAAAAGACCGAAAGACCAGTCGTCCGCCGAAGCCCTGTCCACACCCGCCAGCGCGAGAATGGGAAACAGGCTCAGGACAAAAACAAGAACCGCCGCCCATGTCAAAGGCGTTCTGATATTCTGCAATTTTACTCCGTCCATCCGGCTTCTTTTCATCACAACCTCTTTTCACATACGCCGCCGAAACACCCGCATTCTCTATTCTTCTACCCGCGAAGGATTCCACGCGCCCCCGTCGCCGCAGTTATACCATTCCACACAAAACTTGTGCAAATACTGCAGATGACCTTCCGACAGCTTCCCGTTTCCGGATGGAATCCGCATAGACTGCGCCACCTCGTCCTTCACGTCGTCATAAAGGGGCGTATACGAAACAACCGCAGCCGCAGCCGCAATCATCGGATCTGTAATCGGGTCCTCGCTCGCCGCGCTGACAAAATATACCCTGTCATGCTGCATCAGCTCATCCGCCACCGCCCAGATGCACCACTCCTCCCCGGGCTTATAGATATAGACCACAGGAATGTGCGCCGCCGCCTGTTCTCGTGCAAGCGCCACAGATTCCGCCGCCTCCGGGTAGAGAAATTCCACATCCGCCCGGACATAACTGAGTGCGACGATGGCAAGACAGAAAGCTGCTGCCACCCCTGCCATCCTTTTTTCCTGCCAGCCGATGCAAACAGCAGGAAGTTCCGCCTTTTCCTGCCGCTCCTCCTCCGCATGGCGCATACCAGCCGTCTTACGTAAAACCCTCGCCACTCCCAGAAACAAAAGCAGGGTCACGATTCCGTAAACCGGAAGCTGGTAGCGGTTGGAAGTCCCGCCAAGCAGGAGCGCCGTCTTGGACACCGCCAGAAAATAGCCCGCCGCCGTGAGGAGCAATATATAAAACACCGCACCCGCAGAGCCTTCCGTCACCGCAGGCTTTCCGTCCTTCGCACTTTCCATCGCCGCCACGCGCTGCCCTCGCCCTGCCCTTCCTCCGCTTTGCAAACGCACCGCCACTGCCACCGCCGCGAGAAACAAAAGCAGCAGTCCAAGCAGACCGCCGAACACATAGCGGCTCATTAAATCCCAGAAAAAACGAATCCGCTCAAACGTATTCGACAGGTTAAAAAAATTCTCTGTCGCCTGCGCGCCACGCTGTCCCTTAAACATCTGCCCCGGAAACGCCGGATAAGTCAGATACGCCAACACAAACGCAAGCCCCTGAAAAACGCCATACCGCAGGCAGTTCCAAACATTCCTGTCCCTCCACAGCATCCAGACGCAAAAAGCAATCGCCATAAAAAACAGGAAGATAAAATAATAATACTGCGTCAGGAAACCCACATACGTCACCGCCGCCATAGCAAGCAGGGTTCGCACCGGAAGCTGTGTCCTGCGCTGCGCGTCCGGTTGTCTCCCATCCGCTTCCCGGCCGTCTCCTTCCTCCTCGCGCCATACAACCCTCACATGCAAAACCGCACAGAGCAGCACAAAGGTCGTCAGCATTTCATACATCCGGATAAATACCAAGCCGCTCATAGCCGCCGGACTGCATCCGTAGACAAACGTCACGAGAAGCGGCAGTCGTTCGTCCTTTCCTGCCGCCAAATATGACAGATATGTCAGTAAAATGAGGTTGATCCCACGGAAAAACAGATTGACCGAAAGACCAATCCACTTGGAGAACACGCCCGGCACGAGGGATGCCACTGTATGGAATACCCAGTAATACATAGGCGGATGCACATCCCATGACTGTACCTCTTTTACAAGCCCGTACTGAAACCGTTCATCGGGGAGCACCACAAACTCGTTGCGGTATTCTTCCCGCTCCATCCACTTTCCATCCTCCACATAAAACCCGTTTGTCCGCGCGGTGGAGTAGTAGGTATAAAACTCATCCTCGTGATATCCCTGTTTCTGCGTACAAAACCAGAACGCCGCCGCCATCTGCAAAAGCCAGAGTATGATGAAGCACACAATATATTTTGTTTTTTTTCTACTGTCCCTTTGCTCAACCATGTCTGACCGTTTCCATCCCGGCTTTATTCAAACCGTCCGCCGTTATCTCGTTTTCTCCCTCAATTTCATCTTCCACCCGTGCACGCCCCTGACCGTCCGGGGCGCCGCCGTCAGCAGCAGCAGATACGCCTTATTCTTTCCCGTCAGATAGGGATTTTTGATGGTGTCCCCCACATGCCGCCGCAGAAACGTTTTCACCTTCTGATAAAAGACATTATCCCCTCTCATCTGGGAAAGGGGCACATGCAGCATATAATCCAGCCGCTGATAAAGATTAAACCGCACCGCATATTCGTGCAGCGCGGGATATTTTCTGTCCACAAGCTCCTGCACCATGTCCGCGTTTTCCACAATATCCAGAAACACACGGGAGAAGCTGTCCCTCGTCCGTTTTCTTGTGGTGCTCTCCATTCGGCACACCACATGGTAGCCCTGCTTTGGTAAAATGACGATTCCCGGAATCTCCTGCAAAATTTCCAGAAGCAGGCGAAAATCTTCGTTCAACTCGCCTTCCGGAAAGCGATGGTTCGCAAAAATTTCCCGCGGAAACAGCTTGGTGCAAAAAGAGCTGTCCCCCCGGTGCCAAAGAAGCTCCTTGATAAACGTCTCCGAGTCGCAGAACCGCTCTTTCTCCGGCGGCACGCAGATGTCCGGCAGCCGCCGTCCCTCCTCGTCCACCTCGTCCCGAGAAATCTGCGCCACAGGGTATTTTCCCTTCTCCAGCACGCGCGCCAGCTCCTCATACACATAGGAATCCACGTAATCGTCGCTGTCCGCAAACCCGATATAGTCCCCAGACGCTATAGAAAGCCCCTCGTTTCTGGCGGAAGAAGCGCCACCGTTTTCCTTATGACGGACGACAATGCGTCCGTCCTCCGCAGCCAGCCGCTCGCAAAGTTCCCCCGTACCGTCCGTGGAGCCGTCGTCAACCAGCAGGATTTCCAGCTCACCGTAAGTCTGGGCACACAGAGAGCGCACGCACCTTTCCAGACAATTTATGGAATTGTATACAGGCACGATCACACTGATTTTTTTCGTTCCCATCTGCTCCTTCCCTTGTTCCCCTGCCATGGGGTCTTTACCCTTCCATCATCTCCCGGCAGATATTTACCCGGCTTGATAATGGGCGCTTCACTTAAGGGTCCCTCCTCCTCCGGACAGAGCCTTCCCTGCCGCATACCGTCCACAAACCGCAGTAAAGCGGAAGCCGCGTGCTCCGCATTCCATATATCCCGAATCGTCTCGTAGGCGGCACGTCCCATGCCCCGCCGTTCTTCCCAATTTTCAAAGAGGTCGAGCACAAGCGCCTCCATTTTTTCAAAGCGTCCGCCGGAATAGAGCAGACCGTTTTCTCCATGGCGAATCAGATAAGGCGCCGCCCCCACGCGGGCGTCAACCACCTCCACGCAGCCGCTGTTCATCCCTTCGTTTATCACCGCGCCCCATCCCTCCAGATGGTTGCTGGTAAAAAGATGAATATGGCATTTCTCCATCACGTCCCGCACCTGCTCCGGTTTCGTATAGCCATAAAACACAAAGTCATCCGCAAGCCCTTCGCGTTCCACTTCCTCCTTTACGACAGACTCCAGCTCGCCGCCGCCCAGCATATGCATACGGTAAGCATAGCCTTTCTCCCGTAGTGTTTTGCAAAGCCGCACCGCGTACTCCGGATGCTTTAGGGGAATAAACCGCCCCGCCCAGACAATCTGCAGCGGTCCCTCCTGCGGCTTCATTGCCGCAAACGTCTCGTCATCATATGTCCGCAGCTTTGTAAAATACCCCCACTTAAAGAGCTTGCCCGGGTACGCATCTATCAGGTGAAAGTCCGATGCCGCGTACGCACCCGCGCAGAGCATACAGATGTTCTCTCCCCGATACCTAATATGCTCCCGGTATTTCGCCACCAGCCCCCTGGGTGAAACCGCTTTCCACTGTCCCTCCCGATATAGCCGTTCACTCACGCGAAGCGTGGTTTTCCCCGAACGGAGCCTCGGCGTCACGATATCTTCCCTGCCCGTCCAGCCGAAAAGCACCACGTCGCTTTCCATAATCCGTTTCAGGCACTCGTATTCGTCCCTGTAAAGACACATGACATAAGGAATTTCATCCACATCAACGCTCCACCCCATCTCCACGCGCTCCGCCTCCATAGGCATGGTCTGGATAAAGACAAACCCCTTCCCCAGCCGCTTGTAGAGCGCCTCACAGAAGGGAAGCTGGTGATGGTTGATGTAGTTAGACACAAAGACAAACGTCATATTTCTCCTCCACGGAGAATGCCCGCATTTTGGCATTCTCCTAAGTGAGACTTAGTACTTCTTGGCGTCTCGTCCAATGGCGAGACGTCTTTAGAAGTACTTCTCACTTTACTCCATCATTTCACGGTAAATATGCATCAACCGATAGTAATTCTGGTCCGCGTCATGATTGATTCGGGCATGTTTTCTGGCATTATCAGAGAGTCTGTCCACAATCGCTTCCTTGGTGAACACTTCGATAATGCTGTCCGCCAGCGCATCCACGTCCCCGGGCGGATAGAGGAACCCGTCCCCGCCATCCGTCAAGATGTTATGTATGCCACCCACGTTTGCCGCCACACAGGGCACACCAAGAAGCATCGCCTCTCCCACGGAGTTGGGAGAATTTTCAAGCACCGACGGGCAGACAAATACCTGACAGCTCAGATACTGCTTTTTCATTTCCTCCGCGTCAATCCGCCCGAGCATATTAATTTTTTCCTCCAGATGATTTTCCCGAATCAGCATTTTAAGGTATTTGCCGTATGCAGGCAGCTTTAACGCATCCTTCCACGTCTCCGCCTTTAAAATATCCGCCCCCGCCACGTAAACCTCCGCGTCGGGAAACTGCTCTAAAATCTTTGGCATTGCCTGCAAGAGATAGTGGAATCCTTTCAGGGGATAATCGCCCTGACTCAAAAAAATACGGTGCGTCTGGCAGTTATATTTACTCCATCTGTCACGGTAAAATACACTGCGCAGCGTCTCATTCAAAAAATGGTAAGTCGCATCCGGATTAATTTTTTCCGTCTCCGCCCGGTCAAAATCCGTGCGTCCCGCTATATGCCCCGTCCGCTTGATCGCCTCGATTTCAAATTCGCCGCGCTTCTCAAACTTTTTTTGCTGCTGTCTGATGCTGTCTTTTCTGACACGGTCGCGGAAGGTACTCTGCCTTTGTACCTTTACCGGCAAGTCCGCCATATACACCTTGGCAATCGCGGAGACAAGACCCTGGATGCCGACAAGTGTCCGCTCCGGCTGGTCAAACACTTTAATTGATGCCAGCGCGTGAGGAAACTCCGTGCCGAACACATGCAGGATATCCGGTTTAAAGTCATTGATTATCAGCTCAAAATGTTTTTCCAGTTCAAAATCATAGCGCTCCGGCGCCGTCAAATCCTCCACAAAACCGTAACAATGGCAGGAAATATTTTCCCCCAGCGGCATCATCCGGTCAAAGTTTCCCAGCGACTCCTCCACCGGGAAAGCGATTCCCAATTCGATGCGGTTCCTCTCCTGTTCCATTACCACCCGGTCAAGCAGCCCGGAAAGCCACCCCTCTCTGTTGCTGCAAGGAAGATTTAACCGTTTGGCGATCGCCGGCAGCATAATGTTGCACACCCATAATACCTTCATTTGTATTTCTCCCTTCACACGCCGGCATATGTCTCCACATGCCGCCATCTTTTACGTTGCTTCTTATCCTGCTCTCTTCATTCGGTATATCTTTCTTTTTATCCTTTGATAAATTTCTGCCGTCGCTTTGTTCTTTGCCAGAAAGGTCCGAAGCGGCGCAAGCGACAAAAACAGAAGCAGCCTGTACTTGATAATCTGCCCACGGCTCATATATTTTTTCACAATATGCGCATGTTCTACAGCGGACCGCCTTCTGTTCTCCGTATTTTCCGAAAAGCCCTCTCCCTCGTAAGACGCCACGGTAAGCGGCATATAAACCATAACGGCGTGCGCCTTGTAATAACACCAGAGAAAATGCTCGTAATCTGCGCGGACTTGATAGCACGTCCGAAAGCCCCGCTTCACAAGAAGCCTTCTGTCATAGAAACATGCCTGATGGCAGGGCACATTGCGGTAGCAGGCGAAATCGTCGATCACAGGATTGGACATGACGTAGGCGCCCGTGGCACGCTCTTTGATATTGCCGTAGAAAATCATCGGGTGGGCGCTTTCTTCGATCTCCCGTTTTACCTTCGCCAGCACCTCTTCGTCCGCAAAATAATCGCCACAGTTTAGAAAAAACAGATACTTCCCCGCCGCGTGGGAAACCGCCCGGTTCATGGCGTCATAAATGCCCTCGTCCCGCTCTCTAAAAATCTTTAAATCCGCTCCGGCAGACAGCCGCTCCACCGAACCGTCCGTGGAAAGACCGTCCTGCACGATAATCTCATAATCGTTATCCGTCTGACTGCGGATGCTCTCTATCGTCTTCCGTAATTTTTCGCCCGCGTTATAGCAGACGACAATGATGCTAAAAGTCATAACTAATTAACCTCTGAAAGTATATTAACCATCTCGTTGAAAAAAAATGTTTTATAGGGCAGAATCAATACACCGTCGTTCGCCCCTTTTTTCAAATACATGGCAAAGTACAATACCGCAGCCAAAAGAATACCCGCTCGGAAAAGCCGCCGCCATTTTTTATCCGGCACAGCTTGCAACAACATCGGTAAAAATAGTATCTGACTCACCATCAAATAATATCCAATCCGCGAAATGATAGGCAGGAAGGAGCAGAATACATAGAGAACGAGCGCGCCCAGATTTAAATACGTGTAAAACCAAAAACGCCGGTTCCATGTTTCCTCTTCCTCTATATTTGTGACATTTTTTTCGCCGGTTATTCCTTTTTCATCTTTGCCGTCTTTTGCGACATCCGTGTGATTTCGATACCTGCCTTCCCGACGCCACATCAGAAACACAATGCCCGCAAAGCAAAGAACCGCAGCGCAGCGCAGAATGCTGATGAAGCTTGTGCCGCCCTCCAGATACTCCGTGTCCTCATAAGTCGGATACAGGAATACCACCAGCTTTAAATAAAAATCCTGCATAAACAAAAAGGTCGTGCAAAAGACAGCGGCTATGGCAAGCTGCCATTTTTTCCAGGGCAGCGACGCCAGAAAGTAGAGCGGAATCACTACCAGAAGCGATTTATGGAATGTGGCTCCCAGAACCACCAGAATCACAAACCTTCCCCACTGTCTGCGCAGCACAAACTTCATGGAGTAGAGCGCAAGGGCAAGCGCCAGATAATAGCGCACCGTGCTGAACGTCTGGAAATAATAGCCCAACGTCATAAAAAGGAAAAAAGTCAGCCCGAACTCGTCGCTCTGCTCGTACATGGCAAGCAGAAAAAATAACACCGTCACAAACGAATAAAACGCAAATACCAGCAAAAAATTTTCAAACCCTGACAAACCGTAAATCAGCTTGACCAGAAGATTGAATCCAATCTCCGTAGGCACATAAGCGTCGCAGTTAACCAGATGCATAAACTCCACATACTTCGCGTAGTCGTTGCCCACGTTGAGCCTGCACGCGGAGAGCAGAAACAGAACCAAAAATATCGCCGTCATACAGACGCGGTTGCAAAGCTGCTGCCTGGTAATCGTATGAGGTTGTCTTATTGGATGGCTGTCCACCAGACTTGCAAGAAGCGCCGTGACAACCGCAACCGTACTATATAAAATCATCTGCCGCGCGCCTCCCGCACGCCTGCGCGCATCATACGAAACGCTTTACCGACCGGAATTTCCCGGCACATGGTTTCCCTATGCACCCACAAAAACCGCAAAGAAAGCGGCAGCGCCAGCTTTCCGTAGAGATAATGATAGAGCACGCCCCTGTCGCGGAAAAACTTTTCATGGTAGCCGGAAAACCAGGTGGACTCACGCTCCTGCTCCCTGCCGATACAAGCGGTATGCGCGTAAATGCGAAGTCCCGCCTTCAGACAGTCCCGCAAAAACAGGCTGTCCTCGCCGTTACTGTATTTCGCGCCGCCACCAAAAAGCAAGGAATACTGCACATTCGCCCTGCGCAGGGCGGAAAGCTTCGCCGAAATGCTGTAAGCCGGATATCTGCCGTAATTGCGGTAAGTAATCCGTCGTATCTCCCGGTTCCAATAAGTTCTGCGCGAGGGCGCAACCTCCACGTTAAAGAGAATCATGTCCGCGTCAGGAAGAGACGCATATGCCCTGCTGATTTTCTCCGCGTAATCCGGCGTCAGTCTGATATCCTCGTCGGAAAAGAGCGCTACATCTCCGGACGCATGCAAAAGCGCGGTATTGCGGCTTAGTCCCACACCCCGCTCCGGCATGGAAAAACATTTCACGCTACCGCCCTGTACCGTGACCGTCTCATAATCATAATGGTCACACTGGTTTACAAGCACCGCATCCGTCGCTATATGCATTTGCGAAATAAGCTCCGCGGCATTTTTATCTACCGCCGAGACCAGAACCTCTAATTTCATCACGCACCTGATTTCTTTCCCCCGCAAGCATACGCCTGCATCTATTTTTCCCCGACAGCCTCAAGCATAACAGTAGATTTTCCGTAGTATCTCTGCAGAAACCGCTCGTCCGCATCCCGTATTGCCACGCCGCACAGCGCGCAGTCCTGCGTCTTTAACAGCTCTATTGCATAAGACACAAAAGCACCGTGCGCTTTCCCGAAGGGAAGGGACAAAACCACGCCTCCCGCCTTTCGCATTTCCCGAAGTTCCTCCTCCGAAAAGGACTTGTCCCTGTTCAGTTCGCAGATTTGAATATCCCCCGGCTTTTCCCGCAGATAAGCGAGATTGTTTTCATAGTCCTGCGTCAGCCTTTCCCCGCCGGAAGCATAGCCAACAAATGACAAGTTTGTCACTTTTCTGGCATCCCCCGCCACCAGAATACGATCGTCCATCACATAGAAAAGCGAGAACCCAAGCAGACTGAGAAACAGCCCCAGAAACGCGCCCACAAACACAGCCTGCGCCATCCGACTGTCCGCCACCACAAGCTTCGCTTCCGTCTTTTGAATCGCATGGATTTCCAGAAACTCCTTCGCCTGCCCGCCGTATGTTTCCAGCGCCTGCACCGCCGCCCCGAGAATCGCGTCTGTGCGCTCCGCCCTGTTTGTTGTCGCCGTAATCGTAAGAAGCCGGATATCCGAAAGGATTTCTGCCTTGATCGCCGCCGCTGTCTCCTCACGCGTATAATCCGCAGAGAGATTGCCAAGCGTCAGCTCCATAATCGGGTCAGCCGCCATTAAATCATTCCATGTATAACCGTTGTACGCCTGATACACTTCCCCCGTCTCATCCGCCGCGAAATCCAGATACACTTTAGCGTAAGCGCTATACTCCCGCTCCGACTCCGGCACCGTCCTCACCACCATATAAACCAGCGCGCCCAAAACCGCGCCGCCAGCCACCGCCCCCAGCACAAGCGGCAGACGTCCTAACAGGCACAGCATATATTTTTTTATATCCATACCGTCATTCACATAGTTGCTGTCTTTCATAACGTAAAACCTTTCACTCTACTTCATCGCCGTCGTCTGGCTATTCTCTACCCCTTCCGTACTCTCCGGCTTAATCAGAATCTTTAATGTCAGTAACATCAGCTTCAAATCCAGCCACACGGAATACTGCTCGATATAAGTCAAATCAAGCTTCAGCTTATCATAGGGTGTCGTATTATATTTTCCGTAAACCTGCGCATAACCCGCAAGCCCCGCTTTTACCTTCATACGAAAAGCGAACTCCGGCATCTCCTCCATATACTGGTCGATAATTTCCGGCCGCTCTGGTCTTGGACCGATAAAGGACATTTCCCCCTTTAAAATATTAAAAAGCTGGGGCAGTTCATCAATCCTTGTCGCGCGGATAAACTTTCCTACCGGCGTAATACGGGAATCATTTTTAGATGCCAGTCTCGCCACGCCGTCCTTCTCCGCATCCACCCGCATACTTCGGAATTTCAAAATATAAAATTCTTTTCTGTCGCGGGTACAGCGAACCTGTTTATAAAAAACCGGTCCACCGTCATAAAGCTTGATTGCCGCCGCCGTAATCAGCATAAAAGGCGACGCAATCACCAAAAGCAATACCGAGCAGATTAAATCAATCAGCCGCTTGGCCACCCGCTGTTCCACTTTAAGGGAATATTCCCTCGTCAGATAAATAGGCGTGTCAAATAAGTGGAGCTGGTCCGCGCCCCGGATCAGTACATCGGATATCTTGGGCATCGTATACACCCTCACGGATCGGCTGTAGCAGTATTTTAACAGGGCATTCCGGTCAACCGCGGAGATATCCCACAGAACCACCGCCCCATAGCCATGCCCGATTTCCTCTTTCACCGCATCCATGCCTGCTGAGATATTCATCGCTTTATTAATCTTGTACTTATCCTTTCTCGTCTCAAACTTCTTTACAATATCATCAATCGGCCGCTCACCGTGAACAATCAGGATATCTCTGGGCGGAAATGCTTTGTAATAGCAGACGTTGCAGAAAAATACCCACACGCCCGCGAGCGCCGCCTGAATCAGCATGGTCCAGACAATAGGTCTTACATCCACTACCCAGTTCGCCATCAGGGAAATCTGAAAATAAGAAATGACATTGACAAACAGCAGTGAAAACAGCTCTGAAATAAACACATCCACGGGCTTCAGATACCCGATTTTTAACGCGCCGTATGTATTGGCAAAGAAAAACAACAGCACAAAATAAATCAACAGAATCAGCACATGTCCCTTGAAATAAAACCGGAAATTTCTATGCAGTCTCAGAAACGGATAATACTCTGTCAGCCAGAAATAAGCATAGACTGCCGTCTGGAAAATCAGTCCGATAAAGGAAAGCTGTAATATAATCAGTCTTTTTAATGTTTCCACTCTTTTCATGGTCTTATATCCGCCTTATCGTCGCCCTGTATGCCCAGAACACAAAATAGAATGCGCTGGACGCTACAGAGAGCTTCTCCTGTCTGCGGTACAGATTCCAAATCCGCTTCACCGCCTTGCATTTATTGGAAGACAGAGACCTTGGCGGTCTTCTGTATACCACAAGCACCTCATCAAGCCCGTATGCCGTATAGCCCGCCCGCAGAATCTGCCACCATGTCGCCGTATCTTCACTTTCCACCTGCGGCATCCGCATCAGCTCATCCGGAATCACATTCCGGTCAAGCACAACGGTAGTCGTAAAAATCACTGTCCGCGAAAGCGCCTTTTTATAGGTCAACGTTTCCGGCACATGTACGACCTTGCCCGTAGGTCTTGCATCCTCATCCCCGAACTCGTAGGCGGAAAACAAAAAGCCCGCCCTTTTTTCTCTCATAAAGGAAAGCTGTTTTCTAAGCTTGTCCGAAGCCCAGATATCATCCGCGTCGAGAAACGCAAGATACCGCCCCTTCGCCAAATCTATTCCTGTATTGCGCGCGGCGGCAGCGCCTTCGTTTCTATTTTTGCATATCAGAAAAACTTTTTTCTCTTCTCCGCACAGATATTCCGTGATACGCCCTATCTTTTCAAAGCTGCCCGCTGCCGGGCGATGCTCGTACACGGAGAGCGCCTTTTCCATCGTCTCCACACTGTCGTCCCCGGAACAATCGTCCACCAGCAAAAGCTCCCATTTATCGTAGGTCTGCGCAAACACCATTTCAATCGTGTCCGCAATGTAAGCCGCCGCCCGGTACACCGGCACGATAATGCTGACAAGCCCGTTTTCTTTATCCTTCAACTTCCTGTCCCCCAAGTTCTTCCCTGACAAGATAAATGGGTCTCCTCTTCACTTCCATATAGGTCTTTGATAAGTATTGCCCGACAATCCCCAGACAAAACAGCTGCACGCCGCTGACCATCATGATAATACAGACGAGAGAAGGCCAGCCAGAAGTCGGGTCGCCAAACAAAAGTTTTCGCACAATCGTCACTACAATGATGACAAAAGCAACCAGACAAAAGAACACGCCCGCCACGGACGCTATCGTCAGGGGCACCGTGGAAAAGGCGATGATCCCTTCAAGGGAATACAAAAACAGCTTCCAGAACGACCATTTCGTCTCGCCCTTTCTGCGCTCCACATTTTCATATTCCAGCCACTTGGTCTCGTAACCCACCCAGCCGAAAATCCCTTTCGTAAAGCGGTTATACTCCGTCATGGACAAAATCGCGTCCACCACCTGCCTTGTCATCAGGCGGTAATCCCTGGCACCGTCCACAATCTCTGTCCGAGAAATCTTATTCATTAATTTATAAAACATCCTCGCGAAAAAGGAACGGATAACCGGCTCCCCCTTTCTGGTCACACGTCTGGTCGCCACCGAATCATACCCCTGTTCAATATAGGAGTACATCTCCGGCAAAAGTGCGGGCGGATCCTGTAAATCCGCGTCCATCAACACAGCTAAATCACCCCTGCATTTCTGCAGCCCCGCGTAAATAGCCGCTTCTTTTCCAAAATTGCGGGAAAAGGAAATCAGGCGCACCCGTCCGTCCTCCTCATGGAGCTTCTTTACCTCGGAAACCGTCTTATCCCGGGAACCGTCGTCCACATACAATATTTCAAGCTCTATCTGCTTCTCACGGAAAAAATCCGCATTTCTGCATAATTCATCATAAAAATCCCTGATATTCTCCTCTTCGTTGTAACAGGGTACGATAACACTGAGTAGCTTCATAATGCTCTCCTTTCGTGCATACCGATATTAGTGTACCATATTTACATAAAAAAAGGAAGAGACGCATCTCTTCCCTTACAATTCCTCTCCCTTTATATCAAATTGTTTTTCAACCGTATGTAATCCGCCACCACGGCGATATATTCACTGTTCGTCGGTCTTGTATACTCCACCGTGTTCGCGTAGCCGAACAGCTCCTCAAACAGGTCGCTGTTCCCTCTGTCCCATGATACTTCAATCGCATTGCGGATTGCGCGCTCAATCTTCGTGTCCGTAGTCTGGTACATCTTTGCCAGATCAGGGTAAAGCAGCTTCGTCACGCTTCCCACCAGCTCCATGTCCTCCACGCACATTCCCACCGCACTTCGCAAAAACTGGTAGCCCCGCAGATGCGCCGGTATACCAAGCTCCAACATAAAATCGGAAATTGTTTTCTCAAGCTCCCTCGGACTCATCATTATATTCTGTTGTGTCATTCCCCTTTTACTCCTTTGCAAAAAAATAATATAAAACACCAAAAGTAGTCCATCGTTTCTTTCGACATAATATCAAAAATGCATCGCGCTGTAAACGGTAATTTATCGCGCCGGAGAAATATTTTACACAAAAGGCACTTTCTATCTGCTGATTTTTGCACGAAAAGGCACTTTCATCCTACAATCTTGCTTCTCCCGCATTCTCCTGAAACCACTCATAGGCAAGTTTTACGCCCTCTTCAAGCTCCACCTTGTGCTGCCAGCCAAGCCCATGGAGCTTCGTCACGTCCGTAAGTTTTCTCGGTGTGCCGTCGGGCATCGTCTGATCCCAGACAATCTGTCCCGTATAGCCCACCGCCTTTTTCACTGTCTCCGCCAGCTCCTTAATCGTCACTTCCTTGCCGGTGCCGATATTGACATGCTGCTCTCCGCTGTAGTTCTCCAGCAGGAATACGCAGGCGTCCGCCATATCATCCACATACAAAAACTCCCGAAGCGGCGTACCCGTTCCCCACAGCATAACCGTAGGCGTTCCATTTACCTTTGCCTCATGGAACTTGCGGATCATCGCCGGCATCACGTGAGAGCCTTCCAAATCATAATTATCATGGGGACCGTAAAGATTTGTAGGCATACAGCTGATGAAATCGTCCCCGTACTGCCGTTTATAAAACTTGCACATTTCAAGCCCCGCAATTTTCGCAATGGCATACGCTTCGTTCGTCTCCTCCAAGGGACCCGTCAGCAGCGCATCCTCTGGAATCGGCTGGGGCGCCATCCGCGGATAAATACAGGTGCTCCCCAAAAACAATAGCTTCTTCACCTGATACTCATGACAGCAGTGAATGACATTGCACTGAATCTGCATATTCTCATAAGCAAACTCTGCAGGCGTGGTGTTGTTCGCATTGATGCCGCCCACCTTAGCTGCCGCCAGAACCACTACATCCGGACGTTCCTGCTCAAAAAACGCCCGCACCTCCTGTTGACTTGTTAAGTTAAGTTCCCTGTGTGTCCTGCCGATGATGTTCTCATATCCTTTCGCCTGCAGAGAACGCACAATCGCGCTGCCAACCAATCCCCTGTGCCCTGCCACGTAAATTTTATCTGTTTTATTCATTCGGTCGTCCTCCATGTCTCTATTTTACCGCTATCTCATGCCAACATACAAACCATTTAAATCCCTATCAGTCTATCACAGCACACCCCCTTTTACAAGAGATTTGCCGCCTGTCAACCCCATCAAGTAACAGTTCAGCCTTCGGCTTCTCTGTTCCCATCATTCACTGTGCCGCCCGAAAGCCGCCCGAAAGCCCCTCTCCCAGAAACGTAATCTCCGCCTTCGCCGGGGAAGAAGGGAATGCATCGTATCCAGCCCTGTCCCCCTCCACCGGATAGTAAAAAGTAACGCCCTCAATCTCATAAGAACACATCTCATAATTTTCATAATCTTTCTGAACAAGCCAATAATCATTCACATAAGAGCCTGCGATTTCCCGCGTCAGGGCAAAGCCCTTATATGCAAGAAGCAAAACCACGAAAGCGGAAACTATCCGTGCCGCTGCAAGCCGCCATCCTCTGCCATTCTCCAAGCTTCCATTTTTTGCTCCCGCGCCACGCCGCTTATCCTGCCCTCCGAAATCTGCCGCCTGCCGTCCGTCGCCCCCCGCAGAATACATCGCCGACTCATAAATCCCCCCGAATACCACTGCTGCCGTCAGATACACCCAGACGCAGCCGTAACGGATTAAAGGTGAGGTGCACAGCCAGAAGAGAAAAGAGCCCGCCACGGTCGTCTGCACCACAAGAAGCGCTGGAAACGTCACGCTGTTTAAAGCCTCCTCTCGCTCATGTAAAGACCCAGACCCCCATCCTGTCGCCGCCTGCCGCTGCTTACATGTACACCTTCTCCACATCAAATACACCGTCACTGCAAACAACGCAAAGACCGCCAAAACCGCCGCCAGCACAAAGACCTTGTCACTACCCGCCAATGCCCGAAACCATCCGGGCAGCCATTCCCGCACAGGCATGTCAAACTGCGCCACATCCGTGTAGCCTCTGCCCCAGACCTGTATTTCCCTGGCATCATAATCCGCCAGTCCTTTCGGGATTTTCCAGACCACATCAAACAAGTCGAGCTGTGTAAAAGGGTACACCAGCCACCCGGAAATCACCACATTACGGATAAAAAAGGGAAGCGCCGTCAAGATGCCAAGCCCCAGATAAACGCCTGTCTCTTTCCCTCGTTTTTCCCGCAAAAGGCGACACGCCGGATAAATCGTAAGCAGAAGAATCAGCGCCGCCGACAGCTTTACCGTCATCAGAAACACGCCAAGCACACACAAAAGCGCATAAGGTAAAATCTCCTCTTCCCGCTTCTCCAAAAGCTCCAGCCACTTAATTACAATATAAAATGCCAATAGCACCATAAAGTAATCGGAAGCAGGCGAAATCATTTCATCAAAAATATTCACCAGATAATACACACACATCACTCTGGCAAAATCACTCGCCCGGAGCCGTCCTGCCCGCAGGGATTTTCCGATTCGCAGGCAGACCGCCGCCAGCAAAAACGCCAGCCACCCCGCCGCGCAGTGATAGGACTGCCCGCCCAGAAAAGCCATACTGTAAAGAGCCGACAGCGCAAAGGCAGAACTATTGTAAGCCAGCCTGCAATGCAGATTGCCAAGCCCCCTTACCACGCCGTACTCCTCGATCCAGCGAATGCTCTGCGCGTGATAGAGTCCTGTGTCGTAGTGAATTATGCCGCGGGACGCGCCGTAGGAGAAAAGAAGAAATAAAATCCCCACGGCACAGAGTGCCAGCCGGGAAAACACCATTCGCCGCAGCGCAGCCATAAACGCTTTTCTATCGACCAGCACAGTCAAAGCACAGGTCACGCACAATACCACATTCGCCCACAGTCCCACGCCCGCAAATAAACTGAAAAACTGCGCGTAAACCGTCACGCACACCAGCCCGCATATAAAATAGGCATCCGCATTTGAGACATAATGGGTACAATAAGGAAGGTGCCGCGTGATGACACGCAGCACACCATATCCCACAATAAATGTAGTGATTCCGATATAAAACCATATCAAAATGACTGACAGCATTTCTGATTCACGTTTCCCCTATCTTAATCTCCTGCCCGGCACACTCCTTTGGAATATTTCTGACAGTCCGTCATGCTTCACCCTGCGCCTTGTACTCCTCGCAGCTCATTCCCGCAATTTCCTTCAAATCCGCATCCATCATCATGGATACCAGACCCCTAAAGTCCACCTTCCGTTTCCAGCCAAGCTCCTTCTCCGCCTTCGCGCAGTTACCCCACAAAAACTCCACTTCCGCAGGACGGTAAAACTCGGGGTTCACGTCTACAAGCAAGCGACCGTTCTTTGCATCATAGCCCTTCTCATTCACGCCCGTTCCTTCCCAGCGAATCTGAATACCAAGCTGTGCAAATGCTGCTTCCACGAACTCCCTGACAGTGTGCGTCTCATTGGTAGCCAGCACATAATCATCAGGCTTGTCCTGCTGCAGCATCAGCCACATTCCCTCTATATAATCTCCCGCAAAGCCCCAGTCCCTCTTCGCGTTCATATTGCCGAGAGACAGCTTCTCCTGTTTTCCCGCAATGATATTCGCGATGGCAAGCGTGATTTTCCTTGTCACAAAATTCTCGCCGCGTCTGGGTGATTCATGATTGAACAGAATGCCATTGCAGGCAAACATGTTATAGGACTCCCTGTAATTTACCGTAATCCAATAAGAATACAGCTTCGCTGCCCCGTACGGGCTCTTCGGATAAAAAGGCGTTTTCTCGCTCTGCGGCGCCGTCTCGGGAATGCCGCCGAAAAGTTCTGACGTGGAAGCCTGATAATATCTGCACGTCCCGCCGTTTACGCGAATCGCTTCCAAAAGTTTTAACGTACTTACGCCTGTGGCTTCCGCCGTGTACTCGGGTACTTCGAAAGACACGCCCACATGGGACTGCGCCGCCAGATTGTAAACTTCCGTAGGGCGGATTTCCGCAATCAGCCGCATCAGATTGCTGGAATCTGTTGTATCCGCGTAATGCAGGAAGAATTTAACCTTGTGATAATCCGACGCAATCAAATGGTCGATTCTTCCCGTGTTGGCTATGCTGTGCCGTCGAATCAGACCGTGCACCTCATACCCCTTCTCCAGCAAAAACTCCGCCAGATAAGAGCCGTCCTGTCCTGTGATTCCCGTAATAAGCGCTACATTCTTCATTTTTTATCCTCATCTCTCTCTTATTTGTCTTACATCTGCGCATGACGCTGCTCACCACTTCCGCCCGACTGCCGCTATTGTGCAAGATATGCCGCAATGGCGTCATGCCAGTCTGCAAACATAAAGTCTGTCGTCATCTTAAACATATAATTTTCCAAAATCGAGTAAGCCGGACGTTTCACCGCCGCGCCAAACTCCTCGGAAGTAATCGGCTCCACCACCGTCTTTTTCCCCGCCAGCCGGAAAACCTCCTCGGCAAACTGCGCCCAGCTGCAGTCCCCCTCGCAGGTGGCATGAAACAGCCCATAATTTTCCGTGGGAAGCAGATAAGCAATGGCTTTCGCAAGCTCCGCCGCGCTGGTGGGCGAACCTACCTGGTCCCGCACAACCCTTACTTTATCGTTCGTCTCGGAAAGCCGCAGCATCGTCTTGGCAAAGTTCTTTCCGTCCCCGTACAGCCATGCCGTGCGCAGAATAAAATGCCTGTCGCTGAATTCCTTGACAAATTCTTCCCCCGCCAGTTTCGTCCTGCCGTATGCGCCCTGCGGACCGGTCGGGTCAGTTTCCTTATAAGGTCTTGTCCCATTTCCGTCAAACACATAATCCGTGGAAATATGCATCAGCTTCGCGCCCGTCTCGTTCGCCGCTATACTTAAATTGCGCGCGCCGACGGCGTTAATCCGAAACGCCAGATCTTCTTCCTTCTCACATGCCTCCACCGCTGTGTAAGCCGCACAATTGATGATTGCATAGGGTTTCACCTCCCTTGCAAATCTCATCACTTCATCCACTTTCGTAATGTCCAGCTCTCCCACATCCGTGTTGACCAGCTCGTATTCCGTGCTGCCCGCGTATTCCAGATTGACGGCACGCCCAAGCTGCCCGTTACAGCCCGTCACAATTATCTTCTTCATCCCCGTTTTCCTTCCCTCCATATACAGCAAATTTCCCGCCCCATTGAGTCAGTTTAGTTCTATTATACGCCATATATCGATATTCACACAATGAATTTCTTATAAATCCTGCGAATTTCCCCTAAATATCCCCCGCATCCCCATGGCAATTCCAAGCGACACCACACCGGCGGATAAAACCACGGCATACTCAAACCCTTTACAAAGTTCAAACAGAACGCCATACATAGCGTTGCCGAGTGGCTGCGCGCACATGGACATGGTCATAATAACTGCGATTACCTTTCCAAGCAGATGCGACGGCGTCACCGTCTGAAAAAAAGTCATCATCTGAATGGTAAAAATCGTGCAGCATGTCATAACCGCAAAGCATCCGGCTGTCAGAATCAAATAATTTACCATGCCGGACGAAAACACCGCCAGCGAGGCAGCAATCGGAAACTGACATACCGCAGCGATCACAATCAGCATACCCGCATTCCTGAAAGAGAGCTTTTTCGCAAAAACACCCGCGCAGACACCGCCTGCAAGTCCCCCTGCCGCCAGAATCCCTTCCGCAAACCCGTAAAATCGGTTCGCCTGCGCCGCATCCAACGCAATCACCTCCGTCACCAGATAAGGCAGCGCCACGTTAATCATGGAAGATAAAAACAGATTGATTCCGCAGACCGCCAGAACCGCCTTTCCGATTATCGGCATGTCCTTACAGATAAAACGGATGCTCTGCCCGAAGTCCGAGCGAACCATTCGCCACACGCTGTCCTCCGAAGCCTGTTTTTCAAAAGGAATATGTATAAAAATTTCCATGACCGCCGAGAGTACAAAGCAAACGATACAGACCCAAAGCACAGGCATCAGCCCGTAAGCGCTGTATACAATCCCGCCCAGCACCGGACCAAGCAGCGCCGCCAGAGAGCTTATCATATTGACAACGGAATTTGCCGCCATCATCTGCTCCGCCCCCACAAGCGCCGGAATAGCTGCCTGCACGGACGGCTGGTAAGCGCCTGCGATACCATACAGAATCATCAGCGTAACCGTCAGCAAAACAACAAGATTAGCGCCATTCATCAGAAAACAAAATACCAAAATCAGCGCCGCCGTAAAAAAGTCCAATATGACCATAACATTTCTCTTATTCACCCTGTCAGCAATTATGCCGCCCACAGGCGAAAGCAGGATTGCCGGAATAAACGCGCACGCCATCACCGTGCCGTAGAGCGCCGATGAACCTGTCTGGTTTAAAAGATACAGCGGCAGAGCAAACCGCAGGGCGGCATTGCCGAACAGGGAAATAATCTGCCCAATCACCACTAATGTGAAATCTCTTGAAAATAATTTTTGATTCATGTCTCGATTCTCCTTTTTTATTATTAATACCTACCGTCGGTATGTATTTCTCTAAAAATATTCTGCCCTTGTCACAGGACAGAAATATTTTTACTTGCGTTCCTGATAAATCACTGTCAGTTCGCGCATCCTCGCTATCATTTCCTCGTCCACAACATCCAGTCCCATGCCCTTAAGCATCTGGTCAAACACCAAAAACTTGTGGTAAGTTTCCTCCTCTGAACTATCAAATATCATCGGGTTGATCCAGACATTCGCCACAAGCGAAATCAGCTCAGCGAGCTGCTTCGGATGCTCCGCCACGATAGAGCCGTCGGCAATGCCTTCCTCGATAATCGGCTGGATATATTCCGGCGCCGTCAGCTCTATCGTTTCATACAAAAGACTTGCCAAAAGCCGCGGATTATTATAAAAGCAGGGAACCAACTTAAATATCTCGTCCTGCGCAGGACGGCACAGCGAAGACTTGAACAGGGTCCTCAGCTTCTCTATGCCATTTAAATCTTTGCGCTCCGGTATGCCCGCAAGCTTCTGGTTGGATCCCTCCATAATCCTGTCCGTGACTGCATCCAGAATTTCCTCTTTCGACTTAAAGTGGTGATAAATCGCGCCCTTACTCAGCCCGCCCAGATTATCGATGATATCCTGAATGGACGTGCGCTCATACCCCTTCTCCATAAACAGGCGACCCGCAACATCCAAAATCAAATTGATCGTCTCTTCCGGGTACTTATTTCTCGCCATCGCTTTCCCCTCTCAAACATACCTTTAGTATGTATATAAATTAACATACCATTAGTATGTTTGTCAACTTATTTTTCCTAGGATTTCAGATTTTTTGTAGTGACTCCGCACCGCTTGTTATGTTAAAATGAACGCATTGGCAATGAGCATTATTTACTAAGGAGGATTTACACAAAGCATGAAGAGATTACAAGTTTTATTTCTCGTCGCCCTGTCTTCTGCCCTTCTTTTGACCGGCTGCGGCAAAGATGAGGAAGAAAAACCGAAGGTTGAAACGCCTGTCGTGGAACAGATCATCGACGATATTCCGGAGGACGAAAAACCGGAAGAAACAGAAGAACCCGAAGAAACGCAAACCGATGAAGATGCGCCGCCCGAAGAGGGCATGGTACGCAGCCGCATCACAAACGAGTGGGTGGATGAGGATGTCAACAACACAAGACCCCTTGCCATTATGACACCCAACACAAAAACTGCCTCCCACTACGGCATCTCCAATGCGGACGTCGTGTACGAATGTAATGTGGAGGGAAGCATTACCCGGCTGATGTGGATTATTCAGGACTGGAAAAACGCCGACAAACTCGGCAACATCAGAAGCTGCCGCGACTATTACGTGTACTGGGCTTTTGAGTGGGACGCTCTCTACGTCCATTTCGGCGGTCCCTTCTACATAGACGAAGTCATCAAGCGCACGGACGATATCGACGGCAAAACAAGCAGCAACTTTTTCCGGGATAAAAATGCGAAAAACGCGACCGACAACGCTTTCATAGACGCGGCTGGCGTTCTCGCCGATGTGGATAAGCTTGGCTACTCCACCCAGATGCGCGACGGCTACGCGGATGAACATCATTACCGTTTCGCACCCGATGACAAGCCCAACGACCTGTCGCAGTACAGCGACGCCATCACGGCAAACCGGGTGGACATGTCCCCCACGTATCCCGTGACCAACTGCTACTTTGTCTACAACGGCGAAACCGGGCTTTATGAGAGGTTCCAGCATCTTTCCGGCTCCTCGGACGGTCCGCACACAGATCTGGCGACGGGAAAGCAGCTTACCTTCAAAAATATTCTCGTGCAGAACACCTACCACGAAGTGCGCGACGCGAAAGGCTATCTTGCCTTCCAGTGCCACGACACCACAAGGGACGGCTGGTTTTTCACAAACGGCAAAGGTATCCATGTCACATGGGAAAAGACCTCCGATTACGGCGCGACAAGATACTATGACGACGCCGGAAATGAGATCGAATTAAACACCGGCAAGACCATGGTGTGTATCGTGGAGGACGGCGATTCCTTCCTCGTGGACGATCAGGAAATCAAGTAAATATGGTAAGACCAGAAAGGGAGCGCCATAAACGCCGGCGCTCCCTTTCTTTGCTAACCTGCCATTACCAGATGATTGATTGACAACAATTCTGTCTCATTCACTGTAATTTTATCATAACCGTCTGCATACAACTCTTTTATCACATCATCATAAAGCTCCTGGCACACATCTGGTCTTACCGCAGTCTTGAGTCGTTCATCATACCGCACTCCACTTGTCGAAAATGTCTTATCGCAGTCAATTCTTGTAGTTCTCTGAAATGGATTTCTTGTTATATCAGCCTTCTCGTCTACATAATGATTGCATATTTTCCGAGTCAGCATATACGGCTTCAATGTCTGGCATTTTACAAATTCGTAATTCGTTCCATCTGTCCCTTTGCAGATATACATATGGGCGCTTACTGCCAGATTATCACTGATGCTTGGATAGGGCACTTTCATACGAATCACATCTTTTGCGTTAATCAATAATCAGTCTCCCTCCTTCGTCTATATCCACATAAACCGGATTAAAAAGCTGTTCACTCTCCGCCAGCCCGGACAATGTATCGAAATGCTGTTCGGTAAGCTTTTGCGCATCACTTTTTTTGAATACAAAATAATGATTGTCTATACTAATTACCTCCGCATTTGTAACCAGTTCAATCGGATACATTCTGTCCAATGCCAGTATCATCTCTGTATCAGATGCATTAAAGTCACGCTCATCCAAATCCACCTGATACTCACCACTCATGATTCTTTCTTCTTTTGACTTCCACAGGTTCATTGCATGTGTCAATTCCGACAATTCATTTTCTGACAGAACGCTTACGATAAATGCACTCTTTTTCGCCCTGTCTTCATTAATCGCTACTCTTCCGGAAAAATAACTTTCCTCCGCTGCCTTATTAAATGCTGCCCTCTCTTTCGTATAATCTCCCCATACATTACTGAAAACCGGTCCTCTCTTATATCCCCTTAAATATCCGAAATCCGGTTTCTCTCCAAAGACCTTTGAAAAGGATTCATACAGCAGCAAAAATTTTTGCAGTTTCAGAGGCGTATCATATTCTTTTCTGCTATTCTGAAACAACCAGCCACTCAGGCACAACTTGCGCTCATTTGCATAAATCATATGCCCACCCCCCTTTTTTACTTAATATGCGCTCTTTTGGCATATCCTTACTCGTTTTGTATCATTGTAGGCTATCATGTTTTCACATTAATTTCAATACTTTATCAAAACTTTTTACTCCTGCACAACCCAAATCCCATCTTCCCCGTAAGGCTGTATCATTTTCACCTTCGCGCTCCCGCCGTCTCCCGGGAAAGAAACCGTCACTTCCACACTGCCGTCCGCCTGCCTGCTGCCCGCCGTGACCTCCGCTTCCCCATTGGCAGATAAATTCAAAAGACGCCGTGCCGCCGTCTCCGGCGCAAACAAATCCGCATACTCCCGATAATTCTCCCTGTTTTTCAACGCGTTTTCATTCAATGCTTCCCCCGCGCCGTTGGTCAGATAGTCAATGGGCGTGCCGTTAATGCCTGCGCCGTAAGCTTCCGCAAAGACGCTGCTGTCGGAAATGCTGTCGTACATCCAATTGACATCGTTTTCTTTTACCCGATATTCACCGTCCTCCCGCTGCCACGTCAAAACCTCCCGCCATACCGTCACATGAGGGTCCGACGTCCACGCATAGTACAAAATAATTGTCCGATCCTCCGCGCATTCCACGATGCGATAATCCTCCTCGCTGTCCCAGGGCCACGGGCTTGACCAGCCGAAACCATAATTGTCCTCTTCTCCGCCCAAAAGCTCCTCGTCTCTCAGTTTGTCCTGCGTCTGTTTTGTACTGAGCGCCACAATCGTATTCCCGTCCCTGTTACAGAACGCTTTCGCCCACGCATCCGCGGCACGCCACAGCTCCTCATTTTCCACGTCCACTGCCTGCAGTTCTCCGCCATCTTTCGCATTCGCCCGCCACGGGTCGGTACCGAAAACCACTGCTGCCGCCACAACCGCCGCCAGCGCAATCCCCCTGACCGCACGGTTTGGCTTATGCCAGCGCATCACATTCTGAATGCGTGACTTCGTATCGCCCTCCCCAAATGCCAGCGGCGTGCCGCCCGGAAAAAACCTGCCCGTCGCCAGATTTAACAGGGAAGTCGAATAATCCGCACGGATATCCCGTCCTGTCTTTCTCATAACCGTCTCGTCACAGGACATTTCCATGTCTTTCCCTGACAGATAATATGCCATCCAGACCAGCGGATGAAACCAATAAACCGCCAGCGCAAAAAAGGAAAGAAGCCTGATGATGTGGTCGCCCCTGCTAATATGCGTCTGCTCGTGCAGGATAATGTAATCCATCTCCTGCTCCTGCAGGGAGGAAGGCAGATAAATCCGCGGTCGTATCACCCCGACCACAAAAGGCGTGGGCACATAGTCTGACAGATAAATGTTTTCCCTCATCCGCACTGCCCCTTTCAGCCTGCGGGATAAAAGAAACAGACTGACCGCCGCATACAGGAACATTGCCGCGATTCCCGCTGCCCAGATATAGAACACAATCCACAAAACTTCCCTTCTCGATAGCCGGACCTCCTGTCCGCCCCACTTCGTCTGCAGTGCCGTCTGCAGTATCACTCCTTCCGCCTGCCCTGCATCATTCTGCGGTATTTCGCCACTCTGTATAGCAGAAGAGATTTCATGCTCTATGGTTTGCGCCCGCGTCCCGTCCGTTTCCCCGAAAACGCCCAGAAAAGAGAGCGGGGATACAAAAGTAAACGGACACAAAAGCCAGTACAGCACAAGCCCCCACAGAAGATAACTATATATCTTCGGCGCACGGCAAAGCAGCATCCGCAGTAACAAAAGCGCCAGTACAACTACACCCGCTATCATGCTGCGATACAATACCTTTAAAATCATTTCCCCACCGCCGCCTATGTAAGGCATATGAAATGCCCGATTCTGCCCCATCTGAAAAAAGATTCTCACGCTCTCTAACACCCATTCCGTCCATTCCTGCATAATTTTCATCCTCACTTCCATTCTCCATAGTTCCTTCTAACGTGCGCGGTTTTTTTCAATAATCTCCTCCATCTCCCTGATTTCTTCTTCCGATAATTTATTTCTCGAAGTAAAGGCTGTCAGGAATTTCGGCAGGGATCCGCCAAACGATTCATCCACAAACTGCCTGCTCTGCACGGCTTCAAATTCCTCCCTGCTGACAAGGGAAGCCACCGTTCCGTTCTCATTCTGAAAAAGTTCCCTGTCGCAAACCCTGCGTAAAATCGTGTAAGTCGTAGATTTCTTCCAGTTTAATTCTTTTTCACATAGTTTCACCAATTCTCCCGATGGAATCGGTTCGTTTTCCCAAATCAGATTTGCGAAACGCATCTCCACCTCTCCCAATTTGTACTCTGACATTGTCTCTCCTTTCCGCGTTCACATGGTTTTCCGCACATATTGTTCTGCATACTCTTCCTCAGTTTTGTAGTCTACTCGCTGTAAACCACGTTTTAAGTCTACACCAAGTAGACCGACTTGTCAAGCCCCTGCAACAGCTGCCTCTCTTTTTCGTGCAGGGATAGAGAGGAGAACTTTAAGAATAAGCCCTATAATGAATCCAGAACCCCAAACAGCACAAAATAGGACAGAATGCGCGGCTGGGAAAACGGGATAACGGAGGGACTTATGAGCGAGAATTTTGATATGTTTATGGAAACGGTTGACGAAAATTTCCGTGACTTTGTAAAGCAAATCGACAAGTATCTGACAGAAAACGACTGCACGCGCGATATAAAACTGCAAAAGAGCGGCTATGTCGTGTCTTATGTATTAAACAGCAGCAAAAGAACTCTGGCGACATTCGTATCACGAAAATCGGGGATGAAGCTGCGCATTTATCCCGAACATTTACACCAATACCAGAGTTTTCTTGACACCCTGCCCGAAAAGGCAAAGAAGGAAATCAAGAAGGCTTCCGCCTGCAAACGGCTCATCAATTCCGATGACTGCAACCCAAAATGTGTCATGGGCTATACCTTTACGTTGGACGGCGAATCGTATCAGAAATGCCGCTACATGGCGTTCCAGCCTACATTGAGTGAGGAAAACAATCCATATATCAGACAGTTTCTGGAAAAGGAACTGCAGGCGGTCCGGCATGTCAGTATCTGAGATTTTTTTCTCATCGACATATTCCTTACAAAATTGAAACAATATGATATCCTATTGCCTCCTAAAAAATAATTGATGCAATTCTAACCGCTGAAGCCATTCCGCCATCACCATACGATGGATTTTTTATAAAATCATTTGCTGATTCGCTCAGCTTTTGATCCTTTTTTATCATATGAATTATTTCATTCTCCCACCCAAATAATCTTGAAGTAGAAATAGCTTCCATATCCAGCAATACACTTGTAATATGATCGACATAACTGCTATTATGTTTTTCTATGATATAGCGCATAAGTTCAGACCGCTTATCCATACTTTTTATATTAGCCGAAGAGGGCGATGTCCGATAGTTAATCAATGGTTTTTCAACAATACCAATGTACGCTTCCGGTATGGTTTCCAGCATACTTAAAAAGAAATCCCAATCCTCAAAACCTGAACGCATAGATTCATCATAACCCTCACATTGTTTATAAAATTTTTTGCGGAGGATATGTGTTGCCGGACAACAATTATGTGATAAAAAAGATACTATGTTTCCACCAGCAGGGCGGACAATTGCATCTAAAACTCCAAAAGTACGCATCCATGATGAAGCTATAACCATTTTGGGATTATCACAAAGTAACTTGCTTACATTTTCAATATACCCGGCTTCAAGTTTATCGTCTCCATCAAGAACCAGAACCATTGATGATTGTGTTTTACTGATTCCAATATTTCTGGCTGCGGATACTCCTTTATTTTCTTGAAAATGTATGGTAATTGGAACCGATAAGCCGAAATCATTCTTAATACGGTCTAATATATCAAGAGAATATCGATCTGTTGAGCCATCGTCTATAATTATAATTCCTTTGGGTAAAACTGTTTGATTACATACTGACTGAACTGCTTCTAAAACCATAGAACCTTGATTATAACTTGTTATAACAGCTTCAATATCTGCTTTTAAGCAGGCTTTACTGTCATTTATATCCATAGTTTCCCCCTGTCTCTTATACAAGTTAAATTTAAAAACAGCTCAACCCCAGTATTTTACAAGGAGTTGAGCCACTTCACATAGAGAGGCGCAGACCGGATTTGAACCGGTGAATCAGGGTGTTGCAGACCCATGCCTTACCACTTGGCTACTGCGCCATATCCAATTATTACCGGTCTTTTGACCGATGACTCCAACGGGAATCGAACCCGTGTTACCGCCGTGAAAGGGCGATGTCTTAACCGCTTGACCATGGAGCCTGACGAAAGGCTTCATGTAGCCTTAACGAATGCTATAATACCATATCCCGCGGCATTTGGCAAGGGAAAAATAGCGTGACAGGGATATTTTTTTATAATAGAGTATGCTATAATTTTAATATTGTCACAAAAATGGTTTAAACATAAACAGCGGTAAGCCTGTCACGCAGATTTACCGCTGTTTGCCTATTTTATTTCATGCCCTCAGACTTTCCTCGCCAGAACCGCCACGGCTCGCATATCCTCCGGGATCCGGCACACTATCTTCCCATCGGCAATCCTGACGTCCGCCTCCGCATCGGAGTAAATTTCCTCAATCTGATATACCCCGTCCGCGGGAAGGGGCACTTCCAGCGCGCCGTCATGTTCCCCGTTAAAGCTGTGGAATACGGCAAGCAGTCCGTCCTTCCGCTCATGCTCCACGCCGCCCTCAGTCCGCACAAGGCACTGCCAGCCTTTCGGATGACGCCAGCTCACCACCTTCGGTCCGTAAAGCCTGCTGTAACCGTCCTTAATAACAGGCGCCGCCTTTTTATAAAAGGCGATTCCTCTGTCAATCACATCCCACTGGGCGTCCGTCAGTTTCGTCACATCCCCTGACAGACACATCCTCCCCAGAAATGTATTGGCGATCGAATACGCAATTCTTTTGAGGGAATCGCTCTCCCGTATCACCGCCCAGATCTGGCTCTGTCTCGGCAGGATCACACGGTGCAGCGCCGCCGCGATAATCGGAATCTCCTCGCACTCATGGGCATCCGAAAAAGAAGCCATGCTGCACTCGCTCATCATAAGCGGCTCCAGCTTATGCCCGCCGGAAGAACAGTTTTCCAGAATAAAGCCGGGAATCCGCTCTTTCGCCTTACGGATGAAGGCAAGCGACGCTTCCATATTCTGCCGCAGCCCCTCGCCCAAAGACTCCGCCCCGTCACAACCCACGCCGATCGTGTCGTTATAGTCCATTTTCATGTAGGAGAAACCGTACTTCTCCAACGTGCCGATCACCCTCTCTTCCAGATATTTCTGCACCCACTCCTGCCGCATATCCCAGAATCTTCTCATGGAAGTGGTGAGCGGCCTGCCGTTTCTCGTGAGCAGATGCTCCGTTTTCTGGTAGCTCTGTGCCCTCTCGCCCACGTTGTCGATCTCGAACCAGATACCGGCTTTCATGCCATGATCGTTGATTGCTTTCACAGTCTGATTGAGCCCCTCCGGGAACAGCTCCTTAGACACCTGGTAATCGCCCATTGCCACATCCCACGGGACGCCTTGCTGCCTGTACCAGCCGCAGTCGATCACAAAATAGGAAAATCCTTTGTCCTTAATGGCTTCCAGAATCCCGCAGATATTTTCATGGGAAGGGTCCCCCCAGGTCGTGCAATACTCATTGAAGATAATGGGAAGCGCCTGCTCGCAGTCAGGTCCTGCATCCACTGTTTCATCCAGAGCCGCCGTCATCCTCTGGGAAATTTCTTCGACACCGCCGCTCCTGCACACAGACAGAATTGCCGCAGGTGTCACAAACGTTTCCCCAGGCTCCACCCGTTTCATCCAGTGCCCGAAATCGTAATCCGCCAGTCCGCCGGAAAGCGCCGCATCGTCTCCCCTACGGTACACCTCCATCTGCCAGCTCGCATTGTGGCAAAGCTGCGCGCCCCAGAAGATATCAGACTTGGTATCTTCCATCACCGCATAGGGAAAATATCCATTCACCGGCATGGACCCAACCTGCCCGAACCGCTCGCAGCGCACCGCGTGACCGCCCCACGAAGGTTCCAGCTGTAAATCTTCCAAAAGCTTCGACTCCGTTCTGCCCTCCATGCTCCACACGCTTCGGATGCGGTGCAGCTGCAGCAGCCCGCTCTCGTCCGCGCCAACAAAAGGCGAAATCCTGCTCAGAGAAAAGCTGGAAAGCATTTCCAGATCCGCCGCCTCTTTGGACCCATTCTCAAATTCCGTGTAGGAGAGCAGGCTTTTCTTGCCCTGTTTCCACACAAGATAATGCCGGTAACGGTAACCCCGTTTATCTGAGAAAGTCGTGCAAATCACCGTTTCACACTTCCCGTCCTCCGCTTTCCGCACTTCTTTCCCACAGCCTTGCTGACTCTCTGGCACAGAACACGCCGGGCGGACACCCCGCTCTCTGGCAGCATCGCCATTGTGGCTCACATCCTGTCCCTCAAATTCCAGATTCAGCACGGACGCGCTCTGCCGCATCGTCCTGCCGCCTGCATAGCCGCCCGCATAAGTGTCACCAGCCAGCTTTACCTGCACGAGGGAATCCGGGTACGGCTTTTCCCGGTAAGCAACCTCATAAGCCATATCCTCCGGGAGCAGCACAAGCTCCACACTCCCCGTCTCCTCGTCCTGCACATAACAGGCACGCATATCCCCCAATATAAATTCGCTGTATATTATATTCATGCTTTCCCCGTCCCGCGCAAAACTTTTATCCCGTTCTACTTATTTTTCTGCAATGCCTCTTCCTGCAGCCGGTCAAACATCGCCATACACTCATCCACCGTGGCGCCGCCCAGCAGTTCCCTCACGATCAGGCAGGTATTTCCCCACTGCTCCACATCCATTCCCGCATTGGATCCAAGAACGTAGACATTCTCCTGAATCCTGTCGTTCAGCGGCTTCAGCGGATCCACACACTCGACTTCCACGTTTTTGGACGGGGAGATCACCCGGTTCGTCTCCGCGTAAATCTGCAGGGCTTCATCGGAAAGCATGATGTCCAGAACAGCCAGCGCATCTTCCCCATGCGCGACATTGGTGCCCACGCCGAAACCTGTCATGGGCATAACCGGCATCTGCCCGCGGCTGCTCGGGAATCCAATGACCTGCATTTCAAAATCTGTCTTTCCATAAGCGGTTTCCGTGTTCGCCGCACCCCAGTATGCCATAACTATGGGCGTCTTCTGCGCGAGAAAATCCGCTCCCTCTCCTTCGATCGCCTCGCTCACAAGCGCCTTCTCTGCATCCACATATCCCTTGTCGATCAGCTCCTGCAAAAACTCAAATCCCGAACGCATATACTCGCTGTATTTGCTCTCCCCGGTGTTTAATGCCGCGATTTCCGCCTCTGTGTTCCCGCCGTTGTATAAATCAGCGTAAGCCTGCGCCAGCACAAAAGTTTCCAGCCACCATCTGTTGGCGCCCACCGGCGTCTCCACGCCATTCTCCTTAAACACTCTGCAGCACTCTAAAAAATCTTCCGGCGTCTCCGGCAAAGTGAGCTGATACTTGTCAAACATATCCTTATTGATAAACAGACCGTAAGCCACTACCTCCTGCGGAATCGCCACAAGCTTTCCGTCTACCATATTCGCCGCTTTCACCACGTCCCGCAGATTTTTAGTGCAGTCCAGCCCGGACAAATCCTGCAGTTTTCCTTCTTCCCCCAGCGCGCGAAGCGTATCCGGGTTCAGCAGATAAATATCATCCATATCGTTGCGAGCCCTGTCCAGCGTCACCTCGTCATAGGTCTTATCCTGATAGTCTTCTGCCGTATATGTCACATAGCCTACACTTACACCCAGCTTTTCCTCTGCCAGCATAATCGTCTTATCTGCCGCGCTTCTTGCCACATTTTCCACGTTAGCTTCCGTCTTTTCCATGGGACTGAACAGACTTACTTCACGATCCTTCTTATCCTCCACGACAATCAGCTTATTATCGGATCCGTCAGTCCCGCCGCACGCCGATATAGAGAAAGCCGTTATTCCGGCAAGGCACAGTAGTCCCCATTTCTTAAAACCGCTCTTTCTGCACATTTACACTATAACCTCCATTAGCACTTAATTCCAATATTACTTTATTGCAGTCCAAGCGCACTGCCATACATACCATATTATGTGTATATATTTGTCATAATCATTCATCTGTATGCTTTGTATACTGCCTGATTACCTGCTTTAACAGTTCTATGTCAATCGGTTTCGCCAGATGGACGTCCATGCCCGCATCCAGCGCCTCCTTTTCATCCTCCGCAAAAGCGTTCGCCGTCATCGCAATAATCGGAATTGTCCGCGCGTCTTCACGCTCCAAAGCACGGATCGCTCTGGTGGCGTCATAGCCGTTCATAACCGGCATCTGCACATCCATGAGAATCGCGTCAAATTCGTCTTCCTTCGCCCTCTCAAACCGCTCCACCGCTAGCTGCCCGTTCTCGACAATCTCGCACCCCGCATTCTCATAGGCAAGAATTTCCCGCAGGATCTCCGCGTTAATCTCATTGTCCTCCGCTGCCAGAAAATGCAGCCCTGCCAGAGTTTGCCCGGGTTCCGCCGCAAACTCCCCGCCACTTTCGGGCTCTGCCCTCATCTCCAGTATCTTTTCTTTGAAAGCCGATGCAAAAAAAGGTTTTATGAGCACGCCGGCATTCTCTGTCTGATCCAAGTCCACGTCTCCCGCTTTGCCGTGATCCGATAAAACCAGAACAGGAACCGTTTCCCCGATCCTCTCCCGGATCTGATTTACCGCCTGCGCAGCACCCGTCTCCACGATGCTTCCGCCAAGCAGCGCCACCTGATAGCTGTCCGCGCTCTTTTCCAGCAGAGACAAAGCCTCCTCCATATTGTGCGCCAGATCCGCCTCCACGCCCACATCGCCCATGAGCGTTTTTATATTTCCGCAAGTCTCCTCATCCGTATCCATAACGAGCATCCGCGAAATACCCATCTGCGCCCAGAACTGCCTGTCTGCCTGTCCCTCCGGGATGCGGAACTCCAGTTCAACCCTGAACAGGCTGCCCTGATCCACCTCGCTGAAAACGTCAATGGTACCGCCCATCAGCTCTATGATATTCTTGGTAATCGCCATGCCAAGCCCTGTGCCCTGCACCTTATTCGTGGTGCTGTTTTCCGCCCGCGTAAATGCGTCAAATATCGTCTCCAGATACGCCTTCGTCATGCCGTATCCGTTGTCCTGCACCTCGATCCTGATATGCTCGAACTGATTGGACCGCTGTTTCAGACCAATAATCCGGAACCAAATGCTGCCGCCTTCCGGCGTATATTTGACAGCATTGGATAAGAGATTAATCAAAATCTGGTTAATCCGCGTCTCGTCGCCCAACAGAAACTCGTGTTTGATTCCCGTCACTTCCACTGAAAACTTCTGCGACCTCGCCTCCGCCATCGGACGGATGATCGCATCCACGGAGGACACCAGATCATTCAACGTAAATTCCTCCACATTCAGGACGACCTTGCCGCTCTCTATCTTAGACACATCCAAAATATCGTTGATCAGACTGAGCAGATGCTGCCCGGACGCCATGATCTTCTTCGTATATTTCCGCACCTTTTCCGAGTTTTCTGCATCTCTGGCAAGCAGCGTCGTAAATCCCAGAACCGCGTTCATCGGCGTGCGGATATCGTGGGACATATTGGAGAGAAACATGGTCTTTGAATTGCTTGCAATCTGCGCCGCCTGCAATGCCTCCGCCAGCCTGCGGTTGCTGATCTCTCTCTCCTCCTCCCGCTCCCTGCGAAGTCTGATCTTCTGCCTCTGATTCAGATAATACAATATACAGCACAGGATAAAAGCAGTCAGCATGACAAAAACCACTATAAAAATATTCTGGTTGACCGTCCTGCCTTCCTGCTGTATCGCCTCGATCGGCACATAGCCGATCAGATAAATCGTGCCGCCGTTTACCGACCACATGTAATTCAATGCATCTTTATTTCTGATATCATGGTAGAACATAATGTTCTTATTGTGTTTCAGGCAGTCCTCCACCTCTTCCCGAAGACCTTCCTCCTGAATATCATTGGCACGGTAAAAATCCGTCAGGTTCAGATGACCCGCACTCCGTTCCCCCATGCCCTTAGGTTTTAAAACAAACCGCTCCGTCTCCGCATCCATAATATAGAGCATTGCCTGCTGATTGTAAAAACCCTCCGGCAGCGACTTGTCAAAGGTGTCATAAATATATTCCACATAGAGCGTGGCGATTTCCTGTCCGTCTCTTATAACAGGGCATTTGATGCAGTAAGCCCACGTCCCCATATAGTTTAAGTAAGACTGGGACACCGGCAGTCCGTCGATCATTCCCCCTGCCGAAAAGTCCATTTCTTCCTCCGTGAACGCCTCTCCCGTACTGCACACGCCCGCCGTTTCACCCGACCGTATCAAGCCGAGTTTTACCATGGTTTCGCTCTTTTTATAGTTGAGGACATACTCTTCCGGGCTCTCCATCGCGGCAATTCCCTGCGCCATCAGCCGCTGATACTCCGCCTCTTTGTTTAGAATCGCTTCTATTGTACATTTGATCAGGTCAAGACTCTCATTCAGATTCTGCGTCGCTGATGCCGCCATCTCTGCCATAATTTTGTGGGATACGGAAAAGACGATAATACCCAGAACAAAAAAGACCAAAACGATAGAAACAAGCAATGAAATGCCTTTATCTCTCTTACTTTCATTACGTTTCTTACTCATTTTGGTCCTCGTTTCACTTTTACAACTAACTGCTTTGGTACTTTTCATTTCTAATAATTATTATATTCCCGTTTTTTTATAAAGTCATCCCGTAAATGATTTTTCTATCGAAACAGCTCTGCCGTCTTTCCCATCCGCTCCGCAATCTTCACCCCGAACGGACAGCGGCTCTCACATGCTTTACAGCCGATACACGCGTCCGCCTTGTGCTCCAGCGCGGCATAATGCTCCCTCACCGTGGCGGGAACCTCCTCCTGCATCACGGCAAGGTCATAATATTTGTTTACCATCGCGATATCAATTTCTTTCGGGCAGGGCTTACAATGCCCACAGTATGTACACTCACCCCTGCCAAAGGTATTGCGGGGCGCCTTTGCCAGAACCGCTGCATAATTCTTTTCCACCTCATCAGCCGTCTCGTAAGCCACCGCCTGCTCCACATGCTCCGGCGTGTCATAACCCGCCAGAACAGAAGCAACCGCAGGACGTGTCAGACAGTAATGAATACACTGCACTGGCGTCAGCGCCACGCCAAAAGGTGAGCGTGCCGCGTCGAACAGCCTTCCCCCCGCATAGGGCTTCATAACGGTAATACCCACATCGTTCTGCTCGCACAGCTTGTAAACCTCCGCCCTTGCCGGGTCAATACCGCCGAATCCGTCCTCGTATTCCTCCGCAAAATAATCGTCAATATTGTCCGTAGGCGGCAGAAGGTCAAACGCCGGATTAATGCTGAACAGAATCATCTCAATAAGCTCACTCTGTGCCGCCTTTTTCGCCATAAGCGGATTGTGCGTACTCATGCCGATATGGCGGATTTTCCCACACGCCTTAAGCTCCTTCACATACTCGATAAAAGCCCCGTTCATGGCGTTATCCCAATCCGCCTCCTGATCAATAAAATGAATCATACCTAAATCGACATAATCCGTCTGCAAACGCGTCAGCAAATCCTCAAACGCTTCCCTGCATTTTTCTACATCACGGGTTCTCTCATACTGACCGTTCTGCCATGTGGACCCGATATGCCCCTGAATAAACCATTTCTCACGTCTTCCCGCCAGAGCTTTTCCAATCTTCGTGCGGACATTTGGCTCTGACATCCAGCAGTCCAGAATGTTAATTCCCATTTCGTCCGCCCGGTCAATCATAGCTTTGCACTCTTCGTAATCGTGACGCTCCAGCCACTCGCCTCCAAAGCCGACCTCGCTGACCAGTAATTCCGTTTTCCCAAGTCTGCGATACTGCATGATTTCCCTCCTTTGGTTTGTTCCGTTTCTCTACTCACCTAATTTGTGGGATTTCTTTCTTTGATTCTTTCATTGTAAGGCAATGATATACGAAAGTCAACGCAGGAATGTGTATTGAAATACAAGAAAAGATACGTTATCATAAAATCAGTGGTTATGGATGGGATGCGGAAGATGAATGACTCAACGTACACAGAAAGGCTGAAAAAAGAATACAAAATATGCGTTTATCTGTTTGCGGCAGCTCTGCTGATAACAGCAATCACATTTCTGCCATATCTGGCGGATTATTATGTCCTGCAGCCGGACAGCACCATTCTTGCCTACTACGTCGACAATTCGGTTGACAGATACTACCGCTTTGAAACTATTGTAATCGGTCTGAGTATCATGACGCTGTTATTTTTTAGCCGGCGGCTTTGGGTGGCTCTTACCATACCGTCTCTGCTGCTCATGTTTTTAGCTTATGCAGACAACATTAAATATGCCGCCCTGAATGAACTTCTACGTTTTAGTGACCTGATGGTAACGGAAGCGGCAGGAATCGCGCTGCGATATCTCAACTTGAAATTCACTTCTTTGCAGCTTAAAGTATTGGCATATGTATTTCTTTTATGTGCCGGTGGGTTTGCTGCAGACCGGCTATGTCGGAAATATCCTCTTTTTTTACAAAAGGAACCCTCACTGCTCAAACGTCGGCATATATTAAGTCTTGCCTTTGGCTGCATCTGTCTGGCAGGGATGCTTGGTTATGGCGGTTACTTTGTCGAAAACGCATACAGCATGACGTCCATTGATACCATAGATGTAAAAGGGAAAGAAAGTGAACAGTACATCGTTTATAATTTTATAAAAAACGACAAACTGACCAATATTAACATGAACAACGTACAGGACAGCTACCGCTTTTTCACGGACATCCGTCCGGCGAACGATGGGACAGAATCTGGCACCCGTCCGAGTGTAATCGTCATAATGAACGAATCGTGGTGGAACACGGATAATATTACAAGCGGCAACGTTACTTTTTCATCCGACCCGATGGAAATCTACCGGAAGCTTGAAAAAAGCTGTTCCTCCGGCTGCCTTACGACCAATCTGTTCTGCGGCGGCACAATCGGCTCCGAAACGGAGTTCCTGACCGGGCTGAATACAAAATACTTTACATCCTATACCGGAATCGCTTCGGCGCTCGAAAAACGCAAGGTACCGTCCATTGTGGATTATTTCAATGCGCTGGATTATGATACTGTGGCAATCCATCCCTATGATGGAAACTTTTATGGCAGAAGCACGATGTATCCGGCTATGGGCTTTGATAAGATTGTGTTCGAGGATGATATGGATTATACTGATATTTATTCGTGCTATATTTCCGATGAAAGCCTTGCCCTGCAGATTATTAAGGAATACGAGGAGAGTCATGCCAGGCAGAAATTTATATATGCCGTTTCCATAGGAAATCATATACAAGGTTTGGACCGTAAACATGGCTCACTAAAGCCTTATCCCTATCCGATTTCTGTAAATCTGAAAGGCACTCTGGACGAGGAAGCTTATATGGATTTGGTAAGTTACATCAATGGAATTTATCTCGCTAATCAAGCCTTTGAAGGATTGACGGATTATTTTGCGCAGACAGACGAGCCTGTCGTGCTTGCCATGTATGGGGACCATATGCCCGGTTTTTCCAAAGAGGCATTAGAGTTAATGGGATTGGGTGGTACCGATTCCGAAACACAGAGACGGCTCTATTCCGTACCCGTGCTGATATGGAGCAACTTCGAAGCAGACCGGGTGGAGTTGGATGGCGAAAACATCAATTATCTGCCGCAGATGCTGCTCACATATGCAGGGCTTCCGGATTCAGATATGTCGCTTATTCTGAAACGTCAGCGGGAGGTTCTAAAAACAAATACACGTATCCTGGTGGCAGATAATCAAGGCAGCGTACTCCATGCATATAATAACAGTCAAAGTGAAGCGGTACGACATTTCATGGTGGTGGACTATGACATTTTATTTGGATCCAGCCCGGAGCGCGAGCGGGTATGGCTGCCGTACAATACTCCTTAATAACTCCGAATACTATTTTTCTCTCATCTATGTCTCTAAGAACCGTTATAAGGTTAATCGCCGTGCGTACTTTTATCATATAACATGGGCATTTTCTCCTTCCTTTCAAATCTTATTCCACAATCCCCATAACTTTTTATAAGAATCCATTCAAAATTATAAATATAGTAACTCTTCCATCTCATCCGACATTTTTTCCGAAATTTTATTAAAATGTTCATAAAATTTATGGTGAATTTAGATTATCTCTTTAGAAGTTCTTATATGTCGGTA